>NZ_AQPN01000137.1 GCF_000403135.1 Arcticibacter svalbardensis MN12-7
TTTCTTATCAATCGCCTAAGATACGAACTTTAAACAATTTAATAAGACAGGCTAATATCTCGTTNAAACATATTACCAACAGATGATCACTATTATCGCCAGCACAAACCGTACGAACAGCTATAGCCTCAAAACCGCCCAATATTATCAAAAAGTGATCAAACAAATGGATCATGATGCCTCCATTTTATCTTTGGAGAACTTACCCGAAGATATCATTCATACTGACATGTACGGTAAAATCAAGCCCAGGAGCTTTGAACCCTTTCAGCAAATTATTACTAACACGCAGAAGTTCATATTTATCATTCCCGAATATAATGGAAGTTTCCCCGGAATTCTAAAAGTCATGATAGACACTTGCCGTTTTCCCGATAGTTTTAGTGGCAAAAAAGCTTGTCTGGTGGGTATTTCTACAGGAAAATATGGTAACATACGGGGCATTGATCATTTTACAGGTATTTGTCATTATCTCAATATGCACGTACTTCCTTTAAAAATCCATATTCCTAACATCAATAAAGAATTTGATGAAGAAGGAAACTTTTTTCAGGCTGATACACTCAAATTTACTAAACAACAAATCAGTCAATTTATTGCCTGGTAAGCGTAATTCCCAACATTAAATTTGTAGCAGCTTCTTCAATTTAACATACCCTGTTTTACTTACGGGAAGCTTGGCTCCTGACTTCAAAATAATCTTGTAAGCATCCTTTTCATAGGGAACCAATCCTGTAATATGAGAAACCTGCACTATAAATGAACGATGAACCCTTACAAACTGTCTTTCATCCAGATTATTTTCAAAGAACTGCATTGTTTTATTCTTTAAAAAGGTACCGTCCTGTGTATTTATTTTCACATAATCATCGTAAGCCTCCAGGAAGATAATATCACTTGCCGGGATGATCTTAATGGTACTTCCAGCCTTAACTACAATACGTTCATTATAAATCGGAGAAGCCACATTATTATCCAACAAAGACTGCACATGCAATTTAGTTTCTTCCAGATGCTGTTTCTCTAACCATTTATCAACAGCTTGTTTAAACCGGACCTTAGCAAAAGGTTTAAGCAAATAATCCACAGCATGCGTTTCAAAGGCCTTAATTGCATACTCATCAAAAGCAGAAGTAAATATAACAGCCGGACGAGGGTCAACAAGCTCCAGCATTTCAAATCCGGTAATCTTTGGCATTTGAATATCCAGGAAGATCAGATCAGGCTGATGAATTCCTATGGCCTTAACACCCTCAAATCCATCATTGCACTCAGCAACCACCTCAATGTCCGGGTAGTCTTCCAGGTACTCCTTTACCACTTCTCTTGCTAATGGTTCATCATCAATTAATATTGCCCTTGTCATTTTGCGGAATTTTTACTGTTGTTGTAAAAATATCATTTTCTCCTTGTGTTTCAAGTAAATCAGTACGTGCAAAAAGCAAATAAAGTCTCCTTTTTATTCCTGTAATTCCAAAGCCGGTTCCACTTTTAGGTCTTACGGTATGCACATCATACGGATTCCGGATAACGATTACCAGGTATCGATCCACACAACGAGCTTCTATACTGATGGTTACCTGTCCCGTAGTATCATATAATCCAAATTTAATCGCATTTTCAACAAGCGGCTGGAGCAGCATAGCAGGCAAAACTAGTTTTCCACAATTCTCCTCCAGCACGATCTTTGTAATTAAACGATGACCAAAACGCACCTTTTCAATATCCAGATATAACTGTAAATGCTGAAATTCCTCTTCCAGTGATACCACTTCATTTTCCACTTTTCTTAACGTACCACGGAGAAAGTCAGATAGCTGATAAATCATGGTACGAGCCTCTTCAGGACGGCGACCAATCAATGCACTAATAGAATTTAAACTGTTAAACAAAAAATGAGGCTGAAGCTGTTGCCGTAGATTAAAAAGCTCAGCCTCTCGGGCAAGCTTTTCCGCATCTTGTTTTCTTGCCTCATTCGCTTTCTGCTCCTGCTGGGTATACCATAACATACTAATCAGTGCCGTTCCACAAATCAGCAGAAAGCCTATGCTCCCTCTAACCAGTAATGAATTGTTCAATACCCGGGCATAAACAGCTTCACTGTGCAAAATATACAAAAGAATCCATCGGGAAAGGAAGAGCCACATACCGGCAAGTAATACACACCAGGCTACCACATTCAGATATTGAGCTTTTCCCGGTTGATAAAACCGTAAGGTATTACTTACAACCAAAGAAGCCAGCAATAAGAGCACATTGCTAATCAATGCATCCGTAGCGGCCACTTGAAGACTAAAACCTAACATATAAAGGGAAGCTGTATGCATAGAAATCCACACTAACCAGGCCGACCCGATATAAGAAACAATTCGTGTTGATGAGAATAGTGATACTGACACAATACTAAATTAATAACTGCGAATATCTATTCCTCCAAAGATCGAAGTCCCTCTTAATACAAGAACCTTATTATCAGCCAAGTTGATCGATTGTATCAAGGGCCGTTTATCCTCAATTCCGCCAAACACAGCTGCCAGATCAGAAGAAACTTTCCATTGCGGAGGAACAATTAACTTAGTGCCACCAAATACCTGGGTAATATCGATCACAATCGTACCATTTATATCGGCCTGGGTAAGATTAATTTCTGCTCCCCCCATAATGGTAACGATATCTCCACCTAAAAAATTCTTTGATACAATGTTCTTTTTGATACCTCCAAAAATAGAAACAGTATCAAGATAATCCTCTACTCCTCCACTTTGTGAATGCTGTTTCCTTTCCTCTGCTCCGGGAGATTGTGCCTCCTTATCCAGTATGACAGGCTCACCCTCTTCTTCTGTAGGAACACGTTTATCCCATACAATAGGATCCTTAACTACCTCAATGTCTTTTTTTATGAACTGCCTGCTAAATCTCTTTTTACCTAAAATCAGATAAAGACCCATACCAATAACCAACACAGGAAACACAAAGTTACCCAGATTAACTCCAGGGATAATCTTGGCTACCAGAAATACCACCCCTATTACAATTAATACAACAGAAGTTGGATTCCTATAATTCTGCCTGTTACCAGTAAAAATACCAACTGCAATCAAAATCATAGGCCAGCTAGTTAACCAATCTGGGATAAACACACCCAAAGATCTAACCAGAAGCACAACTCCAATAAACAAGAAAATTAATCCAGCCCACTTCTTCCCTGAACCTTGTCTTTTATTATATATGGGATTTGAGTTTTCCATTTGTTATTCTTTTTATCAAATATATACCGAAGATGGCATCCCGGCAACAGCTATTAGGTTGAACAGTACGAAAACTCGGTAAACAGCGGTAAAGGGTCGGTGAAAAAATAATTAAATTTTTATCTCTCATTAGAATGACTAATTATACCCTTTTATTCTGATAGAACAAACATATAATAGAAAGGATATGAACTTAAATATAAATCTTTTTTTTTAGATAAAGTAGACCTAATAACTGGGAATAGGTAAATAAAAGGTTTGGGAAAATGGATAATATTAAACAAAAAAAGGCCTGTTTTCAAATAGAAAACAAGCCTTTTTTAAATTATAAACTAAACCTATTTAACTGCTCCAGGAGTAGTATAAGGCATTGCTTGTGGAGCAAAATTAGCCCAACCAGCTGTCCAATCAGCAGTTCCAAAAGCACCTTTGTAAGCTACTTTTTCGAAGAACGTACCTGAAACTTTCGCATCAGTGAACAATGCACCAGTTGATGCTAAAGAACCTGTTAATAAGGTAAACATTGGAGAACCTACACCTGTTGCAGAAATATCAGCAGGATATAAGTATGGAGAGGTTAACAAAGCACCAGCATACAATGTATTATCAAATACATTATTAGCACGAATTGATGTTTCAAATATCGCTTTACCAGCAACTGTACCTTTTAATTCATTAGATTTTGAATTCGCTCCATAAACCAGGTTATTTGCAAATACTAAACCAGTACTTGTAAAGTTTGCAGAAGTTAATCCTAATGTACTTGCATCATCAATAAAAATTCCTTCAGGGTATCCAGCAAATACTGAGTTAAAGATACTGATTGCTGAGTTTCTTCTAATTTGAGCAGCATGTTGATAAAAACCATTGATCTTAGTAGTTGCAGATGACATTGGACCTACAATCGTTACGTTTGAAAATACAGCTGATGTCTTAGGTGCATTTAAAGATCCTGTTTTATCATTATCTGATTCAAAACCATTTGATCCTGACTGGTCAGCTTCCAAAGGGTAACGTTGTGCTACTGCAAACTGAATGTTTCCAGAGAAACCGTTGTCAGTATCAAAATCATCATCCCAAGTACCTACAGAAACTAAATGTTTTGCATTTACAGTTCCACCAAAAAATTCAAAAGCGTCATCGCCAGAACGGTAAACCTGAACATATTCAACAGTAGTACCACTACCAACACCACCAAAAGTGATACCGTTAATTTCACTATCTACAGCATAAGCAATACCTGCATACTCAACTCTGACATATTTTAAGATCCCTGAGTTATCAGCAGGAACAGTACCACCATATTGGATGTACTTAGCGTCTTGTCCCGCAACAGTTGGAATTGGTCCACCTTCAATAACTGCAGTTGTACCATTATTACCCGGTGCGTTTCCTAATAAAACTAAACCACCCCAGTCACCTTTACTACGTGATCCAGCACCAATATTTGAAGTAAATACAATCGGTTTATCAACTGTACCTTCTGCAATGATCTTAGAGCCTCTTGTAATAATAAGAGTACCCTTACTATCCTTATCTCCTTTAATAATAGTTCCGGGTTGAATAGTCAATGTAGCAGCATCAGTTACATAAGTAAATCCTTTTATTAAGTAAATTTTGTCTGCTGTCCATGTAGTACTTGCTTTAATGTCTCCTGAGACTACAACTACATTTCCATTATCAACAATTGGATCATCTCCGCTGTTGTCATCAGAACATGCCGTAGCGAATATCGACAGTCCAAGTAGTGCAATAATCAAATGTTTTTTCATCTTTATGTATGATTTTTTTACAAAGTAAGTCTTTGAAGTTTAAGTTAACGTCAAAGGCATATTAATTGATTGTTAACTTATTAGTGTTTTAGAATGTATATGAGAAAGAAAGTGATGCGTTAGTTCCACTCTTATAACGTGCCTGAATCTCATCCGTTCTGCTGGTTCCATTCTTGTCAGGAGCAGTTTCACTTCCACTAAACTTTTTATCTTGCGTATAGTCAAAGTAGAATAAAGTACGGGTATTGAGTAGATTGCTTACGTTTAATTTTAATTGAGCTTTGTTCTTTTTCAACCAATAGCTGGCCTGAAAATCTACAGCATCTCTAGGAGCTTCGTAAATATCTTCTAACAGATAACTTCCTAAAGCAAAAATCCTACGTCCAATTCTATTGTACAATAAACTCAGATTTAAACGATCATCGAAGGAAGTATTTTGTAAGCCGGCATTAATGGAGTAAGGCGACTGTCCAACCATTGGTCTTGTTTTGTGAATAAGTAAATCATCAGGATCAACCGGATTGTTGATTTTTGATTTAATATAAGCACCATTCACATATAGACTTGTGTTCTGAAAGAATCCGATAGCATCATCATTGAAAGTTAAAGGATGTCTTATCTCCAGTTCAAAACCATAGTTGACAGCTTTGTCTGTATTAAAATAAGTCAACTCATTAGTAGATGTCCTATCATCAACAAATGGTTCAATAGCATTCTTGAAATTTTTATAAAATGCTGATACAGAGAATATTTGTCCAGCACCTGGATAAAGTTCATACCTAATATCTGCATTGTCAATCAAAGAACGCTCAAGGCTTGAATTCCCTTTTACTAAATACAAGTTCTCATAATCATAGTATGTTGTTGGTGCCCATTCTCTTAATTCCGGACGAGCTAGAGTACGATAGTATGATGCTCGGAAATTAGATTTAGGACTTATAGCATAGGTATAGTTTAATGATGGTAAAATATCAAGATAATCCTTCTTGACAGCGATACCTTCATTAGCGTCAATATCCAAATTGAATTTCTCAGCTCTAACACCCCATACAACTCTACTTTTTTCACCCAATTTATTATCCAGCATGGCATATCCAAAACCAGTATACACATCAGCGCTATATTCAAAAGCTCCATTTACAATCTCAGATAACTGATATGCTCCTGATTGAATCAAATCCTGTCCATATAATGTATTAATAGGTCTGGACTGTATATCTTCATCAAAGCTAGTCAAAACCGCACCAAGCAAACGATTTGTAAAGTCTCGTTGTCTGTACTGACCACCTATACCTAATTTTAATTTAGCTGGTTGTGATAATATATTTAATGTTATTTGATCATTTACAGATGCGTTGATCAGATTTTCATCCATATCAAGAAATAGTCTGTTATTTTCACGTGTTAGAGCTGTATTAGAAGCTAAGAATGGTACTGAAGCATTATCACGATCAGAGATATTCCGTTGGTACCCAATTTTAAACTGATCTGGTTGTGTGTTTGTAACCTTAGCAAAAGAGGCATTCCAATTGATCTTATGCACATCATTAGGCTGATGTTCTCCTTCTATAGATGTCTTAAGAAGACCCTTTTGGTTCATATCAAATGCATAATATCTAATATCACTTGACTTTCCAGCATCTTCTCCTTCTCTGTATGTAAATTTATCCTCTAATATCTTATTATAAAGATTCTTAAAGGCAAACTTGTTCTTACCCTTAGTATATGAAAGGTTTAAAAGAGCACCAACGTTAGTAGAAAATGTATTTACACGGTCTTCGAAATCATAATACTGATAGTTTCTTTCTACCTCGGGTCTGGTAGTTTCTGAATTGCTATATGTAATCGACCCAACCAAACCGAATCTTCCACCATTTTTAACATCAATCACCCTTCCCAAAGTAAACTGGTGATTCTGAGATAAGATCCCTTTACTGTTATTAATTGATCCAATTTGAGGAAACTGCTGTAACAAAGCCTGTCTTTGTGGTGCTTGCAAAGCATCAAGTCTACTCTTGTTTGTTGGGAAATTAGCAGGAAGTTCTCTTTTGTTATCAAACCCCAGGTAGTTTGAACTAACTCTTCTAGTAGCATAAAAATCTTTAAAGGTAGATTGACTATTCCATCCTGTACCTAAATTAATCGTAGTAAAGTTCTTTTCAGGAATATCCTTAGTTATAATCTGAATCGAACCTCCTGCAAAATCTCCTGCCATATCCGGAGTGGCTGTTTTACTAACCACTACATTGTCAATCAAACTTGAGGGAATGATATCAAAAGAAAAAGCTTTTCTATTTGGTTCAGTACTTGGTAAGCTTGCGTTATCCAAACTTGCATTATTGTATCGGTCACTTAACCCACGAACAATAACGAACTTATTATCCTGAATAGTAGTACCACTCACACGTTTCAAAACTTCTCCAGTACTCCTATCCGGACTACGTGTAATTTGGTCAGCTGATATTCCATCAGATATCTTTGAACTATTTTTCTGACTAGCATATAAAGCATCTAAACTTGCTTTTCGTGCTGATACATTAATAACAACCTGTTGTAGCTGTTGTCCGGAAGATTCTTCCATAACAATATCCAGCGTTGTTGTATTATTAGCAGTAACTGTTATATCTGATACTCTTTTAGTTTGATATCCAATATAAGAAAAATCAAGAATATATTTTCCGGGAGCCAAACCATTTAAGCTGTATCTTCCATCCACACTGGTAGAAGAACCTTTGGTTGTTCCTTGTATTTTAACAGAAAGTCCTATTAATGTTTCGCCTGTTTTTTTATCAGTTACCTTACCTGATATTTTCCCAACTGACTGCCCTGAAGCCGTAAATAGTTGTAGCGTCAAAAATATTAGTAGTCCTGTAATCTTTATAGTAAAATAGTTTTTCACTTTTGCGTCGTTTAACTAACCACAAAAGTATTACCACAGTGTTAACATGAGGTTAACAACCCATCAACAATACATCACTTAAATGTTAAGTTAATGTTAACCGCTAATTTATAATCCCTATCCTTCTAAAAAAGACGTTCATTAACCATAACGGACCATCCTTCAGCGATCGCATACTCGATGAAGCAGAAGGAATCGCTTTTTCTGTACGATGACCGGCAACCTGTGCCAAAAGCGCAGGGAGTAAAATCAACAGAGGGATAATATGCATCTCCGGACCTCCTCCCTGACTATGAAATTTTTCCAAAGAAACAATGAGTCCCGAAAAAGCAAAAATCATCAGTAAAATACCATAGGACAACAAAGGAGACACCCTGTAATAATAATATACCGCAAACCCAATAAGGATCGATGCCCAATTAATAAACCCGTTATACCGCCCCAAAAAAGAAAGAAACGGAAAAGGGGTAGCCCATGCGAGCGCTAAAACCGAAAAACTGACAAGTGGAATGGTGATATAGTGGATGAGCTTGTTTACAGCAGTAGAATGACTTGCTGAGAATTGACTTAAAATCTTTCCAATTAGGTTTGGCGAACTTGTCTTTTGGCTCATGTAAAAAAATAAAACCTATCCCTTCAAAAGAAGAGATAGGTTAATAAATTTATTTCGCGTACGACACAGAACGTGTCTCACGTATTACTGTTACTTTAATTTGACCAGGATAAGTCATCTCTGTTTGAATCCGGTTAGAAATATCGGCTGCTAGAATCTCAGACTGCGCATCAGTGATACGTTCACTTTCTACCACAACACGTAGCTCGCGACCCGCTTGAATCGCAAACGTTTTTTCAACCCCTGGATATGAAAGCGCCAATGCCTCCAGATCCTTAAGTCGTTTAATATAACTTTCTACCACCTCACGACGTGCACCAGGGCGCGCTCCTGAAATAGCATCACAAGCCTGAACAATCGGCGAAATCATAGAAGTCATTTCCACTTCATCATGATGGGCTCCAATCGCATTACATACTTCAGGATGCTCTTTATACTTTTCAGCAAGTTGCATACCCAATATAGCATGTGGCAGTTCAGGATTATCATCCGGCACCTTACCAATATCATGAAGCAATCCTGCACGCTTAGCCAGCTTAACATTTAAACCAAGTTCAGATGCCATTGTCGCACAAAAATTAGCCACCTCTCTCGAATGTTGAAGTAAATTCTGACCATAGGAAGAACGGTAACGCATCCGTCCAATCATCCTGATCAACTCAGGGTGTAAACCATGAATCCCCAAATCAATTACCGTACGCTCACCTATCTCAACTATTTCATCCTCAATTTGCTTTTTCGTTTTAGCAACAACTTCCTCAATACGGGCAGGATGAATCCTACCATCCGTTACCAAACGGTGCAGTGCTAAACGCGCAATTTCTCTCCGTACCGGATCAAAACCTGAAAGTATAATAGCCTCTGGTGTATCATCCACGATGATTTCAACTCCTGTTGCTGCTTCCAGCGCACGAATATTACGACCTTCACGACCAATTACCCGACCCTTTATCTCGTCATTTTCAATATTAAATATGGATACTGTATTTTCAATTGCCGATTCTGTAGCCGTACGTTGAATAGTCTGGATCACTACCTTTTTCGCTTCTTTGCTAGCAGTAAGTTTCGCTTCATCCACGATGTCCTTAATCTGGATCATCGCCTTCGAACGAGCCTCTTCACGCAAACTATCCACCAGTTGATTTTTCGCTTCTTCAGCAGAAAGTCCGGCAATAGCTTCCAGTTTAGACTGATGCTGCAATCTTAGCACCTCAACCTCTTCTTGTTTGGCTTTGGAGGTTTCAATTTGCTTTTCTAAAGACTTCTTCAATGTTTCAGACTCCAGCTCCTTTTTATTCGCATTCTCCAGCTTTTGATTCAACGACTGCTCTTTTTGCTTGATCGAATTCTCGCGTTGATTGATGGTATTGTTACGCGAATTTACTTCCTGGTCGTACTCAGCCTTCAATTGTAAAAACTTTTCCTTTGCTTCCAGAAGCTTATTTTTCTTTAAAATCTCCGCGTTATTTTCAGCGTCCTTTAAAATCTTTTTTACTTTGTTCTGTGCCGATACTTCCTGGCCTTTCAATAATTTGCGGAGCATGAATCTCCCAATTACTACACCGGCAGCTATTCCTAATAAAACGTAAAGTACTATATCCATATCTGTTTTAAATAAAAAAAACCGCAGTTAACTAACTTGAACCCCATGTACTGTAAAACTTCATCAAATAAAGATTAGAGTATTAATCATAATCAAGTAGACAAGCTAAGTGATTTACATTTTTTAACTCTTTTGATATTGAAGTGTTAAGTTTATTACAATAGTGAAACTCAAGAATTAACTGCGGTTAAGTCTTAATGTAATGCCCATATTTATATAAAGAACGTATACTACTTACTTTGAAAAAAATCACCAAGCAACTGATCCAATTTGTAAACAGTATCAGAAGCTTCTATATCTCCCTCCGATAATTTCTTTTCTGCCCTTAATGTAGCTGTAGCATAATGCAGCACACTCATGGATAGCAAATCCTGTTTATCCCTGACCGCATAATTGTCCTGGTACTCTTTTATACGATCATTGATCATCTTAGCTGCCTTCCGCACTATTTCTTCCTCTTCCATATTTATCTTTAAAGGATAAACACGGTCAGCAATATTTATTTTTATGGAGATTTCTCCCATTGAGCCTTTATTTCAAAATTGAACTACTTTTTCAGTAACACAATACATTTATCTATTTCCCGCACAAATTCGCTAATTTTTTGCTTAATATCAAGCGTTTTTTCATTGGGATCTAATTTTTTTGCTGTTATCCCCTCCAATGACCGTGCTAACTTCAACACATTCATCTTCTCATCCATATCAACAGCCTTCTTTTTGCCTGTATCCACAGTAACTTGTAAAGATTGATTCTCAAGCTTTAACAGGTCATTCTCTTCCTGTAAAGCCTCACACAACTCAATTAAGCGTTGGGTCCTATCAAGTACACTATTTAATTGTCCGGCAAGCGACATTCTTTTCCAAATTTAAAGTATAAAGTTCAAAGTTACTACCAAATGTTAATTATTTTCTTACTTCTGCTTCTACTTCTTTTCCGAAAGTAAAGATTAATTTATTCATTACCGAATCTATTTGTTTATCGGTAAGTGTTTTTTCTTCATCCTGCAAAAGAAAACTGATTGCATACGACTTTTTACCCTCTGGCAACGATTTACCTTCGTAAACATCAAACACATTTACCTCCTTCAGCAAATTCTTTTCCGTACGGAATGCCAATTGTTTTAACTGACTAAAGGTAACTGCCTTATCCAGCAATAGCGATAAATCTCTTCTTACTGCAGGGAACTTAGAAACCTCCTTATAGGTAATTTTGTTCTTCCGAATACTCTTATTAATCAAATCCCAATCAAAATCTGCATAATAAACCGGCTGATCAATATCTAATTTCTTCAGGATTCCTTTAGAAACCATTCCAAAATAAACCAGCGTTTTATCACCCTTTTTATATTGTGAAGCCTGATTAAATTGACTCGAGTCAAAATCAGTTTCCAGCAATCCTGCTACAGCCAACCGCTTCAATACCGCATCTACTACTGCCTTCAAATTGTAAAAAGCAATATCCTTGACCTCATGATTCCATTGTGCAGATACCTTTGAACCGGTCATAAATACTGACAGACGTTGTGTTTCTTTAAATCCAGTAAGATTGGTCTCATATACTTTCCCAAACTCATAGAACTTCAAATCTGCATTTCTTCTGTTCTGGTTATATACAATCGCTTCCAATCCGGAATAAAGCAGACTCTGTCGCATTACATCCAGATCGCTGCTCAAAGGATTAAGAATCCGGACAGCCGTTTCCGGACTTTCTGAATAAACCGACTTTGTAAGCGAGTTCGTCAATATTTCAGAGAACGCATTTGAGCTCAGCAACTCAGCAATATGATTTCTTACCGACTCTTTATCCGGTTTTGCACCATAACTTAAAGAAGCTCTGATCTGTGTCGGGATTGCAATATTGTTATACCCGTAAATCCGAAGCACTTCTTCAATTACATCTACCTCACGGGTAACATCCACTTTATAACTAGGTACCTCAAGCTCCAAACCTTCAGGAGTTGATTCCAGTACTTTAATATTTAAAGCCTCAATAATTTCCTTAACCGTATCCGATGGAATTGAAGCTCCAATCAGGCGATTTACATGATGATAAGAAAGAGACACTTTAAACGAAGCAACCGGATTAGGATAATAATCATATACCTCTGAAGCGATCTCTCCACCAGCGATCTCCTTAATCAACAATGCAGCCCGTTTAAGCGCATAAATAGTCATTTCCGGATCAGTTCCCCTTTCAAAACGAAAGGAAGCATCTGTTTTAAGTCCAAAGCGCTTAGAAGTTTTACGAACTGAAACCGGACTAAAACAAGCACTTTCCAAAAACACAGAAGTAGTACTCATACTAACCCCAGATTCCGCACCTCCAAAAACCCCTGCAATACACATTGGTTTCTCCGCATTGCAAATCATCAGATCTTCTACACTGAGCTTTCTTTCTACACCATCAAGTGTAACAAAAACCTCTCCCTCAACGGCATTCCGAACAATCACTTTACCACCGGTAATAGCAGCTACATTAAAGGCATGTAGCGGTTGTCCCAAATCATGCAATACATAATTGGTAATATCGACCACATTATTAATAGGCCTGATCCCGATGATCTGTAGTTTTTCTTTTAACCAATCCGGCGATTCCTTCACCGTAATCCCGGTTAGTGTCAGGGACGAATAACGCAGACAAGCATCATCATTCATCACTTCCACAGGAATAGGTAATTGCAGATGATCCGGTTTAAACGCCGAAAGGTCAGGCATGGTAATATGCGTGCGCAAAAATGCAGCAAGATCACGTGCCACACCAAGGTGTGAAGCCGCATCAGCACGATTTGGTGTAAGTCCAATCTCAAAAAGGAAGTCATCCTTCAATTTGAAGTACAACTGTGCTGCCGTACCCGCTACCGCAGTTTCCTCCAGCACCATAATTCCTTCATGAGAGTTACCCAAACCAATTTCATCCTCGGCACAAATCATCCCTTCGGATACTTCACCTCTTATTTTTGATTTATTGATCTTAAAAGGGTCCCCCTCTATCGGGTGAACTGTCGTTCCTACCGTTGCCACGATAACTTTCTGTCCCGCTGCCACATTTGCAGCACCACAAACAACCTGAATATCATCAGCCCCTCCCACATTTACCTGGGTAATCTTTAACCGGTCAGCATTGGGATGCTGAACACATGTCTTCACATAACCAACAACAAGACCCTCAAGTCCCCCAGGAATGGCCTGTACTTTTTCCAGACTCTCCACTTCAAGACCTATATCCGTCAGGATCAGAGAGATCTCATCCGGAGTTTTGGTTGTATAGATAAACTGACTAAGCCAGTTGTATGATATCTTCATTTAATTTTCGACTAATAAAGCACAAAGATAGAAATTACAGCAAAATAACCGTCATTACATCAGACCTTCATCTGCCAAACTTAAATATGCAGTATCCGTAAAGATCAAATGATCTAACACACCAATATCAAGAAGAGTACCTGCATCTTTCAATTTACGGGTAAGCTGCAGATCAGCCTGACTAGGTTTCAAACTTCCCGAAGGATGATTATGGCTCAGAATAATGCTGGCCGAATGATGTTCTAAAGCCGTTTGAAAGATAATTTTAGGATCAGCTATCGTTCCAGCCTGTCCGCCCTTACTAATCAAATGACGGGAAAGAATATGATTAGACCTGTTGAGCAGCACAATCCAAAACTCCTCGTGGTTCAGGTCAGTAAAATGCCGCTTTAAATAATTATGCACGTCCTTACTAGAGGTCACCTGATCTAGTTTAGGCGTAGAAACATCCCTACGTCTGCGTCCAAGCTCTAACGCAGCAATAATACTGATCGCCTTTGCCTCTCCTATCCCTTTAAATTTAGAGAGTTCCTCTACCCCTAACTTACCTAATTTATCCAGATCATTCTCCAGGGAAGTCAGAATGCGCATGCTTAATCCTACTGCTGTTTCAGTACGATTTCCTGATCCGATAAGAATGGCAATCAATTCAGCATCCGTGAGATTTCTCCTGCCCTGAAGCAACAGTTTTTCTCTGGGACGATCCTCTTCTGCCCATGCTTTTATGGTAATTTTCTTATCGTAGCATTCCATTTGGAAAGCTAATCAATGACATTTCAAGAAAAAATGATCTTAAGCATTATTATAAAATAATTCCATACAGACCTCTCCTAAACAGCTTAAACCGATTCATATATTTGATTAATTTCAGTCCTTCTTTTTTTCATACACATCTGCACTAAGGTGATTTTTAGCCTGAGCAGCAACAGGCATTGGGGCAATACTCTTTTGTCCCGGCTCATCAGGCCACACATGTCCTGCCCGATAACCTGCTTCGGCACCATTATACCGGCATAGCGGCTGTAGCTTCTGCTGCATAGGCCACAATGGCAAAAGCAGATTACAATTACCCTTATACAGCAAAAGCCTGCAATATAATTGCAAGCTTTTGTTATTTATGTGTTACTCTTTATAAGAAGAATAATCTATCCGTTCAAACTTAGTTTAATCCGTTAACGAACTTTGTAAGTTTAGACTTATTATTTGCTGCTTTATTTTTATGAATAACGTTCTTTTTCGCAAGACGATCAAGCATTGAAATAACTTTAGTCAAAAGAGGTGTTGCTTCTTCTTTTAAAGTTGTACCACGTAAAGTCTTAATAGCTGTACGCGTAGTCTTTGCCTGGTAGCGGTTACGTAAGCGTTTTGCTGAATTTGATCTAATTCTCTTGATCGATGATTTATGATTTGCCATTTGTAATGCTTATTTCCGTTCCTGTTTTTGGGATTGCAAATATAATCCGATAAATTCAATATTCCAACAGAATGAGCAATTATTATCATTATTAATTTTTTATACCCTCCGGATATCAGTATAATTGCATACCCTAAAGCTGCTAATCAAGCCTCCTGGAATGTTATATAAGACACTGAAAACCTGTTTATTAATCCTAATCCTACTCACCTGCACTTCCTGGGGATTTTACGCCCATCAGCGAATTAATCGCATGGCCGTTTTTACCCTTCCTAAAGGCATGATTCGCTTCTATAAGAGCAATGTGGAGTATCTTTCGGAACATGCTGTGGATCCGGATAAACGACGCTATACCGATCCAAATGAAGGTCCCACTCATTTTCTCGATACGGAACACTATGGACCAAGTCCCTTTGATAGCATTCCTGAAAAGTGGACAGATGCGGTACTCAAATATAGCGCTGACACACTTCTTAAGTATGGTACTGTACCCTGGAAAATAGAAAAGACCTATTATGCGCTGGTTAAAGCTTTTCAACAAAGAGACTCTTTAGCCATCCTGCGTCTATCGGCAAACCTGGGACATTATATCAGTGATGCTTCTGTACCGCTGCACATGTCCCTGAATTACAACGGGCAGTTTACCAAACAAACCGGCATTCACGGATTTTGGGAGAGCAGGATTCCCGAATTGTATTGCGATCACTACAACTTCTTTGTAGGCAAGGCAAAATACATCCCTAATGTCCTAAAAGAAGCATGGGCAATTGCACGAAACTCCCACAGCTATAAAGACAGCCTATTTATTATTGAAGCTCATTTAAGTGCGACCTTTCCATCTGATAAAAAATACAGCTATTCAGAGCGCAAAGGAATTGTATTGAAACAATACTCCGAACAATATGCTTACGCCTTTCACAAGGCCTTAAATGGCATGGTAGAACGACAAATGAGAGCAGCAATCTTCAAGACAGGTTGCTTCTGGTTTTCCGCATGGGTAGATGCCGGACAACCTGACCTATTTCTTTTTCCTAAACATCTCAAATAAAGGAGGAATTAGAGAAACCACGATAATAGCAAAAATAACGTACGTGAAATTCTCCTTAATAACAGGAAGTCCACCAAAGAAATAGCCTAAAAATAAAAAGCTACATACCCAGGCAACACCGCCTACTATATTATAAGAAGCAAAACGAGCATAACTCATCGTGCCAATTCCGGCGATAAATGGTGCGAATGTGCGTACGATAGGTACAAAACGAGCATAAATAATCGTCTTTCCTCCATGTTTGTCATAAAAGTGCTGCGTCTTTTCCAGGTACTCTTTTTTAAGCAACTTATATTTTCCACTAAAGGCTTTCGGACCAATATAATCACCAATATGATAATTAGCCATGTCACCCAGTACAGCGGCAGCAATCAGCAAAAGAGCCATTAAAAAAATATTTAAGCCGCTCTCCGGACGGGCTATAATAGCACCGGCAGCAAACAATAAAGAGTCTCCCGGTAAAAAAGGAGTCACCACGAATCCGGTTTCTGCAAATATGATAACAAACAGGATCAGGTAGGTCCAGGTATTATACTCACTAACAATCTCGACAAGATGTTTATCAATGTGGAGAACAAAATCAATCATTGTTTGAATAAATTCCAAAGCATTAAGGGGTTTTAGCAAAAATATAAATATAGAGCAAAATTAATATGGAATGATATGATTTGTCGTATTGTTATTTATCGGGTTGGATAAAATAGCTGATCCCTGCTTTATCCACTCCAGTGCGCGCAATTAAACCCTTTGTATACATGGTATAAATAGTGCCTGATACAGGGTTAAAGTCTATCGATACCAATGGTGTTGTCTCCCCCGCACTATATACATTATACTTGTGCAAACCTGTGTCAATCGAAAAATAGGCTGCATTCAGATAGTCCAGATTGCTAAACTTCCTTGTAGTATCAGCAATACCGAAATCTATTTTTGACATATCCGGACTCAGATTTATAAATCGAATCTTTGCCTTACCTGACTGCGCTGTTGCCATTGTGTCTACAAAAAAGACCATTTTCCCTGCTCCTGATTTACCTGTTACAAAACCGGTGTACAAGGTATCAGATTTTAGATCCTGACTCACACTGACTATTGCTGCTGCAATAGATAAGCCCCCGGGGATTGCTGCAAAAGAATGTATTCCCGAGTAAAATGCATTGTATGTGTTAACAGAATCGTATGATCTGGATCCGTAAGTCCATACCCGGTCATCCACATTAATATCGACACCCTGCTCAGCATCATTATACACGTTTACAAATAAGACAGAGGATGTAGTCCTGAAGGAATCATCATCGCCTTCCAGGCATGATGTTAAAGAAAACACCCCCAACAAAAGCAGTCCTGAAATAAAGAAATATAGGAATGAACTGTTCGATTTCATATAATTTGTATGTTCCGCATAAAGGTAATGATAGGGGTATACTATGCAAAATTATCTCATAAAAAAAGGGCTTGCGCCCTTTTGAAAGATTTTTGCTTGTTTCTTATTGATAAGCTACCGTAACAAATGCTTTCAGCACTTTTGTACTGGCGCCATTCACCTGACCAGCCAAAACAATAGTATAAAAGTTTCCTGCTACTATTTTTGTATCACTAGTCTCAACCGCATCTGCTGAAGCACCAGTTTCCCTAACTGCAAACTTAACAACGTCCGCTGGATCTATTTCTTTAAACTCTGATGCGGATTTAAAAGCCTTAGTACTAAATAAGGAAGCACCACCCACAATAGAAACATCAAAAGTATTAGTACCCGGACTTAGCTGCACAAAACGAACTTTTGCTTTCCCTGTGGTAGGAGTGGTAAAAGAATCTTCAACAACCCATGTCGAAATACTATCATTTTCAGCAGACTTGTTAGCCGTAAAGATGGAATAATACTTTGCATCTTCAAAAGTAACGGTTTGCTCAGATAATTTACTTGACGTTCCACCAACAGCAGTAGTAATCAATCTATTACCTATCCCTGCATTGTAATAACCAGTAAATTCCCCTAATAACAATGCGCTAAAATAAGCTGATCCATCCACAAAAATACCTACCGATGGTTGTGATGCTGCTGCCTGAGTGAAACTCACAGCCGCATAAGGCTGATCCTGTGCATCATCAGAATTATCTTTTAAACAGGAAGTAAGCAATGTTGAAGCCGCAAGCAACATTATACCTGCTGTAAGAAAACGTTTTTTAAAAGGAAGAAAAAAATTGAGTTTCATAGTGTTTAATTTTTTGCCAGATAATTTATTCTTTAACCTATATACGGTTAAATTTGATTAAACGATACAATGGTTAAAAAAATCAAATTCCGGACAAAAAATTGACCAGAATTTAATATTAAACTTAAAATTTTAGAACTTAGTTATGCGCAATTACATTTGCACTTGCAGTGGTGCTACCATAGATCAAAATAGTATAAATTTTACCCGCCTCTAAAGCAGCAAACGAGATGTTGGTAACAGCAGTGATATTAGTATTTCCTAAAGGAAGTATTCCAAATCCGGTAACACCTGCGTTAACCTCCTGAAATCCTGTTACCTCATCTCCCCTTTCCAAATCCCCAACAATTTTTACAGTTCCATTATAGATATCAATATCTTCTGCAACGGCACCACTTACATGAAGAAAACGAACCTTCGCTTTACCAGATGATGGCGCACTTAAATTATCTTCGGCAACTTGAATGTCTGCTGAAGAACCAGTTCCTGTTAAAAAGAAAGTGTAGTTTCCATTCTGTCTTAAATCTGTGTCCTCTGATTCAAATACATTAGTAGTTCCTGTTGTACGGAATTCAACACGTCTGTCATTACCCGAATTCGGTGTAGTGAAATAGCCTGTGGATTGTGAATATGCTACTGCCGAACTATTAATTTTTGTATCGTTGATAAAAACATCCTGAGCTGGAGATGATTCTGCGGCATTCACAACCTTAATGTTAACCGATCCGCCTGCTTCAAAATCATCATCTTTACTACATGAACTTAAGGACAAGGTAAGACCAGCAGCAGCGAACAAGAATAGTTTACTTAAAGAAATGTTTGAAATTTTCATACTTAATGTGTGTTTAAATGAATGAATCCTCCTGAAAGATTTCATTGCAATGATTAATTGATAGTTCCATTGATCAATTATCGCTCCATGCCATTAAATTTTCTTTCTCCGAAATCTGGTTTAGCTGACTTTCAAGCCCAATAAAAAAGAGAAGAAA
>NZ_AQPN01000138.1 GCF_000403135.1 Arcticibacter svalbardensis MN12-7
GGGTCAACGCATTTAAATTAGGTTAAAAAGACCTTTTAGAAAGTTATTATCCCATCCTGCTTGGAGTCTTTTGGTTACCATAGATCCTTTAGACGTATCTTTTTTTCGTGTATTGAGTGCTATTTTTCTGATGAAGGAGAAATTGTTTGCGGCATTCTTGGTTCTTTTTCGCTGTCTGTCCTCGTCAAAGACCATACCCAGCATCCAATGCAGCTTATTCTCTATCCCCCAATGCTCTAGGATATCCCTGTTGAAATTAAGGGATGAATCATTTAGGCTGCTGATATAGTACCTAACTTCAGTGGATACTTTGTTGCCAATTTCACGGCAGGCAGTGATCCTGACAACCGATTTGATCCCCTTCGAGAAAATACGGTTATCAATAAAGTCTAAGCGGGTGATGACTTCGCATTTTCTTGTCTCTATACGTCCGTGCCCTTTTTCAATAGTGGTATCTGTACTGTACGGGGACTGCTGCCCGAAGCGCCCCAGGATCTGTTCCAACAATTCCTTTTGGTTGCCCTTAACGGCAAGTATGTAATCTGC
>NZ_AQPN01000139.1 GCF_000403135.1 Arcticibacter svalbardensis MN12-7
CTTATGCCTTCGTATGTCAATATAGGTGCATTTGTTGACGAAGGTACCATGGTAGACACTTGGGCTACGGTTGGCTCATGTGCGCAAATTGGAAAACATGTTCATCTAAGTGGTGGTGTGGGCATTGGTGGCGTATTAGAACCTGTACAGGCAGCACCGGTAATTATTGAAGATAATTGTTTCATTGGATCCCGCGCTATTGTGGTTGAAGGTGTTCGGGTTGAAGAAGAGGCTGTATTAGGAGCCAACGTAGTGCTTACTGCTTCTACAAAGATCTTTGATGTATCAGGTAGTTCACGAGTGGAATATAAAGGAATTATTCCCGCCCGTTCAGTTGTTATTCCTGGAACTTATGCGAAGCAATTTCCTGCTGGAGAATTTCATGTTCCCTGCGCACTGATTATTGGAAAACGGAAAGAATCCACTGATAAAAAAACCTCGCTAAACAATGCTTTAAGAGAAAATAACGTAGCAGTATAACCTGTTTCAAAAACCTGCATGAACTTATTTTAGGTTTATGCAGGTTAAAAACATGCAGCGGTTAACTGTTTTATACCTATAACAGCCGTTAATTAGTGATAATTTTATATAAAGGCATCTAATCGTACGGCAATCAGATCAAAAATGACCTGCTGAATCCCAGGAAGACATGAAGATCTTTTTAATGTCTGAATGATAATATGGAGATTGTTTCACAATACTTTTATCTGATAACAAACAATAAAACTATTTAATAAAGCATAATGAGAATTGGTTTTGATGGAAAGAGAGCGGCAAATAATCTCACTGGACTAGGAAATTACAGTCGATCTTTAATTGTGCAATTAGCGAAACTATTCCCAGATAACCAATATTTTGTTTATGCACCTAAACAAAAAAAATCGAAACAGATTGATACTTTTCTTAATACCGATGGAATTGAATTAAAACTCCCGAATAAAAATTCATTATCCTTGATCTGGAGAAGCTTTGGAATAAAAAGTCAACTTAAAAAAGACAACATAGTACTTTACCATGGGTTGAGTAATGAAATTCCTTTTGGCATCCAATCTACTGGAATCAAAAGCATTGTAAGTATTCATGACCTAATTTTTTTACGCTATCCTAATTATTATAAGGCCATAGATCGGTTCATCTATAATTTCAAGACAAGGTATGCCGCAAAAAATTGCGACTGTATTGTTGCAATAAGTCAAAAAACGAAACAAGATCTAATTGAATTTTACAACATAAAGGAAGAAAAGATAAAGGTCATTTATCAAAGTTGTGATGAAGCGTTTAAGCAAAACCAATCACAGGAATTTAAAGATTCAATCAAAGCAAAATATACATTACCCGATAAATATGTATTGAATGTAGGCACGATAGAACCCAGGAAAAACTTATTGTTGCTTATTAATGCACTAAAAGATATCGATCCTACTTGCAAGCTGGTCGTGGTAGGTAGAAATCAACCTTATGCGGATCAGGTAAGAGCTCAAATAAAATCATTAAACCTATCAGATCGGGTAATTTTCCTGAAGGATCTCCCTTTCATTGATCTTCCGGCTATTTATCAAATGGCTAGTGTGTTTGTTTATCCCTCATTTTATGAGGGCTTTGGAATCCCTGTGATAGAAGCTTTATATTCAGGCATCCCTGTAGTTGCGGCTAAAGGATCCTGTTTGGAAGAGGCCGGCGGACCTGAAAGTGTCTATATTGATCCAAATGACAGTTCGGCATTGGCAAAAGCACTAAATGGTATTTTGAGTGATTCCATTCTTCAAAATAAAATGAAGATTGCAGGACTAAAGTATGTACAAAAGTTTGATAGCGATTTGCTTGCACAGCAAATGATAGCATGCTATTATGCCCAACTTAATAAAAAATGACACTCCATCATTTAAGAGGCAATTTATTATAAAACAAGCTAATAATCAGAAAACATCATTTGGCCAAATTTATTATCTTATCTTGCAGGAATTTCTATAAATGAGTACTATGAATATAAAAGCCATTGATACTCCATTATCGAATAACTAACTGCTATAATTAATGAATGCTGAAATAACAAAGGCACTTGAAGTACTTAAATCCGGGGGACTTATCCTTTATCCTACCGACACCATTTGGGGTATTGGTTGTGATGCAACAAACGTAGAGGCTGTTGAACGCATTTATAAGCTTAAAGGCCGTGATTCCAGCAAAAGCCTGGTTATACTTCTCGATTCAGACAACAAACTACTTTCCTATGTATCGGAAGTTCCTGATATTGCATACGATTTAATTGAATATGCAGAAAACCCACTTACTATAATTTATTCCAATGCCAAGAATTTGGCATCTAATGTTATTCATGAAGATGGAAGTATAGGAATCAGAATCTCTAATCATAATTTCTGCAAACAGCTAATTCAAAAATTTAAAAAACCAATTGTTTCTACTTCAGCTAATCTGAGTGGAGAGCCCTCACCTGAAAATTTTTCACAGATTTCAGAAACTATTATAGAGGGTGTCGATTATGTTGTGGATCTGGAACAAGCTGATATGTCGAAGAAAAAGTCTTCTACTATCATGAAAATTGAGCCAGATGGCCGCTTTTCATTTATCAGGAAGTAGACAAAACCTGAACCAATTACTGGAATTTCAAATTAGACAGTTCAAAATAATCAAAATACATTAATTTTGCATTCCCCAATCGTATTCTTTAAATAAGAAGTAGGATTAGGGAAACGTGTTTTATGAAGCAACACCTTAAAAATCCTTTATTTAGAAAACTCAATAAACTAGCTGACGAGAGAGGTGTAGAAACGTATGTTATTGGCGGATTTGTAAGAGATATTTTCCTAAAAAGGCCATCTAAAGATATTGACATACTGATTATCGGAAATGGAATTGAGTTTGCAGAAGCAGCTGCCACTGTACTCAAAACCAATGTATCCGTATTTAAAAATTTCGGCACAGCCATGCTTCGCTTTAAAGACCATGAAGTTGAGTTTGTTGGTGCACGTAAAGAATCATACCGAACAGATTCAAGAAAACCTATAGTTGAAAATGGCACTCTTGAAGATGATCAGTTCAGGCGTGATTTCACTATTAATGCGCTGGCTATCTCTCTGAACACATCAAATTTCGGAGCATTAGTAGATCCTTTCCATGGTATTGATGATCTGAAAGAAAAAATCATACGTACACCTTTAAATCCAACAGCGACATTTTCTGATGATCCATTGCGAATGATGAGGGCTATACGCTTTGCATCACAATTAAATTTTACTATAGAAGAGAAAGCCTTCGAAGCCATTAAGTCATTTAAAGAGCGAATATCCATTGTTTCTACCGAGCGTATTATGGATGAGCTCAATAAAATTATTTTATCTCCAAAACCATCCATCGGTTTTAATTACCTATTTGATACCGGTCTGCTTCATCTCATCTTCCCTCAGATAACGGAATTATATGGTGTTGAACTTATTAATAGCAAGGGACATAAAGATAATTTTTACCATACATTAGAAGTTTTAGACAACATTGCCGAAACAAGCAATGATTTATGGTTACGTTGGGCGGCGATATTGCATGATATAGCAAAGCCTGCTACTAAACGCTTTGACCCTGATCATGGATGGACATTCCATGGCCATGAAGATCGTGGGGCACGTATGGTTCCTAAAATATTTACTCAGCTCAAGCTTCCATTGAATGAAAAAATGAAGTTTGTTCAAAAATTAGTACAATTACACCTCAGACCAATCGTTATTGCACAAGATGTAGTTACTGATTCAGCTGTAAGGCGTTTACTTTTTGATGCAGGTGAAGATATTGAGGCTTTAATGTTACTCTGCCATGCCGACGTTACAACTAAGAATGAGTATAAAAAGAAAAAATATAGAAATAACTTTGAGCTGGTTAAGCAAAAGTTAAAAGATGTAGAGGAACGGGATCAAATAAGAAACTGGCAACCACCTGTATCTGGCCTTGATATTATGGAAACATTCGGAATTAAGGCTGGACGTGAAGTAGGTATTATTAAAAATCAAATCAGAGAAGCAATTCTTGAGGGTGAAATCAAAAATTCTCGCGAAGAAGCAATGTCTTACATGATTGATAAAGGTAAAGAACTGGGCCTCTTTCAAAAGAATACTATTATTTAAAATAATTTCAAACAATCCGAAATAGGGGGCGTTAATGATACGCAATTTTTTATTTCGCATAAAACATAAAACTTGTCATGGCTATTTACCGATTCAAGGTTACTTTTGAAGATTACGACGACGTAGTGCGGGATATCGATATTAAGTCAACCCAAACATTTGAGGATTTACATCTTGCGATACATAAAAGTACTGGGTATAATCCGGAGATGGCTTCCTCTTTTTTCGTCTGTAACGATTACTGGATCAAAAGTGATGAAATTGCATACCTCCCCTCTCAAAGAAAAATTGATAGAGGTGTTGCGCTCATGGCAAACACTAAATTGAGCCGCTTTATTGATGATCCACACCAAAAATTTTACTATACTTTTAATTTTGAACGTCCCTATGACTTTCATGTAGAACTAGTCAAAATTCTTGAAGAGGAAAGCGGTAAGCAATACCCCTTTCTTTCCAGAAGTATTGGTGAAGCTCCAAAAATGCCGGGTACAATACCTGTTCCTCCAACAACTACAGAAGAGGATGAGGGATTTGATTTCCTTAATGAAACTGAATACGGCTATAGTGAGGAAGAAACGGATGACATGGATACGGTTGATTCTGTAGAAGAATTAAATGGTGGTACTTCTGAAGATGATGAAGATGAATTTGCAGATGGTTTTTCTGATAACGACAGTTCCGATTCCGACGAATATGACAATAACAAGAATAAAGACGACTACTAAAAGCACTTTTCTTACAAAAATATATGGGTTCTCATAACGCGCTAATTGTTATAGCCGGACCTACTGCTATTGGTAAAACTGAACTTGCCATTAAGGTTGCTTTGAATTATGACACTGAAATTATATCGGCAGATTCAAGGCAATTTTACAAAGAAATGAGCATTGGGACAGCTAAGCCAAATCAAACCGAATTAGGAACAGTGAAACATCACTTTATAGATTCCATTTCCATAGAGGAGTCTTACTCAGCAGGCCGTTTTGAAAATGAAACCCTACATCAACTGAATGAAATCTACAAGAAAAAGAATACAGCTGTTTTAGTTGGAGGATCAGGTTTATTTATTAAGGCTGTTTGTGAGGGTTTTGATGAGTTTCCTGATGTCGATCCACTAGTAAGAGATTTCTTAAATAAGGAATATGCCGATAAAGGAATTCAAACTCTCCAGGATCAATTGTTGGAACTTGATCCTTCCTATGCCAAAGAAGTTGATTTAAATAACCCTCAACGCCTTATAAGAGCTTTGGAAGTTTGCATGTCCACAGGACAACCTTTCTCCCTATATAGGTCAAATTCTATAAAACTAAACCGGCCCTTTAGTTCAATCAAAATAGGGTTAAATATGGATAGACCATTGCTTTATGAAAGGATCAACAAAAGAGTGGACATGATGATTCAAGCTGGATTAGTAGATGAAGTGGATAAATTAAAACCATTCAGACATCTCAATGCCTTAAATACAGTAGGTTACGCTGAAATATTTGACTATTTGGATGGTTCTTCTAGCTTGGAGCAAGCAATAGATAAAATTAAGCAGAATACCAGAAGGTTTGCTAAACGTCAACTTACCTGGTTCAGGAAAGATCCAGATATAACTTGGTTTCATCCAGAAGATTACAGGGGTATAATCTCCCATATTAGTCAACAAAAATAAGAACTACCGATTTTGAGATTTAAACAAGCCAAAAATTTATATCTAATTCACCAAAAAAGATCTTCAAAAAGGCACCTTACCGTAGGATATCCATCTTGAAAGTCATTCTCTTTCATCCTGTAACCAATGCTGAGCATATTATGATTTTGCAATTAATGGTTAACCATTGAAACGGCTACTTTGACATAAGCTATGTTATCCTTATCAAATAACAATATGCTAACATAGGAGGTTTTTAAATCGCCACAGCTTAAATTAAGCTTGTGCTGTTGGACCTCCAAAAGTAAGCGGCACACCATTATCCTTTTGTATCTTTATTCTTCCATTCTGTTCTTCAAACTTTTGAATATTATCTTCAAGCGCACTGAGGAGTCTTTTTGCATGCTCGGGTGTTAATATAATCCTCGATTTAACTCTTGCCTTTGGCACTCCTGGCATTACTCTGATAAAATCCAATACGAATTCAGTGTTGGAATGAGTAATTATAGCAAGATTTGAATAAATTCCTTCTGCAATTTCTTCTGATAATTCAATATTTAACTGATTATCTGTATTCTGTTCTTCCATAATGTAAAAATAAAAAAGTCCCCCTAAATTAGGGGGACTTTACGAATAATATTTGATTTAATTTAAACCGCTTCTTCTAGTTTAGACGCCAATAATTTATCATACTCTTCCTGAGAACCAACTATGATACGTTCATAGCTACGTAAACCAGTACCTGAAGGAATCAGGTGACCTACAATTACATTCTCTTTAAGACCTAACAAATTATCACGTTTTCCACTGATCGCTGCTTCATTCAGAACCTTAGTAGTTTCCTGGAAAGAAGCTGCTGAAATAAATGACTTCGTACCTAATGACGCACGGGTAATTCCCTGAAGAACCGGACTGGATGTTGCTGCGATAGCATCGCGCGCTTCAACCAATTGCAGATCCTTACGTTTAAGAACAGAATTCTCATCCCTTAACTTACGGACAGAAATAATCTGACCAGCTTTAAAGTTTGGAGAATCACCTGCCTCGGTAACTACCTTCTTGTCATAGATATCATCATTTTCAATCATAAAGTCCCAACGATCAACCGCATCCTTTTCAAGGAAACGAGTATCACCTGGATCTTCAATCTGAACTTTCTGCATCATCTGGTGAACAATAACTTCAAAATGCTTGTCATTTATCTTCACACCCTGCAGACGGTAAACTTCCTGAATACCATTTACCAGGTATTCCTGAACCGCAGCCGGACCTTTAATTGATAAAATATCAGCAGGAGAAATTGAACCATCAGATAATGGCATTCCAGCTTTAACGAAGTCATTATCCTGTACAAGGATGTGTTTAGATAGAGGCACAAGATATTTCTTAAGCTGACCATCTTTAGATTCAATAGAAATCTCACGATTACCACGTTTCACACCACCCAAAGTTACCACTCCATCAATTTCAGTTACAACGGCAGGATTTGATGGGTTACGAGCTTCAAACAGTTCCGTTACACGTGGAAGACCACCCGTAATATCCCTTGTTTTACCAGTTGAACGAGGTATCTTAGCAATTACCTCTCCCATTGTAATCTTAGCACCTTCATCAACCGAGATATGAGCTCCTACCGGAATGTTATATCCCTTAACAATCTGAGCCTGACCATCAGCAATTTGAATTACCGGATTCTTTGTCTTATCACGAGTATCAATGATTACTTTTTCTCTGTGACCAGTCTGCTCATCAGACTCTTCACGGAAAGTAACGCCTTCAATTACCGCTTCAAAAGCAACTCTACCAGTAAATTCAGAGATGATAACCGCATTGTATGGATCCCAGCTACAAATTCTGTCGCCTTTTACCAACTGTTGTCCTTCTTTAACATACAAGTAAGAACCGTAAGGAATGTTATTTGTCATAATCATTCTTCCTGTTCCAGCTTCTATGATACGGAACTCACCTGAACGTCCAAGAACTACTTCTACCGGACCTTCTTCAGTTACGTAAGGAACTGTTCTGATATTTTCAAATTCAATAATACCTTCAAACTTTGCGTTGATCTGAGATTCAGCAGCAATATTCGATGCAGTACCCCCAACGTGGAACGTACGAAGTGTTAACTGTGTTCCCGGTTCACCAATGGACTGTGCAGCAATAACACCGACAGCTTCACCAGCCTGAACACGTTTACCAGATGCAAGGTTACGACCATAACATAGCGCACAAACACCTCTTTTATTCTCGCAAGTAAGAACGGAACGAATTTCGATACCTTCAAGTGATGAATTTTCAATATTGTGACCAATGTCTTCAGTAATATCCTGATTTGCATAAACCAAAAGTCCACCAGTGATAGGATCATAAACATCATGTAATGATGTTCTACCTAAAATCCGGTCGTATAATGGTTCAACAATATCTTCATTATCCTTTAGCGCAGTGGTATAAGTACCTCTTAAAGTACCGCAATCAGTTTCACTCACGATCATGTCCTGAGCAACGTCATGCAAACGACGAGTTAAATAACCCGCATCCGCTGTTTTCAAAGCTGTATCTGCAAGTCCTTTACGTGCACCGTGAGTAGAGATAAAGTATTCCAATACCGTTAGTCCTTCTTTAAAGTTAGACAGAATTGGATTTTCAATAATTTCACCTCCTGAACCTGATTTCTGAGGCTTAGCCATCAGACCACGCATTCCGCAAAGCTGACGAATCTGCTCCTTTGAACCACGTGCTCCTGAGTCAAGCATCATATATACCGAGTTGAAACCTTGATTATCGCTAGACAAAATATCCATCACATTCGCTGTTAAACGATTGTTGATACGAGTCCAGATATCAATAATCTGATTATAACGCTCGTTATTGGTAATGAAACCCATGTTATAGTTACTCATTACCTCTTCAACTTCCTTAGTAGCCTGAGCAATCAATGTAACCTTAGCCTCCGGAATATTTAAATCCTGAAGATTAAAGGAAAGACCACCATGGAACGCCATCCGGAAACCTAATTCCTTAATATCATCAAGGAATTGAGCGGCACGTGCCATACCAGTAGCTTTAACTACCTCACCAATAATATCACGAAGTGATTTCTTAGTTAAAAGTTCGTTGATATAACCCACTTCTTCCGGTACCATTTCATTAAATAGTACACGACCTACAGTAGTATCGATGATTTTGCTGACAATAGTACCGTCTTTCTCTTTCTCTTTTGCCTTTACCTTAATAAATGCATGAAGATCGATCTTCCTTTCATTGTAAGCAATGATCACTTCTTCAGCAGAATAGAAAGTCTGACCTTGTCCCTTAATGATATGTCCTTCTTCAGTCTTACGGCCTTTAGTAATATAATAAAGACCCAAAACCATATCCTGAGAAGGTACAGTAATAGGAGTACCATTAGCAGGATTCAGAATATTATGAGACGCAAGCATCAAAATCTGAGCTTCCAATACGGCAGCGTGACCCAAAGGTAAATGAACAGCCATCTGGTCACCGTCAAAATCCGCATTAAAGGCAGTACATACAAGAGGGTGCAACTGGATCGCTTTACCTTCAATCAGTTTTGGCTGAAAAGATTGGATACCTAAACGGTGAAGCGTAGGTGCACGGTTAAGCAATACCGGATGTCCTTTTAGTACGTTTTCTAGAATATCCCAAACGATAGGATCCTTACGGTCAACGATTTTCTTAGCAGACTTCACTGTTTTAACCACACCTCTTTCTA
This sequence comes from Arcticibacter svalbardensis MN12-7, assembly GCF_000403135.1. Lineage (GTDB taxonomy): Bacteria > Bacteroidota > Bacteroidia > Sphingobacteriales > Sphingobacteriaceae > Arcticibacter > Arcticibacter svalbardensis. Next base: position 9,506 of record NZ_AQPN01000139.1, read on the forward strand.
TCATCTTACGAATGATAAACGGTTTGAACAATTCAGCAGCCATATCCTTAGGCAAACCACACTCATGAAGTTTCAAGCTCGGTCCAACAACAATTACCGAACGAGCTGAATAATCCACACGTTTACCTAATAGATTCTGACGGAAACGACCTTGTTTACCTTTCAGAATATCTGAAAGAGACTTAAGGGCACGATTCCCTTCAGTTTTAACCGCATTTACTTTACGTGAATTATCGAATAAAGAGTCAACAGCTTCCTGTAACATACGTTTTTCATTACGTAAAATTACTTCCGGAGCCTTAATCTCGATCAAACGTTTCAAACGATTGTTACGGATAATTACACGACGGTATAAATCATTTAAATCCGAAGTAGCAAAACGGCCACCTTCCAGAGGAACTAAAGGACGTAACTCAGGAGGTATAACAGGAACGATCTTAACGATCATCCATTCAGGACGATTTTCAATGTTTTTACGCGCACCCCTAAAAGATTCTACAACATGAAGACGTTTAAGTGCTTCATTTTTACGTTGCTGAGAAGTTTCGTTAGCAGCCTGGTGACGAAGATCATATGATTGCTGATCAAGGTCAAGACGTTTTAATAATTCTTCAAGAGCTTCCGCTCCCATCTTGGCAAGAAACTTTTGAGGATCTTTATCATCAAGATATTGATTTTCTTTAGGAAGCGTATCCAGAATATCTAAATATTCTTCTTCAGTAAGAAAATCCATTTTGTTGATACCATCAGCCTCTTTAATACCGGGCTGAATAACAACATAACGCTCGTAATAAATGATAAGATCAAGTTTCTTAGTAGGTAAGCCTAGTAAGTAACCAATTTTATTAGGTAAAGAACGGAAGTACCAGATATGCGCTACGGGAACAACAAGATTGATGTGTCCCATACGCTCACGACGTACTTTTTTCTCTGTTACCTCAACACCGCAACGATCACAAACGATACCCTTATAACGGATTCGTTTGTATTTACCGCAATGACATTCGTAATCCTTTACAGGACCGAATATACGCTCACAAAATAAACCATCACGTTCCGGTTTGTAAGTACGATAATTAATCGTTTCAGGCTTTAAAACTTCACCGCTTGAACGCTCCAGAATTGATTCTGGAGAGGCCAAGCTTATCGTAATCGATGTGAAATTACTCTTTATTTTATTATCCTTTTTATAAGACATATCTCTTTATAAAGTTAAACCTTTGTAACTAATCTAACGTGATATCTAAGCCCAGACCTCTTAATTCATGAACCAATACGTTGAATGATTCCGGAACTGAAGGAGTTGGAAGGGTTTCCCCCTTAACAATCGCTTCATAAGTCTTAGCACGTCCTACCACGTCATCCGATTTAACGGTCAATATTTCCTGAAGAATATTAGCTGCTCCAAATGCTTCAAGTGCCCAAACTTCCATTTCACCAAAACGCTGACCCCCAAATTGAGCTTTACCACCCAATGGTTGTTGTGTAATCAATGAATATGGTCCTATTGAACGAGCATGCATTTTATCATCAACCATGTGACCAAGTTTCAACATATAGATAATACCTACAGTTGTTGGCTGATCGAAACGGTCGCCGGTTAAGCCATTGTATAAATAGGTACGGCCTGAAGGTGGAACCCCGGCTTTAGCAACCCATTCTTCTACTTCTTCATGTGAAGCACCATCAAAGATCGGTGTAGCAAACTTTAATCCAAGTTCTTTACCTGCCCAGCCTAATACAGTTTCGTAAATCTGTCCAAGGTTCATACGGGAAGGTACACCCAGTGGGTTAAGCACGATATCTACAGGTGTTCCGTCTTCAAGGAATGGCATATCTTCATCGCGAACGATTCTTGCCACAATACCCTTGTTTCCGTGACGACCAGCCATCTTATCACCAACCTTAAGCTTACGCTTTTTGGCAATATAAACCTTAGCCATCTGAACAATACCTGAAGGTAACTCATCACCAACACTGATTGCAAACTTGTCTCTCTTGTAACCACCAAGTTCTTCGTTAAGCTTGATGTTATAGTTATGCAGTAAAGATTTAATCAAGTCGTTTTTGTCATCATCAGTAGTCCATTTTGTAGGATTGATGTTGGCATATTCCAACTCAGTAAGTATTTTCTGCGTAAACTTAGCACCCTTAGGCACAAGAAGCTCCTTGTAAACATTAAACACTCCTTGCGAAGTCTTACCATTTACGATAGTGAACAACTTTTCAATCAGACTTTCTTTCAGACTCTTGGATGCTCTGTTATGAGAAGCATCTAGTTTTTCCAATTGTGCCTTTTCTTCAGCCTTAGAAGTTTTCTTCGCACGTGAGAACAGCTTAGTGTCAATAACCACACCCCTTATAGAAGGAGGAGTCTTCAACGAAGCATCTTTCACATCACCTGCTTTATCACCAAAGATAGCTCTTAATAGTTTTTCTTCAGGAGAAGGATCAGATTCACCTTTCGGAGTAATCTTACCAATCAAAATATCACCTTCTTTTACTTCAGCCCCAACGCGAATGATGCCATTCTCATCAAGATCCTTAGTAGCTTCTTCAGAAACATTAGGAATATCAGGAGTCAATTCTTCTTCACCACGTTTCGTATCACGAACTTCAAGTTCGAATTCTTCAATGTGTAATGAAGTGAAGATATCCTGGGATACTACACGCTCAGAGATTACAATAGCATCCTCAAAGTTGAAACCCTGCCAAGGCATAAATGCCACTTTAAGATTTCTACCCAATGCTAATTCACCATTTTGTGTAGCGTATCCTTCACAAAGAACCTCACCCTTTTCAACCCGTTGTCCTTTTTTAACAATAGGCTTCAAGTTGATACAAGTGCTCTGATTCGTTTTCTTAAATTTAATTAAGTTATATGATTTTGACTCGCCGTCGAAAGAAACCAATATATCATCATCATTACGATCATAAATAATACGGATTTCATTTGCATCAACATAATCAACCACACCACTGCCTTCCGCATTAATCAAGGTACGTGAATCACGTGCCACACGACCTTCAAGACCTGTACCAACTACAGGAGCTTCCGGACGCAATAATGGAACAGCCTGACGTTGCATATTCGAACCCATTAAGGCACGGTTAGCATCATCATGCTCAAGGAAAGGAATCAATGACGCTGCGATTGAAGTAATCTGATTCGGAGCAATGTCAATTAAATCAAGTCTCTCCGGTTCAATAACCGGGAAGTCACCTTCAAATCTGGCTTTAACCTTAGGAGTTGCAAAAACACCGTGTTCATCATAATGGGCATTCGCCTGAGCAATGGTTTTTCCATCCTCATCTTCAGCAGAAAGATAAATAACAGGTTCTTCAACTACCACACGCCCTTTATCTACCTTAAGATAAGGAGTTTCGATAAATCCAAGATTGTTTATTTTCGCATGTACAGCAAGAGAAGAGATCAATCCAATATTCGGACCTTCCGGAGTCTCAATTGTACAAAGACGACCATAATGCGTATAGTGAACGTCACGAACTTCGAAACCAGCACGTTCTCTGGAAAGACCACCAGGGCCTAACGCCGAAAGACGGCGTTTATGTGTAATCTCAGCAAGTGGATTGGTTTGATCCATAAACTGGGATAACTGGTTGGTACCAAAGAAAGAGTTGATCACCGATGACAACGTACGTGCATTGATCAAATCCGTTGGTGTAAACACTTCGTTATCACGAATGTTCATACGTTCACGAATTGTTCTTGCCATACGAGCCAAACCAACACCAAATTGAGCATATAATTGCTCACCTACCGTACGTACACGACGATTAGATAAATGGTCAATATCATCCACTTCAGCCTTAGAGTTGATCAGTTTGATCAGATATTTAACAATTGCAATAATATCATCCTTAGTAAGGACCTTAGTTTCTTCAGAAGTACTAAGCTTTAACTTACGGTTGATACGGTAACGACCTACATCTCCTAAATCATAACGTTTGTCTGAGAAGAACAAGCGGTCGATAATTCCACGTGCAGTTTCTTCATCAGGTGGTTCTGCGTTACGTAACTGCCTGTAGATGTGTTCCACGGCCTCTTTTTCGGAGTTAGAAGTATCCTTTTGAAGCGTGTTGTATATAATCGAATAATCTGCGTTATTAGAAGCATCTTCCTTTGTCAGGATAATACTTTTAACACCTGCATCAATGATCATATCGATATGATCTTCAGAAAGTACAGTTTCACGCTCCAGGATGATTTCGTTACGGTCGATAGAAACTACCTCACCTGTATCTTCATCCACAAAGTCTTCTACCCACTTCTTCAGAACCCTTGCTGCAAGCCTACGACCTACATATTTCTTTAATCCTGATTTACTGACCTTAACCTCATCAGCAAGTTCAAATAACTCAAGAATATCTTTATCCGAATCATAACCAATTGCACGAAGCAAGGTTGTAACCGGAAACTTTTTCTTACGGTCAATGTAAGCATACATGACGTTATTTACGTCAGTTGCGAACTCAATCCATGATCCCTTAAATGGAATCACACGGGCTGAATACAATTTACTACCGTTAGTATGACGGCTTTGTCCAAAGAACACTCCTGGTGACCTGTGCAATTGAGATACAATCACACGTTCAGCTCCATTGATAACAAATGTTCCTTTAGGAGTCATATATGGGATAGTTCCCAAATAAACGTCCTGAACAATTGTTTCAAAGTCCTCATGCTCTTCATCATTACATGACAAACGCAATTTTGCTTTTAATGGAACACTGTGAGTTAAACCACGTTCAATACATTCCTGAATGGAATACCGGGGTGGATCTACAAAATAATCAAGAAACTCTAAAACGAAGATGTTTCTTGAATCAGAAATCGGGAAGTTTTCAGCAAAAACCTTAAACAATCCTTCCTGATGGCGGTTGTCAGAGGTTGTTTCGAGCTGAAAAAACTCCCTGAAAGATTTCAGTTGCACATCCAGAAAATCGGGATAGTCGATCACGTGTTTGCTGGTCGCAAAGTTTATTCTTTCGCTTTGATTTTTGGTTGCCAATGGATTACGATTTTAGTTTATCAAAACTGTGACTTATCGGGCATCTTGTTATCCATGTCGTAAGTCAAACAACTATGGGTACAATACAAACAACAATAGACCCCGGTGAAAACCGGAGTCTAAAGTATAAATTTATTGAGTCAAGAAATTACTTAACTTCAACTACAGCTCCTGCGTCTTCTAATTGTTTCTTCAGGGTTTCAGCTTCTTCTTTAGATACGCCGGTTTTTACTTCTTTCGGAGCACCGTCAACTAAATCTTTTGCTTCTTTTAGTCCAAGACCAGTAAGGTCTTTTACCAATTTAACAACTGCTAATTTAGCACCACCTGCTTCTTTAAGGATCACGTCAAACGTAGTTTTTTCCTCAACAGCAGCAGGTCCATCATGAGAGGGAGCAGCAGCGGCTACTGCAGCAGCAGCAGGTTCGATACCATATTCATCTTTTAAGATCTGAGCTAGCTCGTTAACTTCTTTTACAGTCAAGTTTACTAATTGCTCAGCAAACGCTTTTAAATCTGCCATTGTATTTAAATTTTAATATATTTCTTTTAAATTGTAAGAGCTTACAGGTGCCTTACTTAACCTCTTTCTTGTAATGTTTTAACTAAGCCTGCAAGTTTCGCACCGCCAGATAATAATCCAGAAATAACGTTCTTAGCAGGAGATTGTAACAATCCAATAACGTCTCCAACAAGTTCTTCCTTAGATTTAAGGGTAACTAGTGCTTCTAACTGGTTGTCACCAATAAATATAGCGCTATCAATATAAGCACCTTTTAAAAGTGGTTTCTCACCAGTTTTTCTAAGTTCCTTGATCAATTTCGCAGGAGCGTTGGCTACTGTTGAAAATGATATGCTCGAGGCACCTTTTAACACTGCACTGAACTCTGTAGGATCTACACCGGCTGCTTCAATAGCTTTAAGGATTAACGTATTTTTTGCTACCTGAATTGTGATTCCGTTTTCAAAAAACTTACGTCTGATCTTATTTACCTTTGCAACTGAAAGATTAGCAGTATCGGTGATGTAGAAATTACCGTATTCTTTAATCTGTTCGGTAAGGGCTTGAACAATTTCTTGTTTCTCTTCTTTTCTCATGATTAGATTCCCCCTACTGATTTAGTTTCAACTTTTATTCCAGGTGACATAGTAGAAGAGATATGAACACTCCTAAAATATGTTCCCTTTGATGCTGACGGTTTTAATTTACTTAATGTTTGAAGAACCTCCAACGCATTTTCGTAAATTTTATCAGCACTAAAAGATGCTTTTCCAATTGACGTATGGATAATTCCAGTCTTGTCAACCTTGAAGTCAATTTTACCTGCTTTAACATCTGTTACTGCTTTTCCTACATCTGTAGTTACAGTACCAGACTTTGGATTTGGCATCAGGTTACGTGGACCTAATATACGTCCAAGTCTACCTACTTTTGCCATCACACTAGGCATGGTGATAATGATATCCACATCTGTCCATCCCCCCTCTATTTTGGCGATATACTCATCCAGTCCTACAAAATCTGCTCCTGCAGCTTTAGCTTCTTCTTCCTTATCAGGAGTTACTAAAGCTAAAACACGAACAGTCTTGCCTGTACCATGAGGTAGAGTCGCAATACCACGTACCATTTGATTTGCTTTACGAGGATCAACGCCCAAACGAACATCGATATCTACGGAAGCATCAAATTTGGCAGTCGTGATTTCTTTAACCAATGCCGCAGCATCAACTAAAGAATATGACTTCCCAACCTCAATTTTGGAGAGTGCCATTTTTTGATTTTTTGATAATCTAGCCACTTCTTAACTGATTTAATTAATTAACTGTTCCAGGGTGCATTACCAGAAATGGTAATTCCCATACTACGTGCTGTACCTGCTACCATTTTCATAGCAGACTCTACAGTAAAGGCATTTAAGTCCGGCATTTTATCAGTAGCAATTGTTGTTACCTGATCCCAGGAAATAGCAGCAACCTTCTTACGATTGGATTCTGCCGATCCACTTTTCAGACCTGCAGCTTCCAATAATTGGACTGCTACCGGTGGGGTTTTAATGATAAAATCAAAAGACTTATCAGCATAGACTGTAATTACAACCGGTAATATTTTACCTGGCTTATCTTGGGTTCTAGAATTGAACTGCTTGCAAAACTCCATGATATTCACACCCTTTGCACCCAATGCGGGACCTACGGGAGGTGAAGGATTTGCAGCGTTACCCTTGATTTGTAACTTTACTAAGGCACTGACCTCTTTCATTTTTGTTTATTTATTTATTACTTCAATGTTAATAGTTGGAAGCTGTAACATTTAAGCCCTTATAAAATTTATTCTTTTTCTACCTGCATGTAGTTAAGTTCGAGTGGAGTACGGCGTCCGAAGATTTTAACCATCACCTTCAACTTTTTCTTCTCTTCATTAACTTCTTCAATCACACCAGTAAAACCATTAAAAGGACCATCCATTACTTTGACATTTTCGCCAACATAATAAGGGACATTCATAGTTTCACTCTGCTGGCTCATTTCGTCTACCTTACCTAGTATCCGATTCACCTCTGCAGGACGCATTGGAACTGCTGCGCCACCCTTACCTTCGCCAAGGAAGCCTATAACGCTGGTAATATTTTTAATAACATGCTCTAATTCCGCATCCAAAACAGCTTCAATCAAAACATAACCAGGATAGTAATTGCGTTCTTTCGCGATTTTTTTACCTTCCTTCATCTGGTAGTATTTCTCCATCGGGATCAATACCTGCGGCAACAAATGTGCCATACCCAAACGATTTATCTCTGCTTCAAGATATTGCTTTACTTTCTTTTCTTTACCACTAACCGCACGGACAACATACCATTTAAGCTGATCACTCATAATTGCATTCATTATTTAGTTTCAACTGAATGGTAGAATAATTTCAATAAGTTACCTACAGATTCATCCATCGCCAATACTAATAGGGCAATGATTACTGAAGCAACCAAAACTATTACAGCAGAATTTTGCAATTCAGCCCAAGTTGGCCATGACACTCTATGTGTCATTTCCTCATATGAATCTTTAAGAAACAAAACTACGTTAGACATATTTGCAAACTTTAAGCACGGGAACAAGGATTCGAACCCTGATCAAAGGTTTTGGAGACCTCTATTCTACCGTTGAACTATTCCCGTAAATTAAATTCTCCTTCGAGATGAATAATAAACCTTTATTAGAACAAAATACTCAGAAAAATTCTGAGTATTTTGTAATTTATTGTATCTGAATAAGCCCTAAAGCTTTATCTGACTATTTAATAATTTCAGTTACCTGACCAGCACCTACTGTTCTACCACCTTCACGGATTGCAAAACGTAGACCTTTTTCCATTGCGATTGCATTGATCAACTCAACAGTAATCGTAACGTTATCACCTGGCATAACCATTTCAACACCTTCAGCTAAAGTAATTTCACCTGTAACATCTGTTGTGCGGAAATAGAATTGAGGACGGTATCTGTTGAAGAAAGGAGTGTGACGTCCACCTTCAGCCTTTGATAATACATAAACCTCAGCTTTGAAGTTTGTATGAGGAGTTACAGTACCTGGTTTGCAAATAACCATACCACGACGGATATCAGTTTTTTCAATACCACGTAACAATAAACCTACGTTATCACCAGCTTCACCTCTATCAAGGATCTTACGGAACATCTCAACACCTGTAACAGTTGATTTAAGGTTTTCAGCACCCATTCCAAGAATTTCAACGGGCTCACCTGAGTTGATAATACCACGTTCAATACGTCCTGTTGCAACAGTACCACGACCAGTAATCGAGAATACATCTTCAACCGGCATAAGGAAAGGAAGCTCAGTTAAACGTGGAGGAATAGGAATGTAGCTATCTACAGCATCCATTAATTCCAGAATTTTAGGAACCCATTTTGGATCACCATTTAAACCACCTAGAGCTGAACCTTGAATAACAGGAATATCATCACCTGGATAATCGTAGAACGATAATAGTTCACGAATTTCCATTTCTACTAATTCCAACAACTCAGGATCATCAACCATGTCCACCTTGTTCATGAAAACAACCAATGAAGGAACACCAACCTGGCGAGCCAAAAGGATGTGCTCACGAGTTTGTGGCATAGGACCATCAGTAGCAGCAACTACAATAATCGCACCGTCCATCTGAGCTGCCCCAGTAACCATGTTCTTAACGTAATCCGCGTGACCTGGACAGTCAACGTGTGCATAGTGACGTTTTGCTGTAGAATACTCAACGTGAGCAGTATTAATTGTGATACCTCTTTCTTTTTCTTCTGGAGCAGAGTCAATTGATTCAAATGAACGTGCTTCAGAAAACCCAGCATCAGCTAAAACCTTAGTGATAGCTGCAGTAAGAGTTGTTTTACCGTGGTCAACATGACCGATTGTACCGATATTTAAGTGTGGCTTACTGCGGTCAAATTTTTCTTTTGCCATTTTTTTATACTAATTAGTAGGTTAATTTTATTTTAATTGTATTTGATTATATACCTTAACCGAGCCAATGATGGGAATTGAACCCATGACCTCTTCCTTACCAAGGAAGTGCTCTACCGCTGAGCTACATCGGCTTATTCGTCATTCTACAGTTTGCATTCACCATACCCTGAAACACAAAACTGCAAACGGCAAACGGCAAACTGCCGACTGCTTACTGTTAAAATGGAGCGGAAGAAGAGGTTCGAACTCTCGACCTATAGCTTGGAAGGCTATCGCTCTACCAACTGAGCTACTTCCGCTTATTTTATTTCTTAAAACTTCCAGTCCCGGACTTTAAAGTTTCGAATCCATAAAGGAAACGTAACTTCAAAATCTAAGATTTTGGTGGGGGGAGAAGGATTCGAACCTTCGTAGCCGAAGCAATGGATTTACAGTCCATCCCATTTGACCGCTCTGGTATCCCCCCAGCCTGATTGTCGATCATTACAATCTCCAAACTGGAGCCTCCTATCGGGATCGAACCAATGACCTACTGATTACAAGTCAGTTGCTCTACCAGCTGAGCTAAGGAGGCAATTTTTACTCTTTATTTTCAAAACATTAACTCGATCGTTAATGGGCTGCAAAGATAAGAGATTTTTCTATATAAAAAATATTAATTTAAACTTTTAAAGAACAACCCTTTTCCTGTTCAAATTTCCACGTTAGAACCTCTCGGAAAGGGATTGCAAATCTACAAAAAATACGTACCCCACAAAATTTATTTTAAAAAAAACTGACAGTGGTTAAACTGCCAGTTTACGTTTAAATTTTACTTATTCTGTTACAAATCTTCCGTTGGAAGAACTTCAATTTCTGCCTTATGATTACTTAAATGAGGCTTCGTTTTAATCTTATGTTTATCAATTTGTCTTTTCAGCGATTCTATTGCCAGATCAGTTGCTTCTTCAAATGTCTTACATTGCTCTTTTGCAAACAGCTGACCACCAGGTAAAATAACTTTGATTTCAGTGATCTTATTTTCCTCGCTTACCGTATTCTCTAGCTTTAAATAAATTTCCCCACTTACTATCTGATCCGACATCTGATCTAATTTATCTGCCTTTTTCTGGATAAAAGCTAACAACTTTTTGTCAGCTGTGAAGTGGATTGACTGAACACTAATTTTCATTTTGCCTCCTTTTTTAAGCCTTTGGATGGGCTTGTTTATAAATTAATTTTAAACGCTCAACTGTATTATGGGTATATACTTCCGTTGAAGCCAAACTCGAATGGCCCAATAATTCTTTTATAGAATTCAAATCAGCTCCATTATTTAGCAAATTTGTCGCAAAAGAATGTCGTAATACATGTGGACTTTTTTTATCTCTGGTCGTTATATAAGCTAAATGCTTTTTTACGATCCGATAAATTAGACCTGAGTACGCTGCTTCACCCTTATCAGTTAAGATTAATACACTTAAATTACAATCGAAACCTTGCGTATGTTTTTCCCTAATGTACTGTTTTATTAATTCAATAAGCGATTTGTTCAATGGAACTAGCCTTTGTTTGTTTCTTTTCCCATTGATAAGCACGTTTTCCTCATATAGATTAATATCATTTTCATTTAAACTGAGCAGCTCAGACAAACGAATCCCTGTGCCAAATAATAGCTCAATGATCAGCTTATTCCTTAAGCCCTGAAAATCGTTGGAAAAATAGGTGTTGCTGTCAAGCAGAATATTCAGATCATCCTGTTCCAGGTAGTCTGGCAACCGCTTGGGCATTTTTAAAGTCTTGATCTGAAGTAATGGATTGTTTTCTATAAGTCCTTCCCTATTTAGAAACTTATAAAATGCGCGCAAAGAGGATAACTTCCGGTTTATGGTACGCGGACCACATAATTGGAGCAAAGTAACCAGCCATTCCCGTACATCCTGATAATTAACAGTGTCAAACTCAAGCTGTCGTACAGAAAGAAAAGCCTTAAACTGATTCAAGTCCTGTAAATAGGCCTCCGTGGTGTGCACGGAAAATCGCTTTTCGTATAGAATATAATTGCTGAATTTCTCTATAAACATCAAAAACTATTTGCGTATCACATGTTATGCAATATACAAATAGTTTTTAATGTATTAATTTATAACGAATTTTAAATTACCTCAAGGTTAAGATTTTGTTTGTATACGGCACGTTTAACGATAGTACGACGGGTTACAGACTTTTTCTCATAAGCCTGACGGCTGCGCAATTCTCTTAATACACCGGTCTTCTCGAATTTCTTCTTGAATCGTTTAAGGGCTTTATCTAATGACTCGCCGTCTTTTACGTTGATAATAATCATATGCTAATATACCTCCTTTCGTTTTTTTAAAGGATTGCAAAAATATGTAAAATAATGTGAATTAAATCATTGATTTGCTATTTATTACAAAATAGTTGAATGGAGTAAAATCCGCTGTGCTTATAGGATCATCCCAAGAATTTCTTCATCCGCTTTTTACAAGTGAATATTATATAGATATCAATTAAACCTTCTTTAACTGATATGGTTTAAGGAGTTACACCTGATCATTTACTACCGTTGATGGCATTTGTAATAAGTTTAGTATTGGTCCTCGTAATATTATGCTTTGCGCCAGACAAGTCCAATTTGCCAAAGAACTTTTCGTTTGGTCAATGATTTCATCCATCTGCTTCCTGGTTAACTTTATCACTGTCCAAGTTTCACTAAATGGCTGGTAGTAGGATTTCTGCCCTCACCCATGACCATTGTGCTTTGTTCTCCACTCGGGCCACTTGAAAAAGTAAGATCATACCCGGGGCTAATTTCAATTCGCCATCTTCATCCATATCCCTAAAATTGCCAGTTTAAATTTACGACCTGTATCATCACCAGTATACTGAACATTAAACCGTTTTATTTCCTGAAGCGCGATATGATAGGTCTGCACCATATCTTGTTTCGCCTTGATTTTAAAATCACACGACATGCATTACTGATTTAAACTAATTTGGTTTTTCTATTACCTGCTTTTTAAATGGCATACTCCATAAAGCCGTGGGCGTCATTAGTTTGGCGTCTCTATATGCCGGAACTCCGATAATGAGTTGTTGCTGTTTAGGTTTAGCGTTAAATGTACGATGTATCCTATCCCAAAATGAAAAGATAACCGAATAGTTACTATTGGTTTCGTCCTTATTTACTGAATGGTGAATACCGTGCATTCTTGGCGTAACAATCAGCTTATTCAATAGGTTATCCTTTTTAATGGGTATCTTAATATTACTATGGTGAAATTGGGTAGCCGCCTCGAAAAGCAGTTCATAATATAATACTTGTTTGGCAGATGCATTGGCGAGTAATACAAAAAGTCCACGAGAAAAAACAGAGCCAATCATCTCTCCAAAATGAAAGCGGAATGCCGTAGTGGTATCCAAGTCGAGATCTGTATGGTGCACCAAGTGAAACCGCCAAAGCAGTGGAATTTTATGATTGACCACATGCCAAAGGTAATTACCATAATCCAGGATTAAAAAAGTTATTACCCACCGAAGAATTGGCGGCAGGTTTAATTGACGCCCTACTTCATAATATTTATTATGAAAAGCCAGCTTAACCATCAAGGGTAAAAACAGCAAACGAAGCAAAACAAATGCAGGTATGGCAACTATTGCATTGGTGGGTATCCTTTTCTTTAGTGGCTGTGTAATTTTCCTGAGTTTGCGCTTTTGCTCGAGCACAAAAAGTACTACAAATAAAACACTCAATATCGGTGCTGCTCTTTTGTCGAATAACTTAGCAATTAAATCCATATCATTTTATCTTTGATCTCACTTTTCCGATAGCTGAATATACGCCATATATAATCATGATCGCTATAAAGACATATACCCATACCGGAATGTTTTTACCAACAAGGATGAGATACAAGTAAGCTGAAACGAAGAAGAAACCAGTCAACAATACAGGGAGAAATATTGATTTTTTATTTCTGATATTTTTCACCGTCCAATACAAGCAGGCGAAGAAAAAAGGAATGGCACCCAAATATATGGCGCCAAATATAAATGGGTTTACATTGTATTTCCCCCCGAGTGATAAAAACCAGTCTTTAAATGCTTGCCACCACTCCATTAGCTAAAAAATTGATATGCTTTGCGTAAAAATGCTTTGGCAATAGGTGTTAGGCCTTCAGACATTAGGTCGGTAATTAATCCCTGATTAATTCTGGATGCAACCGGGTAAGGGTAAATTTTATTAAAAATAGCTTTAATGGAAATATTTGATGAATTGGCAAGCACAAGTTCCTGAATAAGCTCTCCAGCATTTGGCGCAACCATAGTACCGCCCAATAGTCTTTGCTTCTTTAAAAACCCGGACTGACTTACAAATAACACTAATTTTCCGTAGCTGTAATCGTCCACCACCGCTCTATCATCTGCTGCAAAATCCTTTTCCAATCTTCGATAGGCAATGTTTTTTTCTTCTAATTTCGCCTCACTCAAACCAAAAGTGGCCAATTCTGGATCGGTAAAGGTTACCCAGGACATATGTTTGTTATCCAATTTCTTTTTTAAAGGAGAGAAGAGATTATTCAGGATGATCCTGGCATGAAACTCAGCGGCATGTGAGAACTGAAGATCTCCTGCAACATCGCCACAAACCAAAACGTTCTTGTTGGTTGTTCTTAAATAACTGTCCTTAATTATATGCTTTTTATCAAAATCGATATTTGCCTTGTCTAAATCAAGGGATTCCAGTGACAATTCACGACCAATTGCTACAAAAACAGCATCGAATTTCATGGTCTTTGTTTTGCCTGATTTTGATGTTATCACGGCTTCAGTGGCTGAGGTAAAACGTTCAACCTTAGAGGCTAGCGAAAACCTGATGCCCTCTTTCTGCAGTTGCTGCAACAAAATAAAAGTAACTGCAGGATCATCATGCTCCAATATTTCTTCTCCATGATTTACAATTGTGACCTGGCTTCCTAACCGGGATAGCGCCTGTGCTATTTCAATTCCTATTGGACCACCTCCAATGCACAAAATCTTTTCAGGCAAATTACCCAAGTGAAAAATGCTTTCATTGTCATAGTATTTAACCTTTTCTATTCCCTCAACCTTAAGTTTCCGAGGTTTGGATCCAGTGGCGATCACTATTCTTTTTGCCGAATACAATTGACTGTCCACCTTAATTTTATTTTTCCCTGTAAAAGAAGCATTGCCTAAGGCGACAGTAATTCCTTGTTCTCGCAACCACTCGGCACTTTCATGCGTTCTAATTAAAGTTTGCTTTGCCTGGATATAATCAATAACTTTTTCAATATCTGCTTTCCCGTTTACTTCTAATCCAAATTGGGTGGCATCCCTAGCCTGTTTAATAATTTTTGCTACATGTATCAGTGCCTTACTAGGTACACAGCCATCGTTTAGGCAATCTCCACCGATATCCAGATCAGACTTGGAAACCATGAGGACTTTGAACCCCGCCTGGTTCATAAACAGACCAACACTTAATCCCCCGGAACCAGCACCAATCACAATTATATCAAATTCATTTTTTTTCATTATTCAGGGCTTGTTATATGCTGGTAAGTTGGCTTGTGAATCATTTAATTTCATAAAGGCTAAAGTTTGTGTTTCTGAATAAGCTT
>NZ_AQPN01000140.1 GCF_000403135.1 Arcticibacter svalbardensis MN12-7
TTGGAATTGCCTTTTTCTGTTTAATCAAGGAGCCATAAAGTTGAAGTTGGCTTCTAAAGTGTATAATGGCTTAAGAAGCAGACACTTTTTAATTTAAATAAATTACCTAATGTGCCTCTGATAATACATTCGCTTCTTTAAAACTGATATTTAATCCCAACAACTTATAAAATTCTTTTAAAATTGCAGGATGTCCTGGCCATGCAGGAGAAGTAGTTAAGTTTCCGTCGGTAATAGCTTCAGTAGCCTTAATGTCCTTGTAAGTACCTCCAGCTAATGCGATATCAGGTCCAACAGCTGGATAAGCAGTTAAAGTTCTTCCTTCTAAAACCCCGGCAACGGTCAGGATCTGAATACCATGACAAATTGCAGCAACTGGTTTATTCGTATCAAAAAAATGCCTGGTATATTGCAAAACCTTTTCGTTCAATCGAATATATTCTGGTGCACGTCCGCCACATACATATAAACCAGCATAATCTTCTACATTCACTTCATTGAAAGTTTTGTTTAAAACGAAATTATGCCCACGCAATTCCGCATACGTTTGGAAACCAACAAAATCGTGAATAGCAGTAGGGATCGTTTCACCAGATTTTTTATCCGGACAAATCACATCAACTTCCAGGCCCACAGAAAGTAGTGCCTGATAAGGAACCATGACTTCGTAATCTTCTACAAAATCACCGGCTAACATTAAAATTTTCTTGCTCATTTTATTAATGTTTAATTATAATAGTAACATTTAATTGGCAAAAGAGTTCTGCAGAAATGTAAAGAATACAAGCAAATAGTGTATTCAGGAATTCAAATCCCAGTGAATCAAAAATGCTATTTCTTACCAAAATTCTTCATTAATAAATACATTCTACCAAGGACTAATACCAGTTTCTGATACATTGTCTTCACTGAAGAATTGGCCCGTAGGACCATCTGAACTTAGTATGGCTGCTTTTACAACTCTGACAGCAGCATCTTGCACGGTTCCAGGCCCAGAGTGATTATTGAAATATAGAAGTTAGACGCTCCATTGGTATCGCCGGACTGACGGTTTTACAAGAAAAAGTCTCAAATCCATGATAATAAAGTTTGCCTGCCAGATCTAATGTAGGATCTGTAAGTAAGCAAAATTCACCATTCCAGAAGAACGCATACCGTGTCTATATGGGTGATGTTGATTTCCATTGGAGAAATAATATTAACTTTTACCTCGAACCTCTATTGCTTTTTGCCCTTCCAGAACTCGATTTTGCACCCTTTCCACCTCCGGACTTTCCTGAGGATGGCCTCCCCGAAGAACTAGTATTTTTATTGCCACCTTTACCCGAAGCTGCAGATTTATAACCACCAGCTTTACCTGATGATCCGGACGCTGAAGGCTTTCCAGATCGAGCACTTGAATTAGGTCGGTTTGATCCAGCTGCTTTTCTTTCAGCTGCTTTTTCCTTTTTTAACTCTCCCACATTATCATATTCGGCGAATCTTTCAGCAATCCCTTTAGCCGAACTTTTAGAAGAACGTTTCGAAGACCCAGTAGATCCTTTAGCAGCAGAACCTGCGCTAGCAGAACCACCAGTAACTCTTTCCGAACTCGATTTTCCAATCAGTTTCGCAATTTCCTTTTGTTCCAGCTCAGTCAACTCCCGCCAATCTCCAAGCGGTAGTCCCTTCAGTGTAATATTCATAATCCGGGTGCGTTCCAGCTTAGTCACCTCATAACCAAAATGCTCACACATCCTTCTGATCTGTCTATTTAAGCCCTGTATCAGCGTAATCTTAAAAATGAAAGGACTCTCTTTGTCAACCTTGCACTTTTTGGTCATCACATCCATCACCGGAACACCTCCTGCCATACCCGTGATAAAAGCATCCGTAATCGGTTTATTTACCGTTACCAGATACTCTTTTTCATGATTATTTCCCGCACGTAGAATCTTATTCACCAAGTCCCCGTTATTGGTCAGCAGGATCAACCCTTGCGAGTCCTTGTCCAGTCTGCCAATAGGGAAGATCCGGTCACTGTGGTTTACATAATCAACAATGTTCGTTTTATCAGTCGTTTCCGTAGTACTCGTAATGCCCACCGGTTTATTAAAAGCCAATAAAATTGAACTTTCTTCTTCCTTTGGCTCAATAAGCTGACCATTCACAATAACCCGATCGCCAATGCGAACCTGATCACCTACCTTCGCTTTTTTCCCGTTAATAAATACAGTTCCGTTCTCAATGTGCTTATCTGCAGCTCTTCTAGAGCACAATCCGCTCTCACTAATGTATTTATTTAACCGGGTACTCGAATCAGACATATTAAGGGTTCTTGTATTTTTACGAAGTTAATTTTTTTTGAAGAATTATTCACCCCATGCTGTAATCATTACACTTCGTTCTCCACCATAATTACGATGTTCACATAGATAAATTCCCTGCCATAATCCAAATGCCAATCTCCCATTACTGATTGGAATCATCACCGAGCAACCCAACATAGCTGCTTTTAAGTGTGATGGCATATCATCAGGCCCCTCTTCATCATGTAGATACTTGGGGTCATTTTCGGGTACAACTTTACTGAAGTACATCTCGAAGTCCTTCCTTACCGTCGGATCTGCGTTCTCATTAATTGTTAATGAGGCGGATGTATGCTGTATGAAAACCTGACAAATTCCTGTTTCAATCTCAGATAGCTGAGGCATAGCCTGAATAATTTCTGATGTAATCAGGTGAAAGCCTCTTGAACGCTGTCTGAGTCTAAGCGATTGCTGAAATATTTTCATCGTATTTTCCTTTTAAGCTATTTCCTAATGTATACGTATCGAATGTGGTTTAAACAACTAACCGTATAATTTTTAACTAACCGCAAAAAAATACCTTAACTGTTCTTAAAAAACATCCATTATTTAACCTTTTCGTTCTTGATGAACCTCAAATAATAAGCAATGTTACTCTCGAATAATCTCAAACAATAAGTTGCATCAATTTAACTAACCTCATTTTTCTTTCAGATATTAATAAGTCGCTAAAATGCATATTATAACCGTTTTTATTTTCCATTAAATCAGAAATAGTAGCACATAAAATTATAGATTTAAGTATTAATAAATCAATTAATGAATTCAAACTTAGCCATACCTAAAAATAACATTTTATTTCTTGTAATTGTTGCCGCACTAGGTTACTTTGTTGATATCTACGACCTGGTAATTTTTTCCATAGTACGGGTTCAAAGCTTTCGTGATATTGGAATTCCCGAAGCAGACATGCGTCTGGATGGAGAGTATGTGTTAAACATGCAAATGGGAGGCCTGTTGCTGGGAGGATTACTCTGGGGAATCATAGGCGACAAATACGGCCGTGTTAAAGTGCTTTTTGGCTCTATATTTCTGTATTCCTTAGCTAATATGGCGAACGGGTTAGTGCACGATATGAATACCTATGCCATCATTCGTTTTATTGCAGGTATTGGTTTGGCTGGTGAGCTAGGCGCAGGCATAACGTTGGTCAGCGAAAGCATGCATAAAGATAAACGGGGATATGGTACTATGATGGTAGCAGGGGTAGGGGTTCTGGGAGCTATCGCTGCGTTTTATGTGGCCGAACATTTTAACTGGCGCAATGCTTATTTTGTGGGCGGAGCAATAGGTCTTGTATTACTCATCCTGAGAGTAGGCACTTTTGAGTCCGGTTTGTTCAAAACCACCGCTACCCAGCAAATTAAAAAGGGTAACTTCAGTATGCTCTTTGCTTCCCGCGAGCGTTTCATGCGCTATTTATATTGTCTGCTTATTGGTTTACCTATCTGGTTTGTAGTGGGAATCTTCGTCACACAGGCCCCTGAATTTGGGAAGGCTCTAGGCGCTACAGATGCATTGAGTGCCGGAAAGGGTATTTTGTTTACCTATATTGGCATTTCATTGGGTGATATTTTAGCCGGACTTATCGCACAATTAACCAAATCGAGGAAATTAGCGGTCTTTATATTTCAAATCTTAATTGTTACAAGTTCAGTATGTTATCTAAGTAGCAAAGGAATTACAGCACAGCAATTTCAATGGCTTGCTTTTTTTATGGGACTGTCTGTTGGGTATTGGGCAACCTTCGTAACTATTTCTTCCGAACAGTTTGGTACCAACTTACGCGCCACAGTAACCACTACAGCGCCTAACTTTGTCAGAGGTGCATTGATCCCAAGTACCTTTATCTTCGAATTCTTTGTACACCGATACAATATTATTACCGCCGGTTACATCATGATCTTCCTCTTAACAGCCATCGCCATATTTGCTCTTACCCAGCTGAAAGAAAGTTTCAATAAAGATCTTGATTATCTGGAGATGTAGATCGATGTGTATATTTCGAAATCATATTTTAAACTAATCATGATATTTATATCTGGGTTTATCTGTTATTTAAGTTGTTAACTTTCTTGATAAGCAAGTGTTTTTTAGTTGCTTAATACCATGAAGAAATTTGTAATAATCTTATTAATAATTAGTTCATTTTCAGCGTCAGCCCAGAAATGCAAATTCCTTGGTGATAAAAATGATGATTTTACAGATGTACTTACAAGGGCTAAAATTATTATGCTAAAGGGAGGTATATTAGCAGGAGAGCCGTCTATACTACTTTCTTTTGATGGAAAAGAAAATACTATGAAATTTATGATGAGTAGTTTTGTGAATTCAGGCACTATTGATACCTGCGCCAAAAGCTTTTTTAAGTTTAGTGAAAATGATATAACCGGACTTAGGTCATTTGTTATTAATAAATATTTAAAATCAGCTGTTTCTAGTGAGAATCCTACTCATTTACTTTTAAATTAAAAAGTTGATAAGGACTTTATAATTAAACTAATCAAAAACCTTTGCTAAAATTCAGAGTTGGATACGACCATGAAGGAACTATTGGTTATGATTATGAATTAAGCAGCAAGAATCAAAATGAAATTATAGAAGCAGCATTTTGTATGCTTCAGTAATCTTGATATTATTTAAAAGAGATTAAATTAATCTTTTTTCATGTGAGATTTAGAGATCATTGTTGCTGAGAAATAGGAAGCCTAGCATAAAATGCTAGGCTAGCATTATAGTTCCATATCCCCAAACTCTTATTTCTGATACCGCTGATCAAGAAATATATACCTTTCCCTATTCTGTTCTTTTTCCTGTTTTGTACGCACATCAATATTCATATAAGGAACCTCACCAATACTTAAAGGTGCCCATTTGGGTAACCCAGGACCATTAGGATCACTTGTCTTGATGAAATTTGCAAAGTAGTTCAACATCAGGGAAGAGATTTTATGATCTTCCGGTTTCCAGTCGTACACCCGGTTAGTAGTCAGATTGCCCATTGCATATTCAATTTCAAAAGCATGGGGAGCACCCGCTAAAGTAGGAACTTTATGTAAGGGAGCATTTGCATTTTTAGTTATTCCTCCGGCTAATCCGGCAACTGCATTTGTAAACTCAGCAGTCATTTCTGGCTTAGCCTTCGAAAACAAGTACCTATAAACAGGTTTACCACTCGTTTTGCTTTGCAGATCAATCCATTTCCAGGTGCTGTAAACAATAAAACGGTCGCTCGCTAAAGCAGTAGCTGATCGGATCACTTCCTTTTGATTTTTCCCCGGATATAGTTTTAATACCTCATCCGCATGGTCAGGATAAAGCTGCTTGATTTTCTCAGCATAGTTCTCTGCTGTGGTTGCTTGATCACCCAATAATGATTGATAAGGGATCTCTGTAGAATTCCATCCGGCGAGGAGAGGAACCAATGCCTGTTCTCCTGCTGCAAAAATAGCTGCTGGCTCTTTAGGTAAAAAATAACCATCAACAGCGGCTACCGTCTTAAACGCATCAAGAACAGAAGCAGCATCAAGCAATTCGCCCGCTGTCATTGCGCGTAAAGCTTCCAGAGAGGTTGCCTTTGACTTTTTTGCAAAAGCCACACCATTTTTTTCGGCCTGATCAAGTGAGACAGGTGCAAAGGTCGGATTAATCATCGCACCGCTTTCTCCAATGGCTCCGGCAATCAGCTTTTTCGATAAAGGAGAGGCCATTTGTGCGAATACAGATATGGAACCTGCGGATTCTCCCGCAATGGTTACACGTTTAGGATCGCCGCCGAAAGCAGCTATATTCTGCTGTACCCAACGTAATGCGGCATTCTGATCCAACAATCCATAATTCCCGGAGGCATGATGGGCTGACTCTTTAGTTAATTCAGGATGAGCTAAAAAGCCAAATACGCCTAAACGATAGTTTACGGTAAGAACGACAATGCCTTTCTTGGCCATGCTCTCTCCGTCATAACGCGATTCCGAACCATCACCAGCAATAAATCCGCCTCCATAAAAATAAACCAACACAGGTAATGACTCTTTCGGCTTAACCGATGGTGTCCAGACATTCAAATACAGGCAATCTTCGCTCATACCAGTTGACCGAAAAATCATATCACCATAAATCTTTTTCTGCATGGCATTTGCGCCAAATTTATCCGCCTTCCGAATGCCAGTCCAGTTTTCAGGATCTTGCGGCTCTTTCCACCTCAGATCTCCAATAGGAGGTTTTGCAAATGGAATACCTTTAAAACTATTTATTGTCGAACTCTCCTTAGTGCCTTCTAAAATTCCATTTAATATCTTTACCTGAACAGTTTTGTCATTTGGTAGGTTTGCTTGTGCAAAGCTGACAAGGGGTATAAGCATCGCAGCGGATATAAGTATATTAATGAGTTTCATTGTCTAATAATTTTCGCTAAAAGTGGTCATTTATTGGGTGGTAAAAAAATATTATATAAGGCAAATTATTGACATGATCCGCCTTGGGTAAACTCGGCCGGGAATAGCACCTTCAGGTTTTCATTTTAACAGCATTTGCTTCTTTTTGTTGCAGGTATATTTGATGAGCCTGTTTTAATGCAAAGGCTCATCAATTAGATTGATCTTGATTCTTCATCTGGTAATTGACCTTTAATTTTGGTATGTAAGTATGCAGACAGGTATCTGTTTATTAATCAAACTATAATCAATCTATGTTTAGTCCATCGTAAGTCCATGTTTAAGTAGGGAAACACGGACTTTATACAGTATTAACCTAAAATAAACTAAGGTTTATTCCTATTCAGGTTATAGCTTTTGTGCTGTTGGTAGTTTTGTTTAATTTATTGAAGGATCTTACTCATGCCAATAGGACATATTCGCGTAAATTTGATAAAGCAGAAAGAGCTTTCAATGCGTTCGAGCTTCTTAAATATGTCTTTTTTTGCTCTCTAATACCACTTATTAGGAAATTTATTCAAAATAAACATCACTTGCACTAATTCTCCATACATTTAACCTTAACTACTTGAAATTTTAACATTTAAATCTTAAATCATTATGGCTATTATAGACCA
This sequence comes from Arcticibacter svalbardensis MN12-7, assembly GCF_000403135.1. Taxonomy (GTDB): domain Bacteria; phylum Bacteroidota; class Bacteroidia; order Sphingobacteriales; family Sphingobacteriaceae; genus Arcticibacter; species Arcticibacter svalbardensis. The sequence continues at coordinate 7,399 of NZ_AQPN01000140.1, forward strand.
CAAAGGCAATATTAGGGGCATTGCAGGCTCCGTTATTTTTAGAGGCTACGGGAAAAAGAACATTGTGCAGGGTAAATCTAAAACATATCCATTAACAGCAGCCAGTATCGCCAGTTCTACAGAGTTTGGACTAATAAGTTCGGCTGCTTTAGCTATCCGCAAGGCTTTCCTTCCCGCTTACCGCTATTACGATGGGCCGGCTGTAGGACGGGTTACTTCTGCGGTATCCAAATGTATTCGTGGAGCTGCCGGAACAGTAGCTGGCGAGCGTGATTTGCATGATGGTGAACTGAGTCATCTGAACGGGCTGGAGTTTAATGCAAACAACCCCTTATCTGCGGTATTGTTGGTTAAACCGCAGGTGGAGCAGGATTTGTCAGGCACAATAAAGGTTCTGATGCCGGCAATGAATCTGTCAAAAGACATGAAAATTCCTAAATCTATTAAAGGTAAAGCGTATAGGATTAAAGTACGCTTCCTGCTTACTGGTTTTAACTTTAGGGAAAACTATTATGAGTATGTCGACAACCAGGAGATTAGCTATGATCGTTATGAAAAGACCGCAGAGCGGATCATTGAAATGAAGGGGACGGTTCCTTCAGGTTGTATGTTAGTTTTGAGTATGTCGCTGAGCTTTTACAGTTTCAGTGATATGGATCAGGAACTAGTATTATTAAACAGTGTAGAATGTAGTCCTTGTGCTATTATTGGCAGTTGGCAAGCGGAAGCAGTCATCCCGATTGGGCAGCCAATACTGGAAGTAGTCGACACCGCTATAAGAACTTGCATGGATTATGCAGGCAACCGGCTTTTGGCTGAACTTCCTAACAAGATTGTTCAACAGGCAAGAAGCGCAACATGTCCCAGGCAAGGCCTATTTAACCAAACACCAAATAAATCTGTTTTGTCTGCATTAATTAGCAACGAAAAGGATGATGTTGGAATTGTAACAGGGAAAAGAGTCATGTTTTGAATTCAATTAAGAAAAGCAAATCAAAAAAAATTCCCTCATTTCATGCATCAGGATAGCAGTTAGGACTACTGGTAGATGATACAAAGAAATATGTTTTAAGGGAATTCTATTTTTCGTTGATCACGATTATGGGTTACATACAATCTTTAACTTTTTGCTGTAATCCGGGTTAAGTGGTTCATTAGTTTGCGCAAGACGCTGAGACCCTACGTTGGCTGGGCAGGCTATGCCATTGGGAGCGTCGTAAACTAATCCGGGTTTTTGATCTATGAGCTCCTGTGGCACATAAATCTGTACTCTGGTAATGGAATAGCCACTTGGAAAATAACGGATATAATAGCCGTCAGGGTGGAGCGACCATGTGCCGGATGGTACATTCGGATCCGGTTGTGCTACTATACCAGTGAGGATGGCATATTTTTCCATTTCTTGGTATGATGCATTACCGGATGCGGCAAGTTGGCGGATGTTATTTTCAGCCTCAAAAATCCGTTGTGCAATAGGGGGAAGCAGGTCTTTTGCTTTAGACATCATATTTGCCGGTAATACGCCAAGAGCTCCGCCTTCAAGCATGAGTAGTTCCTGGGGTGATAAAAGTGTGGTTGCCGTTAATTTAATATCAGTACCAAAATCTGCAAACTTAGTGCGGGCTATTATCGCCCATAACAGGATTTGAATGCTATGCTGACTGACATTGGGATGTTTCTCTGCATTTTTTAAGATTAAAATTACAACATCATGCTTAGGACCCAATACAGGGGCAAGCATATAACCGTCACCAGTGCTAGGTCCTCTGGTTCCGGCATGGAGACAGTAGCTCTTATTAGTCATTTCGTAAAAACCGGCACAAAGTTTAAACCCTCCCAGAGGAGCTTTTGGTAAAAGATATAAAGGTTGGGGTTTCTGATCATCTACAAAGGATGGAGGTTTTGAACCTGTCCGCACTACATCTTCAAAGCTTGTAGAAATTGCCTGCGGCTGTTTAAGTATTCCACTGAGACCGCCCCCTTTTACCATGTCTGTACCTTTGTCTAATAACTTTTTACTTAACCCGCCAAATTGCCCATGAACTTTATTCGCCTGGAATAGGCATACCATGATTGCTAGAATTAGAGTTCTATACCTTATCATTCCTGTTTGTTTTGTGTTTGATTTGTACCTTGATTAATTAATAGATGTTTTTCGATTTAAATATAAGAATTAGATTGATAGCGTATTAAAAACAAAAGAGAAAAAAAAATTTTCAATAACTAGTCATAATTCTTCTTTCTATACTGTCAAAAAAAGAACGTGCATTTAATTTTCTCAAACAGATAATTGCTGAAATTGTATAAATATATACTGTTTATCAATCATCTCATGTTATGGAAATCAACAACAAGTACTCAAGAAGGAGGTTTATAAGAACTTTAACTTATGGCACAGGAGCCTTGGTTTTAGCCCCTCAACTGGCTTCGCTTGCTTCCTGTTTTCCCGCAGCATCAAATAAGAAGTTAGGGATCGCATTGGTAGGTTTGGGTGGATATAGTTCGGGACAATTAGCTCCTGCTCTTCAGGAAACAAAAAACTGTTATCTGGCAGGGATCGTAACTGGAACCCCTTCGAAAGCGGAGAGCTGGTCTCAAAAATATAACATTCCGGAGAAGAACATTTACAACTATTCAAACTTTGATTCTATTGCCAAAAATCCTGATATCGACATTGTATATGTGGTGCTTCCTGTTTCTATGCATAAAGAATATACGATCAGGGCGGCCAAGGCAGGGAAACATGTTATTTGTGAAAAGCCGATGGCTTTGAATGCGGGAGAATGCAGGGAAATGATTGCGGCGTGTAAGCAGGCGGGAAAGATGCTTTCTATTGGATATCGCCTGCATTTTGAACCGCATACTTTAGAAGTGATGCGTCTTGCGAAGGAAAAGCCTTATGGAAAGATAACTTCAATAGATACAGCAAATGGATTTACTTATCGGGGAGATCCTAAATCATGGCGTCTGAAAAAGGCACTTTCAGGTGGTGGGGCGTTAATGGATATGGGCATTTATACGATTCAGGGATCCAGGTATGCAACGGGTTTGGAGCCCTTGTTTGTAACAGCAACCGAAGAGAAAACAAATCGGGAGCTTTTTAAGGAAGTGGATGAAACGATTCACTATAAACTGGAATTTCCTGGCGGTATTGTTGCGAATGGAAAGTCGAGTTATAATGAAAATGTTGGGTTCTTGAAAATTCATGCAGAAAAGGGGGATTACGGATTGCAGCCGGCTTTCGGTTATGGGGGGATTCAGGGAGAGACACCTGCGGGGGTTATGGATTTTCCACAGATCAATCAACAGGCTTTCCAAATGGATGATTTTGCACTGTGTGTGAGTAATAAAAGGATGACTAGGGTAGCCGGTGAAGAGGGATTAAGGGATATGCAAATTATTGATGCGATTTATAGAAGTATCGCTTCAGGGAACAGGGAAAGGATTGTTTAGCTTAGTTCATTTATTGATAAGTAGAGCATCTGATTGTGGAATTGGGTGCTTTCTTGTTTTAACACTTTAAAAATGAGTATATATAATTTTCTTATGTATGTAGGAAAATTATATATTTGTATATGGGTTCATCAAATGGTATGCTAAAGGGGAGTTTGCAAACAATTATGTTGAAATTGTTGCAGGAAAATGGGCGGATGTATGGTTATGAAATCACTCAAAAAGTAAAAGAAATTACGAAGGGTGATATTAAACTTACTGAAGGGGCTATTTATCCTTCTTTACATAAGATGGAGGCCGAAGGTTTGTTGATCACACATACGGAAATGGTGGAAAACCGGGTGCGTAAATATTATTTGCTTACAGAAGAGGGCCAGGTTGAGGTAAGGAATAAATTAAAAGAAGCGGAAAGTTTTATTGGTAATCTTCAACTTTTATTAAACATGAAACCTGCTATCTCATGATACTAAGCAAACAACAACAAGCTGCTGTGCGCAGTCAGATTTCAAAGATCAATATCCTTCCAGAAAGGTTTGATGAAATGTACGATCATGTTTTGACTTCATTAGAGCAAAAACCGGTACATACTGCTTTTAATATAAAAATGGTGCAGGATATTTTAGGCGCTGTTTTTGCAGATCTGGTGCATACGGAGAAGGAATGGAAGCGCTTTAAAAAGGTTAATCTGATCTGTGGTTTTGTTTTGTTTGGCATGGCGACTTTAATTTATTGGTTGACTATGGAACCTACGGTTAGCTTTTGGGATTGTGGTGAGTTTATTGCTGCATCGTACAAACTACAGGTGGGACATCAGCCGGGTGCGCCATTGTTTCTTATAATCGGTAAACTGTTTTCCATGTTGTCCATGGGAGATACCGGTAAAATTGCTTATTGGATTAATTTTAGTTCTGTTTTGGCAAGTGGAGCAACCATCATGTTTTTGTTTTGGACGATTACTGCCTTGTCGTTAAGGCTTTATGAAAATAATAAGAAAAAAATACAAGTTTTAGCTATCATTTCTGCTGGTGTGGTAGGTGCAATGGCTTATGCTTTTTCTGATACATTCTGGTTTTCTGCAGTGGAGTCGGAAGTATATTCGTTGTCTACTTTGTTTACTGCAATCGTGTTTTGGGCCATATTAAAATGGGAAGCGGAAACCAATGATCGTTGGCTGATTTTTATTGCTTTTATGGTAGGCCTTTCTATCGGTGTACATTTGTTGAGTTTGTTAGCGATTCCGGCGGTGACCTTGGTTTATTATTTTAAGAAGAACCAGCGTTCGGGTATCCTGGGCATCGGAAAGGCATTTTTGACGGGCTGTTTTTTGGTAGGCGTAGTGCAGTTTATTATCATTCAATATTTTGTGCTTTTTGCTGCACACTTCGATCTGTTTTTTGTGAATACGTTGGGTTTGGACTTTGGTTCGGGGGCTTTGTTTTTTGTGGTTTTACTAGGCGGTTTACTAGCGGGAGCTCTTTACTATTCTATTCTGAAAAATAAATACAACCTAAACCTGAGTCTGCTTTGCCTCGTATTTATTTTATTGGGTTTCAGTTCTTACCTGATGATTTACGTGAGAGCTAATGCGAAACCTAATATCAATTTAAGTAATCCTGACAATGCTTTTTCATTATACAATTATCTGGGGCGCTCTAACTATGGAGAAACGCCATTGGTATATGGAAATACTTTTGATGCTAAGCTGATCAGCCAGGAGCAAAAAGGTCCTACTTATCGGAAAGGGAATTCAAGTTATGAGATTTCCGGTTATGATTATAAAAGGGGATATGATAAAAACGTATTGTTTCCAAGGACATACAGTACTAAACCTTATCATCCGGATTTTTACAAGCAATGGCTGAATTTAGCAGAAGGGGAGACTCCTTCGTTCGGTAAAAATATTCAGTTTTTCACTTCCTGGCAATTGGGTTTTATGTATTGGCGGTATTTTCTATGGAATTTTGTAGGTCGTCAAAATGATATTCAGGGGCAAGGGGAGATTAATAACGGCAATTGGATATCAGGTATTAAACCTTTAGATGCCCTGCGCTTAGGAAATCAATCTAATTTACCTCCAAGTATTACATCCAACGCTGCGCATAATGTGTATTATGGTCTGCCACTTTTATTAGGATTTGCCGGTTTGTTCTATCTGTATCGAAAGAATAAACGGGATGCAGTTGTGCTGATATCCTTGTTCTTCTTTACTGGAATAGCGATTATATTGTACCTCAATCAGGATCCCTTACAGGTTAGGGAAAGAGATTATGCCTACGTGGGGTCCTTTTATGCTTTTGCTATTTGTATTGGCTTGGGGGTGCTGGCAATTAAAGAGTTATTGAGCAAGGTGTCATCCTCAAAATGGACTCCTGTTCTTGCTGCGGTAATCTGCTTCTTAGCCGTACCTGTTCTGATGGGGGCTAATAATTGGGATGATCATAATCGTTCGAACAAAACCACGGCTCTGAATTGGGCGAAAAATTATTTGAATTCCTGTGCACCCAATGCAATACTCTTTACCAATGCGGATAATGATACTTTCCCACTATGGTATGCTCAGGAAGTGGAAGGGATTCGAACTGATATCCGCGTGATTTGTATTCAGTTTCTGGGTGACGATGCCTATGTGAATCAAATGAAAAAGGCTTCTAGTTTATCTGCGCCACTCCCGATAAGTATGCCTGATGGAAAATATGTGGAAGGGGTAAGGGATTATATTCCTTTTGTGGATTACGGTTTGATTGACAGTGCGGAGTTGAAGGATCTGCTGGCGGTTATGACTTCGGATAAAAAAGAAGATCAGGTTCAGATGCAGGATGGTTCTTTTATGAATTTCCTTCCTACACGTAAACTTAAACTTACGGTGAATAGGGAAGAGGTTTTAAAAACAAATACCCTGACTGCAAATGAAATTGGGCATGCTACTGATGCTATCGAATGGAAGTTTAATCAATCTTTTGTGAGTAAAGCAGATTTAGTTATGTTTGATATTCTGGCCCATAATGATTGGAAGAGGCCTGTTTACTTTGCTACTTCGGTATCTCAGGATACGTATCTGGGCTTGGATCAGTATTTATATCTGGAAGGATATGCCTACCGTTTACTGCCTTTGAAAGTGGATCAATCTAAACTGGGTAAGACGGACCGTACGCATACTGAGGTGATGTATGCTAATATGATGAATAAGTTCGACTTCACTTCTTTAAAAAAGGCAGGCTATTTAGATCCCGAGAGCAGGAGGGTATTGAACAGTACATGGGGTTTTGCGAATACATTGGCTGAAAATTTGATTGAGAAAAAAGAAATTGCAAAAGCGCATGATGTAATGCAGAAATGCATTCAAGAGTTGCCTTCCGAAAATTCGACTATAGCGGATACGTTGAATAAAATAAATACGATTCGGAATTTATACAAGTGCAAGGATGCCGGACAGGCAAATGTGCTTGCAAATCAAACATTTAACTTTTTGGATGCAGAGCTGACTTATATTACTTCTTTGCAACCTGAATTTCAGCATGCTAGTTTACAGGATATTAGAATTGGATTATATGTGTTGGATGCTTTGGATGAAATAACGGCTGAGTATAAGGATGAGGCATTAAATAAATTAATAAAAGGAAATACGGCTTGGCTGGAGCAACATTTTCAAATATAATCTGTAGTTAATAACTGATCTAAACTTTGTTTTTTCAGTCCGATTCTGTACCTTTGTACTTAACGGTGGATTTCTAGTATTATCTTTGTTACCCGATAGTTGATCAAATAGATCTACTTTATTTCCTAAATGCCTGTTAAACCGTTGGACAGGGGAGATTAATTATAAGCGATTCCAGTTTTCATAAAATTGATTGCCGAAGGGGAACATATAATGCTTCTTACTTAAATTTAAATATTATGGCTAAGTCACAAGCAACCTTCATGAAGAAACAACTGGAAAAAACCAGACTGAAAAAGAAGGAAGAGAAAGAACAACGTAAACAGGAACGCCAACAAAATTCTACAGGTGGTAGTCTTGAAAGTATGATGGCATATGTGAATGAGTTTGGTGAGATTGTATCTGAGCCGCCTATTCCAACTCCTCCTGAAAAAACCAATTAGATCTATATTCCTTTAAGAATGTTAGTGTCTGAATAGGAGTATATCGGATAAATACGGAATCACGTGAATAAATACGTGATTATGTATCATCACTCAAACGAAGACGGTGTTTTATGGTAATTAGTGAAACCATTAATTACTAACACGCTTCATGAAAAACATTTCCCCTTTTCCTTTAAATATTCTGTGCTTTTCACATCTTCGCTGGGATTTTGTATACCAACGACCACAACATCTACTTACGCGATTTGCTCAGAACTGTAAAGTTCTATTTTTTGAAGAACCTGTATTTGATGTGAATGAGGGAAAATCTTTTTTATCTTATTCGCAGCGTCAGGTGGATGTTTGGGTTATTGTTCCGCATTTGCCCGGGGGCTTAAATAAGTCGTCTATTACTTCGATTTTAACTGAACTTGTAGATTCTATATTATCAAATGAGAAAATGGAAACATTTGCTTTTTGGTATTATACGCCAATGGCATTGGAATTTACAAGCAAGTATACTCCAGCTCTTACGGTATATGACTGCATGGATGAGCTATCCGCCTTTAAATTTGCACCTGAAGAGTTAAAAAGCCTGGAAAAGAAACTGATGGCAAAAGCTGACCTGGTATTCACCGGAGGCCAGTCTTTGTATGAAGCCAAGAAAACTCAGCATGCCAATATTTATCCATTTCCTAGTAGTATTGAAAAAGAGCATTTTGCATCTGCACGAACACTTAAATCAGAGCCTGAAGATCAAATTAATATTAAGGGACCCAAAATTGGTTTTTATGGTGTGATTGATGAGCGGTTTGATATCAATTTGATTGATCAGATTGCTGAAGCCAGGCCTGAGTGGCAAATCATTCTGATAGGGCCTGTTGTTAAAATTGACCCTGCCACCCTTCCCAGACATGCGAATATTCACTACCTGGGGTCTAAAACTTATAATGAACTTCCTGCATATCTCTCGGGATGGGATGTTTCAATGATTCCGTTTTTATTAAATGACTCAACACGTTTTATTAGCCCCACAAAAACTCCTGAATATCTTGCTGCAGGAATTCCGGTAGTGTCAACAGCGATTAGAGATGTTGTGCATCCATATGGAGTAAATAAATTGGTCCATATAGGTTCAAATGCATCCGATTTTATTAGAGTAATTGACCTTGAACTTAAAAGTAAAAAGAAGTCATCATGGTTGGTTTCAGTCGATCATTTCTTAGCCAATAACTCATGGGATATTACTTATTCGTCTATGCATCTTTTGATTCAAAATGCAATAATGAGTAAGAATAAAATTTCGATTGCCAGTTAAAATGAACTGATAAAAAACACCATTTTATTGTACGCTTTTTGAGGGTTTACGAAACGTACTTATTAACTATACATTACTTATATTTGAGTGTAGTTAATCAGGTATGGAAATTAAAAAAGAAGCTCTAAAACGCAAAAGTAAAACTCAAGTAATTTCAGCTTCTAAACAACCTGATAATGAGCAACAACAACAAAATGTCAATTTTTATATAGTTTGTCTGGGTGGATCTGCAGGAGCTTTTAAAGCTTATGAGACCTTTTTTACGCATATGCCTGCAGATAGTGGGATGGCTTTTGTCCTCATTATGCATCTTGATCCAAAACATCAGGGTAATCTTCCTGAATTAATACAGACTTATACTTCTATGCCGGTATTAGAGGCAGAAGATGGCATGTTGGTTGAAAAAGATCAGGTATATGTTATTCCTCCTAATAGGGATATGGGAATGCATGAGCGAAAATTATTCTTGCTCAAGCAATCGAAACCCCGTGGATATAGCTTGCCTATAGATTACTTCCTGCAAAGCTTAGCCGATGATCAGTTCAGTAAAGCTGTAGCCGTTATATTCTCAGGAATGGGATCGGATGGGGAAACAGGAGTAAGAATGATTAAGGAGAAGCTGGGCATGGCTATGGTTCAGGATCCGGGTACAGCTACGTTTGACAGTATGCCTCTGGCATCTATCAATACCAACATGGTCGATTACATCTTACCTCCTGAAGAAATGCCAATAAAATTAATTCAATATGTGAATCACCCTATTCTTGCAGAAGAATCTAATAATGATGAGCAAACTGAAATTTTAAATGCTAACGCTATACAGAAAATTTTAATGTTATTGCGCTTGCACACGGGGCATGACTTCTCGATGTATAAAAAAAGTACGGTAATCAGGAGAATTGATCGAAGAATTGCTTATCATCAACTTCCTGATTATGGTTATTATGTCAATCATTTAAGGGAAAATCCGCACGAAATTGATATATTATTTAATGAGCTTTTGATTGGAGTAACTAAATTTTTTAGGGATGCCAACGCATATAGTACATTGAAGAATAAACTGACTATTATTTTAAAAAACAAAATAGATGAAGAACCTGTACGTGTTTGGGTAGCAGGTTGTTCAACTGGTGAAGAAGCGTACTCACTGGCGATATTGTTGCTGGAGTGTGCAAGTGATCTTAAAGAAAAATACATTCCTAAAATTCAGATTTTTGCTACTGATCTGGATAGTGATGCAATTGAGCGTGCCCGTACGGGTTGTTACCGTGATAATATTATTGCTGATGTTTCTGCTGAGCGCCTTGATAAGTATTTTACAAAGAAAGATGATAGTTATTGTGTGAAAAAAGAGCTTAGGGAAATGATTGTTTTTGCTCAGCACAATATGATTAAAGATGCGCCTTTTACCAGGTTGGATTTGCTAAGCTGCAGAAATGTATTGATTTATCTTACTTCAGAATTACAGAAGAAAATAATCCCGATATTTCACTATTCGCTGAAATCAACTGGATTATTGCTACTTGGACCAGCAGAAAGCATAGGTGGTTTTAGTGATATGTTTGTTCCTATTGATGTGAAGTGGAAATTGTTTGCCCGCAAAGAAGGAAGTCTTAATGCGGGTAAGATTATTGATTTTCCGTTCCATGTAAATAAACAATCTATTAATTTGTCCACTCAGGGCAATTCCAGAAAAGGGGTTAAGTCGACATCTATAGCCGAAACTTTCAATAAAATATTACTGGAAAGTTATACTCCTGCATCGATTCTAGTCAATGAGAAAGGAGATATATTATTCATTAATGGTATGATTAGCCGGTTTATGGAATTTCCTCAGGGGGAGGCTGTCTTGAATGTGAATAAAATGATTAAAGACGAACTGAAGTACGTTTTGGGAAATCTTATTCATCAGGCTGTATTACAAAAAACAGTTGTTTCTATACCCGATATTAATATAAAAGAAGGTGATCAGTTTAGAATAGTGTCCCTGAAGGCCGTTGTGTTGGAAGAAAGGCCTTTACAAGGTTTAATATTGGTCATGTTTGAAGATACGGGTCTGCTGAAAAAGAAAAAAGAATCAGTAAATCCAAAAGGTCAAAATAATAATAAACATATAATTGACATTGAAAAGGAGCTTCTATATACAAAACAACAGCTGCATAGTACGATAGAGCAGATGGAAACTTCATTGGAGGAGCTTAAATCAACCAATGAGGAGCTTCAAAGTACGAATGAAGAGTTGCAGAGTACAAATGAAGAATCGTTGACTACTAAGGAAGAGATGCAGTCTTTGAATGAAGAGCTGATGACAATAAATGTGCAGTATCAATCAAAGGCTGAAGAACTCACTCAGTTAAACAATGACATGAAAAATCTTCTTGATTCTACAGAGATCGGGACTATTTTTCTGGATAATAATTTAGATGTGCTGCGTTTTACTCCTCAGGTTCGTAAATTGTTTAACCTGATTCCCTCAGATGTAGGAAGATCTATCACTCATATTGTATCTAATTTTGAAACGCCATTAGAGGAAGAGATTAGAGAGGTAATAGAAAATCTGCTTACAAAAGAGATTGAGGTTAAGACAAAAAACAACGAATGGTATAGTGTTCGCATTATGCCTTATCGAACTCTTGAAAACTTTATTAGTGGTGCTGTATTAACTTTTAGCAGAATTACTCAATATAAATACTTGGAGTTTAAGTTAAACGCTTTAAAAAGCTATTCAGCAGGAATAGTAAATGTGCTGAAAGAGCCAGCAATTCAGCTGGATAAAAATCATCATGTTATTACTGTAAACAGTGTTTTTCTTAAGCGATTCCATGTGGAAGAGCAAGAAATAGTGGGTCATTATTTTATAGAGTTTGTACAAAATAACTGGAACACAGATAAACTGGATGCTGTTCTGAAGTTATGTAAAAAACAGGAAAATGGTTCATTGGAGATTGAACTTGAAAATGATGAAGGTTTAGTTGAAACTTTAGAAATTAATGCACAGCCTTTTATAGACGCTGAAACAAGTGAAACGTTAATGGTGTTAATTATTATCAATGAGGTAGAAATAGATAAAGTTGAAGAAAAGAAAGACTTCAAATCCGGAAATTGATCTTAATAATTTGCAAATTCCTTTCAAAAAGCTATTGTCAAGTGCTGAGCAAGAATTAGAGCTTAAGAATAAGGCAGAAAGGAACAAATTATTACAAGAGTTGCAGGTCCATCAAATTGAATTGGAGATGCAGAATGATGAGTTGCGTCGTGCTAATGAGGAATTAGAGATGCAACGAATCAAATTTACCGGAATTTATGAACTTGCACCAGTAGGTTATTTTATTCTGAATCAATCGGGTATTGTTGAAGAAGTAAATACGGCAGGATCTGTTCTATTAGATTTTGATAAAAGTATTATTGTAAAAAGAAGCTTTCAAAGCTTTATAGCTCAAGATTATACGGATACTTTCTACCGTTTTTTTAAAGAGATTAAAAGTCAGAATGAAAGAAAAAGCTGCCAGCTGGAACTGATTACTCAACAAAAAAATATTGTGTATGCGCAAGTGGAAGGAATTGCAATACATGGTATCCATACAAATAGAGTGGACTGTTACATTGCCCTCATTGACATTACGGAAAGGAAAGAGGCTGTTCAGCGACTAGAGGTGACAAAAGAAAGGTTGGAGCTAGCGCTTGAAGCATCTGAAGCGGGAACCTGGGAATACGATTATAAAACGGGTAAGATTCTTTTAGATGATTCGAATTACCAAATATGTGGTATAGATAAGCATGAATATCAAGGGGATTACCATCATTTTTTAGATGCAATTCATCCTACTGATCGTTTAGCTGTTGATAATTACCTTAGAACCTGTATTAATCAGGAAAAGGAAGTAAACATCGAATTTAGTATCAATAAAACGGATAAGCCGTGTGTAGTCTCTATGCGGGGGCATCATATTAAAAGATCCGATGAAAACCAGCGTTTAGTTGGGACAATCATGGATATTTCTGAAAAACGCAGGCTTGAAAATGAAGCTGAAAAGTTCAAGATTGAGCAACAAAGGAATATTACTGCTGCTATTATTAATACAGAAGCAACTGAACGTAAAAGAATTAGTGATTCACTTCACGATGGTGTATGTCAGCTGCTCTACGGTATTAAATTAAATTTACAACAATTAAATGCTGCTGATTTTAATGAGGGGCCATTAAATAATATAAAATCATTAGTAGATCTCTCCATCAAAGAGGCTAGAAATATTTCTTTTGAACTTGCGCCATCAATATTAAATGATTTTGGGTTAACTATTACAATCGAAGAAATAGGAAGAAGGTTATCTACTGATAAACTATCTATTCAAACGTCTGTTAAAGGGTTGCATAAACGTTTAGATCTGTCAGTTGAAATTAGTATATTTCGGATGGTTCAGGAACTGATTAATAATGCCATTAAACATGCTGAGGCTACTTTAATTAGGGTAGAAGTCAGGAAGATGAAAGGTGTAGAAATTGTTGTTTCAGATAATGGTATCGGATTTGACCAAAAAGGGATAGAGATTCCCTTAAAAGGTATGGGCTTAAGTAACCTAAAGTCCAAAGTTGCAATTTATAAAGGAGTAATGGAGATTGATTCTTTACCGGGAAGGGGTACATGTGTAAAGATTTTGCTAGGTAAAATTACCGATTGAAAGGATAATTTCATGGATAGCATAAAAAATATTATTGTAATTGGTGCATCAGCAGGTGGGTTTAAGGCTATAATTAATCTGGTTTCTAAAATTCCTTCTCATTTACCTACTGCAGTATTTGTTGTACTCCATTTATCAAAAGAATCGATGGTTGAGGTGCTTCAGCATCATATGGAGAAATATACTTCGCTTAAATGCTGTGTGCCTCAGGATATGGAGGTGATTAAAAGGGGATATGTATATATTGCTCCTACTGATCGTCATATGCTTCTAAAAAAGGGATTGATCAGGATTACTAAAGGTCCTCATGAAAATAGATGGAGACCTTCTATTGATGTGCTCTTTCGATCTGCTGCTGTTTCCTACAATTCTCATGTTGTTGGAATAGTATTAACAGGTATGTTATATGATGGCACAGCAGGCATGTCCGCGATTAAAAGAAGTGGTGGAATAACTATTGTTCAGGAGCCCTCAGAAGCGGAGTTTCCAGATATGCCCACAAGTGTGATTAATAATGTTCCTGTTGATTATCGTGTGCATATAGGGGATATTGGATATATTCTAGATGATATATTTTCTAAATCTATACATAATAAGCAAATCCCTGAAGATGTACTTATTGAGGCTGAGATTACAGAAAAAATGGTGAGTAGCATTGATGCCTTAGAAAAAATAGCACAACAGTCAATCTATGCTTGTCCACAATGCGGAGGCGGTTTATGGAAGATTAACAATGACCCTACACACCGGTATCGTTGCCATACTGGCCATACGTTTAATGAAAAAGTGTTGCTCGAAAGTCAGGCTGAATCTGTGGAAGAATCTATCTGGGTTTCTGTGCGTATGCTGGAGGAACGTAAAAAGTTATTAAGAACGATTGCTGAGCATGATCATGAGTCGGGTGATACGGAGCTCGAGACTATCAATACTGCAAGAGCAGATATGATTGAGACGCATATTACACGTCTTAAATTAGCTGTGGTGGCATTACATAGTGATGGTACAATTGCTCAAGATGATGTTGCTTAATTAGTTAAATAAAAGAGGTTTATAAGATTGAATATAAATGATTCCAATTAAGATTTTTTTAGTAGAGGACCACAATATAGTTAGAAATGGTATCAGGACGCTTTTAAACATGCAGCCAGATATTGAAATTGTGGATGAAGCGGGTTCAGTATTAGAGGCTATGGAAAAGCTTAAAACAGGAATCGAGGTTGATATTGTTTTGTCGGATATTAATATGCCGGAACTCACAGGCCTGGATTTGATTCATATGATGAAAACAGATTTCTCACATATTAAGATCATTATGTTAACCATGCTTGACCATGAAAACTATATAAAGCAGACTATCTCGGCAGGGGCTAGCGGTTATTTGCTAAAAAATGTGGATATAGATCAAATGTTGTTTGCCATTCGCCATATAGCCAGGGGAGGAAAATATATATGTTCTGAAATTGTATTCGAAATGCTTAAAAGACAGTTTAATAGTGCAAATGATACTTTTTCTAATGTTCAAACCTCTGTGGACCTTTCACAAAGAGAAGAAGAAGTTTTATTGTTAATAGCTGAAGGGTTTACTAATCAGGATATTGCAGATAAACTTTTTACAAGCCGGAGAACGGTAGAAGGTCACCGTCAAAACTTGCTTGAAAAGACAGGCACTAAAAATACGGCTACATTAATTGGTTTTGCGATTAGAAATAACATGATAAATTGAACAATTGCGTATAACACGCGTTGATAATCAGTATATAACACGTCTGTGGTGTGTTTAAATGTTTTTAAATTTATACTATGTTTCACCCTATGAAAAACATGTTTGAAAGTTAAGGTTTTAACCTTTCATGTAAATGTGTTTTCGTATCTACAGCACATTTGCATGAAAGTAAAAAACAAAATTCTAATACTTGATGATGATAGATACATCCTTGATGTGTTAAATGAAGCACTTACTTATGCAGATTTTGAGGTTAAAACTGCATTGGATATTGATAGCTTTTATCTCGAGCTTGATTCAAATAAACCTGATTTAGTCCTGATTGATTTTCTTTTAAAAGGTATAAATGGAGGTGAGATTTGCCATCAATTAAAAATAACAGATGTAACTGATTCTATTCCTGTGATTTTAATGTCAGGGTATCCAAAAGTATTTGGGTCACTCGGCACCTATGGATGTGACGAATTTATTGCCAAGCCTTTTGATTTATATACACTAATAGACAAAATTCAAGGATATATGTCTATTAGTGCAATTAATTAGGCTGCTTTAATTTCAGTGTTTATAATAACAGGTATTTTTAAAGGTTTTGGCAGTAAATGATATTGTTCTGCTACAAGGTCTGATACATTTTTCCATGTAAACATAGCATTTACTCTGTGGATGGAATTTAATTTCATTGTGCGCATCAAATCCCTATCTGATAATAACCATTTAATTTTGATGGCTAATTCTTCAGGTTTATCCGGCGGTACAAGGAAACCGGTTTTACCATCTTCAACACTATATTTTATTCCACCTACATTAGAACCTATTACAGGCGTTCCACAAGCCATTGCTTCCAATGGTGTAATGCCGAAAGGCTCGTACCATGGGGTGGTAACAAATACATCAGCTGCTGAATAATAATATTTAAGTACTTGGCGGTCTTTCCTGCCCACAAAGTCTACGGAGTCATTTATGTTTTCAAGTTTGACTATATTCATTAGACGAGATAGTTCAGGGCTTAACGCTGGATCAGGTGTATCTGTATCGCCTCCTACAATAATTAATCTAACGTCGTAACCTGTTTGTTTAAGTTGTACTACTGCTCTGATCACATTGTCTATACCTTTTCGTGGAACCATCCTTCCCAACTGTAGCACAATTTTTTCTGAATTATCAAGATGTAATTTTTTCCTTGCATATTTTTTACTTACCGGATAGAATTCTTTTTTACTGAATCCACAAGGAATAATTGTGATTTTGTCAGGAGATGCCTGGTAAAAGTTCATGAGGTCATCTTTGTCCTGGGGACATTCGGCAATTATTTTATCAGCAGTTTGTACAATTCCTTTTTCTATTTCTATTCGGATTGCAGGAAATTTATCTTCCTCCTGGTGATACAACCTCCTAATATAACCCAAAGCATGAAAAGTAATAATAAAAGGAATACCAAGTGTTTCTTTAAGCTCGGAGGCCACCCAACCTGACATCCAGAAATTGGCATGAATAATTTCATAAGTAAGATTTTCTTGTTGTATAAAGGAGATAATGCTATCTGTAAATTGAGGCATGTATTGCCAAAGCTCTTCTTTAGGCAATGATACCGCCGGGCCAGCTTGCACATGTACTACACGGAGGCTTTTTTCCCAATAAACTACATGTGGCAAATTCTCTTGATCACAACGAGTAAAAATGTCAATTTCATAACCTAATTCTACTAAATGTTTTGATAGTTCAGCAACATAAACATTTTGTCCTCCGCTATCCACTCCTCCAAGTGTGGCCAAAGGAGATGCGTGCTCACTTATAAAAGCTATTCTTGTTTTCATATTAGATAGATTTGAAAAAAGCGTCGTTAGTTAAATGTTCTAAAGATTTCTGATTTATGAGTAGTGCTTCTGCATACGGTTTATTTAAGATTCTTTCGGTGGGAATTTCCTTTGAAGTATTATCCCAGAGACCTGAATGGTGCCAGCAATCTAAATTATCCCAATCAGGTCGATCTATAATTGGATACAGGCAAATACCCCAAAAGGGAATCGAAGTGATTACCTTTGAAATTTCATGCGAAATGAAGTTAATCCAAAGTGGCCTATCTTCACCGGGATGACTTGTTTCCGTTAAAACGATAGGTTTATTATAGCGTTTGTAAGCTTCAATTAAAAGACTGGAGAGGGAACGCCATCTGGGATCAGGAATCTCATTTGCCCAAGGTATAAAGTCGTTAAACCCTAAAACCCATTGGTTGTTATAATAGTAGTTAAAGCCTAAGATGTCAAGGTATTCTGGTTTGCCACCTAATTCCGGACAAATTCGTCCACATAACATATCTACAGCTTGATACTGTGACTCATGACTCTTAGCTGCCTCCAGAATAAGATCTTCTGTAGCAAAAGCAGGAGGTACTATGTTAACAAGCGGCTCAGTAGTTAATATACGAATGCGTGGGTCTAATTCTTTTAAAGCCTTTACACCTTGTATGTAGGCACGCATTAATGCATATTTAACTTCCCAACCATTTTTGACGCAGTATGGGGAGGTTCCTCCAACTTCACCACCTAACCAGGATAAAAAGCTTACTTCGTTAATAGGAGTAATAATTAATTGAATATCGAAGCTCATTTCGGAGAGGCAATATTTGGCAAATGCCCTGCACATACTCACAAAACGTTCTGTGAAATGAGGGTGAAGAGGGCTGAGATCGCTAGGGAATCCAAAATGACAAATATCCCAGACTTGTTGAATATGGTACTCTTTAGCAATATTTAGCATCAATTTAACGATGCTAAAGTCATACTGATAAGGAATAATTTCCACCTGACTCCATCTGATTCCCTCCCGAACAGTCGTAATATTAAAATCCTTTAATCGGCTGTAATCTTCTTTGATTAAATCCAAATGGGCAGTTAAATTTAAAAAATCGACTCTGTTACCACTTGAATTAAGATGGTCAGCGCACTCGAATCCACCCATCCAAAAAGATTTGAATGGATTTATGTCTTTAGGGTTTAATTCCATTAAGTGACTTTTAAATTAAACCAATATTGTTGTTTTTTCATATATGAACAAGTAGATCAAGAACTTGACAACCGAACGCTTTTATTGTTTAAGCCTATTATAGGAGCATTAATATGCTACGTATAAATACGGTATACCCATTAATGTAGGAAGTACAGACCATTCTTCTAAGTTTAAGCTAAATGAGTCAGCTCAATAGATTTGAAGACTAAAAATAACTTCAAATTTTTCAATATTGATTGGAAAGAAGTGTATTGAAAAGCATAATAATCACGTATTTAACTTTTATGAATACGTATTTTTTATAAAGTGTGATTATTTTAAATAGAGCATTCTATTTCAATTACTCTTAAATAAGGATAACTTTGTCTTTATAAAGCCTTTATAATCATATCAAATAATAAGATAAGGAAAGTATATCATGCAATAAATGTATTAATTCATGAATAAATACTTGTTAATTTCACTGTAACTACGTGATTGTTATCCTTCTCATATTATAAAATCATATTTGTGCCATTACTCATATTCTTTTACCTAAGTTTATTAAACTTTAAAGTAGTAGGTTTTTATATGTCTACTGTAGAGCTATTTATAAAAAAATTAATATTGTTTTTATTAAAATATTAGAATATGAGTAGTCTAATAGGTGACAATCAATATGTATCAAAACATGAAAAAAAATTCATGGCATTATACAATAGCGTTCCTAATTTAATCTGGATAGCTAATCCGAATGGTGACATCAAATTGGCTAATAATCAATTCAAAGACTACTTTGGTCTCTATAGCGAGAATGTTCATGCTGATATTTTTTATAATTTTTTGGATCAATCAGAGATTTCATCCGTATATAAAAAATGGTTTATCGCAGCTGATAAAGCAGAGACTTTTGAATTGGAGATGAAGTTAAAAAACAAGGAAGGGATATTTCACACATTCTTCGTTCGTATCATACCTTATTTCAGTGGAGGAAAACTTAATTCATGGTACGGATCATGTATTCACTTGGATTTTGACAAGAAAAATTATGTAGGATTTATGCCTTTTGTTAACAATGATCTACTACTTGTAAATAAATTGAACAATGATTATACCACAACATTAAAGCAATTGGCTTTTGTACAATCTTCTCAGATTCGGCGCCCTTTGGCTAATATAATTGGTCTTGTTTCCTTACTAGAAAGTACTAAGGATAAAAATTTAGTTAAAGAACTTATTGGATTAGTAAAAAGCAGTGCAGATGATCTTGATTTAATGATTACAAGTATGTTAAAAAAGACTTATGATGATTAACATGCTTGCTGTTTATAGCAAAGTGTATATATGAATAACATTAACTAAACCGTTTTTAAATAATAATCCTTAAAATTTTAGTCAGCAATGACTTTATTTTGAGGATATTATTTTTTTATGCTTATTCTATGATGAGATTAAATTTTTTATGAACCCAAGTCAATGTGCAATAATTTGTCGTGTGCTAAGTTTAAATTGATTTTATTCGTAGGATACTGAAAATGAATTTTTATATAATTAAAATTATAGCACCTAAGACAAAAAAGTATTCTAGATCTAATTCTTAAAGATATAATAGGGAGTTGCGAAGTTAGCTTGTTAGAGTATAAAAGCGATTATAGAATTAACTTTGCCTGTATAACTTCATTTAATGGTCTTATAAGAAAAATTGATAGGCCCCTCTGTTATTCTTTCTCAGGTCCCTTTGAAGGTATCTCCGAGTTAATAGATTTTTTAGTATTTTCTCTAAGCCGCTCTTCAGCTTGTTTTACTTCATCTTTTTCTGCTAATGGACCTTCAGTTTTAATCTGTCCCTCTCTATAACTTTTCTCCTCGTTTTTTTTGTTTTTTGAAGACATGATACTCTCCTTTCTTAAAAATAATAAAAATAATAAAAGTGAATGATTATGTGCATGTTAGGGTATTAAATATTTAACTAAAAAAATAAAAATAGTTTTTAATATCTAAAAACTTTAAACTTTTCATGTTGTTTATTCATTTTTTACCTAAGAAAAATTTACACCTATGGAAAATACACAATTATCAAGGAATCCTCATGAGCGGTATCCAAAGCCACCTTTTCCTAAACAAAAGCAGGAAGCTCCTGGTACTGAGTACAAAATGCAACCCATTGCCGATCATGGAGAAGAATCTTACAAGGGCTCAGGAAAATTAACCGATAAAAAAGCAATAATTACAGGTGGCGATTCAGGTATAGGTCGCGC
>NZ_AQPN01000141.1 GCF_000403135.1 Arcticibacter svalbardensis MN12-7
GGCCTTTATGGTGGATGCTGCACGGATTAACTTGCCCAGTGGCAGGGCGGCTTTGGCTGTTTCGGTATATCCTGCAGAGTCAAGCGGTAAATTTGCCTGGGGAAGATCAACCCAATATGTTAAAGCATCTGTGGAGTACTACTCGGCAAAGTTGATGGAATATCCCTATCCTGTAGCCATAAATGTGGCCAGTAATGTGGGTGGTATGGAATACCCGGGACTTGTATTTTGCGGGAGTAAAGCCCGTACTTCAGCCTTATGGGGGGTGATAGATCATGAATTCGGACATACCTGGTTCCCCATGATAGTGGGTTCTAACGAACGTTTGTACCCCTGGATGGATGAAGGACTGAATACATTTATAAATGAATTTTCGGCCACTTCGTTTAATGAAGGAGAATACGACAAAGTGGCCCAGAATAAGCGAAGATGGGTTTCTTTAATAACAGACCCTTCTTTTGAACCGATTGTGAATAGTGCCGATAATATAAAGGAAAAGAATATTACCTATCTTTCTTACTATAAACCTGCTGTGGCGCTGTTCATGCTGCGGGATTATGTACTGGGTGCGGAGCGTTTTGACCGTGCCTTTAAATTGTACATTGACCGCTGGGCATTTAAACATCCAAGTCCTGATGATTTCTATCGTACCATGGAAAACGCTAGTGGTGAGAACCTGAATTGGTTTTGGCGCGGCTGGTTTTTGAATAACTGGGAGCTGGATCAAGGTATTACAGGTGTAAATTATGTTAAAAATGATCCTTTGAATGGGGTCTTGATTACGGTGGTGAACCTGAATAAAATGGTGATGCCGGTTGTTATAGAGATCACTACAAAAAGTGGTAACATTTCCCGGGTTCAGCTTCCTGTAGAAATATGGCAAAGGGATGCGAGCTGGACCTTTCAGTATCCTTCCACAGAAGAGATAGCGACAGTAAAAGTTGATCCTGATGAAGCCTATCCGGATATCAATACCGACAATAACACCTGGCAGGTTAAGAACTAAAAGGAGTAGGAACCAAGTTGGGGAGTGATCCGCATGTAGACCCTGTCATGTTCGTTGGTGCTGGCTTCTTGCTCCGTCTCGAGTCGAAGGAGTAAGCCAGCACCAACGAACAACGAACGGACAGTGCTCCTTTTTATCTTCCAGTGGATACCTTATTTTATCGAATCGGGTATCAATAATGTATAGCTGATTTCATTGCGTTTCCGTTGTTTGGGGCTATAAACTAAGCCCTATTTTCGCTTTACGGGGCATATTTAACGGCATATGTGTGGTTTCGAGCGATAGTACAAGTACTTACCAAAATATAATAGCATAATATAATAGTTCAACCGCTTGATAATCATAAATTTCTTATTACCTTTGCATTCCTTTTTAGGACAATACAATTAAGTAAATTTAATTAAAAACAAAAAAACGTAAATGCCTACTATTCAACAATTAGTTAGGAAAGGTAGAGTAGCTCTGGTGGATAAGAGTAAATCCCCAGCGTTGGACAGCTGTCCACAGCGAAGAGGCGTGTGTACCCGTGTATACACTACTACCCCTAAAAAACCAAACTCAGCAATGCGTAAAGTTGCGCGTGTTCGTTTAACAAATGGAAAAGAAGTTAACGCTTATATTCCAGGAGAAGGACACAATTTGCAGGAACACTCTATCGTATTGATCAGAGGTGGACGTGTTAAAGATTTACCAGGTGTACGTTATCACATCATCCGTGGAGCATTAGATACTTCAGGAGTAGCTGGAAGAAATCAACGTCGTTCAAAATATGGTACAAAACGTCCTAAACCAGGACAGGCAGCTGCAGCCCCTGCAAAAGGAAAGCCTAAAAAGAAATAAGTAAGGAGGATATATAAATGAGAAAGTCAAAACCAAAAAAGAGAATTATCCTTCCTGATCCGAAGTTCAATGACGTAATGGTAACCCGTTTCGTGAATAACATGATGTACGACGGAAAGAAATCAATTGCTTATTCAATCTTTTACGATGCTGTTGAGCTAGTTGAAAAACGCACTAGCGAAAGTGGCCTTGAAGCATGGAAGAAAGCATTAAACAATGTAATGCCAGCTGTAGAGGTTAAATCCCGCCGTGTAGGTGGAGCAAATTTCCAGGTTCCTACTGAAGTTCGTGCAGAGCGCAAAATTGCTTTGGGAATGAAGTGGTTAATCCTGTACTCTCGTCGTCGTGGAGAAAAAACAATGATGGAGAAATTAGCAGGTGAAATCATGTCTGCTTCTAAAGGAGAAGGTGCTGCTGTAAAGAAGAAAGAAGATACGCACAAAATGGCTGAGGCTAACAAGGCGTTCTCTCACTTCCGTTTCTAATTAATAAGATTACATAGATTTAAAATAGATTACACGGTCTGCAATTAGCTTTGCAGACCGATGTAATCCTTTTTTAATTAGAGAATCATAAAAACATAATGGCAAGAGATTTAAAATATACAAGAAATATAGGTATTGCTGCCCATATTGATGCGGGTAAAACCACAACAACTGAGCGTATCCTCTATTACGCAGGAGTTAGCCACAAGATAGGTGAAGTACATGAAGGTGCTGCAGTTATGGACTGGATGGCTCAGGAGCAGGAACGTGGTATCACGATTACTTCTGCTGCTACAACTGTGGAATGGAAATACAGAAATCATTCCTATCACATCAATATTATTGATACACCGGGTCACGTGGATTTTACCGTTGAGGTAAATCGTTCATTGCGTGTACTTGATGGATTAGTATTTCTTTTTTCAGCAGTTGATGGTGTTGAACCTCAATCTGAAACCAACTGGCGTCTTGCTAATAACTATAATGTTGCCCGTATAGGCTTCGTTAATAAAATGGACCGTTCAGGAGCTGACTTCTTAAATGTAGTTAAGCAGGTTAAAGAAATGTTGGGTAGCAACGCAGTGCCATTGCAATTGCCAATTGGTGCTGAAGAGCATTTTCAGGGCGTAATTGACCTGATTAACTTCCGTGGTATCGTTTGGAATGAGCATGATTTAGGTATGACCTTTACTGAAGTGCCTATTCCTGCGGATATGATTGAAGAAGCGACTGAGTGGAGAGAGAAATTGCTTGAATCTGTTGCTGAATATGATGATACCTTGATGGAGAAATTCTTTGATGCTCCTGAAACAATCACTGAACGTGAAGTACTTGATGCTTTACGTAAAGCTGTTTTAGATGCAAAGATTGTTCCTATGGTATGTGGTTCATCTTTCAAGAATAAGGGTGTTCAAACCATGCTTGATTATGTGATGGAATTACTTCCTTCACCGATGGACGTTGAAGGTATTGTGGGTACTAACCCTGATACTGGTGCAGAAATCGTTCGCAAGCCATCTATTACTGAGCCTTTCGCTGCGTTAGCATTTAAAATTGCAACGGATCCTTTCGTAGGTCGCCTTTGTTTCATCCGTGTTTATTCAGGTAACCTGGATGCAGGTTCTTATGTGTATAACATGAGATCAGGAAATAAAGAACGTATTTCACGTATCTTCCAAATGCATGCAAATAAGCAAAATCCTATTCCTAATGTTGGAGCTGGAGATATTGCTGCTGTAGTTGGGTTTAAGGATATCAAAACAGGTGATACACTTTGTGATGAAAAGTTCCCGATTGTTCTTGAGTCTATGAATTTCCCTGAGCCGGTTATTGGTTTAGCGATTGAACCTAAAACTCAGGCTGATATGGATAAGTTAGGTTTATCTTTAGCTAAGTTAGCGGAAGAAGATCCTACATTCCATGTGAAGACAGATGAAGAAACAGGACAAACCGTTATTTCAGGTATGGGTGAGCTTCACTTAGATATCCTGATGGACCGTTTGAAACGTGAATTCAAGGTTGAAGTGAACCAGGGTGCACCGCAAGTAGCTTACAAGGAAGCGATTACTGGTACAGCTCAACACCGTGAAACATATAAGAAACAAACAGGTGGTCGTGGTAAGTTTGCCGATATTCAGGTTATTATCTCTCCAATTGATAAGGACTTTGAAAAGGGCGGTCTTCAGTTTGTGAATGAAATTTCTGGTGGTTCTATTCCACGTGAATTTATTCCTTCTGTAGAAAAAGGTTTTGCTGCTGCCATGGCTAATGGTGTGTTGGCAGGATTCCCTCTACCGAACATGAAGGTTCGTTTAATTGATGGATCTTTTCACGCAGTCGATTCAGATGCTTTGTCTTTTGAAATCTGTGCGCGTTCTGCATTCCGTGAAGCATTGCCAAAATGTAGACCAGTTCTGATGGAGCCAATAATGAAGGTAGAAATACTTACTCCGGAAGAAAACATGGGTGACGTTATTGGTGATATGAACCGTCGTCGTGGTCAATTGTTAGGTATGGATTCTCGTGCTGGTGCTCAGGTAATTAAAGCTACAGTGCCTCTTTCTGAAATGTTTGGTTATGTAACTCAGTTACGTACGATTACTTCAGGACGTGCAACCTCTACTATGGAGTTTGATCATTATGCTGAAGCTCCTCGTGGTGTACAAGAAGAGGTTATTGCTAAGGTAAAGGGTGCCAAGAATAGTTAATATAAAAATAAATCGCCTTGCTTAACTAATAGCTCTTAAGTAAGGTTTAACAAAAAATAACAATGAGCCAAAGAATTAGAATTAAATTAAAATCTTACGATTACAACTTGGTTGATAAATCAGCTGAGAAGATCGTTAAAACTGTAAAGCCTACTGGTGCAGTAGTGAGTGGTCCTATTCCTCTTCCAACAGAAAAGAGAATTTTTACAGTATTGCGTTCTCCACACGTAAACAAGAAGGCTCGTGAGCAGTTTGAATTATGTGCTTACAAAAGACTTCTTGACATTTACAGTTCTAACTCTAAGACAGTAGATGCTTTGATGAAACTTGAATTGCCAAGTGGTGTTGAAGTTGAAATCAAAGTGTAAGTACTTATTGCTTATATGATATAAAAAAGACCATGCTTGATTCAAGTATGGTCTTTTTTTGTAGGTCGCGTTTTGTTAATCCCGGTGTCCTAAATCGTCCAGTTTATTTCGTTCGTCCTGCAATTCGCGGGCTAATTTCTTTTCTCTTTCATTTGCTTTAACCTTGTAGGTTTGAAATTCGGTAGAAAGCTCTTCAAACAATTTAACACGGTATCGTGCTTCTTTGCGTGCGCTTGTGGATTGGAAGACGCTAACGAAAAGAGCGATTCCAAGTAACAGAACTGCACCCCACATAATCAAATTATAGGTTGACTTATCCACAGGCATGCCTAAAAAGCTTACCTGGTCTAACTTTAATGTAGATGCTGCTAATGCTTCTTCATTCGTTGTCAGTGTTTTCTTAAGCGTACCTACCGATGTGGTTAGCGTATTTAATTTAGCTTCTGCTTGTCTTAGCTTTCTTTGCTCGCGTTTTAATGAGTCGGTAGCACTCCGCCATAGATTAGTTAACCGTGTTGGGTTAACGAGTTTATATCCATCAAGAGTTCTGGTCTTGCTGAGCATCTCATTATATTGACTAGTTAAGCTTAGATTGGCTACTTTTGTGGTGTCCTGGGCTTTTATATCACTAAGAGATCCACATACTAGTATGCTCGAAAGTGATAGACCTATTAAAAAGGAATTTTTCATAGTGTTGGAATTTCTATTTAAAGATGAATTGTTTAAGAAAATCAATTCTACAAAGGCAATAATAAGTTAAAGTTATTACTTGCAAAAATAAGATCTAAAATCTATGCATATATTTACAGTATGAACATTGGTATCATAGGGTTAGGAGACATGGGTTCTGTCTGTGCCAAAAAATGGGCCTCTAGAGGTTTTGCTGTATTTGGCAGTGATCTTCCTGAAAGGTATGATCTTCTAATTGAGCAGTTTGAAGGTACTTCAGTCACTATTTTAGAGTCGTCAAAAGCAGTAGCAAGGAAGGCCGACTTCCTGTTATATTCCGTTGAGGCAACAAATATAGGTCCTGTCGTGGCTCAAACTGCCGATTCAGTTAAATATGGGTGTATCATTGCAGGACAAACCTCTGTGAAAACGCCTGAGATTGCTGCCTTTGAAAAATATTTGCCTTCGGATGTTCATATTGTGACCTGCCATTCTCTACATGGTCCTGCTTTTACAACAGAGGGCCAAAAATTAATTGTGGTGAGACATCGTGCTACTGATGCTATTTATCAGCAGGCGATGCAAATATTTGAAGCACTTGAATCTGAAATAATTGAAATTGCAGACTACAAAATGCATGATCAGATTATGGCCGACACGCAGGCTGTAACTCATATGGGATTTGAGAGTATGGGTACCGCATGGAAAAATGCAGGCTTTTATCCCTGGGATCATGGTGCCTATTCAAATGGAATAGACAATGTAAAAATCCTGACAACCTTACGGATTTTTAGTTACAAGGCGCATGTGTACGCTGGACTTGCTATTTTAAACCCTTATGCGCGAAAACAGGTAAGGCAATACGCGAAATCTGAATCAGAACTATTTAAAATGATGATTTGCGAGAGAGAGGATAGCTTTCGGCAGCGGATTAAGGCAGCGAGTGAATTTGTGTTTCATGGGATACGGGATTTTATAACCCTTGATCCGGAGATCATGAAGGATTTCAAGATGGCTGAAGAGGCCGGTAATTATATGCCAAATTCGCATTTGAGTTTGCTGGCCATGGTAGATGCCTGGTATCAGATGGGGGTTAATCCGTATGAAAATTTAATTTGTCAAACGCCTCCGTTTCGTTTAAGATTAGGGATTGCTGAGTATTTGTTTAAAAATGAAGTGCTTTTGGAGGAAACTATTCAGACGGCATTGTATGATAAAAGTATCCGTGCTGATGATTTAGAGTTTCATTCGGCTGTAAGGGAGTGGGCCTCGATTATTGAATATGGCGATATGAATGGTTACCTTTCGCATTTTGAACAGGTGAAGGGGTTCTTTGCGGATAGGTTGCAAGAAGGGGCCAGGCAAAGTGCAAGGCTAATTGAAAAGCTGACTCAGTAATTTTTTGTTTTATTGTGGGGATTAGGATGGCTCTTATCTGTATTTTTTGTTATGTGGTTATAATTGGATTTGAGAGGCTAATTTTTTTTATTTAGATCAACTGAAGCGACAGAATACAATTTGTTGCATAGTGTCTGATTTACGAATAGAAATGGATAGCGAGAGCTTGTTTTTTATTTAAAATCATTGCAGACACTTCTTTTTCAATATCAACCTTTAATTCGATCCCCTTTTCTAAGATTCATAGAAGCGTAAGCATACAATTGGATAACGATTTGCTGTTTTTATAAAGATCAACTGTACTGAAAGATATTCAGATAAATATCGGGAACCTTTTTTTTATGAAAAGTGACTGTATCGAAAGATTTACAATGCAGTAAAGCTTGTCTGTTTTACGTTGAAAGAAATTGGTGATTCTTTGTAAGGATACTTGAACTTGTCTAAATTGAAGCAAAACTTCCTATGGCCAGGCGGGTGTTAGGTTTAATGTGAAGCCCTTGCCCTCTGAATAGCAAGGGTTAATAACTTATTTAATTATAGCTGTGGTATAAAAAAAGAAAAACAATGTTAAAAGTATCTAGTTCAGTATTTTATAAAATCTTTGACTATGAGAATTTTGCAAATATCATTGGTAGCCTATTTTACCGTAATCTTAATGGCCTGCAACTCGAATAAGAGTCAAAGTCAGCCGCAGGATACTACAGGAAACGCAACTTTACCGGCACCAGGAGAGTCAAAAACCAGTTATAGCAAGGTGATTGGTTGGCCGGAAGGTAAAACACCTATTGCACCTGCTGGATTTAATGTTACTAAATACGCAGGGAGCTTAACTAACCCAAGATGGATCTATATTGCTCCAAATGGTGATGTTTTTGTAGCGCAGGCAACCACTGAATCGAAAAAGATTGTTGATGTAATTAGTGGAAAATCTAAATCACAAAATTTAGGGGACAGTCCTAATTCCATAGTCTTGTTCAGGGATACGAATAAGGATGGAAAGCCTGATGTTTCAAAGGTGTTTTTATCTGGATTGAACCGTCCTTTTGGTATGTTGATAATTGGAAACTCTTTTTATGTAGCTAATACAGATGGGGTGTGGATGTATCCTTATAAAGAAGGTCAGGAAGAGATGACTTCTGCAGGCAAGAAGATTCTTGATTTGCCAGCCGGAGGGTACAATAATCACTGGACCCGCAATTTAATAGCAAGCTCAAATAATTCTAAAATTTACGTTTCGGTAGGATCCGGGAGTAATGTAGCTGAGCATGGCATGCAGAATGAAGTCAGACGAGCAAATATTTTAGAGATAAACCCTGATGGAAGTGGTGAACGTGTTTACGCATCCGGATTAAGGAATCCGGTAGGTATGGCCTGGAATCCGACTAGTAAGGTATTATGGACCGCAGTAAATGAACGCGATGAGTTAGGAGATGACCTCGTACCCGATTATATTACTGGCGTAAAGGATGGTGGTTTTTATGGCTGGCCTTTTTCTTATTTCGGACAGCATGAGGATCCAAGACGTGCGGGAGAGAATCCTGAGCTTGTGAAAAAGGCAATTGTACCCGACGTTGCCCTTGGAGCACACACTGCTTCCTTAGGACTTGCTTTTTATAATCAAACATCATTTCCTGAAAAGTATAGAAATGGAGCTTTTATTGGCCAGCATGGATCATGGAACCGCTCTACGCTTGCCGGGTACAAGGTAGCGTTTGTTCCATTTAAAGATGGTAAACCTGCGGGAAAATTAGAAGATTTCCTAACTGGATTTATTGTTGAGAAGGGTGGAAATGATGTATATGGTCGTCCGGTTGCCGTTGCTGTTACTCCAGATGGTGCATTATTAGTGGCCGATGATGCAGGTAATACGATCTGGCGGGTAGCCGCAAAATAAAGCTACATGCGCATTTATTTAATTATTCTATGCTATTTAATCACTTTATCTGCAATTGCTCAAGACCGTGATAGTATTGAGCGATTGGATGAAGTGCACGTAAAGGCTTATTTTAATAGACAACCTATACTGAGGCTACCATCCACTGTTGGCTTTTTAAGCAGGAGGATGCTCGATGAACAACAACCGCAATCACTTGTTTCTGCTGTAAATTCAATTCCAGGTGTACGAATGGAGGAGCGATCGCCGGGAAGTTATCGTTTGTCTATTCGTGGTAGTTTACTTCGATCTCCTTTTGGAATCCGTAATGTTAAAATGTATGTGGATGATTTTATCCTGACTGATGCAGGTGGTAATACTTATCTGAATGCATTGGATGCTGGGGGAGTGTCTCAAATAACCATTTTAAAGGGACCTGAGGCAAGTGTTTATGGCGCAAATACGGGAGGCGTTGTTTTAATTAACACATCAGATGAAGATTCTTCCTCTATAAGGGGGAGTCTTGTTGGTGGTGCTTATGGTTTGTTTCAACAGAATTTATCTCTTCAAAAAAAATGGAATAAAGTAAATTTGACTGTTAATCAGGCCTATCAGAAGTCTGATGGGTATAGAAATAACAGTGCACTGGATAGAAAGTATGTGCAGGCCTTACCGCAATGGAACTATTCTGATCATGCTTCAGTTAAAGCAATAATGCTGTATTCTGTTATGAGCTACCATACGCCGGGGGGATTAACAGAATTGCAATTCCTCGCTAATCCACGGGCAGCAAGACCTGCATCGGGTAGCAGTCCCGGTGCTGAAGATCAAAAGGCTGGTATTTATAATAAAACACTTCTTGCAGGATTGCAGCATGAAATAAACATCGGTAGTAAATTCAAACACGTTATTTCGTATACAGGTTCCTTCACTGACTTTAAAAATCCCTTTATTACGAATTATGAAACAAGGAAAGAGCAGACGGCAGGATTAAGGACTTACCTTCAATATTCGGGTATGCCTTTGCTTTCAATTCCTGTAGAATGGGAAATAGGATATGAAGGGCAGCGAACTACATCAGATATTAGTAATTTTACTAATTTGGGGGGAGTTAAAGGAGCCCTGCAATCTGCGGATCAAATAACGAATAATCAGCAATTTGTATTTTCTCATGTTAGTTTCGATATAAATAAAAGGCTAATACTGGAAGCGGCAGCTAGCATTAACTTTTATAATTATGACTATGGCGCTTCAAGTTTGAGTATATCTGAGCTAAGTACGGTTAAATTTGATACGCAGTTTATGCCACGCCTGGCTATGTCCTATAAGCTTTCGGAAAAGGTAGCGCTAAGGGCATCAACGAGTAGAGGTTATTCTGCACCCACTATTGCGGAGGTTAGAGCATCAAATACTGTTATTAATACGAATCTTCAACCTGAATCGGGATGGAATTATGAAACAGGTTTACGCATGTCTCTTTGGAATAACCGCTTGTATTGGGATGGGGTACTATTTAAGTTCGATCTTACTGATGCTATAGTGAGGCGCCTTAATGAAACAGACGAGGAATATTTTATCAATGCAGGGAGAACCAAACAGAGGGGAATAGAGTCGCAGCTTATGTATTGGATCGTTCCTGAAAAAAAGACAGGCTTATTACGTAGCCTCCAATTTAGAAACAGCTATACCTTCAGCTCATTTTCGTTCAGTAATTATCAGGATGAAGATGCTGATTATTCAGGCAATCGTTTAACAGGCGTTCCTCGGCATGTCCTGGTATCCTCTCTAAGTATGCGATTCCCTAAAAATTACAGCTTGTTTGTACAGCATAATTTTACTTCTTCTATTCCTTTGAACGATGCGGGTACAACTTATGCCAAAAAGTACCATCTCTTACAAGCTAAAGCATCTTACCAATTTAAGGTATCAGCCCAAACAAACCTATCGTTCTTTGTAGGTGCTGATAATATTTTAAACCAACTATATAGCCTGGGAAATGATTTGAATGCTTTTGGTAGCAGATATTTCAATGCTGCGGCAAAAAGGAACTTCTTGGCCGGACTGACTGTGGCTTTGTAAGGGGAAATTATAAGTTCACCCTCGTTTCTTAACCTACAATCCTTTTCTATCTTTGCAGGATTATGATGTTGAAGCAAATAGAAGATTATATAGATAGGTACCCGGGTAGGATATTTTTGTTGTTTATCCTTCTGGCTCTTCCTGCCTTTTTAATAAACCTGGGTCTTTTGCCTCTATTTGCTGATGAGCCAACACGATCAAATGTGGCTCTGGAAATGATTCTGAGTAAAAATTATGCTGTTCCAACTATTGCTGGCGACTATTATTATAATAAACCTCCTGTATATAATTGGATCCTAGCCTCCTTATATCTTCTTTTTGGGAGTTATTCAGAGTTTATTACCAGGCTTCCAGCAGTGATTCCTATGCTCTTATTTGCCGTAACAATTTATATTTCTGTAAGTTATTTTATTAAGGATAAAAGAATAGCTATGCTGAGCGGTCTGTTTTTCCTTGTAAACGGAAGGATGTTATTGTATGATTCAATGCTTGGACATATTGATATCTTTTATTCCTGGCTCACCTTCATCTCGTTTATGAGCATTCTCTATTTCTATCAAAAGAAGTTGTGGTTCATGCTCTTTTTTGTTTCCTATCTCATTACGTCCATCACTTTTTTGAGCAAAGGCTTGCCATCTATTGTATTCCAGGGTTTTACGTTAATTGCATTTTTAACTTATACCAGGAACTTTAAAAAGTTATTTAGCTGGCAACATATTGTTTCAGGTTTACTATGCCTTCTTATTATAGGGGCTTATTTTTATAACTATTCACGCTTCAATGCTAATCTGGAAGGATACTTTAGTACCATTTGGGATCAAAGCAGTCAGCGCACCGCTATTCGTACCGGATTTTGGTACAGCATTAAACATATCATTTCCTTTCCATTTGAACATATTGTTCATCTTTTACCTGCTAGTTTATTGCTCGTATTTTGTCTGAATAAGAATTTTATTCAAGGGATAAGAAAGAATGAATTTCTCCTTTTTTGTAGTGTAACTTTTCTAGCCAATATTTGGGTATACTGGTTGTCGCCTGAAACACGTCCCCGCTATCTGTTAATGTTATATCCATTTCTTTTTATCATATGGAGCCATGCATATTATACCTATAAAGACAAATATCCAAAGCTCAACCGTGTTTTTGAAAAGACTCTCCTGATTATAGCAGTGCTGGTTACACTTGCTGTTTGCGCTCCTTTATTTATTGGGATGAACGCTTATGTCTCTGCTCTTCCGATTAAAGTATTCACCGTGTTTATAGGATGTGCTCTCTTTACATATTTAATCTTTAATTTCGAAAGGCATCAGTTGTTAGCCTTTGTAGGACTGCTTATTATGGTACGTCTCGCCTTTAGTTTTTTTGTATTACCGCATCGTTTTCAAAACAATGAAGGTCAGTATTATAAGACAGCATCAGTAGAAATGGCTAAAATTAGCAAAGGGAGTACCTTTTACTTTTATCATTTTGATCCGCCTGTATATAGCATTCCATTTTATCACCGTCTTGTATTTTATATTGAGCGGGAACGGATGAATATTATTCAAACCACTGAAGCTGATACTAAGCCCGGGTATTATCTTACCTTTGACAGGGATTTAAATAATCCTCAAGCGGTTTTAGTTAAAACCTATGAAAATAATCTCAAACTATTTAAAGTGAAATGAAAGATCTTTCCGTAGTAATTACAGTCCTCAACGAAAGAGAAAATATATTACCCCTTCTGGAAGCGATCAGGAATGCACTAGGTCCACTGAGTTATGAAGTGGTATTTGTTGATGATGGATCATCTGATGGAACTCAAAAAGAGATCCGTAAGTATGCCGATGACCATATTATACTTGTTGAACTTCGACGGAATTATGGTCAAAGTACGGCAATGACGGCAGGTATTGAACATTCCACAGGACGTTATATTGCTCTCCTGGATGGTGATTTGCAAAATGACCCAACTGATATCCCTATGATGCTTGAAAAGCTGATTGACGAAGATTGGGATGTTGTAGCTGGAAATAGAAAGGATCGTCAGGATGGCGCATTCCTTAGGAAATTCCCATCTATGATTGCTAACGCCATTATTCGCCGTATGACAGGTGTCTATATTAAAGACTACGGATGTACGTTAAAGGTATTTAAAAGAGAAATTGCTGAGGATTTGGGTATTTATGGGGAGCTTCACCGTTTTATACCTGTGTTGGCTAAACTTCAGGGTGCTAGTATTACTCAGGTCGATGTGAAACATCATGCGAGGATGTATGGTAAATCTAAATATGGGCTGAGCCGAACATTCAAAGTGATGGCAGACTTAATTACCATGGTGTTCTTTGGGAAATACATACAAAAGCCCATGCATCTTTTTGGTACATTGGGTTTTGTGTCGTTTGGACTAGGTTTATTGATCAATTTTTATTTGCTCATCTTAAAGCTTCTTGGTCATGACATTGGTGGAAAACCTTTATTGATTTTAGGACTTATATTGCTGCTGGGAGGAATACAGCTTATTACTATTGGTATTATAGCAGAAATCAGTATCCGTAATTACTTTGAAGGAACGAACAGAAAAACATATCAGGTCAGACGAATATTTAATGGACAAGAAGAAACTCTGGAGTAGCGCTAAGGTTGCGCTTAAAATTATTGTCACTTGTCTTCTGATCTATTATGTATTTCAGAAAATTGATTTTAATAAAGTAAAATCGCTGTTCTTAACAAGTAATCTGTGGTTCATTTTGTTAGCCTTTTTTACTTATTTATTATCTCAGGTTGTATCTTCCTGGCGATTACTGGGTTTTTTAAAAGCAATAGGACTAGACTTTTCTTTTGGATTTAACTTTAGGTTATATCTGTTAGGGATGTTTTACAATGTCTTTTTACCTGGAGGAATAGGTGGGGATGGATATAAAGTGTATTTACTGCGTAAGAAATATAAATTACCTACCAAAAGATTGTTATTAGCACTTTTCTTTGACCGGTTAAGTGGTCTTTGGGCCGTTGGTTTTATCTCGGTTTCGCTAATTATCTTTATTCCTCAGATTCAAATCCCCAAAACGTGGCCTATAGCAGCCCTGCTGATAGGAACCCTGATCTATTACCTGGTGATGAAAAGATTTTTTACTGACTATTCCCGACACTTTTTCCGAAGCCATATAAAGGCAGGTACCGTACAGTCGCTGCAAATATTAAGTGTGATTTTTATATTGCTGTCTCAGAACTTTACAGGAAAATACTCTCCTTATCTATTTAGTTTTTTGATGTCGTCTATTGCCGCGCTGGTTAATATAGGTGTAGCGGGTTTAGGAGTCAGGGACTTATTTATGGCTCACGCATCTTCGGTATTCGATATCAATCAGAATCTGGCTGTATTTATAACCTTTACATTCTGGATGATTAACGTCCTGGCCTCTTTACCGGGGTTATGGTTTGTATACCGGTCTAAAGAGTTTGAACCTCTGCCAACAGAAGAAGAGGCTGAACTAGTGAAGAAAGAAGATGAATAATTAAAGTATTGCAACGATCAAGAATTTTTAAGGTCAGTTTACAGATTTATCCTCTTGAAACTGGCATTAAAATAAAGCTTCAGCAATCCAGGAGTGATTAATTAAGGTTAAGACAATCTGTTTCAACGGAATAAAAATTGGAAGGTGAAGCACAAAGTCAAACAGAAAAATAATCAATTTAAAGGTTATCTGGCTTTTAACCGGATAGCTAAATAAAAATTTAAAGTCCAAATGCTGACTAAGAATCCAAAAGGGACTCATAGTCATAAATAGTAATCTGGAAAAAGCGTTAATTGTTTTTTAGGTGAAAATTAATCTGTGCCTATAGAAAAAAGACGAATATTACCAGCTTTTCATATAATAGTTCATTGTATGATGGATAAAAATTAAAAGAGGGTAATCATGATTTATGAGCTACCCTCTTTTAGATGTTCTATTTAAATGATCAAGGTAATCCTTAATTGATTCTTAATGTCTCATGAGCTTTTACAGCATAGTACATCTTAAACCAATCATAGAAAGATAGAAGTCCTTCCTCAAGCGAGGTAGAGGGGTCATAGCCTAAATATTCCTGAGCTTTAGATATGTCTGCAAAGGTTTTAGATACATCTCCAGGTTGCTCTAAATAGCGATCTATAATAGCGGTTTTACCACATATCGCTTCAATTGCAGTAATTAATTTTCTAAGGGTAATAACATTATGATTTCCGATATTTACGATTTCAAAATTTGATCTCTCATAATCTAAAGCTGCCACAATTCCTTTTACAGCATCACCCACAAAAGTATAATCACGACTGGTTGTGCCATCTCCATAAACAGGAATCGCATTTTCTTCAGAAATCGCTTTAAAAAATTTATGAATAGCAAGGTCTGGACGTTGTCCGGGACCGTATACAGTAAAGAAACGTAGGGCTAAAAAACGAATACCATATAGGTGACTATAAACATGTCCCAGCATTTCTCCCGCTATCTTAGAAGAAGCGTATGGACTAATTGGACATAAAGTATCTTCTTCAATCCATGGAGAATGTTCGTTAATGCCATACACACTGCTGGAGGAAGCGAAAATAAAACGCTTGATGTCGTTTGCATGCGCATATTCAAGTAATACCTGCGTTCCGTTGGTATTAACATCCAAGTACAGTGATGGATTCTGTATGCTTGGTCTTACACCTGCCTTTGCTGCAAGGTGGATTATTATATCGACCTCTTTCGCAAGATTTAAATCTTCAGCATTTCTAATGTCTCCCTGAATAAAGGAAAAGTCAGGATTAGGTAGAAAAGGCTTTATATTCCATTCTTTTTGTTCAATAGAATAAAAGTCATCAAAATTATCGATACAGGTTATTTTGTATTTTTTGCTTTGCAATAATGAAGCAATAAGGTTGCTCCCAATAAAACCAGCACCACCAGTTACAAGAATATGTTCCATGATTTATCTAAGCTGCAAATCTACATTTTTCAGTTATTCATTGCAATTCAAACTTAACTCTAAATAGGTGTTTTTTATAGTTAAAGAATCTTTTTCTTAATTTAGTATTCTTTTAGAACAACCCAATAATGAAAATCTTAATTACAGGAGTAAGCAGTGGAGTGGGATTTGAAGCTGTGCTTGAATTGATTCAAAGGAATGACCATGAGGTTATAGCATTAGCCCGGTCGGAAGATAAATTGAAGAAACTGTACGATATTGCAATGGGATTAAACCCTGACTGTAAGCTTTATCCTGCTACCTTTGATATTGTACATGACGATTACGGTTCTTTGCAGACTTATGTGAAGGACAAAATGGGGTCTATTGATGTCCTGATAAATAATGCAGGACAGTTGATTAATAAGCCATTTGCGGAGATTACCCACATAGATTTTGCCGCTATGCTTCAGGCAAATCTCTTAGGGCATGTTAAAATGATCCAAAATATGCTTCCCTTGATGAATGATAATGCACATGTTGTCAATATAGGTAGCATGGGAGGTTATATGGGGAGTGTTAAGTTTCCTGGGCTTGCTGCCTATTCAGCAAGCAAGGCTGCTCTACATGCCCTCACAGAGTGTCTGGCAGTAGAATATACCGAACGCAATATCCATTTTAACTGTCTTGCCTTAGGGTCTGCACAGACAGAAATGCTGGAAGAAGCATTTCCGAATTATAAATCTCCTGTTATGGCATTTGAAATGGGCAAATACATTGCTGATTTTGCACTTACAGGTCATAAATTTTTCAATGGTAAAGTGATTCCTGTTGCTGTTACTACTCCATAATCCATAAAAAATTGCTTATGAAAATTTACGCATGGTCATTTATTATTTTAATGACATTCATCTATTCCTGTACTAGCGATAAGAAAGCGCCAGTTGCTGAAACACATGATTCTATTGCCACTAAGCCAGCAGATAAACCTGTACTTGATTCCTTGCCATGGAATACAATATACAATGAACAGACGCATGAATTAGTGTTAAAGCATCATGTCGGCGATATGACGGGAGTAGGGCAGGAAGATATCATCAAGGCATTAAATAAAAAATACCCGGACATTCAAATGGAGTTTGTCAGCGCAAAAGGAGATACCGTTATCACGCGAATAAAGGATGCTTTTCAACTTACACAAAATATTGGGACAGCAGGTGCAGAGACCTATATGGCCGAAGCAACCTATTCTTTAACGGAGATTCCTACAATAAAAGAAGTGACTTTTGAATTTGAAGTAGGTGACCATGCCATGCCGGGAACCTATAATAGAGCGGACTTCAAGAACTTCAAATAGTAAAAAAGAAGTTACAATCATTTTCTTCATAGAAAGCATGCAACCATTTGTATTTCCTCTCGTCTTACATAGAAACACACGAGATTATGAAATATTTACTAACCCTAATTATGCCTCTTATGCTGATGATGTCGGCATGCGAACAAACCGAATATGTGGTGCCAAACCGCACAGTTGTTGTAGATATACGTGCTAGTGACTGGGTAACCTACGATAGGGGTTATACTTGGGAGACTCCGGTAGACCTTCCCGAATACGATGATTACAATAATGATGAAGGTGCAATCCTCGTTTATAGAAGTTTAGATAACAGAAACTATGAGCAGATTCCCCAAGTATATAATGGGTTTGCTTATAGTTACGTTGCAACAGCTGGAAGTATTAAAATAGAGGCACAAAGTGCTGGGGCTTCAATAATAATTGATAGACCTGCCGCTATGACCGTCAAAATCGTTCTTATCGATTCCAACTATTAAGTCAGAACACCATTAAGCAAAAAAAGCGGCGAAAGAATAAACTTTCGCCGCTTTTTTATGTAATGAAAATTTACATTTCCATCTGATCAATGACTGCATGGCTAATTCCTGTAAAGGAGAATCCTCCATCATGGAATAAGTTTTGCATCGTAACCATTTTAGTAAGGTCCGAAAATAAAGTAACTGTATAGTCTGCACACTGGTCAGCCGAAGCATTTCCAAGCGGAGATTGTTTCTCAGCAAACTTAATAAATCCTTCAAATCCTTTCACTCCTGAACCGGCAGTTGTACGGGTAGGGGATTGAGAAATAGTATTTACCCGCACATGCTTCTTAACTGCATATTGGTAACCGAAGTTACGCGTAATACTTTCCAGCATTGATTTAGCATCAGCCATATCATTGTAGTCCGGAAATACACGTTGAGCTGCAATGTAAGACAAAGCCACTACAGAACCCCATTCATTAATTGCATCCATCTTCATCGCGGTCTGCAATACACGATGTAAGCTCATTGCAGAGATATCCAAACTCTTATGCATTAAATCGTAATTGGTATCTGTATAGGGATTCCCTTTACGAAGATTCATACTCATCCCAACAGAATGCAGAATAAAATCTACACCACCGCCAAAGTGTTCAAGGGTCTTACTGAACAAATTTTCCAAATCGTCCATGCTGGTAACATCAGCCGGAATAACAGGAGCATTGCAAAGTTCAGCAAGTCTATTAATTTCACCTAACCGCATCGCGATAGGAGCGTTAGTAAGCACAATTTCGGCGCCTTCTTCAACACAGCGGAGAGCAGTTTTCCAGGCGATTGATTTCTCATCAAGTGCTCCGAATATAATACCCTTTTTGCCTTTTAGTAAATTATAAGCCATTATTAACCAATTTGGGGTCTAAAGTAAGGAATCTAATTAGTTAAAATGAAATCTATTGATATCATTTTATTTCTCAGGTTGTTAAATCTTATTTCACATCTAATAATTCTTTAGCATGCTGTAGTGCAAATGTACCCGGAGGCTCTCCACTCAGCATCTTTGCTATCTCGGTAATGCGCTCTTCTTTTGTCAATAAAGCAATGTTCGTATGCGTAATGTCCTGCCTCTCATCTTTATACACATAATAATGAGCATCACCCTTACTTGCAATCTGTGGAAGATGAGTAATTGCAATCACCTGCATTCCTTCTGATAGACGCTCCATAATAGAGCCAACTTTCAAGGCTATCTCGCCAGAAATACCGGTATCAATTTCATCAAAAATAATGGTAGGCAGTGCAATATGGTGCGACATGAGCGATTTTATACTTAGCATGAGGCGTGAAAGTTCACCACCCGACGCCACTTTATTCATTGGAGCAAGATCCTGACCCTTATTTGCAGAGAATAAAAACTGGATCTTATTCCTTCCGCTAGTACTTAATGACAGCTCATCCAGGAGTTGATTGTCTATTTTTAAGTGCGCATTAGGCATTCCGATTTCTGTTAGCATCTCCTGCAAGCGCAGCTCTATAGTGGGTATAATTTCATTGCGACTGGCCGATAAAGTATCCGACAGAACGATTAGTTCAGCTTTAAGTAGCTCGCTCTCCTTTTTTAGACGCTCGATTTCTTCATCTGCATGCGAAACCGAATTGAGCTTATCTGAAAAACTATCTCTCACAGCAATAAGCTCCTCAACTGAGCTCACGTGATGTTTCTTTTGTAGGTTGTAAATAATACTCAGGCGTTCACTTAATATATCAGTCCTGGGCACATCAATTAAGGTGCCCTGCTCAATCAGTTCAACTTCAGCAGCAATATCCCTTACCTCTATCAGTGCACTATCCAAACGTTCAGTCAGAATTTCCATTTCCGGAAGAAACTTCTGTGTATGCTGTAACTCCAGCAATGCCTCCTTTAATAATACAACAGCGGCATGCTCTTCATCCGAAAGGGCCAGACCTACATTGATCAGGCTCTTTTTGATTTCCTCAGCATGACTTAGCGCATCCAGTTCCTGCTCCAATAATTCCTGTTCATCTGTTGCACTTAAGGATGCTTCTTCCAGCTCATTAAATTGAAAAAGATAGTAATCCGCATCCGTCTTAGCCTGTGCGGAACTCTCCTGAAGCGTTTTTAAAGAATGAGTCACCGCCTTGAACTTTCGGTAATTATCCTGATAGCTCTTTAAAAGCAGTTCATTAGAGGCAATAGAATCCACTACCAGCAACTGAAATTTCTCATTATTGATCTCCATCGTAGCATGCTGCGAATGAATGTCAATCAACAACTCGCCCAGTTCACGTAGTACCGTTAAGTTAACCGGTGTGTCATTTACAAAAGCGCGGGACTTACCATCTGAAGAAATCTCCCTTCTCAGCACCGTTTCCTTTTCATAGTCCAGATCCTTGTCGTCAAAGAAACTGCCTAGCTGGTAATCTGATATGTTGAAATGCCCCTCAATTACACACTTCTTCTGTTGATTGAAAAAGTATTTCCCTTCTATACGTTGTCCCAGTATCAGCGATAGTGCGCCAAGAATGATAGATTTTCCAGCCCCTGTTTCTCCTGTAACAATATTCAGTTTTCCTGAAAATGCAATATCAAGATTTTCAATAAGAGCATAATTGCGGATTATTAAACGACTTAACATAATGGTGTTTGAACTAAAGCTTACAACTAATTCTTTAAAAGTGCATCAAATATACAACAGCACTATTGATTACTCTTTAACAAATCATACTTCCGAATGTTGGAGGGATCAACAGAACTTAAAATAGAAAGTGCACGTTTTTTTTCCTGTGGATTAGCACCATTTAAAAGTTGAACCAGCTCATCCGCTTTTGCAGTAAAAAGAACTTGATTCAGCATAGCTCCCTGACGTTGCTTGTCAATTTTAAGCAAATCTGGAAGAAGAGAAAGAATGACTTTCCTTCCTTTCTCCGGGTTTTCTGACATGATATCAAGACCATTTCTATGATATTCATACATGAAATTTCGTATAGGCTGATAAGCAGCGTTTGTTAAATTTTCAATCAGCCAATACCGATTGCGTAACCCCTCAAACGCCTTCCATCCTATATATGCTGCATTTTGTGAATAATTTACAATAGTTTGCGCCTTTGTATAATAAGGACTTCCACCATACATCGAAAATGTATCGTGATCCAAACCTACTATAATATAAGAATAATAAGCCAGTAGCGCTGATAGGTTACTAATGTATTGCTGATCAGAAAAATCTAAAGCTTGCCCTTCAATATAACTGAAGTTAAAATCTTTATCACTAAAATTTAATAGCGTGGATTGATAGGTTGCCTCATAAACAGGTCTGCTGGATTGAACCTGTAACTCCGCTCTAAAATTCGAGGAGCCATCCCATTCTGTAATATTAATCAAGAAGCTACAATCTATTCTTTCCTGTGGCTTTAATTGATCCTGCGACCATTCTTTACCATTCAGAAAATCACGTATAGCTGCTTCAAGAACTTTAAGTGCACGTTTATTGGTATTTTGAACCTGAGGAGACAATACCTGAACCCTGGCATTTAAGTCTTGTGCCTGCGCATGTAATCCAATATGGAAACACAAGAGCATAAGTAGGGCTAGCTTT
Source organism: Arcticibacter svalbardensis MN12-7 (assembly GCF_000403135.1). Lineage (GTDB taxonomy): Bacteria > Bacteroidota > Bacteroidia > Sphingobacteriales > Sphingobacteriaceae > Arcticibacter > Arcticibacter svalbardensis. The sequence continues at coordinate 21,269 of NZ_AQPN01000141.1, forward strand.
TTCATTAGCTCAACTCAATTATTTTCTGACAAACATCTTTAGCAACCTCTTCTTTTGATTTTAAAGGGAATTCCTGTTTGTTTAAATGCTTATCAATTATAGTGATCTTATTGGTATCGCCCTGAAATCCTGCACCTGTATCACGAAGCGAATTAAGTACAATGAAGTCAAGGTTCTTCTTTTTAAGCTTCAGTAGAGCATGTTCTTCTTCATTGAAGGTCTCCAATGCAAACCCAACAAGAATCTGATCATCCCTTTTAATCTTGCCAAGCGAAGACAGGATATCAGTGGTTTTCATCAGGTCTATAGAAAAATGAGAGTCATCTTTTTTAATTTTTTCTGCCGAAACTTCTAAAGGCTTATAATCAGCAACAGCAGCATTCATAACCATAATGTCGGTTTCCGAAAACAATTTTTGTGTAGCCTGATGCATATCCTCAGCAGAAACAACATCAATACGTTTAATTTGACTGTTGGATAAAATTTGAGATGATGGTCCGCAGATCAGCGTGACAGCAGCTCCCTTTCGGGCAAGCTCTTCCGCTATAGCGATACCCATTTTCCCTGACGAATGATTACCCAGAAAACGTACCGGATCAATCGCTTCGTAAGTAGGGCCAGCAGTAACGATAGCCTTTTTATTTTTTAGGGGTAAATCAGCGCTGTAAGTGTCTCGTAGAAAAGCAATAATGTCTTCCGGTTCTGCCATCCTTCCTTCACCAACAAGCCCACTTGCTAGTTCGCCATAAGCAGGTTTAATCTGGATGTTTCCATACGATTTCATCTTTTCCACATTATACTTAACAGCAGGATGTAGCCACATATCCAGATCCATTGCCGGAGCAAAAAACACCTTACAGGTTGCAGATAAATAAATAGCCGAAAGTAAATTGTCACAAATACCGTTGGCAAATTTAGCCAGTGTATTTGCAGTAGCAGGAGCTACTAAGATCAGGTCAGCCCATAAGGCCAGTTCAACATGATTGTTCCATTCCCCTGTATCCGATTTAAAATAAGTACTGTAAACCGGATTCTTAGATAGCGTCGCAAGCGTAAGCGGGGTGATAAAATGCCTCGCATCTGTAGTCATAATTACCTTGACGTCTGCACCAGCTTTAACCAGTAAACGAGTTAAAGTAGCAGATTTGTAACTGGCTATACTGCCACAGACGCCTAGTAATATTTTTTTTCCTTGAAGCATATCGCATTAAGTAAATAGTTCAGATCATTAAAATCTAAACTTACTAATTCTTAATCGATTATACCTGTTGCTCTTTAGCAGGGTTACGGAAATACACCTTGTCGTTTAAAAATTCATCAATTGCGATAAGCGTAGGCTTAGGCATGCGCTCATAATGTTTGGAGATCTCAATTTGTTCACGATTTTCAAATATCTCTTCCAGGTTGTCATTAGATGACGCAAATTCAGATAACTTACCTGACAACTCTTCCTTTATGTTATTTGAAATTTGATTTGCTCGCTTTGCAATTACAACTAAAGATTCGTAAACATTTCCTGTAGTTGTATCTAACTGGCGTAAATCTCTTGTGATAGTGCTTGGTGCAACTGTGCTTTTTACTGTATTACTCATCTTTACCTTATTTATTTTGCGTAGTGACTTTTTCTTCTTCTTTATTAACCTCTTCTTTTACCACTGGCTGAGAAGCTGCCATTAGTTTCTGAACCTGAACAAGCCCTTGTTCAGCATGTTTTTTTACATCCTGAGCATCTTTCAGAAACTTACTCTTTGGATAATCTTCCACAAACCGATCGGCCATAGTGATTGCCAAAGTATAACGTTCTTCCTGACGAATCTCTAAGCTGTTTTGTGCATATAGATACTGAGCCTCGATAGCCAGAGACTCCATTTCTTCTGCATACTTAGTATCCGGAAAATCGCGCAATGCATTATCAAAAGCTATTACAGCTGATTTATAATCCCCTATATCCAGATATAAACGAGCATTAGCCATCGCTTTACGCTCTAGTTTATCACGCAAATCTGCAATAAGTCCACTTGCTTCTACCACACGGTCACTCTTTGGATAAAGATTGATGAATAGTTGAAGAGACTCAATGGCATGAAGCGTGTTTTGTTGATCCAGACTAAAACTAGGAGAATCCAGGTAATAGCAATAGGCCGACATAAACCTGCATTCCTCAGAACGGGCGCTATTTGGATAAGTATCGGCAAAAAGTTTAAACTGATAACGTGCAGTCGTATAATCTCTTAAACGATAATTGGTATAGGCAAAATAGTAAGCAAGATCTTCTGCTTCACCACGACCTTTGTATTTCTGGTTTAAACCATCGAACAAAAGCAGGGCCTTACTATAGTCCTTCTTATTGTAAAGCCTTATCGCTTCCTGATACTTTTTGCCCGTATCGTTGCTCGCAACTAACTTTTCAAACTTGCTTTTACAACCAGCAACAACGGCTAAAATCAACAATAAGCTCCACGTTAATAAACGCCTGTTTTTAAACATCCTGCAAAGATACATTAAATCAAAATAATAGACAATTCAATTAATTAAAATCGAAGGTATGTTTATTTATTTTCAGTCAGAGCATTTTAACAATACTTAACAAAAAAGAAACGTTTTCCCTAACCAAGTAATGCTGATTGAAAATGTAAAGAACAGTACACAAATGGAAAATTAATTTCTCTAATACAGCTAGATTTAAGTGATTTTTTCTTCTTTAAGGTGTCTATATTTAGTGCTTGTCTGTATAAACCGATAATTAATACTGTATTTACAAGTGTAAATTTTAAAAATCTATTATTTAATTCAGGTTAATGTGTAATACTGCTATATTTCTTTGCTTTATTAAAGTGTATAGGTGGAGTTTTGTGGATACTCGCTCTGAAATAAGTATAATGTAGCTTAATTGTTTAATAATATGACCAAATTGTCACATAAATTACACATATGATATAAAAATTGCATTATTTCTTTCAATATAATATGATTATCGCTATTTTAAGCAAAAAATAAAAATATGCCGAAAATCTATTCAAAAATCTCTTTATTCATTCTGCTTTTCCTCGCAAGTACTCAAATCCTACTCGCCCAAAGCATCACAGGAAAGATTACTGATGCCACAAACAGCACTCCAATGCCGGGAGTAATTGTTGCCGTTGTCGGCACCTCCCAAAGAACTTCGACTAATGCAACGGGCGAATACACCCTCAATCTTGCCGCCGGGCCACACAAGCTCCGGCTTTCTTATATAGGTTACGAAAGTTTAACCGCTGATATCGTTGTAAGCACTACCGCTACTAATTTCGATTACAGCTTAAAACCCTCAGGCACTACATTGACAGAAGTCGCTATCATCGGCTCAAGGTCACCATCCCGAACCAACATTAACTCGCCTGTTCCGGTAGATGTAATTTCTGCAAAAGAAATCAGAAGTTACCCTCAATCCGACGTTACCCAGATCCTGAATTATATTGCTCCATCCTTTAGTTCGAACCGCCAAACGGTGGCTGATGGAACCGATCATATCGACCCTGCATCACTAAGAGGATTAGGACCCGACCAGGTTTTGGTATTAGTAAACGGTAAAAGACGCCATACCACTGCACTCGTAAATATCAACGGTACATTCGGTAGAGGAACCGTTGGTACAGACATGAATTCCATTCCTGTATCATCCATCGACCATATCGAAGTTTTACGTGATGGTGCAGCAGCGCAGTACGGTTCTGATGCAATTGCAGGTGTTATCAATATTGTATTGAAAAAAATCACCCCACTTGTCGTCTCTTCTATGTACGGCCAATCAGCCACTTCAACATTGGGTAATAACTATTCTGATGGTAAAACTTATCAGTTTGACGCCAGTAAAGGCTGGAGCTTAAACGGAAAAGGTTTTGTTAATGTTGCCGCTCAATACCAGGATAGAGGCGCTACAAATCGTGGAGGTTTAGATACCCGTCCTCTTTTATACTCTTCTCTGCCCTCTAAAGCTGCTACAGAAACGGAAGCTGATTTTGAAACCCGGTTTGCGACTTTAAAGCAAGCTGATGACGCAAAAGCTGATGCTGCAGGAGTTAACCGTAATAATATGGTCGTAGGTAACTCTCATTCCAAGAACTTTGGCTCGTTTGCAAATGGTCAATATGCATTTTCAAACGCTGCAAGCGTATACCTGGCAGCTGGTTATACGCATAAAACAGGATCAGCAGCTGGATTCATTCGTTTACCAAGTCAAGCCACACAAATTGATGTGACCCTTTATCCCAATGGATTTTTGCCTTTTATCAATACCTCAATAAATGACGTTTCCATCAGTGGAGGTCTTAAAGGAACACTCGGTTCATGGAAATATGATGTGAGTAATACCTTTGGCGAAAACAATATTGCCTTCGATATTGATCATACCTTAAACGCTTCTTTACCTATAGGTACAAGTCCTACTTCCTTTTATGCAGGTAAATTAGTTTTCAGTCAGAATACCACTAATCTCGATGTTTCCAGAAAATTTGATTTCGACGGATTCCTGACTTCCTTAAATACAGCCTACGGTGCTGAATATCGTGTAGATAGTTACTCCATCAATCCAGGTGAAGAACTTTCTTATTCTTACGGCCAGCCATCTCAAAATATCCCCGGACGTTTAGTCGGTACCAGTCCTACAGCTGCTGGTGCACAGGTCTTCCCTGGTTTCAGACCAGCCAATGCAATTGACAAGTCCAGACATAACACCAGTTTGTATGCCGATTTCGAAGCCGAGTTTGGTCCCCGTTTATTAGTGGAAGCAGCAGGTCGTTATGAAAACTTTAGTGACTTCGGTTCTAATTTCTCCAATAAATTCACTGCCAGAGTAAAAGCTGCCGATCAGCTTTCTCTTCGTGGTGCTATAGCAACCGGTTTTCGGGCACCTTCATTAGCACAACGTTATTTCAATAATGAAAGTACCCAATTTGTAAGTGGCAACCCAACACAAGTTTTAACGGTTAATAACGATAATCCTATCGTAGCCAAATTTGGAGTAGGTTCATTAAAACCTGAAAAATCAACTTCTTATAGTTTGGGATTAACAGGTACCGTCATTCCGGGATTAACCTATAGTGTAGATGCCTACCAAATTGATATTAAGGACCGGATTGTATTTTCAAGTCAGTTTACCCGTGCAACTGCTGGTGTAAATGAGATCCTGGATACAGTTGATCCCAATAGAACGATCAATAGCGTTCAGTTTTTTACCAATGCCATTTCAACCCGCACTAAAGGATTAGATGTCGTTTTGACTGATCGGATCAGCTTAACTTCAGGTAATGTTTTAACTCTTTCGGCAGCAGCCAATTTTAATGAAACCAAAGTTCGTTCCATAAAGGGATCGGATATTATAGAAGGCAATGCGAGTTTGAAAGCCAAATTGTTTGACCGTACCGAACGTTCCCGTTACGAATCATCAGTACCGGCAAGTAAAATTAATTTGAGTGCGGCCTATACTATGAAGAAAGTTGATCTGTCACTAAGAACCGTTTATTTTGGAAAAGTAACCTATTTGAATCCTGTAGATCCAACTGTTGCTGCCAATAATTTACCACTGGAGCTTGATCAGACTTTTAATGGAAAATGGGTGACTGACCTTTCTGTAAGTTACAAGGTGATCAAACAGCTGGCTTTAAATGTTGCGGTAAACAATCTGTTTGATATTTATCCAGATAAAAACTATATGGATGCCCGCAACTCTGAAACAAATTTAAGCGGCGATCCTACAGCTAACTATACTACCGGTCGTGATAATACCTCAAATGGTCACTTTGCTTACAGCAGAGCAGTATCGCAATTTGGTTTTAACGGACGGTTTGTATCTGGTAAAGTAACTTATACTTTCTAAAATAATACAGCCTTATCGAAAACGATAAGCTATTAATTAAAAAGGTCTTTGCGGATTGCCACAATGGTAATTTGTAAAGACCTTTTTGTGATTTGAGGGGTGTCTATTGCCGCAAACGAAGACGGCATGTTACTAACTGGATATTAAAGATACCAATAAGATAGCAGTATGATTCCGATATAAGTCCGATGTAGGCTAGTTTAAGTCGGACTTTTGTGGGAAACACATTGCTTTGAATTTGCTTTTAAATAGTCGAGCATTAAAAAGTCCATTTTGTTTTAAAGTTATTAATTTGTTTTGGATCTGATTTCATCTGTATTTCAAGCAAATTATTAAAGATGAATATGACAAGCTTGAGCGAGTTAAAAAAGAGGCCAAAAAGAGATGATTTCCACTTGTTCATCATCCTTTTAAAGTTGAAATCTGCGGAAGCAAGCATAATGTTGATGTTATCGCCAAATATCCCTTTGTAAAAGTTCCGAGCTAAGCGATGATCTGTCTTCAGATGCCCAATTGTCGGTTCTGTTGCAGCTCTTCGCTTTAACCCTTTGCGTAGTTTGGTTTTAATGGGTGCTTCTGGTTCAGCATTACCGATAAGGAAGAATAAAATAGGTTAGGACCTTTATCTACAGATTTCTTGGCTAACATATCAAAAAAAATTGCTAGGTTTTAAATCGAAAACAACCATTTCCTGCATGTTTTAATACAAAAGATATGTAAAATGTAAATATATTATATTGATAATTAAATAGTTAATAGAATTAAGGCCCGACTAATTAGAATCAGATTGGTATTTGGTAACAAGTTATTTATCCATCTTGCATTTTATCTAAAAAAATGTATATTTCAGCGTAATACACATTATGTGATTAATTGCAATTTTAACAAATACTATATTATATGAATTCTGAATCTAAAATAAGATTGGCGCTGCTTTTAGTATGCAGTGTCATGATCTCAGCCTACTCTGCATCAGCTCAAAATAAAGTAATTACTATCAAAAATCCAGCAACTATCAATAGGGATAATGAGCTTATCATATTGAAAAGGGATTTCATTGAAAAGAAAGTAGGAATACTTTCCGGCGAAGAACGTATCAGTATTAGGTCTGCGAAAGGATCTCCTCTATTTATTCAGTTCGATGACTTGACTGATGATGGCAATTGGGATGAAGTCGCTTTTTTATATTCCTTTAAGGGGCAGGAGCAGGTTGATCTACCCATCTCTAAATCGGATATTCAAATTAAACCTATCATAAAAGCGCATGTAAGGCAACGGATAAAAAATGCGGATGATAGCTTTGGGCTGCTTGTTTATGCGGACAGCGTTCCAGCCGGTCAGCCCAATACTGATTTTACCAAACAGACGCTTCCTTCCCGTTTAACCGAAGGTCCAGCCTGGGAAAATGATAAAGTTGGTTTTCGTATTTATATGGATGTACGTAATATAAAAGATATATGGGGGAAAACCACTTCAGAGATGATGATGGATACAGTAGGAGTAGATCCAAAGGTTATTTATCATCATTTGGATAAATGGGGGATGGATATTCTGGCAGTAGGTAAGTCACTGGGAGCAGGTTCGCTTGCTTTGAAGGTGCCTTTAGCTGGCAAAGCAGATACTTTGGTACGACTTGGTGGTCAGAATATGGGCAAGATGGTTTATAAGATGATTGCCGATGGTCCAATTAGGGCCGTATTTGCACTGTCTTATCCGGAATGGAATGTATTGGGAAATGGTAAATTAGCTTCCTTAACTGAGCAAATCAGTATTTGGGGTGGACAATATTTTTATCAGAGTGAAGTTACTGTAAAGAATGCACCCAAAGGGGCAGAGTTGGTAAGCGGTATTGTGAATCTAAAAAGTAAGAAGTCTTCTTTACTGAGTTATGGAAGTACCAGGGCACTCTACACTTTTGATACACAGTCTGAAAATAAGGATCAATTGGGAATGGCTTTGATGGTGTCTAAGTCTAACTTTGTTGGGATTGGTCAAACCCCTAATGTTGGATCGGATATTTTAAATACCTACACTTTGCAAATGCCAATTCGTTCAAAGGCGGCTACTACCTACCGGTTTTATTCTGCCTGGGAAGCCAGTGATAGTCGTTTTAAAACCTTCGACTCATTTAAAAAGTATTTGACAGATGAGGCTGCTTTATATAATGCGGCTTTAATGATTAAATAGGGTATTGATTAAAACAATGAAACAAGGAGGATTCTGATGAAACGGAATTCTCTTTTTTTCTAAAAATAAATAAGTCAACCTTTAAAAGATCTCCAATTTGTTGTAGTCAGTCTATATATAACGTGTTGTGCAATTAAAAAGCGAGTGCATATTTAAGCTGATTATTGGGTTTGTTGTTTTTGTTATTGATATACTGCAGGCAAGTAACTGCGGCAAGTTTAGCAAATATTCGCATAGCTAAACCCTTTAAAGATTTTGCATGCTTTCATTTGAGCATGAACTGATCGCACAGCTGCGCGAATAAGGTTTCAATTCTTTTTCTGCATTTCCTGAATACAGGTTCTAATGGTTGCTTGTCTTTTTGATTGTTGCGCATAGGAGTCTTTAACTGGATTTTTACTGTATTGAATAAATCTAACTGGCTGGTTTTTGATAAATATCCCCTTGTCGCCAATCAATGTGCAATTTATTTAATCCAGAGTGCTTTATGTCATGTACGCTTGCTTTACTGATGTCCATGGAGTAGAATACCCCTGTAACAGAAGTACATTGAAGAAGATCTTAGTCAGAAGCTTTACAAAAAATACTATGAAAAATATACGGAAGAAAAGAAGGAAATTGAGCACAATTTGCTCATCCTGTCAAATAAAAGTTCGAACCTTTTAAAATGCGTTAGGTTGGCAATCAAATATGCCACTCAGCTACCTTTAAACTGGCTTTCTGGTGACTACCACACTTAGCAACAGTTGTAAGCATTACTGTTCCCTAGTGGTATGAGTTACGATAAGAAAAATGATGAAGATCGAACCAGTGAGATTAATTTGGTGTTTTTGTATATCGCTTATTTTTAGCAGATTATCCTTAAAAAGGAAAGAGGCATTCCTGAATCAAATCTGGATAATGCCTCTTTTGCTTATTTGGTAGCGGGGAGCAGGATCGAACTGCCGACCTCAGGGTTATGAATCCTGCGCTCTAACCATCTGAGCTACCCCGCCGTATTCATATTTGATTGACTTTTTAGTTTGCAACAAAGCAAATTATATTGCCGCCTTTCAAATTTGAGTTGCAAATATAGTTTAAAATACTTTTCTTTAGGAAATAAATCTAAAAAATGCTTGCATTAGGTTTTTTTAATCAAGAAAATGTCTGAGAAAAAGAAGTTTACGATAGAGTACGAAATTCATTCTTCACCTAAAATTTTGTTTACTTTCCTGAATGAACCCAATGGATTGGCTCAATGGTTTGCTGACGACGTTTTATATAGGGAACAAATCTACTCGTTTATGTGGGATGGAGAAGAGCATAAAGCAAAACTTACAAACGTAAAAGAGAACAAATTTGTTCGGTTTAGATGGCTTGATGATGAACCTCAATACTATTTTGAGATGGAGATTCTACAGGATGAGCTAACAAATGATGTGGCGTTATCTATTACAGATTTCGCTCCGGCTGAAGCTTTTGAAGAAAGAAGACTTATTTGGGATAATCAAATTCAGTATTTGATCAGTGTATTAGGTGCATAAGTAACAATTCACTAATTTTGTAAGGTGAAGAAAGTTTATCTGCTAATAATTAAGGCATTCATTAAGCCTTTTATTGTTACCTTTTTCATTGTGATGTTTGTGTTGCTGATGTTATTTTTATTCAAATACATCGACGATCTGATTGGTAAGGGATTTGAGTGGCATGTGATTTTGCGTTTGTTACTATACGCTTCAGCAACAAATGTGGCTATGGCCTTGCCTTTGGCTATGTTGCTTTCGTCCATTATGACTTTTGGGAACCTAGGTGAAAGTTATGAGCTTGTTGCCATAAAATCTATTGGAGTTTCTTTACAAAAGGCAATGCGTCCTTTGTTTTTGCTTGTAACCGTATTAAGTATCTCGGCATTTCTATTTTCCGATTATATGCTTCCTGTAGCCAACCTTAAAATGGGCTCTTTACTCTATGATGTGCGAAATCAAAAAGCATCATTCCTGATAGAGGAAGGTATTTTTAATAATAGTATTGAAGGTTACGCCATACGTGTGCAACAAAAAGGCGATGATGGCCGTACTTTGAAAAATGTATTGATCTATGATCAAACAGGAACTAATGGAAATATTTCGACTACACTGGCCAAAGAAGGGGTCATGTACAAAACCAATAAAGACCGTACATTGGTGTTGGAATTAAAAGATGGGGTTCGTTATGAAGAAACTTCAGGGGATAAATCTTATAATCCAAGACAACGTTTTACGCGCTATCGTTTTAAGGCGACTGAGCAAAAGTTTCCACTGGATGATTTCGAAATGAAACGGACAGATGAGGGGCTTTTTAAGTCTAATTATGCCATGTTAAACCTCCGTCAGTTGAAGATTTATAAAGATTCGACAACACGGCAGGCGGACAGTGCTGTAAAGGCAATAATGCCTTTTATCGCTCCAGCATTCAGACTGTTTAGTTTCGTGAAACAGCCCGGTCGTCCTGTTCGGAATGTTAAAGTCTACCAGAACAGTGTTTCCGAGCTTTTTAATAAGGAACAGAAGTCTTCTGCAATAAGTTATGCACTAAATGAATCGCGATCTGTTACTGAAACGCTGACAGGAAGAACTGAAGAGTATTTGTTATTGCAAAAAACAATCAGACGTTATTCGATTGAGTATAACCGAAAGTTTACTTTATCAGTGTCATGCCTGGTGTTATTTTCGATAGGGGCTCCTCTGGGCGCAATTATCCGCAAAGGTGGGCTGGGTCTGCCAGTTGTCATGTCCATCATCTTCTTTCTGATCTATCATATCATTTCTACAATTGGAGAAAAATCAGCTAAAGAAGGTGACATTTCACCTGTATTAGGTATGTGGATTGCTATATTTGTCCTAACCCCCCTTGGCATATTTTTAACTTATAAAGCTGCCAGCGATTCTGCTTTGTTTGATGCTGATTCCTACAAGCAGGCCATTAAGAAATTCTTTAATCGCTTTAAAAAGAATAAAATCGTTAAATAAGTATAGATCACATCTTGTGAATCTTTACCTATCTATTATAGTAATCTTGACAGATTAACTTAATTTTGTACTCAAATGAAAATTAAACTTAATACAATTGAAGAAGCCATTGACGAGCTTAAAGCTGGCAAGGTTATCATTGTAGTTGATGATGAAGATCGGGAAAACGAAGGTGACTTTGTTACTACAGCCCGCAACGTAACTCCTGAAATCATAAACTTCATGGCCGCATATGGCAGAGGTTTAATTTGTGTGCCAATGACGGAGGCGAGATGTGATGAATTGGGCCTTAATTTAATGGTAGGCAATAATACAGCTCTTCATGAAACTAATTTTACGGTATCAGTAGATTTAATAGGTAATGGTTGCACGACAGGTATTTCAACGTCCGATCGTTCCAAAACAATACAAGCGTTAATTCATCCTGCTACCCGTCCGGAAGATCTTGGTCGTCCAGGCCATGTATTTCCTTTGCGTGCTAAAGAAGGAGGCGTTTTACGTCGTGCCGGACATACTGAAGCTGTTGTAGATTTGGCCAGTATAGCTGGAATGGAACCTGCAGGTGTTTTGGTTGAAATCATGAAAGAAAACGGGGAAATGGCTCGTCTTCCTGATTTAATGATCATTGCAGAGAAGCATAATTTAAAAATAATTTCCATTAAGGATCTCATAAACTATCGTTTGCAAACTGAATCTTTAATCACTAAAGAAGTTTCGGTAACGCTTCCTACAGAGTGGGGCGATTTTCAAATGATAGCCTATACACAAACGGATACACAGGAGCATCATCTTGCGCTTATTAAAGGCGAGTGGGAGCCTGATGAACCCGTTTTAGTGCGTGTACACAGTTCTTGTGTGACTGGTGATATCTTTGGTTCATGCAGATGCGATTGTGGCCCCCAGCTTCATAAAGCGATGCAGATGATTGATGAAGCGGGTAAAGGCGTTGTTATTTATATGAATCAGGAAGGTCGTGGAATAGGACTTATTAATAAACTTCATGCCTATAACCTTCAGGAGAATGGTTTTGATACGGTTGATGCTAATCTTCAACTTGGTTTTAAAATGGATCAACGGGATTATGGTGTTGGCGCTCAAATATTAAGAAGTCTGGGTATTACTAAAATGAAACTACTGTCTAATAACCCAACCAAGCGTGCTGGATTAATAGGATATGGGATTGAGATTGTTGAAAATATTCCAATCGAAATAGCTTCTAATGTTCATAATGAATTATATCTGAAGACTAAGCGTGATCGAATGGGACATTCTATTATGAATAATCCAATCATTTAATATTATTTTGATGTTTTCTTTTCAGAACTTTCTGTAGAAGTTGGTAAAATAATTACAGCAGGAGTTGAAGGGGATTTAGAAACAGGGATGGGAGCGGGTAATTGCCTTTCATCCCTTCTTCTTTTACCAACCAAGGCGCGTAAAAACTCATTTAGAGTTTCAAAGTCTTGTCGGTAAAGTAACCCAATAGCACTGATGTATTCCTGATCAGGATTTAGAAAGTTTCTATTATTTAACCGGTTTGATGCTCTTAAATTAAGACTCCCATCTTTTCGTAACAAGTACAAAAGCTCAACATCCCGCGCTACTGAATTGCCAATTATGTTTAAGTCGTTCAGTTCAGCTCTTCTGTCTGTGACACCTCCTGTGATTACTAATCGATCTTTTAATAGCCGTAATGAGGCGCTGGCTTCATTAAGTGAGCGAATATTTAAATCCACAAAATTAAGATTAAGAGACTGTGCAAGAATATTATTCAGCTGGTTAAAGAAAAGCTCAGTACCAGCACTGAATAAAGTGGAGTTAACTGCCTGTACATTTACCAGCCCTGTGTTAGGTGAAAATGATCGCCGCACAATTAAACTCAATGCTTGTGTATTCTTATTGTTTACGTCGCTAAAGTAGTTTTGAAACTCATCTTTGAAATAAGTATCTGAAGGAAAGTTAATGTCAAAGGAGATATCCGGTTGTGCCAGATTGCCACTTAGGTTCATTATTGCTTCAGCAAGAACCCTACCCGTTGATGATGCTGCTCGTCCTGCTGCCTGATAAAGAGGGCTGATATCTGTTCGTACACCATAAACTGCTTTTAAATTGATGAGGGCGTCTGAGGGATCGCCTGTCCAGCGGATAGATCCACCCTGACTTAGATCAAATATTTTATTGATAAAATCTTGTGCGGTAAGTTGAAATTTACCACTTGATATGAGGTAATCACCGTACATTTCAAAATCGCCTAAACTGGTAATCTTAAGATTTAAAGTGGCATTTCCTCTCCCGTTTAATTTCCCCAGGTTGGTTATTATATTGACCTGACTGTTTTCATCAACTACCAGATCAAAATTCATGACAAGCCCCTGGAAGAAAGATTGTGCTTTGGGAGTGAATGAAGAGTCTTTTGCTACAAATGTGATGTAATCATTATTTCCAATTGTTTCAGAGGCATTTAAAGGGATATTGAATACGGTACCAGCTTCTGTTTTGGCATTAATATCGATATTCATGCTCTTTATAGGCCCTCTGAACTTAAAGGTTCCTGTTGCATAAGCAGTTCCGTAGTAGATAGGATTGTCTTTTGCAGTGGTATTCAATGCCATGAAGCGAGTAGCTTTGATTGAAATATCCATTACCGGATTCTGTAGATTGGTTAAGTCTACTGTTCCAGTGGCAATGGCTTTATTGTCGTTAATATCAGTTAATTCCAGATCATCAAGATTGATGACACTGTTTTCTATGGCTACATTGTCTGTGATCCGGTACGGTGTTCGTAAATAATTCACTGTTAAATGAGCATCTTTTAAACTTAGGGTTCCGTTTATTTTAGGATCAAGGATGTTGCCGCTTACATTTACCTTGGCAGAAACTTTACCTTTAACATTGGAAACCAGGCTTCGTATGGCAGGGGTGAAGATGACCAATTCATTATCCTCCATACTTACATTTAAATCAAGGGTGTTGATTTCGGCGCTGGCATTATAGGTCCCCTGGATATTCATGGTTTTTTTGCCATCTTTAGTGATATCCATAGTGACATTTACCAGTTTGGTCTCATTATCGAGATCCGCAACTAGTTTAAGGTCACCTACTCCTGTATTATTAACCACAAGGGTATCTATCTTTAATTGTGACTCTACTTTTGCGGTTTTTAAAACAGAGCTTAAAGCTACTTTTCCGTTTAGTCGTCCCCCCAGAACTACTCCTGCTGCTTTTGTTAAAGAATTGAAGGTTACAAGGGTAAAGTTTTGGAAATCTATATTCAGCTTGTCTTCAGGTTGGTCTGAAATAATTCCATCAATTGTTAATAGTTGGTCATTTCGTAGGAGTTCAAAGCCCTGGACAAACACTTTTCGCTTATCAAATCGTAGTTTAACTTGCTCGGGAACTTTCCAGATCTCTCTGTTAATAATAAAATCAGAAGGAAGCAGGCTTAATTTGGCAAGGGTGTCGGTTCCAAATTCTACCAAAGCATTTAAATCGAGCTGATTGTTGGCATCTTTATCTGAAAGCTTGATATTGAGAGCCAGACTGTCTTTGTATAATATGTTGGCAACGTTTATATTTTGGATGTATAGACTATCCGTTATATCGATGCGGTCGGCGGTCATAAACAAGTTAAGGGCTTTGCTTGCTGCTGATTCATCAATAATGAAATTATTCACTTTGATCTTTTTATACTGGATCAGTTCGCTTGATCCGTTAATTGCGGCGAGACTATCATTGCTATTAAATCGTCCGTAAAAAACGGCTCCCTTAGGGATTTTAAGATCAGGAATGAGCAGCATGCTCAAAGGAGCAAAGTCTTTTATATTTAAATAAAAATTGAATTCCTGTAAGCCAAACTTTCGTATATCTGTTTTTAATGATGGAATGTAGCGTTTAACTACTGATTTGAAATAGGATGGAAGGGTATTCAGATCATACTGACCGTTGATTTTTGCTTCGAGGATGTCTGAGTTTATCGCAATAGATCTGGAGCTACCAATTCCATCGGCACTTAAAACGATAGAATTTACAACTAATGAGCTGTCGGAACTGGTAAAACGTAACCGATTCATCTCTAGTTTTCCTTCAATGTTGTTTAAATTGTTCCCTGTAAATGCTGTATTCAAGTCTGCATCCAGCTGAAGTGTGTCTTTGGAGAAATGGAGTTTATGCAGATTTACACCTGTAAGCGAGGCATTGAAATTGAAGGAGGGGAGCGTTGTATTTAAGTTGATGTCACCGTTGAAATCTAATTTGATGTTTGGGTCATTAATTTTAATCCTACCCTGGAAAAGTTTATTAATAATATTCCCGTTGATATTAATATTGGTATATCGGTAGCCCTTCAGGTCAAAGTAGGTTGCATTTGCATCTATTTTGTCCTTAAGTTGATTCAAGTTGAAGCCTTTTCCATCTACTTTAGCGGTAACCGTGGTGCGGCCTAGTGATTTTTGATCGAGTAATTCTCCCAGGTTAAAATCTACTGCTTTGACGGTTCCTGAATAAGCTGGTAAATTTAAAAGGTTCATTCTGATATCGGGAATTAACCTACCAAGGCCTGTTTTAATTTCACCTTTTGTCTCAAAATCTTTAATGAGTCCTTTAAATGAACCGGTAAAACTAACATTACCTAGCTTTTGTGCGATCAATGGGATTTTGCCGCTTAGTCCGGTGGTTCGTTTTATTAAATTATCAGCATCTTTTTTATTGGTAAAGAACCGCTCTATTTTTAAATCTAAATGGGTCTTATCCAGGTTTGGCAGTCCCTTAATTTTAAAGTCACCTTTAACATAAGTAGCCTGACCTGCGGTAATAGAGAATTTTTGGGCGTTAATATTATTTACATATCCACTGATATTTCCATTAAGTTTAAAGGAAACATTCATCTTTTTGAGAGCTGTAGTAAAGTAGGAGATATCTTTAGAATCGAGGGTGCTATTTTTTAATGATCCTTTGACATATACTTTGTTAATAAAATCGCTGAAGTCACCAAAGTTTTTATATTTAAATACCAGGTAATTGCTAACCAGACTCCTGTCTGTTTCCAGATGTAGGTCCGCAAATTCCATCCTTGCCGTATCAATTGTGGTATTGGCATTTAAGTTATTGAGTTTGAATCCACTTCTTTCCTCAAAAGACAGACCACGAACCTTAGCTTTAAAGAGGTAGTTGTTGATGTCTATTCCCGTTAATACTGCATTTAATTTACTCAGGGCTATGTCGTTGAAATTAACTCCGGTTGTAAAGGTGGAATCATTCAGATTTTTATATTTAAAGGAGGTGTTATTCACAATGACCTTTTCTAAGGTAATCGTGTAGGGTTTTCCAGTTGTTTTCTGTTTGGGTTTACCCGAGTTAAAGTAATCGAGAATAAACTGGAGGTTGGTGGTTTTATTGGGGTATCGCTTCAGAAAAAATGATCCACTGTCCAGTTGAATCGTATTTATATCAATAGTCTTGTTCTTTAATGAAAGTAAATTTAAGTCAACAGAGAATTTAGGCGTATAAAGTAATGTATCTTTATCGCGGTCTTGTACATAGAGGCCTTCAAGAACAATAAGCTTGAAAGGTTTAATGTACAAACTGGTAATCTCGATTTTAGTATCGAGTTCTTTTGATAAATAGGTGGCGGCCTTTTTGGCAGCAAATGTTTGAACTGATTTAAATTGCAGTGCAAATATTAGTGATGCAGCCAGCAAAATTATTGCTGACAAGATCCATAATGTTATTTTAAGTAGTTTTTTAATAATTTTGTACTTTAAGTATCACAACAACAAATTCATTATCTAGTTTGGCTACAATTCTCGCTATCGAATCGTCCTGCGATGAAACCTCTGCATCTATATGTAAAGATGGTAAAATCCTATCTAATATAATTGCAACTCAAGCAGTTCATGAAAAATACGGAGGCGTAGTTCCCGAACTTGCCTCCAGGGCTCATCAACAAAATATCATTCCTGTAGTGGTAGAAGCTATTTTGGCCGCTAAAGTAAGCAAAAAAGACATTGAAGCGGTTGCTTTTACAAGAGGACCCGGACTTTTAGGCTCATTACTTGTAGGAACATCCTTTGCTAAAGGCTTTGCATTGGCTCTAAATGTGCCTCTGATTGAAATAAATCATATGCATGCCCATATACTGGCTCATTTTATAGATGATCCGAAACCTGCTTTTCCTTTTCTTTGCCTTACGGTATCCGGTGGGCATACACAAATCATTCTTGTGAAAGATTATTTCGATATTGAGATTGTAGGGGAGACCACTGACGATGCAGCAGGAGAGGCGTTTGATAAGACGGCTAAGATTTTAGGGTTGCCTTATCCTGGTGGACCCTTAGTGGATAAACAGGCCAGGTTAGGTAATCCACATGCCTTTAATTTTCCTGAACCGCAGATCCCTGGATTGAATTTTAGCTTTAGTGGATTAAAGACCTCGATACTTTATTTTGTAAGAGATCATAAGAAGCTTGATCCGGATTTTGTGCAGAATAACATGACAGATATTTGCGCTTCAGTACAATATCGGATCGTTACTATCTTACTTAATAAACTCAAAAAGGCAGCTAAACAATACAACATTTCTCATGTTGCAATTGCAGGAGGGGTTTCAGCAAATTCGGGGCTCCGTGATCTGCTTACTGAAACAGCTGCGAAAGAAAACTGGCAGATTTATATTCCTGCATTTGAATATTGTACCGATAATGCTGCTATGATTGCCATTGCCGGATATTATAAATACATTCATGGAGATTTTGTTGGACAGGATGTTTCTCCCCTTGCCCGAATGGACTTTTAAATAAAAACAATGATAGTTAATTCATTAATATTCGCCTTCGTTTTCGCAATTCCATTAGTGGGCTTTATTTTTTATCTGATCTGGAAAGATAAGCAGAAACGTAATTTGGGGATTGCGGTGTTGATCATACTCCTTGTCTTTGCCGTACTTGTTGCTTATCAGGCTAATAAGGATAAGGGGATTTAAAGTTTATTCCTGTATAAAAGTTTCGAATGACAGACCGTCAGATAAGTAATGAACACGTTATTGTTGTAGGTGCTGGTATTGCAGGGATCGCCTCTGCAATAAGATTGGCCATCAAAGGATATGAGGTTGATGTTTATGAGGCGAATTCAGTTCCAGGGGGTAAATTAACTGAATTTACCAATTCAGGATTTCGCTTTGATGCAGGTCCAAGTTTATTTACTATGCCTCAATACGTAGATGAATTGTTTCGTTTGGCAAACAAAGATCCTCAGGATTATTTCAGATATAAAAAGCTAGATGTTGTATGTCAGTACTTTTTTGAGGATAGCACCATTTTAACGGCTTGGTCAGACCCTGATAAGTTGGCTAAAGAGTTTGAATTAAAAACTGCTGACACGAAACAATCAATCATTCGGTTTCTAAAAAAGAGCAGCAAGATCTATACTATTACCCATCATGTCTTTTTAGAAAAATCGCTTCATAAGCTGAGCACTTACTTCACTTGGAGTACGATAAAGTCCTTTTTACGTTTTCCGGATATTGATCCCTTCAGGACAATGAATAAGGCAAATGAAAGTGATTTTCAGGATAGTAAAACACGTCGTTTTTTTAATCGATATGCCACATACAATGGCTCAAACCCTTATAGTGCCCCAGCAACTCTGAATATCATCCCTCATTTGGAGCAACATTTCGGTGCTTATTTCCCAGAAAATGGAATGTATAGCATTACCAGTTCTTTGGTTAGGCTAGCAGAGGAGCTTGGCGTTCATTTTCATTATAACGCTAAAGTTGAAGAGATCCTTCTCGAAGATAAAAAGGTAAAAGGGATACAAATGAAGGATAAATCTGTTTATGCACCGCATGTTATATCAAATATGGATGTGTGGTTTACCTACAATCAGCTGTTAAAAGGAGTAAAGAAACCTGACAAGATCTTAAAACAGGAACGAAGCAGTTCTGCGCTTATCTTTTATTGGGGTATAAATAAGACGTTTCCCTTGCTTGATTTGCACAATATTTTCTTTAGTGAGGATTATGAAAAGGAGTTTTCTGCCATTTGGAAGCATAAAACTATTTATAATGATCCTACTGTTTATATCAATATTACATCAAAATACTGCCCTACTGATGCGCCAATAGGTACAGAAAACTGGTTTGTTATGATTAATGTACCAGCCAATATCGGGCAGGACTGGGATGTATTAATAGCTGAGGCTAGAAATCATATTATAGAGAAATTAAGCCGAATATTAAAAGCAGATATTGGGTCACTCATTGTATCCGAGAATGTAATGGACCCAAGAATTATTGAATCCAATACATTTTCATATCAGGGCTCGATATATGGTACAAGTTCAAACGGTAAATTTGCTGCTTTCCTTCGTCATCCTAATTTTTCAAGTACCATTGATGGGTTATATTTTGTTGGGGGAAGCGTTCATCCTGGAGGAGGCATTCCATTAGCACTACTATCAGCTAAAATTATTGATGAGAGTTTTTCAACATGCAAGTAATTCAAGATTCATTTTTTGTAATTTTAGTTTTTCCTTATAGAACGATTAGCGATGCCGGAATTCTCTCATTTACATGTACATACACAATTCTCTCTTCTTGACGGAGCAGCAGATATATCTAAACTGTATAAGAAAGCTGCTGCCGATGGCATGAAGGCCCTGGCAATTACCGACCATGGAAACATGTTCGGCGTGTTTAAATTTGTTGCTGAAGCGGGTAAGCATAATGTAAAGCCTATCGTAGGATGTGAGTTTTATTTAGTGGATGACAGGCATAAGAAACAATTCACCAAAGAAAAACGTGACGTTCGATTTCATCAGCTCTTTCTGGCTAAGAATGCTCAGGGTTACAAAAATCTGACTAAGCTTTGCTCTCTGGGTTACCTGGAAGGGCTGTATAGCAAATGGCCTCGAATTGATAAAGAGTTAATACTTCAATATCACGAAGGACTGATTGCGACAAGCTGCTGTATAGGTGCTTCAGTGCCTCAGGCTATTCTTAAAAAAGGAGAAGAGGAAGCAGAGAAAGAACTTAAATGGTGGTATGATCTGTTTGGTGACGACTATTATATTGAACTTCAGCGTCATGCTATTCCTGAACAGCAAATTATAAATGATACTCTTTTAAAGTTTGCTAAAAAATATAACATCAAAACCATTTGTACTAATGATTCACATTATGTGGATCAGGAGGATTCAAATGCACATGATATCTTGCTTTGTTTAAATACAGGAGAAAAGCAAATAACCCCAATTGCAACAGATGAGGAGGGTGGAAAAGGATATCGCTTTGGTTTTCCAAATGACCAGTTTTACTTTAAGACACAGGATGAAATGGGTAAACTGTTTCATGATGTTCCCGAATCGTTAGATAATACCAATGAAATTATAGATAAAGTGGAGCATCTCAAGCTGAAAAGAGATATTATGCTTCCCAATTTCCCAATACCTAAGGAATTCAGTATCCATAAGGATGATGTAATGAATCAATGGGAATTCCTAAAGGATATGACCATGAGAGGTGCGAAAGAACGGTACCAGGAAATTACACCAGAAGTTCAGGAGCGTCTTGATTTTGAGTTGAACACGATTCGTATCATGGGATTTGCAGGGTACTTTTTGATTGTATCCGATTTTATAAAGGCAGGAAGGGACATTGGGGTATTTATTGGACCCGGTCGTGGTTCTGCGGCAGGATCTGTTGTTGCCTACTGTACCGGTATCACCAATATTGACCCTATCAAGTATAATCTGCTATTTGAGCGTTTCTTAAATCCAGACAGAAAGTCAATGCCCGATATTGATACGGATTTTGATGATGAAGGGCGTCAGAAGGTAATCGATTATGTGGTCGAGAAATACGGGAAGAACCAGGTTGCGCAGATTGTAACCTATGGCTCTATGGCAGCACGGAGTAGTATTGCTGATGTAGCGCGCGTTTTAAATGTGCCTTTGTCTGATAGTAATGCTTTAAAGAAGATGGTTCCTGATACCCTTGGCATTACACTTAAACAAGCTTTTGAACAGGTGCCTGAGCTTAATGCGATCCTGAAAGGGAATGACATGAAAGCACAGGTACTTCGTGCGGCTGGAAAGCTCGAGGGCCAGATCAGAGGTACAGGTATTCACGCCGCGGGTATTATCATTGCACCGGAAGATTTGACCAATATTATTCCGGTAGCGATCATGAAAGACTCCCCATTGCTGGTTACGCAATACGATGGGCGGGTTATTGAAGATGCCGGGGTAATTAAAATGGACTTTTTGGGCTTAAAAACCCTAACGATTATTAAAGATGCCCTTCGACTGATCAAATCAAACTATGGGATCTCCATTGATATCGATTATATCCCGCTGGATGACCTGACCACACTTGAACTTTATCAACGTGGTGATACAAATGGAACATTCCAGTTTGAAAGTGAAGGCATGAAAATGTATTTAAGAGAACTTAAGCCTGATAAGTTTGAAGATCTTATTGCGATGAATGCATTATACCGTCCGGGACCAATAGAATATATACCCAATTTTATTGCACGTAAGCATGGCCGGGAGTTGGTTACCTATGACCTTCCGGATATGGAGGAATATCTTGCTGATACATATGGAATCAATGTTTATCAGGAACAGGTGATGCTCCTATCCCAAAAACTTGCTGGCTTTACAAAAGGCGATGCCGATGTATTGCGTAAGGCAATGGGTAAAAAGGATAAAAAGATGATTGACAAATTGAAGCCGCAATTTGTTGAAAATGGAAAGTTAAAAGGGCATGATGCGAAGCAGTTGGAGAAGGTATGGACGGATTGGGAAGCTTTTGCTTCTTATGCCTTTAATAAATCGCATTCCACTTGTTATGCACTTGTAGCCTTTCAAACTGCCTATTTAAAAGCACATTACCCCTCTGAATACATGGCGGCGGTATTAAATAACCAGAATAATATTGAGAAGATCACGACCTTTATGGAGGAATGTCGCCGTATGGGTCTTGCTGTTCTGGGTCCCGATATAAATGAGTCGAACCTGAGCTTTGCCGTTAATAAGAAAAAAGAAATCCGCTTTGGAATGTCCGCTATAAAAGGGGTGGGCGAAAAGGCTGTTGAAAGTATTATTGAGGAACGCGATCTGAATGGGCCGTTTATTAGTATCTACGATTTTGCCAAACGTGTAAACTCCCGAACTGTTAATAAAAGAGTTTATGAAAATCTGGCCTATAGTGGTGGCTTTGATTGCTTCGGATTCAGCCGTTCACAATTCTTTTTTAAAGCGGAGGGGGCTTTTTATAATGGCATAGAGCGTCTTGTTAAATATAATAATGATTATCAAGATAGCTTAAATAGCTCACAGTCTTCTTTGTTTGGTGGTACTTCTGATGCAAATATTTCGGAACCCATTATGATTGATTGTGAAGAATGGGAATTGCTCGAAAAACTTAAATACGAAAAGGAAATGATCGGTATTTATCTTACCGGACATCCGCTCGACAATTATAAGTTTGAAATGAGTAATTTCTGTACGCATCAGGTCAGACACTTAAAGCTTTTGGCAGAGTCTAAAAGCGGCGAGATGAATGAGGAGGATGCAGAAGAATTCGAGAAACTTAAAAACAAAGAGATCTGCATTGGGGGATTAGTATCTAATGCTGAAGATCGTTATACTAAAAATGGCAAGCCTTTCGGCTCTATGATGCTGGAAGATTATAACCATTCTTCTGAAATTGTTTTATTTGGTGAGGAGTATGTAAAGCAAAAGATGTTTTTTACAGACGGTTACTTTTTACAGATAAAGGGCACCATATCTGAGCGATATCGTCAAAAAGATAATTGGGAATTTAAGATTACTCAGATTTCGTTGTTATCTGATTTAAGGGATAAGATGTCTAAATGTCTCACCATACATTTACCTTTACAAGGGCTATCATCCACTTTTATTGAGCAGATTGATGAGCTTCTTAATCTTAATATAGAGCAAAACCCAAATAGAAATTGTTTATTGAAATTTGCCATATATGATGAGGAAGAAAGAGCAATCTCGATAGAGATGCCTTCTAAGAATTTTAAAATATTTCCTAGTAATGAGTTCTTACATGCTTTAAACTCCAAAAATATCATGTATAGGTTTAACTAGCAGGCTTTAAACATTTCCCTGTCACAATGTCCCAATTAATTTGTGGTAAGGTTATTGTATTCATAAATTTGCTTAAGAAACCTGTAAATAATTAAAAATGGCTATAGAAATAACAGATGCAAACTTTGATGAAATAGTTCTCAAATCTGATAAACCTGTATTAGTTGACTTTTGGGCAGAATGGTGTGGCCCATGCCGTATGGTTGGTCCTTTAGTAGAAGAATTATCTAAGGAATACGAAGGAAAGGCAGTAATTGGAAAAGTAAACGTGGATAATAATCCGGGTATATCTACCAAATTCGGAATCAGAAATATTCCTGCTTTACTGTTCTTTAAGAACGGTGAAATTGTTGACAAACAGATTGGCGCAGTGCCAAAATCAGTACTTGCCGATAAATTAGTTAAGCAATTAGCTTAAATTAAATGTAAAGAATTAGTTCTGACCGGCTCCTTGGGGCCGGTTTTTTACTTTATGGGAAAAGTTCAGAAAGCAATATTAAAACTTGAAGATATTAGTTCGGAGGGTTTCATTAATCTGGAGCTTCTTGCAAGGCAAGTTGTAGAGGGCTTTATTACGGGATTACACAAAAGCCCCTTTCATGGCTTCTCTGTCGAATTTGCAGAGCATCGTTTATATAACAATGGGGACTCTATTAAAAATGTGGACTGGAAGTTATATGGAAGAACGGATAAATTATTTGTAAAGCGATTTGAAGAAGAAACAAACCTAAGATGCCAACTTGTTCTTGATGTATCGTCATCGATGTTTTTTCCGGAAAACAAACTAAACAAACTTATTTTTTCGGCTTGCTCAGCTGCAGCGTTGATGCAACTGTTTAAGCGACAAAGAGACGCATTTGGATTAAGCTACTTCTCTGATACCCTTGAGTTTTCATCTGCCGCCAGATCAACAACGGCTCATCAGAATTTCCTCTTATCGGAACTTCAAAACCTAATCTTACACAGTTCCCAAAATAAACGAACAGCACTCGTATCCTCTTTACACGAGCTCGCTGAGAAGCTGCATAAAAGGTCATTAGTAATTATTTTCACAGATTTGTATGAGTCTTATACCGAAACAGCTAATTATTCAGACCTCTTTGCTGCACTACAGCACCTTAAACACAATAAACATGAGATCATTATTTTTAACGTGCTCGACTATGAAACAGAGATAAACTTTAATTTCAAGGAACGTCCTTATCATTTTATAGATATCGAAAACGGAGAAACGATCAAGTTACATCCTTCCTTGTTGCGAGAAGCATTTAAAGAATCTGTTGCATCAAATTTAAAAGAACTCAGACTTAAGTGCGCCCAATATTCAATCGATTTAATTGAGGCAGATATAAATGCCGGCTTTAATGATGTACTCCATTCCTATTTGATAAAGCGAAATAGAATGACTGTTTGAGCGTGTTTAACTACATAAGAAACGTTTTATTGGTCATTATTTAAAAAAGATCAGTACATTGATATTATTAATATTCATTTAAAATAATTGGCTCGATAGCCATATATAGAATTTATGAGAATCCCTATTGAACGATCACCAGTTAAGGTTTACCCTGATTCAAAAAGAGTAATAGCACGATTTTTTTTTAACGGTGAAGAAAGAGCTAAAGGAATTATTAGAAGAGTAATGGCCATTAATGAGCAGGAAGTCTTCGGATTGATTTCTCCAATTTTGCAAGATTATTCAAAAAGACAAAGGAATATTACCCGTTTACTTCACAAACATTGTAATAAGTTAAAACATCTTTTTGAGGAGTTAAATATTGATTATGATGAAGTTAAACATTATCGCAGGCTTTTAATCGGGTCTTATTTTACCCATGAATACTCAATTGAATCAGCTGCTTTTTTTAATCCTTCTATTGTAGAAGATCCCGATCAGAGTGATTTAGAAGAAGGACAAAAACGACTGATTATAAGTTTTAGAGCGGTAGGCGAGGGGCATATTTCCTCGATCGTGTTTAGAAGAGCTATTATTAATAAAGATAATTCAATCAATGTTATTCCTGTAGGAAACTATATTGATGAGGCTGAAGTAATCAGAAATGCGCGATACAACAAAAAGTTATTTTTTGAAAAAGCCGTAACCTCAATCATTGATGAGGGTGTTTTAGAAGTTTTAAAAGCAAAACTTGACGATCAATTTGAATACGCCGCTTTAAGAAAAATAATTATGGAATGCCAGCGTGTTGAAGAAGATGATTATAAAAAGCTTCAATATGAAAAGGTATTATGGCTTTCTGACTCGTATTATGAGATGGTCTTTTCCCTGGATACCGATATTACCGACCGGGTTATTTTTCCCTATTCTGAACTCGAAAGAAAAGGTATTGAAGATGCACGTTTTGTGAAATTTACACATGAGGATGGAAATCCGATATATTATGCCACTTATACTGCCTTTGACGGTGCGATGATCATGCCTAAACTGCTTGAAACCCGCGATTTCTATGACTTTAAAATAAGACCATTATATGGAAAGGGAGCTCAGAATAAGAACCTGGCACTGTTTCCACGTAAAATAAATGGCAATTATGTCATGATCTCCCGTATAGATGGATGGAACAATTATATCATGTATTCCAAGAATATTACCATTTGGGAGGATCCGATCTTACTTCAGGAACCAAAATATAATTGGGAATTTGTTCAAATAGGGAATTGCGGCTCGCCAATTGAAACTGAATATGGATGGCTTGTCATCACTCATGGTGTTGGTCCGATGAGAAGGTATTGCCTTGGAGCTAGTTTATTTAAGTTAGATGACCCTAGCGTAGAAATAGGAAGATTAAAGGAACCTTTACTTGTGCCAAACAAGGAAGAAAGAGAAGGATATGTTCCTAACGTAGTTTATTCTTGTGGATCAATAATCAATAATGATAAACTGATCATACCTTACGGATTGTCTGATTATTCTTCTTCTTTCGCAATAGTAGGATTAAAGGAACTGATTGATAAATTAACTTCAGATGTGGCTTAAAGGCTAAGCATCTTTTGGTATACACGAATATAATCGGCCACCATTTTTTCAGTTGAAAATTTAGATTCGGCCCAGTTACGGCAGTAAAGGCGATCAATACATGATATTGTCTTTACTGCTTCTGCTGCTTCGTCTATAGAATTTACCAATACCCCACTTTTTCCATCATTTATCAACTCAGGCATTGACCCTTTATTAAAAGCAATAACGGGAGTTCCACACAGCATAGATTCAGCAACACTCATTCCAAAGGGTTCGTTAAAATGAATGGGATGTAATAGCGCAAGCGCATTGCCTAATATTGTACTCCGCTCCGATGGACCTACATTACCAATAAACTGAATCTGTTCATTTAAAAAGGGTTTAACCAGTTCCTCAAAATAGTTGGTATCCTGAATTAGTCCAGCCATTATCAGCCTTTTATTACTCTTAATCGCTATCTGAATAGCTTCTGCTGCACCTTTATCCCGATGGATGCGGCCAAAAAATAATAGGTAATCTTCTGGCGAATCATTAAAGTCAAAGTCAGGTACATTCAATCCGTTATATACTGTTGCTATATAATCAAGCTCCGGACTCCGGTCTGAATTGCTTATCGACACATACTGAGTAGAGTGGTTATACTTTTTATAGACTGGTAGAATCCTTTCAGAAGAAAATCCGTGAATTGTAGTTAAAAAAGGAGTTTTAATAAGTCCGGAATAGGTTAATGGCAGAAAGTCAAAATTGCTATGAATAAGATCAAATGAAGAAGATTTCTCCATTAAATTGCTGATATGGAGGCATTCTAATACTTTGGCATCCTGGTTATTATCTTCCTCGTATCCTTTTTTTACTACAGCATCAAGTTTGCCTTTAGTCAGGGAATCGGCAGTAGCAAACAGCGTCACATCGTGCCCTTGCTTCACTAAACCCTCTGTAATATTAGATGCGACTTGTTCCCATGGACCATAATGCCTTGGAGGAGTCCTCCAGGCAATAGATGATAATACAGCTATCTTCATTAAAGAACAGAGGCTGAAGCCTTACGTTTAATTTTATAATACCGGGATGCATCATCCATGCCTTTAAGAACCGCTACATGAGAGATTAAACAAGCCAACGTACTTTCAGCACCTTGGTTTCTATTGATGCCACCCATTTGCAATCCATCCGAACAGCCTTTTGTTTCTGAATCGTACAAAGGAATCCGCAACTCATTCAGACCATAAAACCACATAAAGCTTTGATACATTTTATGTAGCATTTTGGGATCTTGAGTTAAATGATACGCTTGGGAATACATAAGTACCATGGCCATGGTTTCAATAGCCTGTTGGTCGTACACAGGTGCTTCTGCTCCCTTAATCAGCCATCCATTATTACCAATTGGAGTAAGATAGTCTTTGTGAAATGTTTTTTCTTCTAAAAATGCCAATGATTCCAATGCAATTAAGCGTACACTATCAATTCCTGTTATTTCACTAGAATGTAACAAGGCAAGCGGAAGTATCGCATTATCATAAGTCATGCTCGACTCAAACCAATGCCAGTTTTCCGACCTGTTGGCCTTATAGGCTGCCACCAGTTGTTCGGTGAGTATTTGAAGCTGACCCATCATGTTTCCGTCTGATGGATAAGTCTTTAAATAATAAGTCACCCCAATAAGCGTATTGGCAATTCCCCGGATATACCGGAGGGCCTTAAAATGAGGTATTGAGTATCGAAGCAAATCTTCGCCAAACTCACGGTATGAATTATTTGGTGAGGCATTTATTAGGTAGCCCAGTGCCCAAATCGTTCTTCCGAACGAATCTTCCGAACCTTTTTCATCCAGATAGTCCCGGTTAAAGCTCAGAAAGTTTCTAAAATTCCCATCCTCTCGCTGCATGTAATGGATGTAACTCAGGTATTTAGGGAAAAGTTCCAATGCTTCCGATGACTTATCATATTGATGAACCATCAGCATGAGGATCAAAGCACGTGAATTGTCATCCAGGCAATACCCTTCTTTATAATTCGGAATGCCGTACTTGGCATGCTGTATTAAGCCTGTGGAGTCTGTAAGCCGGCGGATATGTGTGAGGTCAAATGGAGGCAACGACTCTTTTTCGGGAAGAAATGTAGAATTCTCCGTTTTAGATCGTGCATCTTTTATGGCCTTGTTAAATGCATTAATGTATTGTTTACCAATAAACGGCCATCTTAGATGTAAGCCATATTCATAGGCATTCTTCTTTAACTTCTTTAGTTTGTCTGCATTGTCAAGCAAATCATTCACGATATCTGCCAGCGTATTGAAATCTTTAAAATTAAATAGCCGGCCTCTATTGTTATCCAGTAATTCCTGGGCATGCCAGTATGGAGTAGAAACCACGGCTGCACCAGCACCTACAGCATAAGAAAGGGTGCCACTTGTGATTTGTGCCTCGTTTAAATATGGAGTTACATAAATATCACATGCAGTAAGGTAGTGCATTAACTCTTCCTCTGAAACAAATTTGTTTACAAAGAAAAGGTGCTCTGCTACGTTAAGTTCTGCCGCAAGTTGCTTCAATGAATCTCTGTATTCTTCGCCAGAGCTCTTTATCACACCAGGGTGTGTATTCCCTAGTATGACATAAACCACATCAGGATGTTTTTTTACAATTCCCGGAAGTGCACGTATCACAGTTTCCAGACCCTTATTCCGGCTGATTAAACCGAATGTAAATAAGGTCTTCTTGCCCTTAAACGGAGCTTGGTTTTTTACTAAATTAACCTTAGGTGACTCCAAATCGGGTACACCATGTTCAATTAACTGTATCTTTTCTAAAGGAATCCCATAAATGGTAGTCAGAAACATGACCGCTTTTTTGCTCATCACCACAATACGTGAAGAGTGCTGTGCAATTTGCCGTGTAATGAGCTTTTGGGTATAATTAGGCTCTCGTAATACAGTGTGAAGGATAGTAATTAGCGGTTTTTGTAAAGAAGTAAGTAATGACAATAGATAAATTCCACACTCACCACCATAAATTCCAAACTCGTGCTCTAAAATACACGAGTCCGCATCACTCTCATTAATATATTCTGCTGCGTGAATGTAATCCTTCTGTTGTTCCTGGCGGATTACAAATTTTACTTCTTCAGGATAAGCGTATTGTTTAATATCATCAGAATCGTTCATTGCTACTACAAATCCACTATCTGAAAAAACTTGATCTTTAAAATTAGAGCTTATTGCTTGAATGAGATTGCTGTTAAATGTAGCAATTCCACATTCACGGGGTAAATACGTAGAAATATATGCTATTTTCATTATTAGATTAACAATTTTAAGGCAGACATTGTTTTTAAAACCTATTGATTCGGTTGTTTGTAGGTAGTCTGGGATCTACTAATCTAATCAGAGGGGTACGATTAACATCGATTAAATGCTGCGTTGTTTTGAAAAAACATGTTGTTTACCTAAAACAATTGAATAAGAATAAAAACCTTACCAGCGCACAAATATACGAATTAACATGCTGCTCAATATACATTAAAAGGGAATATCCGAGTTGTGTTAAGGATCATTAAATTAAGTGTTTAATGATGAACTAAAACGTATATCAATATCAAATCAATGCTGCCCGGTTTTTTAAACCACAAATTTTTTCTTCTTTTCCGTTAGTGCAGCACAAATTATTATTTAAGCGCCGATTAAAGCCGAGCTGACTCTCAACTAATCCGCACTTTGTACATTCCCGAGCGGAGAAGGTGCGGAGGAGGTGCGTACAAGGTGCCTATAATGTGCGCTAAAATTAATAGCGAGATAGTTCAAAAGCACCGGGGAAGGAGCTATTTATAAACTCAGGTTTTAAATGAAGCCTTTTTAATAGATAATGTCATTCGTTTGCTTAAATCTTCAAAATAGAGAAAATTAAGCATACATAATTCAATATACACTGCTTAAATTGAAATTAATCGATTTGAAATAAAAGATTTATACCTAAATGGTCATATTTTTTTGTTGTTGTAAAGAAATATTTTTTTATTAACTTGTTATTTTTATATTTAATGTTCTGAAATTCAATATCATGTAAAACTTTTTTATTTAAACTAGTGTTAGGTTTCAGTTAAGCATCTACGTCAACACGAAAAAATATTAAGATGGGATTAATTAATCTATTAGCGTATTTTTGACTTTTTACGACTAATGGTCAAATAAGACAAAAAAAAGACCAAATAAAAGCGTATAATCACATAAATGAGTTTTACTTTTACAAAAAATTAACTTCACCTTAATGCGTAAAAAATTACATGATCGGGTTCTTTCTTTTACAGAAGCATTAGAAATTAAAAGAAAGGGTTTGTATCCATATTTCCGGGCTATAGAATCCGGCCAGGATACAGTGGTGTTTATTGATGGTAAGGAAGTTTTAATGTTTGGCTCTAATTCATATTTAGGCCTTACAAGTCATCCCAAAATCAAGGAAGCAGCCAAACAGGCAATTGATAAGTATGGCACAGGATGTGCAGGTTCACGTTTCTTAAATGGAACGCTGGATATTCATTTGGAATTGGAGCGTAAGCTTGCTACCTACGTAGGTAAAGAGTCCGCTGTAATTTTCAGTACCGGCTTCCAGGTTAACCTGGGTGTTTTATCATGCGTCACCAACCGAAATGATTATCTCATCCTTGATGAGTTTGATCATGCTTCAATTATAGACGGTAGCCGTCTATCTTTCTCCAAAACTATTAAATATGCTCACAATGACATGAATGACCTTCGTGCAAAGTTAGCTTTGTTGCCTGAAGAAGCAGCTAAGGTAATTGCAGTAGATGGTATATTCAGCATGGAAGGGGATATTGTTAAATTACCTGAAATAGTTGATCTGGCTAATGAATTTGGTGCAAATATCTTTGTAGATGATGCCCATAGTCTGGGAGTTATTGGTGTAAATGGTGCTGGAACTGCATCTCATTTCGGCTTGACTGATGAAGTCGATCTGATTATGGGTACTTTTAGTAAGTCACTGGCCTCTTTAGGCGGCTTTATTGCTGCTGACGAAGCGACCATTGATTATATTAAACACCGGGCACGTTCCTTATTGTTCAGTGCAAGTATGACTCCTGCAGCAGTTGCAAGTGTTATTGCTGCTCTCGATATTATTCAGGCCGAACCACAGATTATAGACAAACTTTGGGATAACACCAGGTATGCTAAGAAGCTATTGTTAGAAAACGGTTTCGATATTGGTCATACTGAAAGTCCTATACTTCCAATCTATGTTCGTGATAACGAAAAAACTTTCCAGGTTACCAATGATTTATTACTGGATGGTGTGTTTGTAAACCCTGTTGTTTCTCCTGCTGTGCCTTCTGATTCATCCTTACTTCGACTTTCACTCATGTCGACACATACGTTTGATCAGATTGACGAAGCGGTTGATAAACTCACACACGCCTTTAAAAGACGTGACATATTTGCAGCTATAAAGAATTAGAAATGAAGGTGCTTGCTCTCGAAGGACAAAAACATATAAAAAGTTTTATTGATTTTCCACATGATTTATATCGTAATGATCCGAATTATGTACCCGAATTATATATTGCTCAACATGATTTGTTGACTCCGGGCAAGCACCCTTTTCATGATCATTCAAAGGTTCAGTTATTTCTGGCTTACGATGATCAGAATAAAGTTTGTGGACGCATTGCCGCTATATTGAATAATAATCATAATGCCTTTAACAATACCACTGACGGTTTCTTTGGTTTCTTTGAATGTATCAACGACCAGAAAGTGGCCACTGCGCTTCTTAATCAAGCGGAGTTATGGTTGAAAAAACAAGGTATTACTACTATTATTGGTCCGGCAAATTTTTCGACTAACGAAACGGTAGGGCTCCTTATTGATGGATACGATAGTCCCCCTGTCGTGATGATGCCTTATAACTATTCCTATTATCTTCAGCTGATTGAAAATGCAGGCTATGCAAAAAAAACAGATTTACTCGCTTATGATGTGCCTTACGATACACATAACGACCGGTCTGTAAGATTGCTAGGTGCTTTACAAGCTAGATTGAAGCGAAGCAATATTATTATTCGGAAAGTAAACATGAAAGACTTCAAAAATGAAGCCGCCAAGTTACGCGATGTTTATAACCAGGCATGGGATAGAAACCTTGGATTTGTTCCAATGACTGAAAAAGAATTTGATTATCTGGCTAAAGACCTTAAGATGATTGTAAATCCTGAATTTTGTCTTGTGGCTGAACAGGGTGATAAGTTTATAGGCTTTGCACTGGGGATTCCTGATATCAATCAAGTGCTTCGCAAAGTAAAACGAGGTCGTTTATTGCCTTTTGGGATATTTAAACTTTTGTTTGGTCTTAAAAAGGTTGATTGGTTAAGGGTGATGGCTTTAGGTGTATTAACAGAGTATAGGAAGCTTGGAATTGAGGCGTGTCTTTACGGATTAATTATTCAAAATGCGATTTCCAATAACATTAAAGGTGCTGAATGCTCCTGGATGTTAGAAGATAACTATATGATGAATAATGCTATTGAAGCTATTAACGGTAAAATTTATAAAAAATACAGGCTTCTCGAAAAGGCTTTATGAGAAAACGGATCCTAATTACAGGTGCCTCCGGGTTTGTGGGTTCACATCTTATATCCGCGGCTCTTGATGAAGGTTTGGATGTCTATGCAGCCGTTAGACCTTCTAGTAATATAAAGGATTTCGAATCATTGCCTGTCCATTGGGTCAATCTCAGTATGGCTGATCCTCAGAAATTGCAGGCTGAGTTAGAGCAAAATCAATATAACTTTATTATCCATTGTGCCGGATCGACGAAAGCAAAAACACAGCGTGATTATGATTACGTAAATGCGGAGCTATCGGTAAACCTGGCAAACGCAGCTGCTCGAGCCGCTATTCCTTTGGAAAAGTTTGTCTTTGTAAGTAGTCTTGCTGCATTGGGGCCAATTGGCTATCATGATAACAACCTTATAGAGGTTAATCATGTCCCCCGACCCGTTACTGCCTATGGGAAAAGTAAACTTCTTGCTGAAAAGCAGTTGAAAGAAATACCGAACCTTCGATTAGTGATCGTTCGTCCTACAGCCGTTTATGGGCCGCGTGAAAAAGATATCTTTATTATTATTAAAACTATAGCCTCAGGCTTGGAGCCTTATATTGGCAGTAATCCACAGAAATTAAGTTTTATTTATGTGAAAGACCTTGTCAAGGTACTTCTGGCCAGTTTGCAAACTACCACTCCCATTGGCAGTAGCTACAATGTATCCGACGGAGCTGTATACTCAAAATATGCGCTGGCAGAGATCACAAAAAACATATTAAAGAAAAAAACATTTAAGTTCCATTTACCGATCCCTCTAGTGAGTCTTCTGGGGGCTTTTATGGAATTGATATATACGTTCAGAAGCGATGCTCCTGCATTGAATAAAGAGAAAGTTGCCGAATTAAATGCTGAAAACTGGTCATGTTCTATTTCTGCGTTAAAACAGGATATGAATTTTATTCCCGATTACCCGCTTAAAAAGGGGATGGAAGAGACTTTATTATGGTACAAGCAAAATAATTGGCTAACCTAAGATTAATATTTTAATAATTCAATAAAAATAGATCAATAGAAATGAAAGAACAAGTAAAACCTGCTACAGGTAAGTTGGGAATTCTGATTCCTGGTTTAGGTGCTGTGGCGACAACTTTTATTGCAGGGGTAGAGGCCGTTAAAAAGGGTCTCGCTCAACCAATAGGATCACTTACTCAAATGAGTAATATTCGTGTTGGTAAAAGAACGGAAGATCGAAACCCAAAGATTAAAGACTTTGTCCCTTTGGCTGATTTGAATGATATTGTGTTTGGTGGATGGGATGTGTATGCCGATAACGTATATGTAGCGGCCTCTAAAGCAAAAGTATTGGAAAAGGATCTTTTATTTGCTGTAAAGGCAGAATTAGAAGCTATCGTTCCAATGAAAGCTGCTTTTGACAGGCGTTATGTTAAAAATCTGGATGGCACTTATATCAAGTCCTTTGTGACCAAACAGGATCTGGCCGAACAGGTAATTCAAGATATGCGTAATTTTAAAGCGGATAATAATTGTGAGAGGCTAGTGATGGTATGGTGCGGATCAACAGAGATCTATCATCAGATCAGCGATGTACATCTTACGTTGGCCGCGTTTGAAGAGGGATTGCGTAACAATGATCCTGAAATCGCGCCGAGTATGATTTATGCTTATGCGGCTCTTAAAGAAGGTGTTCCTTTTGCAAATGGTGCCCCTAACTTAACTGTGGATACGCCAGCTTTGTTAGAACTGGCTAGTTTGACACATACTCCTGTTGCGGGTAAGGATTTTAAAACCGGACAAACCCTCATGAAAACAATCATTGCTCCAGGTTTAAGTGCCAGGGCTCTTGGTGTTCGTGGTTGGTTTTCTACAAATATCTTAGGGAACAGAGATGGCCTGGTATTGGATGATCCGGATAATTTTAAGACGAAAGAAGTTTCAAAACTGAGCGTTTTGGATGAGATCTTCAGACCGGAAGCTAACCCGGATTTGTATGCTGATATGTATCATAAAGTTCGAATTAACTATTATCCGCCACACGGTGATAATAAAGAGAGCTGGGATAATATTGACATATTTGGTTGGTTAGGATATCCGATGCAGATTAAGATTAACTTTCTTTGTCGCGACTCCATTCTAGCTGCCCCAATTGTATTAGATCTTGCCTTGTTTATGGATCTTTCCAAGAGAGCAGGAATGTCAGGAATTCAGGAATGGTTGTCCTTCTATTTAAAGTCGCCTCAAACTGCCGAAGGGTTAAGGGCTGAGCATGACATTTTTAAACAATTGATGAAATTGCAGAATACATTGCGCCATATGATGGATGAAGATCTAATTACCCACCTTGGGTTAGATTATTATCAGGACCTGGTTGACTCTATTCAATAATATGTATAAATTAATTTCCACAAGTCTGGGTATTGGCTATATTAAAGGAGGGGGTACAATTGCTTCCCTGTTATGCTGTATATGCTTGTATTATAGCCGGACTTGTGGAATTAGTCCCTCGTTGTCAGTACTTATTGCCCTAATCATTTTTGCAGTAGGCTGGTACACAGCAGAAAAAATGGAGCCCCTATGGGGAAAAGATAATTATCGGATCGTTATTGACGAAATTGCAGGTATGTACGTCACCATGCTCTTTGTGCCGTTAAGTTTTAAAACCTTAGTTGTTGGATTCCTTCTTTTCCGACTTTTTGATATCACTAAGCCATTTTATATCAGACGCCTTGAAAAACTGCCAGGTGGTTTAGGAGTAATGATGGATGACGTTCTGGCAGGAATTTATGCAAACCTGATCCTGCAAATCGCATTATTTGTAAGCTTTCTGTAAATTCAATGAAAAAATTCATCAAAGCACAACTTGCATCATTTAGTGGCACAGCTATTGACTTTTCTACTACAATAGTCAGTGTGGAGGTTTTTAACCATTGGTATGTGTCATCTAATTTAGCTGGCAACATATTAGGAGGGTTAACCAACTTTACACTGGGTAGAATATGGGTGTTTCAAGCCCGTGGTGAAAAGTTGCATTTGCAAGCTTTTAGATATGTATTAGTTTGGATTGGGAATATAATTTTGAATACCTCTGGGGTATTTGTTCTCACTCATTATATGAGCATATCTTATATATACAGTAAAGTAATTGTATCTCTTTTCGTTAGCGTAGGTTGGAACTATTTTTTACAAAAACATTTTGTCTTTAAATAAGTGGATTCAATCAACAGGTTTATTAAAATTAGCTTTTTTACCATCATCTCCGTATTCTGTGTGCAACTGTTATTTGCGCAAAATACTGTGGTTAAAGGGACAGTAATTGACGCAAAGACTAAAGAAACATTACCTTTTGTCAGTGTCACTATACCAGGGACCAGGTTAGGTTCCAGTACGGATGCCGACGGTAATTTTAATGTGCAATTGAGTGGCAATTATAAAACCATTTCTTTTACATACGTAGGCTATACATCACAGGTTAGAAATATCACTCCAGGTATTCCTCAAACCATTAAAGTGCTTTTAAAGGCAGATGCGAATGTATTATCGGAGGTTGTTGTTAAATCAGGAAGACGAAAAAAATACAGAAATAAAGATAATCCTGCTGTAGAGCTAATTGAGAAGGTAATCGCAAATAAAGATAACAACAGGGTTAGAGGTTATAATTTCGCTGAGTATCAAAAGTACGAGAAGCTTTCATTCGCCTTAAGTGATCTGTCGGATAAATTCAAAGAAAAGAAGCTTTTTAAAAACTATCAGTTTCTCTTTAAAAATCAGGATTCGACAGCAATAGGGGGGCAGACCATTCTTCCTCTTTATATGGAAGAAAAGCTATCTGAAGTATATTATAAGAAGAATCCATCTCAAACTAAGACCAAGATTCTTGCAACGAAAAAGGTTGATTTTGATCCTAAATATATTGATCAGCAAGGAGTAAGTGCTTACATGAACAGGATGTATCAGGATATTGATATCTATGAGAATAATGTTTTTGTCGTAAGTAATCAGTTTTTGAGCCCTATTGCAAATAGTGCGCCTAACTTTTATTTGTATTATATTACAGATACAGTAGTTGTTGACAATCAGAAGCTTATTGAATTAAGCTATGCTCCAAGAAATAAAGGTGACATGTTGTTTCAAGGTAAGTTATATATCAGTCAGGACGGTAAGTTCGCTGTAAAGCAGGCACTCGTAACTGTACATAAAAATATTAATTTAAATTTTATCCGCGATTTTGAATCTACTCTTGACTTTAGCCAGAATGAAAAGGGACAATATTATTTAAGCAAGAATACCCTTCAGATCAACTTCGGGATTTCCAAAACCAAGGGAAGTGGGGTTTTTGGTGAGCGTACCGTATCGTTTAAAAATTATGTTATAGACAAACCTATTCCAGACAGTATTTTTAACGGTCCGGCAGAGGAAGTTGTGAAAAGTGCAGATGTGCATACGGAAGCTTTCTGGAAAGACAACCGACATGAGGCTTTAGCCGCTAGTGAACAAGGGATCTATCATAATATTGACAGTCTGCAGAACATGTCATCTTTTAAACGTACAGCAGAAATAGCCACCTTGCTTATTGCCGGATATAAATCATTTGGACCTGTAGAAATTGGTCCGGCGAATACATTCTATAGCTTTAATCCGGTTGAAGGATTCAGACTTAGGTTTGGAGGTAGAACCACCACTCAACTCAGTAAGCGTTATTATTTTGAAGGATATGGAGCATACGGGTTTAAAGATGAGAAATGGAAATATTTTCTGAGTTCCACTTACTCGTTGAACAACAAGTCGATTTATCAGTTCCCACAAAATTATATCAGGGCAAGTTTTCAGAGGGACACTAAGATACCCGGACAGGAATTGCAGTTTGTGCAGGAAGACAATTTTCTTTTATCATTTAAGAGAGGGGAGAATGATCAGTGGTTATACAATGATGTATTTAGGGTTGATTATATCAAGGAATATGAAAATCATTTCTCGTATACTCTAGGATTCAGGAAATGGAATCAATCTCCTGCAGGTTCGCTTCTTTACAATTCCATTCAGAATAATATCGTAACCACTCATAATGATTTGAATACTTCCGAGCTTTCGCTCGAATTGCGCTGGGCACCCAATGAGAAGTTCTATCAGAGCAAAATTTACCGTACTCCGGTTCCGGGACCAAATCCTGTATTTACTGCAAGATATACAGCAGGGATCAAAGGATTACTTCAGGGAGAGTACAACTATCATAACCTGCTGGGCAATGTGTATAAACGTTTTTATCTGTCGCAGTTGGGATATACAGATGTTACAGTAGAAGGAGGATATATCTTCGGACAAGTGCCCTTTCCACTACTTGACATTCACAGGGCAAATCAAACCTATTCTTATCAGTTAAATTCATATAACCTGATGAACTTTTTAGAGTTTGTGAGTGACCATTATGCCAGTTTAAATATTGACCATAGTTTTAATGGATTCTTTTTAAATAAAGTGCCCTTAATTAAAAAACTAAAGTTGCGTGAAGTGGTTACCTTCAAAGGTCTGTATGGGGGCTTAAGAAATGAAAATAATCCGAGCATACATAATGAGTTATACAGTTTTCCTACCAATGAAAATGCGGTCAGTAGTACCTATACGTTAGATAAATCGCCATATATAGAAGGAAGTGTGGGCCTTTCCAATATATTTAAGGTTCTTCGGATAGACCTGGTAAAGCGATTTAATTATCTTGATCATCCTGAAGTTTCAGAATGGGGTATAAGAACACGCTTTAAATTAGATTTCTAACATTACCTTTGCGTTAATAAATAATTAAAAATATGTCTTTTGAGTCTATCCGGACCAGTCTTCAGTTGAGCATTTATAAAGTGATCAATCCTTTTGTAAGAATGCTTATAAAAATGGGATTAACGCCAAATGCCATCACAACCATTGGCCTGATACTGAATTTAGGAGTTGCAGCTATTTTCATAATGGGTGCAGAAAAGGGTAACCGTGGTGATTTGCAATTTGTAGGATGGGCAGGCGCTCTGGTATTATTTGCAGGCATATTTGATATGCTTGATGGTCAGGTTGCCCGTCTGGGAAACATGAAATCTACCTTTGGTGCTATGTACGATTCTGTTCTGGATCGATATAGTGAACTCTTTCTCTTTCTCGGAATTTGTTATTACTTAATATCACACCATTATTTTCTGAGTTCTCTTTTTGCTTTTATTGCCATGATTGGCTCCATGATGGTGAGCTACACCAGGGCACGAGCAGAGGGTTTGGGTATTGAATGTAAAGGCGGCTTCATGCAAAGACCCGAACGTGTGGTGCTGATTGGTATTACTGCCCTTGCCTGCGGAATCAGCTCTAAATATATTGGCAGTGATTATAAATTATTTGTCCCGGGTATTTCTGTACATGTTTTTGAAACCATGTCCATTTTTACTATCCCGATTACCATAATGGCCATCATGACAAATATCACCGCTATAAAAAGGCTTTTGGGCTCAAAAAAAGCGCTGGATGAAAAAGATGCTCAAGCTGCATCATTAAAGCAACAGAGCGGAACAGCGGCTATTGTCATATTGTTGCTCACTTTATCGGCATTTACTCCTTTAACACTTAAAGCGGGTATAGATCCACCAGCTGATTTCCCTGTTCCAAAGAATATCACAAACCAACTCTTTTATCTGCAGCGCGATCCGAATTCAAATACGATCATTTGTCAGCTAAAGTTAGACGAGGATGGCAGGCCCAATAAAAAGAATCCCGTAAATGTATATTGGATCCGATATACAGAGAAAGGGCAATATGCACAACTTAGCTATATTCAGCGAAAACTAGCTTATGGTATTAGTTCAAGGCAGGTAACTACGGAGGAATTCGAACTTAACTTTGTTTCCTACCCTAAATATCTGATGACGCTAAAGAAGGGAAAAGACAATAAATATCATGTTTATTCGAAAGTTGCCAATAAAAATGCAATTCTTAATAGCATATATGTGCATATAGTGGGAGGAACATTCTGGGTGCCAAATGTAGTATATGTGGAGTTTAAAGCAATTGACCCTGCTACAGGAGAAAAGTTAACAGAACGCATTAAAGTGTAATGAGTTTCGATAAAAAACACAGCTGGATAGTCACTATTTTATCTGTTTTATACCCCATAGTTTCTTATTTCCTTATCGGATTTAAAGCGGAGCAGCTATTTCTGGTTGCATTAGTTAATTTTTTATTTTATGTATCCGGTGTAACCAGAAGGGTTATTACTGGATTCTCTATTTTCATCATATATTGGATTCTTTTCGATTATATGAAGGCCATTCCTAATTATCTCTATCATTCGGTTGATATATTACCCATCTATAATTTGGATAAGAAACTATTTGGTATCAATTATCAGGATCACCTGCTGAGTTTAAACGAGTATTTACATATCAAGCAGAGTTCTTTTCTGGATGTCATGGCTGGGATTTTTTATTTAACATGGGTACCTGTACCTATGCTTTTTGCCCTGTACCTGTTTTTTACTCAAAGAGAGCAGTTTTTCTGTTTCTCTCTAACTTTCCTGCTGGTTAATATAATGGGCTTCATTATATATTATCTGCATCCGGCAGCTCCACCATGGTATATTCAACAGTATGGAACGGTGTTTAATCCTTTAACATTAGGTAACACAGCTGGATTAGGACGTTTTGATGCTTACTTCGGCGTGGAAATATTTAAGTCTATATATGCCAAAAGTTCCAATGTTTTTGCTGCAATGCCCTCTCTACATTCCTCATACCCTTTGTTAGTGCTTTTTTATGGCATCAAAAACAAGCTGAAATATATCAATATCTTATTTGCAATCATCATGTTAGGGATATGGTTCTCTGCTGTATACACAAGTCACCACTACTTTCTGGATGTCTTCGCCGGCATAATATGTGCATTTTCGGGAATAACTGTTTTTCATTATTTGTTAAAAACTCAAATAATGAAAAACCTGATCAGGCACCTAATGAAGGTAACTCAGTAACTAGGCCCGATTCGTTTATTAACCACATGATGTTTGCTTTATTAAGGGGTTTATTTAAAAATCCCTTGATGTTTTTATAGGTTCCAGCTCTGGTGATATCTTCAGGATTGATAGATGAGGAAAGAATAACAACATCTATGCTTATAGAAGACTCTTCCAGATTATCTAGAAAGTCCCATGCATTCATCACAGGCATATTGATATCCAATAAAACAAGCTTGTTTTCAGGTGCGCTTTTAACGTAAATTAATCCAAGTGTAGGGTCGTTAAAAATCGACAATTGTAAGGCTGTATTTGCCGATTTAAGCAGCATAGAGTGGATTTTATTGATTAAAGGTTCGTCATCCACTAATATTATTTCTCTCACGTCAATATTTTCAAAGTATGTTTAGGATTTCTTTAAACGTCGGGTAAGATAATGATATTGTTAAAATATAAAAAAATAAATTATTAAAGCCAGTTTTTCTTTTTAAAGTAGATTAAAGTAAACAACGAGGAGGCAATCATAAGTAAAACGGCCGCTGCATATCCCCATTCCCAGTTTAATTCCGGCATTATTTTGAAATTCATACCGTATATGCTGGCTATCAGGGTAGGTGGCATAAAAGCGACTGTAGCTACAGTAAAAATCTTTATGATTCTATTCTGTTCAATGTTTACAAATCCCATAAAGGTATCCTGTAGATATTCCAGCCTTTCAAAAGCAAATTTATTATGCTCCAGGATAGAATTGATATCCTTAATCATGATCCGTAAAAAAGCCATATATTCTTCAGGGAAGCTATTGCTTTTCATTAAAGCGGATATTAAACGTTGCTTGTCTATTATGTTTTCCCTTAATGACATGGTTTCATTTTGAAAGGAAGAGATCTGAATCAGCACTTCTTCATCTGAACGCTTCTGACGAAGAATAATATCCTGGTTAAGCTTTGCGATTTTCCTCGCTAATGCTTCTATTAAATCGGCATCCAGATCAATGGATGTTTCCAATAAAGTCATTAATACCTGGTAGCCATTAACGAAGGATGCCGGACTAGCTCGTATTTTTTTGACTGATTCACTAAATGTTTTGAGGTCATTGGACCTGTAGGTAAATAAAATTCCCTTTTCTACAATAATAGATACAGGACAATATTCAAAACCCTCCGGGGTTATGGATAAGAAATTACTATTTATAATTAATTCGTCTTCAAATTCACTAAAACGAGATGAACTTTCAATTTCTTGTGATTCTTCTTCCGAAGAGTACTTAATATCAAAATAGGTTTCAACGGTCACCTTCTCCTTTATAGTAGAGTTTTGAAGGTCTACCCAAACCATACTGCTCATTGCTATATCCCGGAGATCTTCGAGATCAGTTTCTTTAATAAGTCGTCTGTCTTTTTTATAGTAAATACGAAGCATTTTCAAAGTTACAACATCATATTGATTATCTTTGTGTTAATGGAGAAGTTGAAGACGGTTGATAATGGATATAAAAATTATAATTCATACGGGGCCTATCTTAAAAAAAAGTATGAGGGGCAACGTGTCTTCAAAATTATTGTAGACGGTGGTTTCACTTGCCCAAATCGTGATGGCAGTAAAGGCTACGGTGGCTGTACCTATTGCAATGTGGATTCCTTTACGCCAGAACTTACCCGTCAGACTTCCAATATCCGCGAACAGATAGAAAATGGGATTGAGCGTGCTGTAAATGGCTATAAAGCGGATAAGTTTATTATTTACTTTCAACCCAATACAAATACCTACGCTCCGGCTCATTACCTGAAAATGATGTATGACGAGGCGTTAAATGCATGCCCACCTGATAAAGTAGTGGGTCTTTCTATTGGAACCCGTCCTGATTGTATAGATGCGGAGAAAATAGCACTTCTTGAAGGGTATGCGCATAGGGGACTTGATGTTGATCTTGAAATGGGTATGGAATCCATTTATAATGAAACACTCAGCCGGATTAACAGAGGATGTACCCACGAAGAGCTAGTGCATACTTTAAATTTGCTGGAAAACTCCACTCTTGATGTTTGTCTTCATACCGTATTTGGTTTCCCATGGGAAAGCACTGAAATGATGTTGCGTTATGCAGCTGAAATTAATCGGTTTCCGCAGATCAAGTTTGTTAAACTTCATCAGTTATATGTAGTGCAGGGCTCCATCATGGGTGTTCAGTACAAACGCGAGCCATTTAAGTTGTTTTCAATGGAAGAGTATGCTACTTTTCTTGCCCAATTTATTCCTCTTCTTCGTCCGGATATAGTGATTCAGCGCCTGTTTGGAATTTCTGATCTTGATTTGTTAATCGCGCCTAACTGGGGACTTAAAAAGTCAGGTATTCAAACCTATCTGGATAAATACCTGGAAAAACAAAATGTAGTGCAGGGTTCGTCTTATATCTCTTTATAAACGCCAAAGAGTTCATCAATTTTCTTCTCTCTAAAAGTAAATATCTTTTGAATTTTGCTTTTTACAGTAATTCCATTAGCCATTCGGCCCACATAGCCATAAGGTATCGCATAGGTAAGAATATCTTTCATTTCAATTCCATTGTCTATTTCTTTAAAATGATGTTGATGATGCCATAAGGCAAACGGCCCGAAGCGTTGTTCATCTATGAAATATTCATGTTCAGAAACATGGGTTATTTCCGTCAACCAATTCATTTTTATTCCCAGTAATGGAGCTACGGTATAGGCTATCAATATTCCCGGGTACATCTTTTGATCGGTTTTTAAGTCGCTTACAATTTTGAAGCCCAGGGACGGGGTTATGCGCGCAAGGTTAAAAGGAGAGGAGAAAAAATCCCATGCGGTTTCCATATTCACAGGGATTTTCTGTTCAAAGCGAAAGGTATAGATCTTCATAGTTTGTTAACAGTATTTCAATCTAAAAGTTCCATTTGGAGATATGTTGAAGAAAAGTTTTTTT
The DNA here is from genome assembly GCF_000403135.1 of Arcticibacter svalbardensis MN12-7. Taxonomy (GTDB): domain Bacteria; phylum Bacteroidota; class Bacteroidia; order Sphingobacteriales; family Sphingobacteriaceae; genus Arcticibacter; species Arcticibacter svalbardensis. The sequence continues at coordinate 64,884 of NZ_AQPN01000141.1, forward strand.
AAGCAGGTCAATTTCATGATAAATGACAAAAGTTTAATTTAATGTCGTTTTTTTCTTTAATTATTTGATCAAATTGATTAAAGCTCTAAAATATATTTGTTTTTTATTTTTTTTTAATATCTGTAATGAATACATGTAAAATATCGCTTTACAATCATTTATGGCCAATTTATGTCTTGTGTTATGATGATAAATCAATATTTTATTGCAATTAAGTTGAAAAAAACATAAAAATAATTATGAATTATCTAAAAAATACCTATTTTTATTTAAAAATCAACACAATAAAACTCTAAAGATTGACTAATACCAACAAATCTTTAATTAACAACACTAAATACCAACAATTATGAGTAAAAGTTTAGCTAAACAAACTATCCCATTCATTCTGCTATTATTGGCAGCAATAGGATCAGTTTTCATTCCCTCCATGCCTAATTTTGATGACGGTGGAAAAATTTACAATGGTGCAGACATTGCCTGGATCATGACAGCAACAGCATTAGTGTTTTTAATGACGCCAGGACTTGCTTTCTTTTACGGAGGAATGGTTCATCGTAAGAATGTGCTATCTACTATGATAAAAAGTGTAGTAGCAGCAGGGATCGTTACCGTATTATGGGTAGTGGTAGGATTTAGTTTATGCTTTGGTGATTCCATTAATGGAATCATAGGAAATCCTTTAACATTCCTGTTTTTTAAAGGAGTAAGTTCAGGTGCTCCATGGGCAGGTGCCCCAACTATTCCTCTGACCCTATTTTCTATATTTCAATTGATGTTTGCGATCATCACACCAGGACTGGTAGTAGGTGCAGTAGCCGGAAGAATCCGCTTTACTTCCTATATTACATTTATCGCCTTATTTATGCTTTTCGTATATGCCCCATTGGCACATTGGAGCTGGCATCCCGGAGGTTTTCTTTTTAAAATGGGAGCCTTGGATTTTGCAGGAGGTACTGTAGTACATATTTCTGCTGGATGTGCAGCTCTTGCTGGTGCATTGGTTTTAAAACGTCGTAGAGCTCATCTTGAAAATACAGAAGTTCCACCTGCAAACATTCCTTACGTACTTATTGGTACTGGTTTATTATGGTTTGGATGGTTTGGCTTTAATGCAGGATCTGCATTAGGAGCAAATTCACTTGCTGTTTCTGCTTTTATGACTACTAATGTTGCAGCTGGTGCTGCTGGACTAGCCTGGATGTTCTTTGATGTCATCCGAGGAAAGAAACCTTCGGTTCTTGGCTTCTGTATCGGTGCTGTAGTAGGTTTAGTAGCTATTACTCCAGGTGCCGGTTTTGTAGCCATACCACAAAGTATCTTTATCGGATTTATCGCTGCCATTATATCTAATATAGTTGCACATAAAATGACAAACTCCAGAATTGACGATACTCTTGATGTATTTGCTTGTCATGGTGTAGGTGGTATGGTAGGGATGCTTTTAACTGGTATTTTTGCGACTAAAACAGTCAACAGTGCTGGCGCTGATGGGTTATTCTATGGAAATCCGGAATTCTTTATTACACAGTTAAAAGCAATGACCGTTGCGGTTGTGTATAGTTTCACTGTTTCATTCCTGATCTTCAAACTTATTAATCTGATTCAACCAATACGGGTTAGCACAGAAGAAGAAGAAATTGGACTGGATGCTTCTCAACATAATGAGAAATATATGCAGGGAACTCTTCTTGTTACCCAAAATGGTGTGACTACGGAAGAAGATGTAGAAGAGATTGAACTTCATTAATATAATTTAAAACCTTAAAAATAATAAAATGATTTGCAGGGCATTGAGGCCTCATCGCTCTGCAAATTTTGTACCTCAAAGCAACCTTAAACTATTAAATTAATTATCAACATGCTAAAAAGATTTATTACTGCGATGTCAATCGCTGCTGTGGCAACATCTGCCTACGCTCAAGACAGTTCGAGTGTGTCACCACTGGAGATTTCCGGTTCTGTTGATGCCTATTACAAGTATGATTTCGCTAACCTTAAAGGTGGAACCGGCAACATCGGGACTTCATTCGCCAGTGATAACAATTCACTTTCCCTGGGAATGATTGATGTGATGCTGAAGAAAAGTACCGGAAAGGCTTCATTTGTTGGCGAGATCTCCTTTGGCCCTAGAGGTCAATATCAATCTATTCCTAACGGTGATGGAGTAGATGGGAATAGCTTTCATATCCAGAATTTGTATATGACCTACGCATTCAATGAAAAAGTGTCGGTAACAGGTGGTTATATGGGTACATTCATTGGATATGAAGTGATCTCTCCAGTAGGCAATTTTAACTATTCTACTTCGTATTTGTTTACTAATGGTCCTTTTCAAAATGCAGGTATCAAGGCTAACTTTACGCTGAGCGATCAGGTAGGATTAATGATTGGTGTATTTAATGATTGGAATGCCTATAAAGACCTCAATGGGGTATCTCATTTCGGAGCACAATTGTCTTTATCACCAGTTGAAGGATGGACTGCTTATTTAAATGTGCTGACAGGCCGTTCTGCTGCTATTGGTGAAACACCATCATCTGAAGTATTAGGCTCAGGGACAATCCTTGACTTAACTACTGCATATCAGATCACACCTGCATTCAAGCTAGGCTTAAACGCAGCTGATTATAGCATGCCAAATGATAACGCTGGTGGTCTTGGTTATAGCGGTATTGCCTTGTATCCTCAATATGCAGTTTCTGATAACTTCATTTTAGGTGTAAGAGGTGAATATTTTAAATCTAAAGATGTTGCAGATGTTTCCGGAACTGATGTGAAATCATTCACTTTAACTGCAAATGTTAAAGCCGGTGGATTAACTTTCATTCCTGAACTAAGATTAGATAGCAGGTCAGAAGCAGATACATTCCTTAAGAAAAATGGTGATTTCACTAAAAGTGCATCTCAATTTTCTGTGGCTGCAGTATATGCATTCTAATTAATAAATACTCAGCAATACATTATTATATAGAAAAAAATCTACTATCAAACAATAAAGGTTTTATGTTGGTTTAGTGTTGTTAGAGAGGGATAAGCTGAATGCTTTCCCTCTTTTTATTTTTCTAAATTTGCATCTATGTTCTCATCATTTAATTTTTTCTCCAAAAAACCAACTAATGTTACATTAGAATGGATGGGCGTAGATATACACTCACATATATTGCCTGGGATAGACGATGGATCAAGAGATATGACCAGCTCTATATCCTACATCAAGGGCCTTTCTGAATTAGGAATCAAGAAGTTTATCTGTACACCGCATATTTTTACTGAAGTGTATCCAAATAGCGTGGATACCATTACCCCAGTACTTGAGTCCTTGAGAAAAGAACTTATTATTCAACATATCGATGTCGAGGTGAACGCGGCAGCCGAGTACATGATGGATCTTGACTTTTTAGATCTTCTGAAAAATGATCAGATATTATGCTTAAAAGGAAAGTATGTTCTAGTTGAGATGTCCTATCAAGTTGAAACCCGTAATATAGATCAGTTTATCTTCGATATAAACATTAAAGGCTATTTGCCCGTACTGGCTCATCCTGAACGGTATATTTATTACCATAATAACTTTGAACAATTGCGACGCATGAAAGAACAGGGCTGCCTCTTTCAGCTTAATCTGCTTTCCCTGGCTGGATATTACGGAAAAGTAGTTAAGCAAATAGCTTTAACGCTAATCAAAGAAAACATGATTGACGTGGTAGGGTCTGATCTTCATCATGATAAACATCTGGAATATGTAAAGAAATTTGTGAAGAGTGGGGAGGCTGCCAAATATCTGGCCAATTACCCCATCCGGAATAAGGAGTTGTTTTTATAGAAAAAGCAATGCTCTATTTGATAAGTCAGTTCTGTTTTTAAATAATTAAACGTGGTCAGGAAATACAAAATAGGTGTCTAGGCATCAAAAAATGCGTTTTTTTGCTATTAAAGTGACATTTAACATTTTTTATAAGCGTTTTTTTGAAATTAAGAAGGTTAATATATCTTGCTTATCTTAACAAAAATTAATGTAAATCACCGAATTGGAATTGAAAATTCAATGGAAATAAATAAAGCTTAACATTTTCTTAAAAGTTATTTAATAGGAAGTTAGTAACAAAATTTCTCGTTTATTTACATAGAACAAAGAAGGAAAGAAATGAAAGCGAAAGAATTTATTGAAGAACCAGCAGAGATTAGCAAGATTACAATTTTAGCATTCATAATAGGTAATGCAGTTGCCGTAGTGGCATTTATCACTCCCTTCGCTTTATATATTTTAGCAAAGGAAATTTAATTGTAAAAGTGTCTTTCGTTTAAAGAACAGATTGTCGTTTATACCACATTCTGTTCTTTAAACGGAGAATTTTTCATTCCCAGACCTATTTTTAAAAAGTACTATTCCCAGCCGGAACCCTTAGTCGCTACACCAGATTTAACATGTTCTTCAGCTTTAACCTTACCAAGGATGGCGGCCATCTTGTTTCCTTCGCTATCTTTACCAGTAGCAATATATCTTCCTGACTTGATGTCGATCACTGGATCAATCATCGGAACATTTTTGGTTTTTGTTTTAACAGAGTAAGCGGTAATTCCCTCTGCTTCTTCGGTTTTCTTTTTAGTTGTCATACGTGTCAGATTAAGCTTTTAATCTTTCAATAAGGTTCTGTAAAGCAAATTGTTTTCATTTAAACGCTATTTCTGTTAGAAAACTTAGAAAAAAGAGATTTATTTATAAAGTATGATGATGATCATTTTTTAAATAAGCATGTGATTGTATGTTTGTCGTAGAAACATTCTTAATGAGTTGAAAGGAAAATTAGTCCGAACCTCCTGGTCCGGACTTTTTTATTTTAGATATATATCCTCTCTGGACGTAGCATAAAGCTCATACCAATCCTGATGATCCAGATCAATGTCAAAAGCCTTTACAATATTTCTTATTCTCTGCTCTTCTCTGGTACCTATTAAAGGAAGTGCCCCAAGTTTTATCAACCAGGCTACCGCTACTGATTCGATATCTACGTCATATTTCGCAGCAATTTTCTGCAACTTCATCCTGACTTTAATTGCCAGATCGTCCTTACCGTGGGCAATCCTTCCATCTGCCAGTGGAGCAGATGCTAAAGGTTTCATATACCTTTGTTTGATATAATCAATCTGACCATTGTCCAGAGCTGATGTATTCAACAAATTCAGTTCGATATGATTCGTTACTATTGGGGCATTCAGGAACGAGGCAAGCAGCTGATGCTGAAATACCGAAAAGTTAGTGATTCCAATATTTTTTATTTTGCCTGAATTTTTAAGTTGTGTTAATGTTAGAGCCGTTTCTTCTATATTAGAAATCGGATCGAGATGATTCAGTAAAAAGATATCAATATAATCGGTACGTAGCTTTCGTAATGAGTTTTCTACTGATGCTAGAATATGCTTGCTGGAGGTATCGTAGTGTTTAATGCGAACGCCAGGCTGACTGCTATGCGGAACTCTTAATCCACACTTTGTAAATATGACAAGATCATCTCTTTTAAAAGATTTTTGGCTGATAGCCTGACCAAATAATTCTTCACACTGATAGGAGCCATACGAATCGCCATGGTCAAAGGTATTAATGCCTAATTCAAGACACAGGTTAACAATTCGTTCCATGTCGGCCGCAACATTACTTGCTTCATCATTCCAGCGATAAAATCCATATATCGCCGATGATACTTTTGGTCCTGAGTCACTTAAATAGGTTTTTTCCATAGTTGTGTCTTAAAATACAATTATATCTAAATTATAAATTCATAAAGAAAAATTTTAAACGAATTCTATGCATTAGGACTATTTGTAACAAGGTTTAATCACGGGCAGAAAAATACCATGCAAAATCTGATTTTATAAGTAAGAGAACAGAACATATCTTCAATGAATCACTAGCTTTACAGTGCTAATTAAAAAATATGAATGAGTGGTAGCTTAAATAAAGAAAATCCGGAAGTAAGGCTAAGAGCATTCCGGGCAGTAGATGAACCGGAAACCTGCGAACTCTTTATTGAAGGACATACACACGTTTTAACAAGTATAGGCGTAACCAAAGTTACTTCATCTAAGAATGAATGGATGTTTAATCCGGCGACATTTGTGATTGTTGTAGAGTCGTTGGATCGTAAAAAAGTATATGGAGGTGCGCGGGTACAGGTGGCAGGAGGCACTGAGCCATTGCCTATTGAACAGGCTACGGGAGCTATAGATCCGCAGATATTTAAATTGGTTTGGGAGTTTGCACAAAAAGGTACTGGCGAGTTATGTGGATTATGGAATTCGCGCGAGATCTCGGGATATGGCATTGGCTGTATTTTTCTAATCCGTGCTGCGGTTGCTATTTCCACTCAAATAGGTATCGAGTCGCTCTTTGCGCTGTGTGCTCCATATACAATAAAACCGGTTGAAGCAATAGGCATGGAGCTGGAAGAAAGTATTGGTAACAATGGGACTTTTTATTACCCTAAACTCGATCTTCTGGCTACGACGATGTTATTAAAGGATGTGTCTACTATCAAAAGAGCCTATCCTGAAGACAAGGATGCTATTTTTAAAATCAGGGAAACTTTAAATATTATCCGTCTGGAGGAATTAAGGCGGAAAACCATCAAGATCCATTATGAAACTGAGATTCCTTTTATCGATAAATGGGATCTGGGAAATACAATTAAAAATGCAAAAATGAACTTTTTAAAAGGTCAAATCGATGAAGACGATTTAAGTATCTTTTAATTCAATTATCCGTATAACATATATTCATGGAGATAAATCAAAATTATACCCCAACATTATTAAGAATCACTAATCCTGCTGATAAAAAAACGTTCGATGCTTTAATTGACGATAAAAAAATTATGTTCTTTCATGACGAAATTTATGGTCAGTTACAGGAACTAATTAAATCTGAGCATCCTGCTGTAAAGATCAAAAAAGAAGATTATGCGGCATTGATTGATCAGCACCTTGCTGGTACTGATATTCGGGACTATGGGGTATGGGTTTATTACCCCTGGAGTTTACGTATGGTACATCTGCTGGATGAAGCAGAGTTTGTGGAGGTGCGAACCAACAGAAACCGCTATAAAATTACCAGAGAAGAGCAAAATGCGCTTCGCGAAAAGAAGATTGGTATTGTGGGCCTGTCAGTAGGACAGTCTATTGCTTTAACCTTAGCGATGGAACGCACCTGTGGGGAGCTGCGCTTAGCAGACTTTGATACCGCTGAATTGAGCAATCTAAATAGGATTAGGACCGGTGTACAGAACCTGGGTGTCAATAAAGCGATTATTGCCGCCAGGGAAATTCTGGAGATTGATCCTTTTATAAAGGTTCGTTTATACATGGACGGCCTTCAGGAGGACAATATGAATCATTTCTTTACTGCCAATGGAAAGCTTGATCTGTTTATTGAAGTATGCGACGGACTGGATATTAAAATAGAGAGTCGTTATAAGGCAAAGGAATTTGGAATTCCGGTAGTGATGGATACAAATGATCGGGGAATGCTTGACGTGGAGCGTTTTGACCTTGAGCCTGATCGCCCTGTTTTGCATGGTCTAACTGAAGGATTGGATCCAAAAAGTATAAGAGGGCTGAGCAATGAAGATAAAGTGCCCTATATTTTGCGGATGATAGGTGCAGATACGATATCTACCAGGATGAAGGCCTCTATGCTTGAAGTGGAACAATCTATCAATACCTGGCCTCAACTGGCATCATCGGTAACTTTAGGGGGTGCGCTTACCACTGACGTGTGCAGAAGGATTTTATTGGACCAATATCATGAATCAGGCCGGTATTACATTGATCTGGAAGATTTGGTAAAGGATGAGAAAATAGTACATACGGAGAAAGAGGTTAAAGAAGTAAATCCATATTTGCCTATTGAAAGGTCTGATATAAAGGCCCAGGTTGATCAGTATTTTCAAAATAAGGAAGGTTCGGCGTTTGGAGTTACTGAAAGTCAGCTTAATCGTTTGATTGATGCCGCTATAATTGCTCCATCTGCAGGGAATAATCAACCCTGGAAATGGTTCTATAGTCATAACGTGTTGTTTTTATTTCATGATAAATTTCAGTCCTGGTCATGGGGCGATTATTATGAAATGGGATCTCATTTGTCGCTTGGTGGCGCTTTGGAAAACGTGCATATCCAAGCTCAGGCATTAGGTTTAAATGATCATATCGAATTGTTTCCTGTGAAAGATAGGCCGATGATGATTGCTGCTATTCGTTTTAGTGCTTCAAATGAAGAGGTTACAGCGGATGCGGTTGAACTGGCGAAATATATTTATATTCGTAATACGAACCGAAAACTGGCGGAAAGAACAGTGTTAGGATCTGATTTTTATCATAGGATGGAGAATGTGGTCCATCAGATCGATCATGTAAACCTCCACTATACGGAAGATGAATTGGCGTTGGCTGAATTAGCTGATATAATTGCTGAATGTGATAAGGTTAGGTTACTGAACCAAATGGGTCATGAGGAGTTCTTTCATGAAATAAGATGGAACAAAGAAGAGGCTGGCAAGACTAAAAATGGTGTTGAAATTGATGCGGTTGATATAACCCCAAGTGAAAAGGCCGGTTTTAGGGTTGCTCAGGATTGGAATGCAGTAAAATTACTGGCGCAATGGGACAAAGGCAATGCGTTTAAGAAAATGTCGCTGGATGGTATAAAGTGTGCTTCTGGCATTGTGGTATTAAGTGTACCTGAATTTACACATGAGGCATTGATTGAGGCGGGAAGGGCAGCACAAAAGGCCTGGATTTTTGCCTGTCAGCAACATGTTGCCGTACATCCAATGCTTTCTACTGCTTTCTTTTTTAATCGCCTGATGCATGGAAAAGGAAAAGAATTGCCGGCGCATGTGGCGGATAAATTGTCTTTATTGAGACAACGTTTTTTAAAGGTGTTCGCATTGGAGGATGTAAATGCTGGTAATCCGGTTCAAAAGGAGGTATTCCTGATGAAAGTTTCGATTGCTCCGGATGCAGATAGTACATCCTTAAGGAAGGATAAAACAGAACTATTTGATTGGGAATAAAGGACATATACAATATGATTAACCGAATTAGTGCAGTGTTTCTATTTTTATTTTTCACTTTAAATGCTTCATTTGCTCAGCAGGTGTTGACGTTTAAGGGTGAGCTAGCACCTATTGGTGATCGGGTAGAGATATTGACGGATAGTAATTCTACGATGTCGCTACGATCAGCTTTGTCTTCAAAGGAGTTTAAAAGATCATCGGGTAGTCAGTTCCCTAATCTGGGGACAACCCCTTACTCGTATTGGATCAGGTTTACATTGAAGAATGAGAGTAATTCGAAGGCCATGGGAATCCAGCTGACGCAATCCATGATGGATTATGTAGATTTTTACCAGGTACAAGGAGATTCGGTTACGCGTACAAATTTTACCGGGCACAGAAGGCCTTTTAATAATCGGTTCGTTAAACATCAAACCTACATTTATCAAGTACCGATTATAAAAGGCGAGAGTCAGACAATTTATCTGAAGGTGAAAAGTGGGAAGCAACTTACGCTGCCTATTTACGTCGGTTCGATAGAAGAGGTAGTGGAAAATGCCATGATTATTGATTTGCTGTTTGGCATTTATCTCGGGATAATAATGGTTATGCTGCTTTATAACCTGTTTATTTATTTTTCGATAAGAGACATTACCTATTTATATTATGTGTCTTATTTGGGCATTGTAATGCTTACGCAGGCATCTATGCAGGGTTATATCTTCCGGTTTATTCTTCCTGCCTATCCGGAAATAGCTGATATGTTCATCTATATCAGTACTTCGCTTATTGGTATTGCGGCCATTGAATTTTCAAAGCACTTTCTTTCTTCTAAACAATATACGCCATTACTACACCGGATATCCTACATTTTTTGGGCTTTATATGGCATCCAGATTTCTTTGGCTATAGCTGGATTTCACAATTTTAGTTATACCATGATGTTGGCTTTGGCCATGGTTAGTGCAGTGTATGTGTTGTATATGGCTGTAGTGATCATGCTGAAGGGATTTCGCCCTGCAAAGTTCTTCCTGATAGCCTGGACCGGTTTTATCTTTTGTGTGATCATTTATGTACTGAAAGATTTTGACCTTATTTTCCATTACAACAACATTACCAACTTTACCTTACTGATTGGATCTGCTTTCGAAGCGATTATGCTATCATTTGCATTAGCTGATAAGATAAATATTCTTAAAGTGGAAAAGGAGCAGTCGCAGCTGGAAACTTTAAAGGCATTGCAAGAGAATGAGCGGATCATAAAAGAGCAAAATGTTGTTCTGGAAGCAAGAGTGATTGAACGTACATCGGAATTGCATGAAGCCAATGAGGAGCTTAATAGTACGTTAGAAAATCTGAAACAAACACAATCTCAGCTTGTTGAATCAGAAAAGATGGCTTCATTAGGTCAGCTCACTGCAGGTATAGCACATGAAATAAATAATCCTATAAATTTTGTCACTTCCAATATTAATCCATTAAAGCGGGATATTGATATTTTACTTGCTGCACTGGATGAAATTGAAATTGTTGGTTTGTCTGATAGCACTATTTCTGCAAAACAGCTGCGTATTAAAGAATATAAGGAAGAGCTTGATTTTGACTATCTTAAGGTAGAAATTAATCAGCTGGTTAAAGGGATCAATGAAGGAGCATCGCGCACTGCAGAAATAGTAAAGGGACTTCGGGTTTTTTCGCGGTTGGATGAAGATGACCTAAAGAAGGCGGACATTAATCAGTGCCTTGATTCGACCATGATTATTGCTAATAATCAATTGAATAACAATATTAAGGTAATAATGGAGTATGGTGAATTGCCTTTAGTTGAATGTTATGCCGGAAAGCTAAACCAGGTTTTTCTGAATATTATTATTAACGGTATACATGCTATCCATACAAAATTTGGTAGTACTTCGGGTGGAGAGTTGAAAATTGCGACTTATGCTGATGAAGAAAATGTGTTTATAAATATTTATGATAATGGAATAGGAATGGGACCTGAAACGCAGAAAAAAATATTTGAGCCGTTCTTTACTACTAAAGATGTGGGTGAGGGTACCGGTTTGGGTATGTCAATTGCATACAATACGATCAAAAAACATAAGGGTCAGATAAGTGTTATGTCTTCACCAGGTGAAGGCTCGCAGTTTAGTCTTCAAATACCCATTCATAATAATCAATCATTATCTCATCTGAATTAAGTTGTTCGCATAAAATAGAACCCAATGGCAGAAAAGATAAAAATTTTATACATTGATGATGAGCCTGATAATTTAATAGGTTTCAAAGCATCCTTTCGCTTTGATTATCAGGTTTATATTGCGGAAAATGTAGCAGAAGCCTACTTGCATCTGGAAAAAAATTCTGATATAAGGATTGTATTTTGTGATCAACGGATGCCTGATCAGACAGGAGTTGAGTTTTTTGATGACCTTAGATCTCAATATCCATCTGTAGTTAGGATACTGCTAACGGCTTATACCGATGTGGAGTCTATTATTGATGCAATCAACAAGGGGAATATTTTCAGGTTTGTTAAAAAGCCATGGGCGGAGATTGACATTATTTCAGCAATTGAAGAGGCCAATAAATTTTTTATCAGCAATTATATGCTTGCTGTTAAGCACGATGAATTGCAGAAAGCATATAGCGAACTGGATAAGTTTGCCTATAGTGTGAGTCATGATATCCGTGGTCCGCTTTCTGGTATTCTGGGTGCAATCAATGTAGCCAGGGTAACTGATGATGTTGAAGGTATGAAAGAAGTGTTGGGCATGATGGAGAAATCGTTGGAAAACCTCGATAATTACATTGTGAATATGCATGAATACCATAGTTTGCAAAGAGGAGAACTGAAGATTAAAGAAATTGATTTCAAGGAGATAGCATCAGGTTTAAAAAATATTTATCAGGTAATTGCAGAAACAAGGAACATCTCTTTTATTTTAAAGATTGATCAGTCGGAACCTTTCTATAATGATGAGGCGCCAATACAGCTTATTCTGAATAATCTTTTATCCAATGCGTTCAAATATCAGGAAAAGGGAAAGTCGGATAAAGTTGTTGAACTCAGTATTGAGGTGAACAAAGAACAGGCAACTTTTCAAATAAGTGACAATGGAATTGGGATTCTGAGAAATCATATCAATGAGATTTTTAATCTGTTTTACAGGGCTACATCTCAATCTACAGGATCGGGTTTTGGTCTTTATAATGTGAAGAGTGCAATATTAAAGCTAAACGGACATATAGAGGTTAGCTCCGTGTTGAATAAGGGAACTACTTTTAAAGTGATTATTCCGAGTAAGTAAGCTTTGATGGTGTTTAATCGAGTAACTTTTGCCTTAATATAAATTCAAGCTGATCATTAGAGGTGGCTAATTTTTCATTCATGATTTTCACTTCTTCGTGTTCCTTATATACCTCGTATGCACGCTTAATTGTCATATCAAGTTCTTCTTCATTCCATGGCTTACTCAGGTAATGGAATATTTTCCCCTTGTTTACGGCGTCTACTACGGCTGCCATATCAGCATAACCAGTTAATAGGATGCGGATAGGATCGGGAAATTCCTCAATCACTTTTTCTAAAAATTCGACGCCTGTCATATTGGGCATTCTTTGATCCGTGATGATAATGTGGACTTGATTGGAGCGCATTAATTTAAGGGCCTCATCTCCACTGTTAGCAATCAGAACTTTATATTTTATGCGGAAAACAGCCTTAAAGGAAAACAGGTTATTTTCTTCATCATCAACATAAAGAATTTTGATTTTTTTATCTGGCATATGTGAAGCTTTATCAGAGTGGTAAAGTTACTGATTTGTTATTTGATACTATTTGCTTGAAGTGCTCAATGATAAGTCAGTATATACAGGATAGTGATCGGAAGCTTTTTCTGCCACAATAATATGTGAAAGAACGCTCCATCCGGGTGAAGTTAGAATATGATCAATTTGATAGCGTAAAAAACCTTTGTGCAGGGTTACCGCGTATAGGCCACTTCCTTTTTCTTTATATGTGCTTTGCATTCCTTTTGCCATTTGATTGAAAGCGTAGGAAGAGGGTGGGTCATTGAAGTCGCCACAAATAAGATAAGGATAGGGACTTGTAGCAGCATGTGCACGCACCAGATCGACCTGATGGGCACGTTCAAGAAAGGCTCTTCTTAGCTGTCCGCCAATCTTTTTAGAGGGTCTTAGCTTTTGTGTTTTACCCTTAATGAATTTACTCATATAATTGAGCTGATATTGCTGGAGGCGAATAGACTCGAGGTGAACGGCATAAATCCTGAATGTGTGCCCATTCTTTAATAAGTCGACATAAATACATTGATTGCCATCATGATCCTCTGAAAAGGGAATTATTCCCTTTGCTACAATAGGATATTTAGCGAAAATAGCCATTCCTGAACCTTGCTTGCTAAAGTCTACATAGTGGAAGTTAGTAGTGTGGAGGATTCTTTTTAAGGAATCTACGGAATTTAGCTTATTAGGCCTGGTATCGCTATAAAATTCCTGAAAACAGGCTACATCGGGCTGAATGCGATTGATTATGCTGAACACACCTAGGCTGTTTTCAGGGTCCTGAGTGGCTTCATTAAAAAAATGAACGTTGTACGTCATCACTCTGATTGCGGAGGAATCGGCCAATGCACTTTTAGGTTCCATTAATGCTCTTTTATGCAAGCTGAACGAGTTTGTCAGGTTAGACCATCCCAATAAAATACAGCAAAGCGGCACTAGTGCAAACCAGGATCGTTGTAAGGTTAATATAAACAGGAAGAGGAAGGTAATGAGCAATACGGGCACGTAAGCCAGGCTGATGAACGCTAATGGCCAAAATGACCGGGGATCTATGTGGCCAGCCAGATAGGTTAATAGCAGTACAATACAGGATAAAACAGTGAAAAGGCGAAGGATTTTGTTCATACTTTTTTCGTCAATACATTCTTGGCAAACTCATTTTATATTTTACCGCCACAATTCGTATGATGCAGATCACAATAATTGAAGTAAATCGGGTGATATTAATATCGATTCCTACTTTTATCAATGTAATATACACCAATCCTCCAGCAATACATGCAGTAGCATATATTTCTTTTCGAAATAGTAATGGGATATTATTCAGTAATATATCTCTGGTAATACCTCCAAAACATCCGGTTATGGTACCTAAAGCAACACATATTTCCGGTTTTAATCCTGCATTAAGACCTTTTTGTACACCTAGGATGGTAAACAAACCAAGACCAATGGTATCAAATAGAAATAAAGGTAGCTTAAAAGCTTTTAGACGCTTCCAGAAGATTAATGTTGCAATGGTTGAAAAAAAAGTTACACCAGCATAAAATTTATCCAGCATCCAGCTTACCGGTAACTCACCCATGAGTATATCGCGAACCGTTCCTCCTCCAATAGAGGTAACAAAAGCAACTGTTAGGACACCGAAGATATCGAGCCTTTTTTGGATCCCGGCGAACGTTCCGGAGATAGCAAAGGAAATACATCCCAGAAGTTCTAGTGCATAGCTTATCGTCATTATTTGACAAATATATTAACTTTACCCTATGGATTCTATTGGACATACATATCGGGCTAAAAATGCACGGATTGCGGTTATTGGTCTCGGATATGTAGGATTGCCTCTTGCTATCGAATTTGCTAAAAAATACCCTGTATTGGGTTTCGATATCAATCAGGGGCGTGTAAAGGAACTGTCGGAAGGACGAGACCGTACACAGGAAGCTGATATTGATGATTTACAACTGGTTATGGTTAGCAAAGGTCTTTGCTTTTCATGGAACAAGGAGGATTTATCTGCTTATAATACCTTTATAGTTACTGTGCCTACTCCAATAGATGAGTTTAAATCGCCCGACCTTCAACCTTTGATAAAGGCTTCCGAAATGCTGGGTTCGGTATTAAAAGCAGGTGATGTGGTCATTTATGAGTCTACAGTTTATCCGGGTTGTACAGAGGAGGTATGTATTCCTGTACTGGAAAAAGTATCTGGTTTAGTATTTAATAAAGATTTTTTTGCGGGATATTCGCCTGAACGTATAAATCCCGGAGATAAAATTAATACGCTCACTAAAATTAAAAAAGTAACCAGTGGCTCAACGCCTTTCATTGCTGATGAAGTGGATGCCTTATATGGTTCTATTATTTTAGCCGGAACGCATAAAGCACCTAGTATAAAGGTTGCGGAAGCATCGAAAGCGATCGAGAATGCGCAGCGTGATGTAAATATCTCTTTTGTGAATGAACTCTCGCTCATTTTTGACCGGATTGGAATTGATACAAATGATGTTATTGAAGCTGCAGGTACCAAATGGAATTTTTTAAAATATAAACCAGGACTAGTTGGAGGGCATTGTATAGGGGTCGATCCTTATTATCTGGCTTATAAAGCGCAGTCGCTGGGGTATCATCCACAGGTTATTTTATCAGGCAGAAGGGTAAATGATGCCATGGGGGCTTTCGTAGCTGATAAAGTGGTTAAACTTATGATTCAAAAAGATCAACGTATTAAAGGCTCTAAGGCGTTGATTTTAGGGGTTACTTTCAAGGAGAATTGTCCTGATGTACGCAACACCCGTGTGGTTGATATTTATCATGAATTAATGGATTTTGGAGTAGAAGTGGTTATTTATGATCCATGGGCAGATAAAGAAGAAGTTAAACGGGAATATAAGGTGGATATATTAAATACATTAGATATGAGTATTCGCTATAATGCCATAATAGTTGCGGTAGCTCATAAAGAGTTCTTAGGTTTAGATTATGAGGCCTTAAAGATGGAAGATGGAGTAATATTTGATACTAAAGCATGTTTAAGACGGGAAATAGTAGATGCCAGGTTATAATTGGTCTTATAAAGTCGAAAATGTGGAATAATAGATAAAATAATAGAGCGGAAGTTTAGAGATTAAATATATTTTTGTTTTGGTTTTAAATCTTATCAATTAATTTTTAACAAAAAGAACATGATATATAAATGTTGTTTAATAGTAAAGACATATAATTTCCTAAATTCCTTACTAATAGTCCGAAAGAGTATAAATACAATAAGTTCATAATTGTATTTATACTCTTTTTTTTATTTAAAAATATAAAAACTCTTTATTTTTATTTGCGTATAAATACCTTATTATATACGTATATTTACTTATGGCACAGATGGTAATAGAAAAATCGATAAGCTTTCATGATCAGCCAATGCTGAAAATGAATGGAACTGATTATGTAGTCAACATTGAGGAGATCGAGGCATTCATTGAGCAGTGTGGAAAATTTATGCCTTTGGACAATGTGGCACAATTTGAGGTGCTTACTCAAGAAATTTCGGACACGTTAATTGACTCTGCACGCGGAGATTTAACCATTGAACAAATAAGACCACATCTCCTCTTTTTAAGAGAAATTGGTTTCTTATTAAAAACAATGTTAAGTCCCGTGCAAGAAAACAATCTACCTATCTAATTTAATGGGTTACCCCCTGATTATGGGGGATTATTATCGCCGATCTTTTATAGATAAAGCGAATTCTTTTCAACGTAGGCTAGTAGTAGCTGGTTATGTTTTTCCAACAAGTCAATATATTTGTCTTTCCAATATTGCTCGTTTCGTGTTCTTCCGTCAAATTCCTCCTCAACATATACGGCTTCATCAGGCGTGTTAGGGAGGCTTCGTTGGTCGGTTTTCATAAATAACTCAGGAAACTCATTTGAGAAGTCATGTTTAAGAGCTACACCAATTTTATGAATAATTGCAGGTTTTAGATATTTTTGGTTAAACCAATTATATACTGAGCGGCGATTAACATCCGTCAAGCGTGCAAGTTCACTGATGCTGTACCCATTTCTCCTAATTACCTTCTCAATAATTTGTCCATAGTGCTGATCTTTGAAATTTTCATTCATGTTTTTTTTTAGTTAAGCCTGTGCAGCCAATGCTGAACCAGCAATAGAATTTGCAAATATGATATTTTGATTAACGGATACTTTTGCGATCAATACGCAATCTAATTGTTGGATACTTATTAAAACTGATTTGCCTTTAACCTCCATAATTTCCCCCTCACAATTAATGAAAGCTCCTTGTGTTATCTTGATTCGATCTCCAGGAGAAAAATCTCGTATGCTTAAAGTTTCAATATCTTTGTATGTATCTACTATTTGTCTTATTTTTTCAATATCAGCATCATTTACTATTGCCGGTTTACCGCAGTAATAAATAAAATTGATGATTCCCATTGTTTCTCTTACTTTATTTTGTTCCAGTGAATTAATACGAACAAATAAATAAGAACTAAACAAAGGCATTTCTACAGTTGTGTTTCGGTCTGCCCATTTACGACTAGTTTTTACCAGAGGGCAAAAACATTCTATATCTTTTTCCTTTAATAAGCGATCAACTTTCTTTTCCCATTTTGAACGTGTATAGATCACCATCCATGTCTTTTTTAAACCTTCATTTTTTGTAAGTAAAGTTCCGTTCATATCCCTGATTTCTGACCTTGTATAACTTGTATTAATCTTGTTATTATAACTTAACATTAATACGAAATTAATTAAAAACCTTCTCGAAAATCTGATACTTTCTCACCATGTATAACACTTTGTAGATAAGTGTGAAAACTTATGAAACATATTGAAATATTGAACTGGTTACTATTATTTACAATAGTTCACACATATAATTAATTGGTAGCCAGTGTTTCTCATTAATTCCCGCGTTTTGCTACATATACTAGATTTATTCCTATAATCAGAATAACGACGTTACTTTTATGATAATAATTAAAGGCATATTCAAATAGAGATTAATTTTTTTAATGACTTAATAGCACTTTATTTATGTTTTATTAAGTGATGTAAAGAATACTTAATATGGATTGCTGTTAAATATTTTTTCACTCTTGTTATTCAAATATGAGGTGTGATTTTATAATACTCAGTTTGCCAGATCAATTTAATATTTCAACAATTAAATAGCTATATCTAATCTATCAATAAATGAAAGTACTGCATGTTGTTCCTTCAGTGAATCCTAATTTTGGCGGAGTGTCTCAAGCTGTAAGGACACTTATTATTGGCTTGTATGATGAAGGAATTCAAAATGAAGTTGTTTGTCTTGATGATCCTCTAAGTGATTATATCAAGAGTAGTGCTATCAAGATTCATGCTGTTGGACAAGGAACAGGTCCATGGCATTATCATAAATCTTTTTATCCTTGGTTAATACAGAATCTTAAGCTATATGACAATGTTATTCTTCATGGTTTATGGCAATATCCTGGATATGCATTGTATAAAGCACTAAAAGTAATTGCAGAAAATCGGCCTAAATTATATATCATGACTCATGGTATGCTTGATCCATATTTTCAAAAAGCGGAGGGAAGAAAGTTAAAAGCGATACGGAACATTATTTATTGGAAATTAGTGGAGCAAAAGCTTGTTAATTTTGCAGATGGCATTTTATTTACATGCGATGAGGAAAAAAGATTAGCACAAATGACCTTTCTGCCATTTCACCCTAAAAGCGAATTGGTAGTAGGACTTGGTGTTGAAGAACCTCCTGTAAAAAACGCAGTGATGATGGCGGATTTCTATGCGCGTTTTCCGGAACTTGAAAATCAGCGATATCTACTTTTTCTTGGTCGAATAGATGAGAAAAAGGGAATAGCGATGTTGATTCAGGCCTATAAGCAATTTACTCATTCGCTTTTAGAAAAAGATCCTTTGCAGGTACTACCTAAATTGCTTTTAGCCGGACCAGGGTTAGAGAGCCTGCATGGAAAGCAGTTAATGGAACTGGCTGAATCTATTTCGTCTAGTAGCAATCACATCATTTTCCCTGGAATGTTGTCTGGTAATTTGAAATGGGGTGCATATTATGGGTGTGATGCATTCGTTTTGCCCAGTCATCAGGAGAATTTTGGTATCGCAGTAGTTGAAGCTTTGGCTTGCAGTAAACCGGTGCTGATATCAAATCAGGTGAACATATGGAATGATATTGCTAATGAAGGTGCGGGATTAGTTGCTGATGATACCTTATACGGTACAGGAACTCTTCTTCAATTTTGGCATAACTTATCTTCTAATGATAAAATAGTTATGGGAGAGCATGCCAGGCAGGCTTTTGAGAGTCGTTTCGCTCTTGCAATTGTGATGAAACAGTACGTGGAAAAATTGAATCTAGGGAGAGTAGTTAAAAAACAGCATGAGCCAAAAGAGGTATCTGTTTCCCCTATTCATGAAGAGGAACATAAGTTTAAAGCTAAAAATAGGAAGGTCTGTACTCCTCATAAAAAAAAGGTGTTAATTCTGGGAATCAATTTTGCTCCCGAATTAACCGGAATAGGAAAATATACAGGTGAAATGGTGGACTGGCTTGTAGATGATGACTACCAGGTTACCATGGTTACATCTTTTCCTTATTATCCTAACTGGAGTATTCATAAACCATATTCGGGCAAATGGTTTAAAAAGGAAACAGAGAAGGAAGGGAAGCTTACTGTTTTTCGTTGTCCTATGTACATACCTTTAGTTCCTTCCGGTTTAAAGAGAGTTTTGCAAGAGCTTACTTTTTTTATAAGTTCATTTTTTATAATATTCTTTTTGCTGTTCAAGAAAAAACATGATCAGATTTTTGTAATGGCACCTCCTTTCCATTTAGGTTTTCTTAGTCTGTTTTATCGTTTTTTTAAAGGTGGTAAGATAGATTATCATGTGCATGATATGCAAATTGAGTCTGCCAAACAGTTAAGAATAATTAAGGGTGACATTGCTTTCAGGATTTTATTCATGCTCGAAAAATATATACTGAATAGTGTGGATTATGTAAGTACTATTTCAGGAGGAATGAAAGCGAATATTCAAAAGAAGGTTCAGCGTGATATTATTATGTTTCCTAATTGGGTCGATACTCAAAAGCTTTTTCCTATTACTGATCGGCAATCATTAAAAAAAGCCTGGGGATTTAACGTAGAGGATAAAATTATTCTTTATTCAGGAAGTATTGGTGAAAAACAGGGTTTGCAAAGCCTGGTTCCTATTGCTAAAAGCTTGCAGGCTTATGGATTTATTAAATTTGTGATCTGTGGAATTGGACCATATAAAGAGCACTTGATTAAATTAGTTAACAAGGAGCGGTTAAGCAATATCTTTTTCTTGCCACTTCAACCTCTAGAACAGTTTAATAGCTTGTTAAATATGGCCGATGTGCATCTTGTTCTACAAAAGAAAAATGCAGCAGATCTAATGTTGCCATCAAAATTAACAGGAATATTATCATCAGGAGGTTTGGCTCTAGTAACAGCCGATCCGGGCACTTCTTTATATAAAGTTATAATGGATCATGAAATGGGAATTGTGATTCCAAGCGAGGATGATAATGCTTTAAAAGAAGCGATTCTGGATTGCTGTGTATCAGACCATACCAGCGAAACCGTAAATGGTCGCTGGTATGCTGAAAAGTATCTGAATAAAAATAATATAATTAGCAATGTGATGCTATATCTTACAGAACCTTCATTAGTAAATAAAAGTACCTTAGAATATCTTGATCTAAGGCATGCATAAATTAAAATAGTTACGCCACCGATACCTTGTGTAAAAGCAAGGTGTTGTAGCGTTCCAGTAAATCAATGTATTTATCTTTCCAATAATGTTTATTGTAAAGATCCTCAGGTTGATCCGTACTATTATTTAAGAATGAAGTTTTTCTAAATCCTTTTTGAAAATCTTCAGATGTGAAGAGCTGCGGTAGCTCTACAGAAAAATCATGATTGATGACACATCCAATCCTATAAATAATTTCAGGCTTAAGTTGTTGTTGATTAAACCAGTTATAGACTGAGCGTCTGTTTACATTCGTTAAGCGTGCAACGTCACTTATTGAGTGCCCATTTCTTCTTACTACTTTTTCGATAATTTGTCCGTGATGAATTAGCATGTTTTGAGAGTTAGTTAATTTAAAACTAGTGTTACCAAGTGTTTTTTTTGTTTATATATACACGATCTGTGTATTTATTTCCTCATGTGTGGAATTTTTTGCTCGTTATTTATCTCATTTATATAAATTTACAATAATAAAAGTGACCTGCGTCACATAACTTAATCAGATATTCTCGCATCTTCTGTTCAATAAACAATATCTGTACCGATATTGAGACTCCAAAAAACATTAATATACATATATGCTCATTATCTATGTACGGAAAGAAGATTAGTTTGGATGTTTATCTTTTATTTTTTTTATAAACTAAACGCTAGATATAATTCAGATTTGCAATTTCTTATGTTGTTTGAAGTTAAACTTTAGAAAAACTTTGTTTTTTAATAATTAGTAACGAGAGCATCTTGAATACTTGTTTCATACTGTACTGATTTGATTTCGTTTAAAGTGTGTAGATTTGTTCATATTTGCTAGTAAGATAATTTATGAAGAAAATACTCATCACAGGGGGAGCCGGTTTTATCGGATCACATGTAGTCAGAAGATTTGTTACTACCTATCCCGAATACCAGATCATAAACCTGGATAAATTGACTTATGCGGGTAACCTGGCCAATTTAAAAGATATAGAAGATCAGCCTAATTACCGTTTCGTAAAAGGCGATATCGTGGATGCCGCCTTTATTGATGACCTTTTTGAAAAAGAGTCATTTGATTCGGTGATCCACCTGGCCGCAGAGAGCCATGTAGACCGCTCTATTTTCAATCCTTTAGAGTTTGTGATGACTAATGTGCTGGGCACGGTCAACCTCCTTAACGCAGCGCGCAAGTACTGGAAGAACGCATATCCTGCACATCGTTTCTATCATGTCTCCACCGATGAGGTATACGGAACACTGGGTGAAGAAGGCCTGTTTACAGAAGAAACCGGATATGATCCTCATAGTCCTTATTCCGCATCGAAGGCCAGTTCCGACCATTTCGTACGGGCCTATGCCGACACGTATGGAATGAATACAGTGATCTCCAACTGTTCGAACAATTACGGATCGTTTCATTTCCCTGAAAAGCTGATTCCGCTTGCCATCAACAACATCAAGAACAACAAACCCGTACCGGTATATGGTAAGGGAGATAATATACGCGACTGGTTATGGGTGGAAGATCATGCCCGTGCGATCGATGTCCTGTTCCATGGTGCAGAAGCGGGACAGACCTACAATATCGGTGGTCATAATGAATGGAAGAACATTGACCTGATTCATGAGTTGTGCCGGATTATGGACAGCAAACTGGGCCGCGAGCCAGGAACATCAGCCAAACTGATCACCTTTGTGACAGACCGTGCAGGCCATGACCTGCGTTATGCGATCGATTCATCCAAATTACAGCGGGAACTGAACTGGACCCCAAGCCTTCAGTTTGAAGAAGGACTGGAGAAAACGGTAGACTGGTACCTGCAGAATGAAGAGTGGCTTGAAAACGTCACCTCGGGCAATTACCAGTCCTATTATCAGGGGCAATATAACGCACGCTAATTCCATTACCAATTCCATCACCCCAGCATAAAAGAATTACATGAATATCATCCCTACACAACTCGAAGGCTGTTTCATCATCGAGCCGGCCGTCTACCCCGATTCAAGGGGTTACTTCTTTGAGAGTTTCAATGAAGCGGGTTTTAATGAAAAGACCGGACTGGATGTACATTTTGTACAGGATAACCAGTCGCTGTCCACCTATGGAGTACTGCGTGGCCTGCACTTCCAACAGGGAAGCTATGCACAGGCTAAACTGGTGCGTGCCATTAAAGGCACGGTACTGGATGTAGCCGTAGACTTGCGTGCAGGTTCAACTACGTTCGGTCAGCATGTCAGCGTGCTGCTGAGTGCTGAAAACAAAAGACAGCTATTTGTTCCACGCGGTTTTGCCCATGGCTTTGCCGTGCTGAGCCCTGAAGCGGAGTTTTTTTATAAATGCGATAACTATTACAATAAAGCCTCCGAAGGGTCATTGCTTTATAGTGATGCCGATCTGGCCATAGACTGGCAGCTTCCCGCAGGGGATATCCTGGTATCAGAAAAAGACCAGGTCAATGCTACATTTCAAACCTTTAAAGAAAGATTAACACGATGAGCAAGATCCTGGTAATGGGGGCATCCGGACAACTGGGCAGCTGCCTGAAAAAGGTCTCGGCCGAAAGATCAATACAAGATATCGTTTTTCCGGGAGAAGATAAGGGCAATATCCTGAATATGGCAACCCTTGAAATTCTGTTTGAAAGCGAGAAACCACACTATGTGATCAACTGCGCGGCGTATACAGCCGTCGATAAAGCCGAAGATGAAGTTGATCTTGCCCGAAGGATAAACAGCGAAGGGGCAGAAAACCTGGCCCGTCTTTGCCGTGTTCATGATGCCATTCTGGTACAGGTCTCCACCGACTTCGTCTTTGAAGGCAACGTTCCGCATCTGCTGACCGAAAGCGAGGAAACCCATCCGCTGAATGTGTACGGGCTGACTAAACTCGAGGGAGAGCAGGCAGTGATCGCGGCGACGGCAAAACATTACATCATCCGCACCAGCTGGCTGTATTCCGAATATGGGAACAACTTTGTCAAGACGATGCTCAAGCTTGGGGCAGACCGTGATGAACTGAGCATCATAGCCGATCAGGTAGGTACCCCAACGTATGGGATTGACCTGGCAGATGCGATCCTGACGATCATTGAATCCAAAAACGAATCCTACGGGATCTATCATTACAGCAATGAAGGGGTGACTTCCTGGTACGATTTTGCCAAGGCCATCTTTGATATCAGCGAAACACAGGTACAGGTTCATCCGGTAACCACAGCGGAGTACCCGACAAAATCAGTACGTCCGGCCTTTTCGGTCATGAACAAAGCAAAGATCAAAAGCACCTTCGGATTAAAAATCCCCTATTGGAGAGATAGTTTAATTACGTGTATCACCAAATTAAAACAACAAGCATGAAAGGAATAATACTTGCAGGAGGCTCAGGCACCAGGCTTCACCCTCTGACCCTGGCAACCAGTAAACAAATGATGCCGGTATACGATAAACCGATGATCTATTATCCGCTGTCGATATTGATGCTGGCCGGGATCAAAGAAATTCTGATCATCTCGACCCCGCATGATTTGCCAGGCTTTGAAAAGCTGTTGGGTGACGGAAGCAGGCTAGGCTGTACCTTCTCGTATGCGGTACAGGCAGAGCCCAATGGGCTGGCCCAGGCTTTTGTAATCGGTGCAGACTTTGTGGGAACAGATAGTGTGGCTTTGATTTTAGGCGACAATATCTTCTATGGCGATGGCCTTTCACATTTGTTGCAGGAACTGAGCGAACCCAAAGGAGGAATCGTATTCGCCTACCAGGTATCCGATCCGGAGCGTTATGGGGTAGTGGAATTTGACGCCAATAAAAAGGCGATCTCGATAGAAGAGAAACCCGAACACCCTAAATCCAACTATGCAGTACCGGGATTATATTTCTACGATAATTCGGTGATTGAGATAGCCAAAAATATTAAACCCTCTCCACGCGGAGAATATGAGATCACGGATGTGAACAAAGTGTATCTGGAACAAGGCAGACTGAAGGTAGGGGTATTGAGC
Organism: Arcticibacter svalbardensis MN12-7; assembly: GCF_000403135.1. GTDB lineage: Bacteria > Bacteroidota > Bacteroidia > Sphingobacteriales > Sphingobacteriaceae > Arcticibacter > Arcticibacter svalbardensis. Next base: position 89,541 of record NZ_AQPN01000141.1, read on the forward strand.
CGTGGCACAGCCTGGCTGGATACAGGAACCTTTGAATCTCTGATGCAGGCAGGTCAGTTCGTACAGGTCATAGAAGACCGCCAGGGACTGAAGATTGGCTGTATCGAAGAAGTGGCTTACCGGATGGGTTTTATCAATGCAGCGCAGCTTAAAGAGGTTGCTACACCACTTATTAAAAGTGGATACGGACAGTATCTAATGAAATTGATTTAGGATATCGAGCTGATATAAATATTTATATGAGTCCAAAAAAGGTATAACCGTAATGAAATTTACAATAAAGCATTAAATCTATTGTAAATTTTGAATTATCAACTTATATTTACTACCAAAGAGAAATGGTTATTTAGTATTAGGTAACATATGGGTTAGCAATTAGCAAATTGTGTAAATTGCCTAATCTGTAATATCATAATATTTCAAAACAGATAAGAATTAAAAAATTACAAATGAGAAAAAAGGCTTTAGTAACAGGTATTACAGGTCAGGACGGTGCATATCTTGCCGAATTATTATTATCCAAAGGATATGAAGTACATGGTATAAAACGCAGAAGTTCCATGTTCAATACCGATCGTATTGATCATTTATATCAGGATCCTCATGACGAAGATGTTCGTTTCTTTTTACATTATGGCGATCTTTCCGATTCCACTAACCTGATCCGTATCATTCAGCAGGTACAACCTGATGAAATCTATAACCTTGGAGCCATGAGCCATGTGAAGGTAAGTTTTGATACCCCGGAATATACGGCAAATGCAGATGGTATCGGCACCCTTCGTTTGCTTGAGGCCATTCGTATTTTAGGCTTAACTAAAAAGACGAAGATCTATCAGGCCTCCACATCCGAATTATATGGATTGGTACAGGCAGTTCCACAATCAGAAACCACACCTTTTTATCCGCGTTCTCCTTATGCTGTGGCTAAAATGTATGCATACTGGATCACAGTCAACTACCGTGAGGCGTATGGCATCTTTGCCTGTAACGGAATCCTGTTTAATCATGAAAGCCCATTACGCGGAGAAACATTTGTAACGCGTAAAATCACTAGAGGGGTATCCAAGATTGCCCTGGGAATGCAGAGTAGCCTATACCTTGGAAACCTGGATGCCAAAAGAGATTGGGGACATGCCAAGGATTACGTAGAAGCTATGTGGTTGATTCTGCAACAGGAAGTTCCTGAAGACTTTGTCATTGCTACAGGTGTTACCACTACCGTTCGTGATTTCATCCGGATGGCTTTCTCTGAAGTAGGAATTCATATCGAATTCAAAGGCGAAGGAATAGATGAAAAAGGATTCGTTATTTCCTGCTCTAATCCTGAATACCAGGTTGAAGCAGGCACTCAGGTGGTTGCAGTCGATCCCCGTTATTTCCGTCCAACAGAAGTTGAACTTTTGATCGGTGATCCAACTAAATCTAACACTAAGCTGGGATGGATTCCTAAATATGATTTACCGGCACTGGTTAAAGACATGATGACTTCAGATGTAGAGCTGTTCCGCAAAGAACGTACGCTTAAAGAACTGGGGTATACCGTTAAAAATCAATATGAATAATTAATTCATTTAAACTAATGCGGCTTAGAGATAATATGCTCTTATTTCGCATTAGTTTTTATATAAAATAACCTTTTGAAAAAGACGAGTAAAATATATATTGCCGGCCATAATGGAATGGTTGGGTCAGCAATAACACGAAAACTAAAGGCCGAAGGATTTACAAACCTTTTAACACGTGGCTCTAAAGAACTTGATCTTCGTGATCAGGCCGCTGTTACTGAATTTTTTAAAAAAGAAAAGCCTGATTATGTTTTTCTTGCCGCAGCAAAAGTAGGAGGGATTGTCGCTAATAGTACCTACAGGGCCGATTTCTTGTATGAAAACTTATGTATACAGAATAATATTATACATAATTCTTACCTTAATGGGGTTACCAAATTAATGTTTCTGGGTTCTTCCTGTATTTATCCTAAAATGGCGCCTCAGCCTTTAAAGGAAGAATACTTGTTAACCGGTCCCCTCGAATATACCAATGAGCCTTATGCTCTTGCGAAAATTGCAGGAATAAAGATGTGCGATGCCTACCGGGATCAATATGGATGTAATTACATATCTGTGATGCCTACCAATCTGTATGGCTTAAATGATAACTACCATCCACAAAACTCACATGTTTTACCTGCCATGATCAGACGCTTTCATGAAGCAAAACAAAGTGGAGCTGAAGAAGTAGTGATATGGGGCACAGGAACACCAATGAGGGAGTTCTTATACGCTGATGACCTTGCAGAAGCCTGTTATTATCTGATGCAGCACTATAATGAACCCGGATTGGTAAATATAGGAACTGGTACAGATGTGACCATTAAAGAGTTGGCTGTATTGGTTAAGGATGCTATAGGTTTTGAAGGCCGTATTGAGTTTGATACCAGCAAACCTGATGGCACTCCACGTAAATTAATGGATGTCTCCAAACTCCATGGTTACGGTTGGAAACATACCATTGAGCTACCTGAAGGAATTCAATTAGCTTATCAGGATTTCTTAAGCAAACATCAAAACGTTCTTTCATAGAGAACTAATTGAATTGTAATTCATTTCTAAAACGAATACATATTTAAAAAGGGCAATTTTCCATAAGGAAATTGCCCTTTTTAAATATGAAAAATATTGAAGAATAAGTCTTTCAAAGAAGAATAAGCCTTTCAAAGATTGACTGGCAGCTTTACAGGCTAAAAAGATTTTAATAATCCTCTTTCCAAAATAATAAGATTTATCAAAATTACTCTAAAACCAGTTCAGCAAGTGCTTCTTTAGTAAATCCCTTCAAATCTTTAGTATCCTTCTCTCTTATTTTTCTAACCCAATTTGGATCAGATAATAAAGGTCTGCCTACCGCAACAAGGTCAAAGTCGCCTCTATCCATACGACGGATCAGTTCATCTAATGAACTAGGTTGAGAGCTCTCTCCTGCAAAAGCAGCCAAAAATTCTCCCGTTAACCCTACCGAACCAACTGTAATAGTTGCTTTTCCGGTTAATTTTTTAGCCCATCCAGCGAAGTTTAAGTCTGAACCATCAAACTCAGGCTCCCAGAAACGACGTTGTGAACAATGAAAGATGTCCACTCCAGCATCTGCCAACGGATTAAGCCACGCTTCCATTTCCTGGGGTGTTTTGGCTAACTTGTACGTATAATCTGCAGGTTTCCATTGAGATAAACGAATAATTATCGCAAAATCCTCACCCACCTGTTTTCTCACTTCCTTAATTACCTCAATCGCGAACTTGCTTCTTTCCGGCAATGTTTTACCACCCCAAATGTCTGTACGTTTATTAGTTTCTGACCAAAAGAACTGATCGATCAGGTAATCATGTGCTCCATGAAGTTCCAGACAATCAAACCCTAGTCTTTTTGCATCGGCAGCAGCCTTACCAAAAGCAACGATGGTATCCGCAATATCGCTTTCAGTCATCGTTCTGCCATTACTAAAACCGGGTCTGTTTAAACCAGAAGGACCTTCAAATGGTTCAGAAGGCAACCATCCTGAATGATGATTATCCATAATACCCATATGCCATATCTGGGGACCCATTTCTCCACCTACCTGATGTACGCCATCAATCACATTCTTCCATCCTGCTAATGCCTGCTCGCCATGAAAATGGGGGATATTGGCATCATTAGAAGAAGAAATACGGTCAATAACTGTTCCTTCTGAAAGGATTAGCCCAACTTCACCTTCTGCTCTTTTACGGTAATAAGCCGCAACCTTTGCAGTGGGAACACCATCTGGTGAAAATGAACGCGTCATAGGCGCCATCACAATTCTGTTTTTAATATTTAATGATTTCAGCTGAAAAGGTCTGAACAAACTGTCATTATTCATATCGAAATTAATTTAATTATAGTTCTGATTGTATGATCTGGCTTAAAGTAGAAAACGCTTCCTCGTTCCTTTTGTAATAGGTCCACTGACCCACACGGGTAGATTTAACCAAACCAGCACGCTGAAGAGTGGATAAATATTCGGATACAGTAGATTGGGTGAGTCCTGCCTTTTTTTGAATCTGACCCACACAAACTCCTTCTTCAAATCCATTATCCAGCTGTTCCGGAAAGTTAACTTCCGGCTCTTTAAGCCAATTCAAAATCTGTAATCTGGTTTTATTTGAAAGTGCTTTAAATATCTCTACCTGATTCATGATACAAAGATATATCGGATTTTCCCGATATCCCTATACGTGTTCAAGAGATGACCCACTAATGATATTTCGAAACTACACTTTGTAGCCAATTTTGACCATTGCGCGTACCTCAACAGCATATACGCCAAAATCTTCCATAACCTTACCAGTCATCTTGTAGAATCCGTTACCTAAAAATGGAAACTTTACTAAAGAGTTGGGCCAATGAACCGTATCCAGCCAATTACCTTGCGCATCAAGAAAAGTCCCGAACATCATATGTTCATTTCTTTTCGTCCAGGAATCTTTAGTCGTAACCAGCCGTCCCGTTACCGTCACCTCTTTTCCTACATGAGCCGGGAGCTCAGTAGCCAAAGTAATCCCTGCATGATTGGTATCTGCCAGACTAAATAAATCCCCTAAAGAAAACCCCAGGATCTCAATTTCATCAATGGCCTCTTCCAAAGGATTACTATACAGTTCCGGAAGTTGAAATTCCACTTCTTCCTCCTGAAATAAGACTGCTACTACAGTTTGATCCTTAGCCCTTTTCTGCATGAAATTGGCCCGCCATAACAGGTCTTTTTTATTTATACCGGTAAAGCGCAGGGCATTAATCCGGATTAAAATATTAAGTAGCTCCAATCCAGGCTGCACCCTTTCAATAAAGTCTTTTAAGCTCAGGAACAGACCATGGTGATTTCTTTCAAAAAGGATTCTCTCTTTCAGACTATCATTTAATTTTTCAATATGAATTAAACCCACATACACCTCATCGCCAATAATAGAAGTAAACAACTCACTGTTATTCACACAAGGGGCGTGCACTTTGGCACCCGCACGTTTAAGCTCATGGAAATAAAACTCAGTCCTATAAAAACCACCGAAGTTATTGATTACACCAACCATAAATTCCATCGGATAATACGTCTTCAGGTAGAGGCTCTGATAACTTTCTATCGCAAAACTGGCAGAATGTGCTTTACTAAAAGAGTAACCCGCAAAACTTGCAATCTGGCGCCATACCTCCAGACTAATCTGTGCAGGATAACCCCGTTCCTCACAATTAACAAAAAACTTTTGTTGCAGCCGATCCATCTCTTTTGTGCCGCGATACTTACCAGACATAGCTCTACGCAAAATATCCGATTCAGCCATATCCAGACCCCCAAAGTGATGGGCAACTTTAATTACATCCTCCTGATATACCATTACCCCATAAGTCTCCTGAAGCAAATCCTCCATTTTAGGATGCAGATATTTTACCTGATCGGGGTGATGGTAATTGTGAATATAAGTCTTCATCATACCAGATTGCGACACCCCCGGGCGAATGATAGAACTCGCAGCAACCAGTGTCAGGTAATCATCACATTTTAACTTCAATAACAATTGACGCATGGCGGGACTTTCAATATAAAAGCAACCAATCGTATCCGCTTTTCTAATCTGTGCAGCCACTTTTTCATCCTGCATAAAATCATCCACACGATTAATATCGATGGTAATACCCTTGTTTTTCTTAACCAGGCTTATCGTGTCTTTTATATGTCCCAGTCCACGCTGGCTTAAAATATCCAGCTTAAACAAGCCGATTGTTTCCACCAGGATCATATCCATTTGCGAAGTAGCAAAGCCCTTAGGGGGCATTTCCTGAGCAGAGTAAGTATAGATAGGCTTTTCGGAGATCAGCATCCCACCGGCATGAATGCTATGATGATTAGGGAACTTCAGCAACAAACTCCCAAACTGCTCAATCTTGCGTTGCCAACTGTCTTCAGGCAATCGAACCTGCTGGTTTCTCACCAGTCTGTCTATTTCCGCCTTAGGTAAACCCATTACTTTACCTAATTCACGGATGATTGCACGCCGCTTAAACGTGCTGTACATGCCTAGTAAAGCGATATGATCTTCTCCATAACGATCAAAAATATAGCTAATCACAGCATCCCGATCCTTATGGCTAAAGTCAATGTCAAAGTCGGGAGGCGACGTCCTAAATTCATTCAGGAAACGCTCAAAATAAAGATCAAGCTTAATGGGATCAACATTTGTAATTTCCAGCAGGTAGGCTACAATGGAATTAGCTCCACTACCACGACCAACATAAAAGAAATTTGACGCCTGAGCAAACTTGATCACATCCCACACCATGAGGTAATAGGCATTAAAGTTTAACTTGTCAATTACCTTCAGCTCTTTATTAATGCGATCTTCAATTTCCTGAGTCGTGTTTTTATACCGCTTTGTAATTCCTTCTAAGGCAAGCTTTTTTAAAAGGTCACGATCATCCTGCAGAGAACCAGTATAACATTTTTTATTCTTATCCGTCTTAAGTGTTGTCTCAATTCCACATTCTTCAATGAGTAAATTGGTTCTCGCAAGAATAGTAGGGTGTTCTTCAAAGGTGGAAATGATCTCCGATTCCAATTTAAACGTTTCATCTTTTCCGGCTAAATCTTCCGGGTTCAGTTTCGTATATAAGGTATTCAGATCTATCGCCCGCAAGAGACGGTGTAAGCTAAAGTAACGCGTATTTTGAAATGTAACAGGCTGCCGCACCACAAACTTGTCCGGATATAACGCCACCGGTACCCGGTAAAGCTTATTGATCTCAGCAGGTTTAACACCAATTAATTCGTTGGCTCTTAGTGCAGCAGGATCAAATTTATTTAGCTCATAAATGATATAAACGTCATCACTTAACGATGGACGATCAGGAAACAATGTTTTATCCCTTTTATGAAGCGATAGAAACCGATTAATAACCGTTAATCCAACTTCATTTTTAGCAAGCAGGATATAACTAAAGCGGTGGTCATTCCTTATTTCGCAACCCACAAGAGGCTTAATATTGCCTTCCCGGCAAAGCTTTACAAACTCCCAAACGTCAGGAGTACCGTTAATATTAGTTAAGGCCAAAGCGCGGACCTGCTGACTCAAGGCCTGCTTAACCAGTTCTTCCGTACTATATGTACCGTAGTGGTAACTAAAATAAGTCTTGCAGTTTAAGTACATTTTGGATTTCTTAAATGCTTTGCAGTCCCCCTGAATATAGCTTCCTCCCCGAACCGTGTACGGATATGATCCAATGCCTGGTAAAGCCGCACACTTTCTTCTGTCTCCGTAAATAAGTCAATCTGATGCTGCCCATAAACCAGGTCACTTAGTCGCACGCCAATCAGCCTCACCAGCATCCGTTTATCATACAACCGCTTGAACAATTCCTTTGCCGTCTGCAGGATCACATCATCCGAAGCCGTATAAGAGATACTCGCCTGCCGGGTATAGGTGTCAAAATTAGAATAGCGCAGCTTAACCGTAACACATCCACATAGCTTATGCTGTTGCCGAAGCTGAAAAGCAATGTTTTCCGTCATCCGAACCAGTTCACTATGAAGGAACTGCATGTCGATCGTATCATTCTCAAAAGTATCCTCTTTCCCAATACTCTTTTGTTCCGAGAAAGGCACCACAGGCGAAAAATCAATGCCATTTGCTTTTCGGGACAGATCAATCCCATTTTTCCCAAATCGGCTTTCCATCAACCGAAGTGGAATTTCACTAAGCGTCCGGATCGTATCGATCCCCATCTGTCGAAGTAGCTTGGATGTTTTATCACCAATTCCAGGCATCTTCTCAATCTTCAGTGGTGCCAGATAAGGTTTCTCCTGCCCATAATCAATCTCGATCTGCCCATTAGGTTTCGCTTCATTGGTGGCCACTTTAGAAATTAGTTTATTAGAAGCAAGGGCGTATGAAATAGGGAGGCCGGTCTCCTTCATGATTTTATGCTTCAGTTCCCCGGTAAATTTGCTGCACCCGAAAAACTTATCCATCCCTGTTAAATCGAGATAGAACTCATCAATACTCGCTTTTTCTAAAACAGGAACCTCTTGTCTGATAATATCCGTTACCATCCGGGAATAGTGGCTGTAATTATCATGATCTCCCCGAACTACGTGTGCATCCGGACATAAACGAAGGGCCAGTTTCATAGGCATGGCGCTGTGCACACCAAAAGCCCGCGTTTCATAACTGCATGCCGCAACAACCCCTCTATCACTCAATCCACCTACAATAACAGGCTTGTTAACCAGGCTGCTGTTCTTTAGCCGTTCCACACTGACAAAAAAAGTATCAAGATCAAAATGCGCTATGTTCCGATGATTAGAGATTATGGCCATATTGTTCTGATTACGGGATTGCTAAAATACTAAATATATTAGCAATCCAATCTTTAATTTTTCCACAATTCTTAATTCAGCTCCAGTAGGTTTCAAAAAAGGAAAATCTGCTCTTCATTCCGCATCAATACATAAAACATTAAAATCTCTATCCAAAAGTAAATCAGTTGTACACCTTTTAAAACGGCTACAATTACTACTTTTGCAGTAGAAAGCAAATGCTTTTTCCAAACGATAATCCTTTTATGTCAGTTTTAAAGTATAGAGATGCAGTTCAGGAAGACCTGAAAAAAGTAGTTGAGATCTACAATTCAACCGTATCGTCCCGAATGGTCACTGCAGATACCGAACCCGTCTCCCTTGAAAGTAAACAAAAGTGGTTCGAAGAACATACTCCCAATAAAAGACCCCTTTGGATAATAGAAGATTCCGAACACAATAACATAGGTTGGGTGAGCTTTCAATCCTTTTACGGCCGTCCCGCCTATCAAGCTACTGTGGAGATCAGTATATATCTCGATGCCATACATAGAGGTAAAGGTTTGGGCAAAGATATTTTAAAATACTGTATCGATACCACCCCTCAGTTTGGCATAAAAACCCTTCTCGGCTATATTTTCGCACATAACGAGCCTAGTTTAAAGTTATTCAGGAACTTTGGATTCGAAGACTGGGCAACATTACCCAATGTAGCAGACCTTGACGGGCAGGAGAGGGGACTTAAAATTCTAGGAAAGCGTATCGCTTAATCCGATTTTTTTAAATACTTATAAATCTCACTATTCGTAGAAAGCACGACTGATGTTTTCTCTGTAAAGGTTTTTTCCAGTGTCTCCATAGATTTTAAAAAACTATATAAATTTTTAGATTGTGCAGATTGATTATAGGCCGCAGCGTAAATGGAAGCCGCACTAGCATCCGCTTTACCTTTAATCTCTTCCGCAGTTTTAAAAGCAGTGGACTGAATATTTTTCAATTCTCTGTCTTTTTCCCCATTAATACGGGAAGCTTCCCCCTGACCTTCAGATCGAAACTTATCAGCAATCCGATACCGTTCACTTTTCATCCGTTCATAAACCTGGGTCTGAACCTCTTTTACGTAATTAATTCTTTTAAATCTAAAATCTAAAATCGTTATCCCCAGTTCTTTAGCCTGTTTATTTGCAGAAGCAAGAATCATATTTTGCATCTTATCACGACCAACATAAACCTTGGTTAAAGAATCTCCTAAAACTTCGCTGATAGAATCCTGTTCCGGTTTTCTATTACTTGTACGCACAATTTCTTCAATATTATTCTTGGCCACAACATTACGGGTTTCCCCATCTAAAATATCATCTAATCTGGATTGCGCCCCGCGCTCATTCGTCAGCCTTTTAAAAAACTGCAATGGATCCGTAATCTGCCAGCGCGAATAGGTATCCACAAAAATGAACTTTTTATCCTTTGTAGGCACCTGATTAGGATCCCCATTCCATTCCATATATCTTTTTTCAAAAACGTTGGCGGTTTGAATAAAGGGTATCTTCATATAAATTCCAGGAGCAGTAATTGCTTTACCAATTGGTCGCCCAAACTGTGTAATCACCACCTGTTCATATTCCTTAACGGTATATACACTTAACAATAGCCCCAGTAGTACTAAAAAACCTATAACACCTATAATTATCCGATTACTTTTCATTTTTCTCTGCTTTAAGGGTTTCTTTATTAAATTGCATTTGTAGCAAAGGCAGCACGTTTGCCCCACTCTGATCTGTTACCAATACATTTCCAGCCTTAGAAAGTATTTGAGATAGATTTTCTAAATACAGTCGTTTTTTAGTCACTTCAGGAGCTTTCACATATTGGCTATATAAATCATTAAATCTAGCCGCTTCCCCCTGTGCGTTATTCACACGTTCAATCGAATACCCCTCTGCTTTCTGAATGGTAGCTTCAGCTTCACCACTAGCTTTGGGAATCACTTTATTATATTCCGATTTCGCCTGATTAATCAGCGTTTCCTTTTCCTGCTGAGCCTCATTAACGGCATTAAAAGCGGCTTTTACAGGATCAGGTGGATTTACATCCTGCAATACAACCTGTTCGATTTTAATCCCCATACTGTACTCATTGCATATGTCCTGAATAAGCTCCTGGATTTTTACTGTGATTTCTGATCGTCCAATGGTCAAAACCTCGTTTACTGTTCGGTCGCCAACAATCTGCCGCGTTGCCGCTTCAGAAATATTTCTTAACGTACTTTCAGGATCACGAACCTTAAAAAGATATTTATAAGCGTCATTGATTCGGAACTGAACCACCCATTCCACATCAGCAAGATTCAGATCGCCGGTAAGCATCAATGATTCATCACTTACTGCATCTTTCGTATATTCCGTTTTGCCGTCGCCATTATTCATACTTCGAAAGCCGAATTCCAGTTTTTGCTGACGTTCCACAGGCACTTTAAAAACCTGCTCACCAAAAGGCATCTTTATATTTAAACCGGGTTCCAACGTACGGTTGTATCTCCCAAATCTGGTAATTACACCTACTTCCTCGGTGCCAACCTGGAAAATGCTGCTCCATAATAGAATGATTGTAACAATTACAACCACTATTTTTCGCAAGTTGGGCAAGAGATAGTTTTGAATCGTTTCGACGTTTATTTGTTGATTATAATTATTGTCCATAATGCTTTTTGAATTTGGTTATTTTACTTGTATGAATTAATAAACCATTGATGTGTAGTGCTTTGTATTGATTCGGTAATAGTGAATCAAATATAAATTAGGCGTATTTATAAAAGTAAACTAGTAGTGTCCACTGCTTAAAGTAATAAATTTAAACTTGAAAGCAAAATAAGCGGGTAGCATTTAGCAATGCAAGACAGTTAATCGATAGTATTCTTTTTGGAAATCAACCTTATTCCTTCTGAATTAAATAAAATGAATTAATAAGTTTGTTTTACCGGAGTACTATCGGTGTTATCATCATCTATACCCATTATGGCTCAATTTGAGCTCGGATTATACGAGCAACTAATAAACCAGCTTATAAATAATAAGCTGAAAGAAATTGAAGAAGATCAGTTCTTTATAAAAAAGACAATATTAGATAAAGCAGAAGCTGCCCGTTACCTAAGCCAGTATTTAGCAGAGACCATCAAATTTGCTTTAAATGGACTTCCCGAAAAAGACAAGCTGCTACAACAGGTGGTTCTTTCCAATAAAATCATTCAGCTTCTTATTCAAGAGCTTCCTGCCGTTATTCTTTCTAGCAATCTTTTGGATAATGATGGAAAAATTTTACAAGCTGTTTTTTCTAAGCTTGATTCGCCATATCCCGATTTTAATGAAAGACTAAAACAGATTAGTCCTTATACACGCTTTAGTCAGAGTGAATTATTTACCGGTAACAATGTAGGCCTTTCGTTAGAAAGTGAGATCCGTAAAGAAATTCTTTCATCTGATGAAATTTATTGGCTGGTCTCTTTTATTAAATTCTCAGGAATTCGAATTTTTAAGGCCGAATTGGAGGAATTTACGAATAGCGGTCGCAAATTGAAAATTATTACAACCTCTTATATGGGGGCCACAGATGTTAAATCAGTTGAATTTTTAGCTGGATTAAAAAATACCGAAGTTAAAATTTCTTATAACTCCGAACATGAGCGTTTACATGCTAAAGCATATCTGTTTTTACGTAACACCGGTTTCAATACCGGTTATATTGGTTCATCTAATCTTTCACGTTCTGCCTTAACTACAGGCCTCGAGTGGAACCTAAAAGTGACCACAAAGGAAATTGGCCACATCATCGACAAGTTCAAAAAAACTTTTGAAACCTACTGGCTGGATAAAGACTTTGAATATTACAAACCAGGCGAGGATAGAGAGAAGTTAAATAAGGCATTGAAAATCCAGCGATCGAAAGATCAAAAAGGAATCACTACTTACTTTGATTTGATACCCCATCCTTATCAGGAAGAGATATTAAGTAACCTGGAATCAGAACGTTTAATTCATCATCGATATAAAAACTTAATAGTAGCAGCAACAGGAACAGGAAAAACTGTCATTTCAGGCTTTGACTATAAACGCTTTAAAGACAAAAATGCAAGAGCCAGACTTTTGTACGTAGCCCATAGAAAAGAAATTTTAGAACAGGCACAGGAAACCTTCAGGCATATATTAAAGGATGCAAACTTTGGGGAGCTATGGGTAGATGGCGAAGAACCTATTAATTATGAACATGTTTTTGTGTCCGTCCAAACGTTAAGAAATCGAATAAATGAATTATTCCTTTCTCCAGATTTTTATGATTTTATAATTATCGATGAAGTTCATCATATAGCAGCATCCAGTTATCGACCAATATTAGATAAATTTAATTCAACTATCCTTTTAGGTTTGACTGCGACACCTGAAAGGATGGATGGTGAGGATATTTTGAAAGATTTTTGTAATACGATTGCCGCCGAGATCCGCTTACCTGAAGCACTGAACCGAAAACTTCTCTCACCATTTCAATATTTCGCTGTTTCTGATTCTGTTGACCTTTCTAAATTGTCATGGAAAAATGGAAGATATGAACCAGCTGAACTTACTAAAGTATATACGGAAAATGATAGAAGAGTAGGGGAGATCATCTCAAATTGTGAAAAGTATTTAACGGATATAACTGAGGTTAGGGCTTTGGGATTTTGTGTGAGTCAAGATCACGCAAAATACATGGCGGAGAAATTTACACTGGCCGGATTAAAAGCTGATTACTTAGTCAGTGAAAATTCCAATACCAGAGAAGAAGTCAGAAGCCGTTTACGGAGTAAGGATATTAACTACTTATTTGTTCGTGATATCTTTAATGAAGGAGTCGATATACCAGAAATTGATACCGTTTTGTTTTTACGGCCTACAGAAAGTTTAACCATATTCTTACAACAATTAGGAAGAGGGTTACGTCTGGCATCAAACAAGGAATGTCTCACCGTATTGGATTTTGTGGGGAATGCTCGTCCTGAATATGATTTCGAAAACAAGTATCGTGCATTAATTGGTAAAACCCATTCCTCTATTTTAACAGAAATAGAAAATGAGTTTCCTCATTTACCATTAGGTTGTTCCATTATATTAGAAAAAAAGGCACAGGATATTATATTGCGCAACATAAAAGGAGCCATTGGTTTTAATAGAAATCAGCTACTGGCAAAAATAAGGAACTTTAAGTTCAACACCACCTTACCTTTAACACTTCAAAATTTCATCACCTTTAATCACATTGATATAAACCTTATTTACAAAAAAGGAAGTTGGAAACGGCTTTGTGCAGATGCAGGAGTGATACCAGATTTTAAAGAGCCAAATGAAATAGAACTTACCCGGCTGGTTAAGAAACTTCTACAGTGTAATTCATTTAGCTATCTGAGCTATATTAAAGAGCTGGCTCTTGCTCAATTCAAGTGCCCTTGTGCTACCAAGAGCCAAAGCTTAATGTTGTTAATGCTTCATTATGATGTATGGCAGAATGGAGGTAAAAAAACTGAATTTAAAACTTTAGCGGATAGTTTGTTTCAGTTATTAAAAAACCCAGTTATGCTATCTGAGCTTAATGAATTGATTGATTATATCCTGGGTAAAATTGATTTCATGGAGAAGGATATTCAGTTAGATTTTCCTTTCCCGCTAAAAGTACATAGTAGATATAACAGAGATGAGATACTAGCGGCCATAGGTCTTCATACTTTTAGTACAATATCTTCCAACCGTGAGGGGGTAGCTCTGAATAAGGAACTAAATGTAGAATCATTATTTATCACGCTTAAGAAATCAGAAAAGGAATATTCCCCCACTACACTGTATGATGATTATGCCATAAATGAATATCTTTTCCATTGGCAATCTCAAAATGCCACGGCTCCGGAATCTCCCAAAGGGCAATCTTATATTGAACATTTAAAAAAGAAGAAGACCATTCTTCTATTCGTTCGCGAACAAAATAAAGATGAGTATACGGCTACTATGTCTTATGTTTTCCTGGGTAAAGCAGATTTTATAAATTCTACAGGAGCAAGACCAATGAATATAGAATGGAGGTTAAAAGAGGCAATGCCAGCTTATATCTGGAAAGAGAGTGGTAAGTTAGCCGTAGGTTGATCCTATTGTTTTTCTTGTCCGATTATCTTCCATCCTATAATGAATCTATAAAAAGTCCATGTTGAGTCCGTGTTTATGCATAAAAACATGGACTCAACATGGACTTTTCATAGACTATTTACAGATACATGAAGTAAAAGATAGCATTTAGGTTCCTGCAGATCCTTTATGCAATTGCCGACAATGTGCATCACCTCATGTAACTACATCAACGTCTCCAGGATGCTTCTTAAACCATTCCGGATTAAAGCGCACGATATCACCCGCTTAATAAATCGTTGTAGCAACGATTTATTAATAGCTGTTTGAAAGTTTGTTGATGGTCTGATATTTTGCATATAGTTTTTGCCAATTTCTTTTAATAAAGTATTCTACAGGCCTTTTTTTATAAAAATTACAAGTATTTTAATTTAGCGGATAATTTTGATTTACATATTGAAAGTGGTATAAAAATTATCACGTTTGTGCAGTTTAATTGGATTTAAAAATGCATGGGTCTGATCTGTATATTTTATCGATTAAGAACTTGGTTTAGGTTCATTTTTGTACTGATATATACTAGAAGTGCGGAATGTTCCGCTTTTTAACGGTTCTGTTTGTCCATATAGACTTTATGACTTTCCAGTTTTATCCTGTTTTCTCTAAATTTTGGTTCAATAATAGTCAATTCACCACAACAAATTTCCCACAATTACACGCTACAATATCCACAAGTCAAAATGAGTAATTAGTGTTGGTTTTAGTCTTTACCTTTAAAAAACATTATTACACGTATTTATATCATAATCACTTTATTTAATAGTATCTGATAATTTTTATTCTCTAAACTGAAAAACAGTTGCTGTAAGCGAAGTGGCGAAGCTTTATACAAGTGTTTATGATTATCACCGGGTTAGCGAATAAATTTTAATTAGAAGGGATTAAATGTGTAAAAAAAATGAGGTAATAATGGAAATATTAATTAATTCAATCACATACATAACGTAGTCCTATGAGTAAATTTTTCATTTTTCAGGCATTTCTTTTAATTGTACTCTTCTCCTCCTGTAATTCATATAAAAAGATTCCCTACTTCCAGAATTTGAACCGATCGGGAACTTTACAGGAGAACGTGGAGAATTTTTCTCCGCTTACTATTCAGTCTGAGGACATTTTGGGCATAAATGTGACCAGCTTAAATCCTGGAGCATGGCAGGATTCAACTAATAAAGCGGAGTACCTCGTCAACCAGGATGGTGAAATTCAACTCCCGCTTATTGGTGCAATAAAAGTATCCGGATTAACCGCTACTGTTGCTCAAAAGCAGATTCAGGCAAAATTGTTAGCGTTTTTAAAAATGCCAAGTGTCAATGTCAGGATCATCAATTTTAAAGTTTCTGTATTAGGAGATGTGGCGCATCCAGACGTTTTTAAGGTTTCAAATACCAGGATTACGCTTTTAGAGGCATTAAGTCTGGCTGGCGACTTAAATATAACGGCCAAACGTACTGATGTTCTACTGATTAGGGAAGTGAATGGCAAAAGGGAGTATCAAAACATCGATTTGACTTCTGCAAGTACATTTAAGTCCTCCTCTTATTATCTTAAAAACAATGATGTAATCTATGTACAGCCTGATAAAACAAAGTATGCTTCAGTTGACAATAGCTATAGGACAGTAAGCATTTTACTCTCGGCACTTTCAGTAGTTGCCATTGTAGTTACCAGCATTTTAAACTAATTATCTATGAAATACAAACAGCTTCCTTACACATCTTTTGGCGACAATAACGTAGAAAACCCGAATAAAGTGGTCAGAGAGTCATTAAATAAATACCTGTACCATTGGCCGCTTTTCTTTTTGAGTATATTGATTTGCGTATCAGCCGCTATTCTTTACATAAAAAATGATATACCTGTCTATAGTATTCAGGCTAAGTTATCCATTAAAGACGACCAAAAATCATCTTCCACAGCTAAAGCTGCTCTTCAGGAACTTGATATCTTAAAGTCGCCAAAAATTATAGAAAATGAGGTTGCTATTATTAAGTCGCGTCCACTAATGGAGCAAGTGGTGAACCAATTGCATCTTTGGGTGAACTATAAAACACGTATTAATTACTCTTACAGAGATTTATATGAGGAATCACCGGTTCAATTTGAATTACTAACACCTGTAAAAAAGATTAAGACCAGAACCTTTGACATCACAATTAAAGACGCGAGCAACTTTATTTTAAAAAATGAAGATGGCAGTAGTGTGAGTTACGCATTTAATACGCCATTAAAGAATGAATTGGGAACATGGATATTGAAACCTACTGCTGAGATTGAGAAATATATAGGAAAAGAAGTACAAATTAATATAGAAAAGCCGGAAAAAGTTGTTACCGCCTATCAGCAACTTATTACCGTTACTTTAGATAAAACGGCTCCTATAGTTGGATTACAAATGAGTGATGAGGTGCCTGAGCGTGGTTTAGCCATACTGAATGCATTGATAAGTGCGTACCAGGTTTCGAATATTAAAGACAAAAATAAGGAAACGCAAAGTACTTTAAAATTCATCGATAACCGGCTTGCTTCTCTTACCGGAGAGTTAACGGATGTAGAGAAAGACGTTGAAAATTATAAGAGCAGTATCGGGTTAACGGATATCTCATCGCAATCGCAGCTTTATTTAGATAACGTGCAAACAAATGAGAGCAAATTAAACGAGGTTAATATTCAGCTAAATGTAATCAACGGCATTGAAAGGTATGTGAATTCTTCTAACTCCAGTACGGCACCGGCAACGCTGGGAATTGCAGATCCAGGATTAGTGAGTCTGGTTGAACAATTAACCCGTCTTCAGTTGCAACGAAATAGATTGTTGGCAACCACTCCTGAAGAGAATCCCATATTTGCGCCTATCAATAGCCAGATCCATAGTACAAAAGAGGCAATTAAGAGTAAAGTTGATGGGATTAAATCGTCATACTTAACGACCAGAAAACAATTGCAATCTTTCAATTCGGGTATTGAGTCGTCTATAAAACATATACCGGGACAGGAAAGACAGTACGTCAGCATCAAAAGACAACAAGGGATTAAGGAAAACCTTTATGTGTATTTATTACAAAAAAGGGAAGAAGTAGCGCTTAGCTATGCCTCCACACTAACAGATGCCCGTACGGTAGAAGAGCCTTACTATGATGAACCAAAATCGAATAAAAAGTATCCGATAGCATTGGCTTTATTGGGTGGATTGTTGCTTCCAATAGGACTGATAGCAGGGAGGAACACGATAAAGAATGTGGTACTGACCAAAAATGAGTTAGAAATGGCAACCGGTGTTCCTGTGATCTGTGAGTTAAGCCATTCAGAAAGCAAGGCTCCTATTGTAGTTTTAAACCGTGCGTCTTATGCAATTGGGGAACAAATGAGAGCATTAAGGACTAACCTGCTACAAGTAAACAACAGGAAAGGTAAGGCTAAAGTAACCTTATTTACTTCGAGCATAGCAGGTGAAGGCAAAAGTTTTGTTACCAGCAACATTGGTGCTTCATTAGCCGCATCAGGTAAGAAAACAATTATTTTGGAACTGGATCTGCGGAAACCTAAAATTACCGGAATCTTTAATCTGGATAATGAACAGCCAGGTTTAAGTGATTTGCTGAATGGCGAGGCTACAAAAGAAGAGGTTATTCAACCATCTGGGGTTCATCCTAATCTTTTTGTGATGAAGTCGGGACCTATTCCATTCAATCCTTCGGAATTATTGGAAAGTACTGAAATGGAAGTCCTGCTTAATGAGCTTCGTTTTGAGTTTGATAATATTTTGATTGACAGTCCACCATTGCGCCTGGTAACAGATGCCTTGATATTGGCACCGTTATGCGATATCTGTTTGTATATGGTGCGTCACAATTATACTTCCAAGTCGGAATTAGATTTTATTCAGGAGGTATACCGGGCAAAGAAATTGCCAAATATGCATCTGGTATTCAATGGGGTACACATGGACCAGCGATATGGCTATAGTGTTGATTATGGATATTTCGCTGATAGCGATAAACCGTCAATTGTTTCTAGTTTATTTAAGAATTTCGGTACACGGTTTTAAATGATTTTTTAATTTTATGGTTGCAAATACTAAAATTATTGTCCTCACTCCTGTTAAAAATGAAGATTGGATTCTGGAGCAGTTTCTTGAAGTCACGAGTCTGTTTGCTGATTGTATCATTATTGCTGATCAACAATCAACAGATAACAGTAGGTCTATTTGTTCCAAATTTCCAAAAGTTCATTTAATAAATAATAATAATGATGGTTTTTGCGAAGACGAGAGGCAGATTTTATTAATTGAAACGGCAAGAAAGTTATTTCCACAGGAAAAGAGAATTCTACTTGGTTTAGATGCAGATGAATTGATTTCTGCCGATAGTATGCTTTATCAACAAACCTGGGCTACGATAAGGGAATTGGACCCAGGGACTTCGTTGTATTTTGAAAGGTCAGATCTACTAAATGATAAAAAAAAATGCATAAGAGGCAATAGTCACGAATTGTATTATCCTATTGGTTATGTAGATGATGGCATTAGTCATAAGCCTACAAAGATACATTCCAGACGTGTACCTGATAACCCAGCTGGTAAGGATAAATATATTGATGATATTAAAATTATGCATTTTATATTTTCCCGAATGAAGGTGAGTTATTCGAAAATGAGATATTACTCGGTGCTGGAAAACGTAAAAAAGACTAGTGGTTTTTATATCAGGAGATATGCTTATAACCCAACTAAGTTGAATTTTAATATCAATCGAATTGAAAATACTCCACAAGAATGGTTAGCGGGCTGGGAAAATAGAAATATCAATTTGAAAGTATTTAAGGAACCTAAATTTTCATATCAGGATTTTGAAGTACTCAAGTATTTTAAGGAGTATGGGTATAGTAAATTTCATGTAGACAATATATGGGATTTTGATTGGGAGGCTTGTTGGCATGCAGCTAATAAAAGCGGGAATGAAGTGCCAGATCTGCCTATTGCAAAACCAAATAAAATAGTTATCGCTTTTTTAAAGCTCGTTGATAGCATGTATATATTGAGCAGAAGACTCAGGTTTCTTCAAAGCAATTATTAATAATTCTTATGTCTGTATCATCAAGATTAATATCTGGGACTGCTGCTGCATGGGTGCAAATAGGTATAAATCTGTTGACCCAACTAGCACTTGTACCTATATATCTTACTTATTGGAGGGTTGAAACGTATGGCCTATGGCTTGCTATCTTATCTTTTGCTTCTATCCTTAACTCATTAGATTTAGGCTTTCAGGAATATTTAGCGTATGAGTTTTTGAAGATTGGAAAGGAAAATCTTTCGAAAATAAGTAATTATTTGTGTTCAAGTATCCTCATTGGTGTTTTATTGGGCATCATACAGATTATTATAGTGACGGGAGTTATTTATTGGGGAGTATTACCTCATCTTTTGGGCGAAAGTCTAATAGGGATAGGAAATACGAATACGATACATGAGGCAGGAATTGTTCTTCTATTACAAGGTGGAGCATGGCTTGTTTGCGGTAGTATTGGAGGATTATTGACTCGCGTATTATCTACTTTCGGATACTATCCAAGAATGGCTTGGTGGGGTGTTTTTGCTTCGGTGCTGATGAATATTACACCAGCTGTCGCCGTAATGAACGGAGCCGGATTATTATTTACAGGTATAATTTTAGCCGTTGTCAGAGTATTATCCGATGCTCCGATATACGTAGATATGCTCCGTTTACTTCGGAAAGAAGGGGTTAAGATTGTGTATCCTTCTTTAACGTTGGGATGGCAAATTTTTGTTCGTTCATCAGTTATATCAGTAACCAATCTATTTGAAAACTTTCGTCAGCAGGGTGCAAGATTGTTTTTGACTCCATTTGTTGGAGCTACTGGTCTGGCCGCTTTTGCAACTATGCGAACTGGTGCAAACGTCGCCATGCAGGGATTACATACGATCACTAATCCATTAATGCCTGATCTAATGCGGTTTTTGCACCAAAGGGATCAAGTGCGTAGTAATATTGCCTTTAGTACAGTATGGGTAGTAGCTATTGCACTTATGGCTCCTGCATTGATAGTTCTACAAGCTGTTTTTGAACCTCTTTACAGAGCGTGGACACGTGGTCAGATTCCTTTTAATCACTGGCTTTTCGCTCTTCTCTCTCTTGGGGTGTTGGTATATGCTATAGCGCAGCCTGCAATATCAGTTGTAAGGGGTAATAATTTACTTAAGCAACAAATTACTATTTCTTCGTTAACAGCCGCAGTTGTCATTCTGGGTATAGTCATTTTAGTGCCTTTATTAGGAATCGTCGGAGCTGGAATGGCCATACTTCTGGCTGAGATTATAGCTTGTGTTGCATACAGTATTGTTGCGAAACAATGGTTATCCCTACATGAGCTGATATGGCCTCAAAGATCATTTAACATAGCACTCATTTCGGTATGGATTACGGCAATTTCCATGGGTGGTATGATTGGGTTGCCTCAGTACAAATGGATTATTGTATGCGTTTCTATGCTGGCTTTGTTTTGGAACTTCTGGAAGTACTGGCATACTTTGCCTGTACTGGCTACTCAACATGCCATGCGCTTAGTAATTAATTTGCCAGGAGTTAAATTTCTTTTTTCGAATAATTGAGGCTTAATCTCACTTTGGAAACAATATTTACCTGATAATAGTAAAAATTATGAATAATGTGATTGATCGGGTTGTCGCTCGGAGATTAAGGACAGAAAGGAGAAGGGCTGAAATAAAGGTTGCCGAAAAGAACACATTCGTCATAAAGCTTGTAAAATGGTCATGGGTAGTCCTTCTGGTTGCTGCTTTTTTACAAGCACTTATTTTTTCTACATATGCGAATTTTATTGCTATTGCTTGTGTATTAACTGCCTGGACAATTACTTCTAAAGTGTTCTTACAGCGTGATGCATTGAAAAACTATCCTTTATCTTCTTTTTTAGTGATTGGTTTCACATCTACACAGTTTTATTTTCCATTACTTTTTACTCTTTTAGAAGGGAAGCCTGTTGTGTATAATTTAGAACTCCCTTTGCAAGTATTTTTTCATTCGACAGCAGCGCTTGTTGTATTAGTAACTGCTCATTATGTTTATCGTTTATTACCAGTAAACACCTATAGAGGGAATAATTCGCTATTAAGCAGGGCAGGCTTTTTTCAGCCTCCAAGCGAATCGCAGTTGTGGACCATGGCCGCTATAGGATTGGCCGCAAATATTTACGTTTACCTTTTTTCGCCAACTACAGCTACAGAAGTGTCTGGTAATGTATTTGATAAGGCAGTCTTTGCTCTACTGCCGTTTGCTTACGCACCTTACTTTATTCCATTTGCTTCTTTGTTTGGAAGTAAGAAAGCGTTAACAAAAAACATAGTCACTTTCTTGGTAGTCTACTCAATCATGCTTCTTATCATTGGCATGGCACGTAATACTCGGGGTGCCTTTATGGTAGGCTTTACTGCAGTTGGATTATCTTATTTGCTTGGCTTGCTTAATGGAGTATTTAAAACACCTGTGATCTCTTATAAAATTATACTTCTTGCAGGATTTGGATTATGGCTACTTACAGGTCCCTTGGCAGATTTAGGTACTGCTATGGTGATTGTCAGATCACAACGGGCAGACCTCTCCAAGGCAGAACTAGTTGACATGACTCTGGATGCCTTTAGCGACAAGAAAGCTATTTCGTTGCGTAGGTTAAATGATAACGAAGCACAGGGTGACTGGGATGAAAGATACCTGGATAATATATTTACTGCTCGTTTCGCGAATATTAAGTTTAATGATGCCAGTTTGGTTCAAGCCAATAAAATTGGTAGCAATAATCCAGCAATGAGAAAATTTTCTATCGACTACTTATGGGGCGCTCTTCCATCTCCAGTGTTAAAGGTGCTTCACCCATCCCTAAATAAGGATAATATTTATTCACTTTCATTTGGTGATTATATATATAGTTTGGCTGGTGCCGGAACAGTTGTTTATGGAGGCTTTAGGTCAGGACATTTTGCCGGTACAGGAATGGCTGCCTTTGGATTGTGGTATTTATTGATATTAGGTATAGGTATAATCCCTATCTACCTGCTCTTTGATAAACTGGTTTTTGTAAGAAATGATTACGGGCAATCTTCGTCAAGTCTTCAGCATCCTAAACTTTGTTTCAGTGTTTGTGGCTTATTAGTGCTTACTTCTATATTCCAATTTCTTCCAACTGAAAGTGTTATTGGATTAGGAACCTTTCTTTTACGAGGCTGGTTTCAAATGGTCCTACTTTATTTTGTCATCTATCATTTTACACGTTTGTTGTGTAAATATGTGCCTGCATTATTGTCCAGTTAAAATCTATAGAAAATATAAATATGGCTCACATACTCTACATAGGAGATTGCAATCCGAATACAACATCTGCACATCGCGCTAATGCCTTGGAACGGCTGGGAAATGTAATTATTCGAAGAGATCCCTATCAGATTTTTAGTAGTCGGAGATTCGAATTTGTACATTTTCGAACTGGTTATCATCTGAAGCAAAGCGCTATAAATAAATGGGCAACAGATATTGTAAACACTATACAAAAGCCCGATTTAGTATGGGTAGGCAGTGGGGAATTACTCGGGCCCAAAAGTATAAAGATTTTAAAGACTTTTAACGTCCCTATAGTAGTGTACAATAACGACGATCCAACAGGTAAAAGAGATGGACATAAATTTGATTCATTAATTAAGGCACTGCCGCTATACGATTTGGTGGTAGTTGTTAGAAATGAGACAAAAGAGGGTTGTCTTAAGGCTGGCGCGAAGCGTGTTATGCGGGTTTTTATGAGTTACGATGAAATAGCTCATCACCCTTATCGGAATCCGGCTGAAATACCTAACGACTTTAAGTCTGAAGTAGCTTTTATAGGTACCTGGATGCGCCATGAGAAAAGAGATGAGTTTTTTATGGAACTTTTGAAACGTAATATTCCGTTACGTATTTGGGGTGATCGTTGGGAAAAGTCACCCTATTGGAACACTTTAAAATCTGTACATAGCGGTGGTGGATTAGGCGGTCGTAACTATGTAGCTGCGATACAAGGTGCGAAAATATGTTTAGGTCTTCTTTCTAAAGGAAATAGAGATTTACACACGCAAAGATCCTTAGAAATTCCGTATGCAGGAGGACTTTTATGTGCTGAACGCACGACAGAGCATTTGGAGATGTATAAAGAAGGTGTGGAAGCTGTTTTTTGGGCTGATGCCAAAGAATGTGCAGCAGTTTGCAGTGAACTTTTGGCTAATGATGTTAAGCGTGAAAGTATTCGTCAGGCCGGTATGAAGAGGATAAGAGCAAACTCTATTGGCAATGAAGACGTCTGCCAAAGCATTCTGGATGAAATGAATAAGTTAACCGAGTTAATTACTAGCTGATCTCATATGAATATTGTTGTATTTTCAAATCCTGATTTTTTTGGTGATCAAATTAGACCAAAGTTCTCGAGTATGCCTCGATTTACAAAGATGATGGCCGATGGAATGGAGGAGCGAGGTCATCAAGTTCAAGTATGGGCTCCCAAGTCTAGTTTTTTTAATCTTCCATTAAAAGGAAGTATGAAAAAATGGATGGGTTATATCGATCAATATATTGTATTTCCTGCACAGGTCAATAAATGGTTAAAAGGATGTTCTGCTGATACACTTTTTGTTTTTACAGATCAGGCGCAGGGACCCTGGGTTCCTTTAGTGGCAAACAGGCATCATGTTGTACATTGTCACGATTTTTTGGCACAAGCCTCAGCATCTGGTAAAATAGCTGAAATTAAGATCAGTTGGACCGGAAGGCAATATCAAAACTTAATCCGGAAAGGTCTTAATAAAGGAAAACACTTTATCTCTGGTTCAAAAAAAACACAAGAGGAACTGCTTAAATTTCTTCCTGAATATCCATTATCTTCTGATGTGGTTTATAACGGTATAGTTAAAACATTTGCTCCTTTTGATTTATTTGAAGCAAGAGTTATACTGGGGAAGAAAGTGAGTCTGGACTTAATGCCTGGGTACCTGTTGCATGTTGGGAATAACCAGTGGTACAAAAATCGTTCGGGAGTTATAGAAATATACAATGCATGGCGAACTAAAAGCAAGGCTAAATTGCCGCTGTTACTAGTAGGTGAAGGCCTTTCTCCTCAATTGGCAAAGACACTTGAGCAATCTCCTTTCAAAAATGATATCCATATCATCTGCAAGTTAGGCGATGAGGATGTCCGTTTAGCATATGCTGGTGCTACTGTATTTATATTTCCATCACTTGCAGAAGGATTTGGATGGCCTATTGCTGAAGCAATGGCTAGCGGCTGTTTGGTAATTACTACCGATGAGGCTCCAATGTCTGAAGTGGCTGGTGATGCAGGATTCCTTATTCCTCTTCGTCCGGATCATTCGCCCGCAATTCAGGAATGGGCTGTTGAAGCTGCAAAAGTTGTAAGCAAGGTTATTGATCTATCAGATGAAGAGCGCCAAATTGCTGTAAAGGCCGCTATCAATAATGCAAAAAGATTTGATCATGATCTTGCAATGAACAGCATTGAGGTTATTTATCAAAATATTGCTAACGGTCATACTATCAGTGTTTAATTTTTGATCATACTTATATACTTAATTCATGATAACATTAATCACTTCTAGAATCCGCAATAATAGTCCTGATTTGGTTTTGTTAGGAGATTTTGAACAATTTTGTGCTCAAAATAGTAATTGGGATATAAAAAAGGGGATTGTGCTTTTTGCACCAAGCAAAATATCCACCCGAATGTATACTTGGATACACAGGTTTTTAAGCCCTGTATTAAAGCGGTTTAAAATACCTGGTGCTGTAATAAGTTTAGGTCTCCCTTATGCTTATTATTTACACTCAAAGTCATTCCCCTATTATAGCTACGATTGTGATTTACGGGTATTATGGACGTATGATGTTTGGGAACCTAGATTTAAAGAAGTTGAGCAGCTGGTGCGTAAAAGTAAGATTCAATTGCTTTTATTATCCAGTTACCAGGCAACTGAACATTTTAGAAAGCTTCATATACCAAATTGTGAAGTGCAGTGGGTACCGGAAACTATCAATCCTGATAATTTCAAAGTTAAACCCTGGGAACAGCGCAGTGTAAATATTCTTTCTTTTGGACGCTCTTATATGAAATATCATAATGTAATTGAAAAGGGCTGTAAGCAAAACCACATCCGTTATATGTATCAGGAAAGAAACGATAAAACGGATGTTGCAGTGCAAGGACTGAAGCAGAATTTACAATTCCCTACTCAGGAAAGCTTTATTGATGGTTTAGCAAATGCACAAATATGTATTTGTTTTCCACGCTCGCTTACTCATCCTGATCTTGCCGGTAATGTATCTACTTTAACCATTCGCTATTTGCAAGCTATGGCTTCAAAGTGTTTGATCATTGGTTCTGCTCCTCAAGAAGTGCAATACCTTTTGGATTACAATCCGGTAATTGAGGTTGATTGGAACAACCCAGTTGAACAAATTAAAAGCATACTTAAAAATCCTTCTGATTACAAGGCACTGATTGAGAAAAACTACGCTGCTGTATGTACTCTGTTTCATAATAAAAAAGCAATAGAAACAATTGATGAATTGGTTAATAAGCAATTAAAGGAAATGAAAATAATAGAAAAAGTAGTTGAGTTAGTTGAATAGCATTAAAAGTTTAATTCTTTGTCAGTTGATTGAAAATAATTATTTATGATGGAAAAACCTACAATCTCTATTCTTACTCCTGTATGGAATGGACTTCCTTATATAAAAGAGTGTATTGAATCTGTATTGATACAAGATTTTACAGACTGGGAGCTCTTGGTCAGCGATAATGGATCAACTGATGGAACAAGAGATTATCTGGATAGTTTGAATGATCCACGTATAAGAATCTTTAAACAAGAGGAAAATGTGGGTATTATGGGAAATATAAATTTCCTGTTTATACAAGCGAACGCTTCAATAAGTCAGATTTTGTGTGCTGATGATTATTTTACAAGCTCAACCTCTCTTTATACTATTGTTAAGTATTGGGAACATGCATCGCCCGAAATAGGCTTTGTGAGATTTAATCATACAGAAACAAAGAATTCTATATGTCGCATTATAGACTTAGAAAATAGGATCGTACCTCCGATACTAGAATCTGGTACTGCAACCCTTTGGCTTTTTGTTTTTGGAAATATTCCTGGTAATCTCTCTAATGTGAGTTTGCGTACTCAGCTTGTTGCTGATATTGGCTACTTTAATCAGAATTTGCCTGCTGCAGGTGATTTTGAATTTTGGAGTCGTGCAATAAGTAAAGTTTCTATGGGAATACAAAATGAATCTACGGTTTATATCAGACGGCATGATAACGTAGCTTCTAATTATCTAAGTCAAAAAGGTGAATTCTATCTTCAGCATATTATAATTTATAAATATCTCATAAAGGAATTAGAGTCGCATTATGACCGAAAAAAACTTATCGCTTACTTCAATTATGAGATTTGTTCTTATCACTATCGCAATGCAATTAAATCAGCTTTGCATGGCCGTTTCGGGTATTTGAAAACGATGTTAGAAACGAAGTCATCTATTACCTGGTCTAAGTGGTTGCAAGTTACTGCCTGTTTACCATTCGCACTTTTTAATGGTCACCAAAAATTGACTATCCATATGGCTGAAATGTTAATCAACCATCAACAGAAGCAATTGGGAGTGTCGGAGCATTTGAATTGACATATAAGTAAG
Source organism: Arcticibacter svalbardensis MN12-7 (assembly GCF_000403135.1). Taxonomy (GTDB): domain Bacteria; phylum Bacteroidota; class Bacteroidia; order Sphingobacteriales; family Sphingobacteriaceae; genus Arcticibacter; species Arcticibacter svalbardensis. The sequence continues at coordinate 116,869 of NZ_AQPN01000141.1, forward strand.
GGTTATTTCATTTTGATTGAACAAAAAAGATAAGCAGTAAATTGGGTTTTAATATTTTTACTTAAATGGTGAACCAAAAGCAATTAAATAGTCATTTGAACTTTCTGGATAGTATTAGGGCTTTAGCAGCTGTTTTGGTGGTTTTACACCATGGAATATTATACTATAGCGGTAATATGAATACCCTTTTAGGTATTGAAAAAATATTAATTAAATTTCTAATAGTAGGAGGTCATTATGCAGTTAATATGTTCATTGTTCTTTCTGGATTTAGTTTAATGTTAGCAGTGATTAAGAATAATTATGTTTTAAAAGATGGAATGAAAATATTCTTTAAACGTCGATTCATAAGAATAGTACCTCCATATTATCTTGCCATGCTAATCTCAATTTTATTAATTTGGTTATGTATAGGAGATAAGACTGGTTCACATTGGGATTCCAGTATACCCGTTAGTAGTTCTGGTATTTTTAGACATGTTTTTTTTATTCATGATTTTTTTGAAAACTCGTTCAATAGTATAAATTATTCATTTTGGTCTGTTGCTGTAGAATTTCGCATTTATTTATTCTTTCCATTTTTAATATGGATCTGGAGGAAAACAGGCCCTCTTTCAACTTTACTTGTTTCATTTCTTATCGCCTTCATTGGATCTATACTTAATATATACATTCATCACTACTACTCAACTATTGATTCTTTATTCACTGGTATTAGTCCCTATATTGTTTTATTTACGCTTGGGATGTTAGCAGCTGAAATGTCTTTTTCTCAGAATGGTAAGGCTATAAAAATGAGGTTGTTATATCAAGGTGCATCATCGTATTACAAAATGTTATATTTATTTATCTTTTTAATGATTTTTGTGCTTGTTAAATTATTAACAAAAGAGAGTCTCACTCTCGGCAATGAAATTTTTATTTCTTCTAGAATTATCGATATCTTAACTGGTTGTTTATTCGCATACATTTTGTTTATTTATTCTACATCAACAGAAAAGAATTCTCATACCTATTGGATGGTAAAATTGTTATCTTGGAAGCCTTTAGTTTTTATTGGCACGTTTTCATACAGTATCTATTTAATTCATGCACCTCTGTTACAAATCCTATTTCAATATATAATAACACCACTAAGCTTAAGTATGCCAATATCTGTATATGTATTACTATTATTGGGAACACCTGCAGTTATTGTATTGTCATACTTGTTTTTTCTGTTATGTGAACGTCCTTTCCTAATGCTTAGAAAAAAACGTAACACATTATCAACTACTGACGCTATTTCGAATCCATCAATTATTGCAACATAACAACAAACTAATTTATCTATCAGCTGTATTTCAATTAAAAATCTGTTAATGGATTTCTCAGGAAAGAATATTTTAATTGTTGGTGGCAGTTCAGGAATAGGATTGTCTCTGGTCAAATTACTATCAGCAAGTGGAGCTACTGTTTATAATGTATCCCGATCTGCCTCAGATAATTGGTCTAAAGGTGTAAAGCATCTGTCTTTAGATGTTTTAGAGGATGTCAGCTCGCTGGCAACTTATCTTCCAGAACAAATACATGGTTTGGTTTACGCTGTTGGGAGTATCAATCTTAAACCATTCGGCCGTTTAACCGAAGATGACTTTATACATGATTACCGGTTAAATGTTGTGGGTGCTGTAAAAGTTATTCAGCAAGCATTAAAATCATTGAAGAATGCCAAGGGGGCTTCCATTGTTTTAGTGAGTACAGTTGCTTCAAAAATAGGCATGGGTTTTCATACCAGTATAGCGGCTGCAAAAAGTGGAGTTGAAGGCTTAGCTATATCACTAGCAGCCGAACTGGCTAATCAAAACATACGTGTTAATGTTATTGCTCCATCGCTTACAGACACTCCTTTAGCTAAAAATTTGTTGAATACACCAGAAAAAAGAAATGCCTCTGCTTTAAGACATCCACTAGGTAAAATTGGAGAACCTGATGATATAGCAAAAGCAATTAGGTTCCTTTTATCGACTGACAGTGCATGGATGACAGGTCAGGTTATAGGTGTTAATGGTGGATTAGGAAGCATTATTTAGCACTTGATATGCCTTCTGGGTTTTGCTGGTTCAACGGGAATTTAGATAATTATTTATCTGATTTCAGATTTTGTAAACTATTTTACCTGATCTTTAATTAATAATAGAGCTTAGATAAAATAATAAACAGAAAATGAATTGGTACGAGGATGAAGTGAAAGAACTGGAAAAAGTTCATTTAACTATTGAATATGAGCCTGAAACGCTTTTTTATGGCAGCTCGTCTATACGTATGTGGACTAGCCTATATGATGATTTTAAATATATTAAACCAGTAAACTTAGGATTTGGAGGCTCTACTTTGGCAGCCTGCGTATGGTTTTTTGAACGAATAATGCTTCCTTATCAACCTAAAAGACTAGTAATATACGCTGGCGATAATGATCTTGGGGATGGTAGAAATCCCGAAGAGGTACTTATTTTTTTTCAGCAACTGGTAGCAAAAGCAACTTTGCGTTTTGGCAACATTCCCTGCTATTTTGTTTCCATAAAACCAAGCCCTAGTCGATGGAATATTGTTAGTCATTTTAAAAGTGCTAATACTTTTATTGAAAATGAAATTGCTAATCATGCCCTTAACTGGAAGTTTGTAAATGTTTTTGACCGCATGCTGGATGCTTCAGGCCTGCCTATAAAAGAATATTATGCAAGCGATGGACTCCATTTAACTGAAAAAGGATATGAATTATGGAAGGATGTAATTAGCAATAATATTACACGTAATTAGTAACCATTTTTTTATTTTTAGGTAACATTCAGTAGATATATTTCCATCTCTTGATCAGGATAGAATGAACCGAGAATATCATAAGTGGTACAGCTCCAGTTTGCAACGGGATATGGAGCTTTTAGTTTTTGGCCACAGAGGCAGGGCTGTGCTGTTCTTTCCTACGCGAATGGCCCGGTTTTATGATTATGAGAATTGGGGGATTATAGATGCCTTAAAAGATCGTATTAATAATGGAGAACTCCAGCTTTTTTGTGTAGACAGTGTTGATGTTGAAAGTTTTTATAATCAATATGAGCATCCCTCGCAACGTATTAACCGCCATTTGCAGTATGAGCAATATATTTTACGTGAGGTTATTCCATTAATGCACAGTAAAAATAATGGAAATCGTCTTGAAGTGGCCGGATGCAGTATGGGGGCTTATCATGCAATTAATCTGGCTATGAAATATCCTTATCTGTTTCATAAAGTAATAGGCATGAGTGGCAGATATGATCTCAGTCAAAACATCCAGTATTTTAAAGATCTTTTTGATGGTTATCATAACGAAAATATTTATTTCAATACGCCTGTTCAGTTCATTGCTAATATGCATGATGAACATATTTTAAATAACATTCGAAATATGGAGATTGTTATGGCCATCGGGCAAACTGATTCTTTCTTATCCGGTAACCAGGAATTCAGTCGCGTGCTGTGGTCAAAAGGTATAGCTCATCATCTGTATGTTTGGGATAAAGATGCTCACCGGCCTCGTTACTGGAGGCGCATGGTACAGTTCTATTTATAAAATGAACTCGAGTCATGGGTTATTAACCCATTTGTAGCTTAAATTTCTTGTTTGTCGCCGTAATATCGTTTAAGGTAATACGGCGGCTTTTTTATTTACTTTAATGAGTGATATATTTCAATGATTTTATTTCTGTTTCGTATTTTTCTTATTACATTTATATAAGTATCTGTAAATCCGCTATGTAACTCTCTAAATTAATTACAACATATTTGTATCACTATGAATGCTCAACCCTTCGTTCAAACTGAGTTCCAGGAAACATTTGAAGCACAGCTTCTCTCCCTCGGTAAAAATGTCGCAAAGAACTTATTCCGGATTGAGGATATTGGCGATTATATTCCTGGCAGTGTGATGGTGCAGGATTTAGGGGCAAATAAAAATACATATATGAACCAATTTGGCTGTGATTATTTAAGACATAGCAGTGAAGAATTGCAAGAAATGGGAGTTGAATATTTCGACCGTTTCTTTCCAAAAGAAGAAATTTCCATACTTAAACCTGAGTTAATGAAATTTGTCATGCAGGGTGATGAAAACAAGGTTTATTCCTTTTTTCAGCGCGTCAGGTCCGATACAAATAGTGACTACAAATGGTATTTTACTACCTCAAAGTTATACCCTGCTGATATTCCTGGTCATGCATTAAAATTAGTTCATATAGCCGTTCCTGCTGATATGTGTAATATAGCGGGGAAGAAATTTACAGATCTGATTGAAGATGATGCTTTTCTTCGTAAAAATTACCGCCGTTTTAACCTTTTGAGTGTACGGGAAAAAGAAATAATTCACCTGATTGTGGAAGGTAAAAGTAGTTTTGAAATAGCTGATCAACTATTTCTATCTATCCATACGATAAACAATCATAGAAAAAATATCTTGCGTAAGTTGGAAATCAATTCTTTATCACTGCTGATCAAGTTTGCTATTGCTTTTAATATTGTTTAGTTCCTTGTAATTTCTACTTTTTTTCCATTTGATCCTGTTGCTTTAATTTTTAAAGAAGCACCTTCAATAAATTTGCCTGTGTATTTTATTCCTGTTTCGGGGCCACTTGAAAACGTATACTCTATATCGTGATTTTTAAAGCTGCCCTCAAGTTGATAAACATCATTACTATTGTCCTGGGGCTGTTCATTACCGGTAAATGTACTTTCGCTCACATTGCTTTGCTCAGTTGTGAAAAAGAAAATACTGTTCCTGTCGCTTGTCCACTGATTCGAAACATTTGGAATAAATAAATCGTCAATACTAGCATCGTCATCTGTGCAAGCTGTTGCTAATAACATCAAACTTGCTAAAAAAATCTTTTTCATACTCTTAAATTTAATCTTCTACTTTTTTATTATTATTTAACAGCGTATTCATGTTTGTTATCCTTTCGCCTAAACTGACCAGTCTTCTAGACATGGCAGAGGAGAGATCCCCCAACTGCAGCTTCAGCTCTTCCTGTTGTTTCTTTTTTTTGTTTTTATTTGTTTCCCTGTTGATCTCGTAAATCTTATTGATATAGGTATAATTCACTTCGAGAATATAAGGACGGTGAAGGTCTTCCATTGCGAAATCTATCAGATTGGAGAATTTTAAAGATAATTCCTTGCTATTCCAGTAGGTGGCAATAGCTTGCTGATAGATGTCTTTATTGGCATTAACCAGATTGAAAATATCGTTATATGAATAAATGGCTGAATTTAACTGTTCATATGCCCCTTTGTTGTTCAAGGAATTGCTTAATGCTAAAACGGCATCGTTGAAATTTCTAGATTCATTGAGGTAGTTGTTGAGCGCTAATGATATCAAAGGGAAAAATTCTAGTCTGCCTTTTTCCAGCTGTGCTTCATCCACATTTTTTGTGTTCAGCAGTTCCACAATACCGTTATACCCTTTCCTGCTTTCTTCTTCTAACTTCTTTATTATTTTAGTCTGAAAGGTGCTCTGCGAACTCGTAATCTCCGCTTTAATCTGTTTGAGTGGATCAGGTACAGGCTGTGCAACATAGATATCAACAAATGTTCCCGGATCTTTTGGTAAAACTGCCCTTCCTTCCTGAGGGTATTTGATCTCATATTTATTCAGTGCTGCCGACTCGATATTGACATAGTTAATTTCATTAGCACATTTAAAGCTAATGATTCCCTGTGGATCGGTACTTAAACGGTATCCACTAATTATAAATGTGCTGTTTGCTAAGGGGGAGTAATCGCCATACCTAACCCTGAACTTATAATTAATCCCTTGTGCAGATACGGTATGCAAAAGCAGGGACAGAAAAATAACTGCATAACCTCGGGTTCTCATTCCATTTCAGTTAAAGTCAGAAAATCATTTTGGTATATATTTCTTAAACTATTATACACCTCCTTGTTCCCTTTTAAAACAATGATCCTTAATTCAGTACCCGGTTTAATAGGCAAGGTTGCCGAGAAGTTCCCTAAGCTATCCGTTTTAGCCACTTTTGATGTGCCTACAAAACGTATTTCAGCTCCTGAAATGCCAATTTTATCTGGTAAAGAAAACAATCGTCCCTGAAAGGATGTCTGCTCTACATTCTTTATCAGTTGTATCGACAGATTAGTGTGAGTCGATGAATCACTTAACAAGTAGCGCTGCTTTTGAGGGAGATGATATCCTGGTATATGAAGGGATAAATCAATCATTCGGCCCTGATACTCATTGTTAATTCCTGTAAAAAAGGCTATCCCTTGTTCATTTATATTTCGGGTCTGCTGAAATAAGTCTACAATAATGCTGACTGATCCGTTTGTGATTTCATTCGTATCATCAGGTGTTGCAATTTTAACAGAAAGGGATAAGGGCTGTTTCTTTTCCTGAGGCCGATATTGATAGCCTACATATAAAATGATGCAGAATACGACAACCGGACCGGCTAAATATAGATTTCCTTTAGGTGTGTTCGACTGGTAAGTGGCAACTGATTTCATTGCTCCTGCAAGAAAACCTGTTGCAAGCAGGTCAATAAGTATAATCAAAAAGAAATATACAGGTGTGTCCAGTTCAATTTTCTGCTTGCTCAGCGTAACTAAATAAAAGAATAGGGCAAACAAAATGAAGCCGGCCAAAGAAATGAAAATCCAGTTCAGTTGAGTAAGTTTTTTCATGTCAAGCTTATAAATTTACATGAATGAGACTGGATTCTATATAGCTATTACTAGCTATTTTTATGTTTAAATGGGTTCTTTCCAAGTGAGATTTGATTCAAGAAAATAATAGCTTAGGATCTGATAAATCTTTATTTTCTCGAAACAAATGCATCTAGCAGAGGTTATTAGGAGATTAAATTTATCTATTAATTATCTTCTTATGGAAACTATTGAAAATACTGTTGAGGTTTTAAATGACCTATTGCAAATTAATAATGATCGTATTACAGGTTACGAACGTGCTATTGATGAATCCAAAGGTGGAGACCTGGATTTAAAAGCAATTTTTGAAACTTTAATTGCACAAAGTAAACTTTACAAAAGCAGTCTGGAGCAACAAGTGATTGCTTTAGGAGGTACTCCTGATAAAGGCACAACAAACAGTGGCAAGATTTACAGAGTTTGGATGGACGTGAAAGCAACATTCACAGGGCATGATCGTAAGTCAGTTTTAGAAAACTGTGAGTTTGGTGAAGATGCTGCTCAAAAAGCGTATAAAGAAGCACTATCTCCAGAAAATGATCTTCCACAGGATATCAGATCTTTACTTGTAGATCAGCAGACTGAGCTTAAAGTAGCACATGATAAGATCAAAGGTCTTCGTGATGCACAAAGCTAATTAGTATTTAACATTTAAAAAAAGGGCTTGCAATTTATTTTGTAAGCCCTTTTTTGATTTATAGATTCTTTCCTTTTAATACTCTTGTAAAAACCAATATTATAATGCAGATCCAGCACAATAAACTATCCTGTTGGTGCCCTAGTGAATATTTCGGTTTAATTGGGCGCAAAAGGGTATTCCAGTAGAACATTGTGTTTGTATTAAAGGCTCAATTATAGGTTAGTTAATGCCGGTATGTACCTTTAATCATTCCAATATTATTGCTATATTGTCTCAGCTAATCGTCTAAATTATATTCTTACAAATGAGAAATTTGTCTGGGGTTTATATACTAATTATTATATGTTTTCTTTTTAAAATTACCGTTGCTTCTGAAATAAAAGTGCCTGATTATTTCTATTATCAACGATTTGATAATAGAAATGGATTGTCCAATAGTGCCGTTAACATTGTTTTTCAAGACAAGGATCAACTGGTTTGGGTTGGAACATGGGACGGATTAAATATGTATGATGGTACCGATTTTAGGGTTTTTAATTACACCAGTGAAAACCAGTCAGGCAGTATAGGTAATAATGTCATTCAGGATATTAAGGAAGATAAGAATGGCAATATCTGGATTAGTACAATTGGTGGAATTACCCGATTTGAGAAGTCAAGTGGTAAATTTTACACCTATTTCTATAATCTGGCAATTAAAACAAGCATAGCCGAAAAGGAGTATGAGTTGGCAATTGTTGATGATGAAACTGTATTTTGCAGTAGTAAAACATTTGGATTAAGTCGTTTCGATCCTAAAACTAATACATTCAAAAGTATCCCCCGGCTTTCAGGCAAAGGAACGACATCAAAAATGGAAAGTGGTAGAAAAGGGCTGATGTGGTTTTTACAAAGCGATGGAACGTTAATAGCATGTAAAGTCACACCAACAGGACTAATTCGTATCAAAACACTCAAACTTAAAGATCAGATCAGTAACTTTTTTATAGCAAACGATCAAATCCTACTCACAGACACTAAGAATAATTTGCTTACACTGGATCCTCAATTTAAAGTAAAGCCAGTAGCTCATTTGGCCAATAGGATCAAGTTGATTAATTTTTATCAATCCAATTATGTAATTGCCTGGGATTCACAAGGCATCTCCACCTTCAACACGAATTTTGAGCCAAGTTCATTTATGAAAGATGAAGTGAAACAACTGGCAAATAGTAAGGTGACCACTATAGCCTCAGCAAAAGATCAGGTTTTATGGATTGGAACAGATGGCAATGGATTGATTAAAATTTACCCTAAAATAAACCACTTTGGCCTGGTAAACAGGAGTACAACCAATGACTTAAATAAACCCGTTCGCGCCTTTGAGGAGGTTGATGGTAACCTGTGGGTCGGGACAAAAGGCAAAGGCATTGTCATCTTAAATAATTTTTGGAATGAGCCCAAGCTACCCCAGTCCGAAAAAGATTTAACTAGTGCTAACGGACTTGATAATAATTCGGTTTATGTTATCAAAAAAGGCGTTTATCCTTACGTTTATATTGGTACAGATGGCAATGGAATTGGTGTTTATGATTTAAAACGAAAACAAAATATTCGCTGGTCTGAGATTTCAGGCAAGCTAAAATTGCCGGCCTTTGGTTCTGTATATGCTATCCTGCAGGATCCTGACCAGTCCTTATGGCTAGGAACCAGCGGAAGTGGCTTGATCCATTTGGATTTTATAAAGAACCCAAACGAGACCTTGAGTTTAAAGTACCTAAAACAATATCTTTCAAACAGTAGCAATGGACCTGCTAATGATATCATTTACGCATTAAGTGATGGAGGCGATGGTCGTTTATGGATAGCGTGCAGGTATGGAGGGTTAAGCGTTTTAAATAAAAAGACCGGAAAGTTTAAAACCTTTAAAGCTTTTAGTTACCCAAATAGTTTGTCAAATAATGACGTCCTCTCCTTATATCAGGATCAGCAGAAAAGGTTATGGATAGGTACCAGCTATGGGTTAAACATGCTTAACTATAAAGAGACTCTGAAAGACAAACCTGTATTTCGGAAATTTACAATGAATGAGGGACTTCCTAATAATACGATTCATGCCATTGAAGGGACACGCTCAGGAAGTATCTGGGTAAGTACCAATAAAGGATTAGCGAGTGTAAATCCTATAAATGGAGCTATTGCCAATTTTAGAGAAAGTGACGGATTGCAAAGCAATGAATTCAGTGACGGGGCGGTGTGGAAGTCTACAGTAGGTGCACTCTATTTTGGAGGTATTTATGGATTCAACTATTTTCTTCCCGAAAGTATTATAAGCAATAACGTACAACCTAATTTATTGGTTTCCGCTCTTCAGATGGGTGGGAAAAATAGGGAAGAAAACATAGTACAGGTTTTGAAAAAAGCACCAGCTGATATTCCTGAATATACCCTGGAAAGAAAAAGTAACTTCTTTCAGATCAAACTAAAGTCAATGAGCTTTTTAAACGAAGCCAAGAATGAATTTGCCTATAAACTGGAAGGTTTGGATAAAAACTGGATCTACTCCGGCTCCATTGGAAATATCGCATATAATAACATTCCACCCGGCAAGTACTCCCTTCATGTCAGGTGGAGCAATGGAGAAGGAGTTTGGACTAACGGTGTTCCTGTATTTACTCTTCGTGTTCAACAATATTTATGGTTAACCTATCCGGCTCTGTTTTTATATCTTCTACTTGTCTTGGGATCGGGATATTCCTTTCATATCTATCGGAAGAATAAACTGAGTATGAAATATCGATTGCAGATGGAACATCTTTTAAGAGAAAAGGATGAAGAAGAACATCAGCAACGCTTAAAGTTTTTTACCAACATCGCACATGAGATCCAAACGCCTTTAACAATGATTATGGGGTCGGTTGAGCATTTTTTACAAACGAAGGGGAACGATTATTTTATATCCATGGTGCATCAGCATACGGCCCGACTTACGTATCTAGTGCAGCAACTGATGGAATTCAGAAAAGCAGAAGCGGGTTACCTGACAAAAAACAATGACTATGTGGATATCAGTAAAATGCTCGATAGTCTATCCCTTTTGTTTATTCCTGTCGGGGAACGAAATACCCAAACCTATATCAGAACGGTACAAGAAGACGTAGCTGGTTTTATAGACAAGGATAAACTAGAAAAAATTCTTTTTAATTTGCTGTCCAATGCCTTTAAGCACTCCGGGAAAGAAGAAACAATCTTGTTTAAATCAGTATTTAATCGGGAGGAAAATATACTACAGATCAGCGTATCCAATTCAGGCTGCAAGTTAAATCCGGAAAACTTACAACAAATCTTCAATAAGTTTTATGTCAGCAACGAACATCAGGAATTCAGCACAGGTATAGGTTTAGCATTTGCAAAAGAGCTGGTGACGCTTATGGGAGGCGATATTAAGGTTAATTTAGTAAATGAATGGATCGAATTTACCGTTACGCTCCAGCTTCAAAGGGTAACCGTTGACGGTAAGGAAGCAACGGTCATCACTTCGGCACCATCATCTCTATACGAATCCCTGGTAAAAGTATATGAACATCCTGATTTAACAAATTCAGAAGAAGAAAATAAAAATAGCTTAATTGATACCCTACAACAAAAGAAGAGATCCAGTATCCTGGTAGTAGAAGATGATCCTGAACTTCGTTATCTGTTACGAAATATTTTAAAAACGCAATATATTATTTACGAAGCTAAGAACGGTCGCGATGCATTAAGCTTTCTTCATAAAACGATACCAAGTCTGATAATAAGTGATGTCATGATGCCCGACATGGATGGGCTTGAATTATGTAAAGCCGTAAAACAAACGCCTGCTTTAGCTCAAATTCCTTTTATTATTCTTTCTGCCAGAGGGTCAGAAGATAACAAAGCGGAAGGCTATGAGCTGGGTGCTGACGCCTACATTCCGAAGCCTTTTCAAATTAGCTATCTCCATGTAAGGATCAGAAAGCTGCTCGACTACCAGGCAAGGATGAAAAACCTGATCAAGGATCAAAATATTACGAACCAGTTTATGGATGCCGATATTGCCGATACAGATAAGAAATTTCTGGAAGCTTTGTTAAAGGTTATTGACGCCAATCTAAATGAACCTGATTTAAATGCTGCTATTCTTGAAAATGCACTTTCTATCAGTAAAATGCAGTTATACCGAAAGTTGAAATCACTTGCCGGGATGACTCCTGCTGAATTTATAAAAAGAATCCGATTAAAACATGCAGCTGATATGTTGCTGACCTCACAGTATACCGTGTCGGAAATCTTCTATCGTACCGGATTTAATAACAAATCATATTTCTTCCGCGAGTTCAAAAAGATCTACCATTGTGCTCCAAATGAGTACCGGCAGCAACAATATGAAGAAAATTTAACCTCTTTGTAACTATAGTGAACTAGAATGCAACTATAGTGTACCGCTTTCTGGTGCTTCCAATATAGATTTGTTTTAATCAAAAACTAACTGAATGAAGCAAATTTTATCTAACCGTTCCTTTATAGGGAACTTTATAATCCTATTTTTTAGTATTATTTTATTAAATGCTGCTAGCCTCTTTGCCCAAAACATTCAGCTTAAAGTTTTAGGCGATACCACTAGTGGTTTTCGCGTTGGTTTATATGATGGCAATAAGATGTTATTAAACAATACGGAAGAGTTTTCCCTATTGGTTGCAAATGCAGACTTAAGTGAAAAGGCGTTATTGACAAACTGGAAAGGGGCTAAATGGACTGGTAATGATAGTATAGTTACATTAAGCAGAGAAAGCTACGTGCCAGAGTTTGATGTAAACCTTACTGTACATGTAACTTACAAGGTTATTAATAATCATGTTGTTAGTAAGACCATAAGCCTATTCCAACCGGGTATGCCATCCATGTACTACAGTTTAAAGGAAAAGTTTATTCCAGCTGAAAAACCAAAGAAGTACATCAGCTTTGAACATGATAATTTTCCTGGAGGTTTTGTTCATGAAATGTATCCTGCAGCAGGTTTTGTAAACAAAGAGAATCAAGTAATTGGTTTCTTAATGGATGCAGGATATAAAAATCAGTATACACGAACTACCCGTCGTAGATTCAACGGACGGGGAGGAGGATTTGTCGGGATGCGTAAACTTCCTGACCCCGAATTGCTTTCTGTAGCCACAATTGCTGAACAATCTGCTAACCAGGATTACATCAAACAAACCTTCGGGGAATTATTTAATCTTGATGCAGGGACGAATAAAGTAATAAAACTTCCTGATGTATATCAAAAAAGAGGAAATCTAAAGGTCACTAAAGCAGGATCAATATTTACTATGGACTGCAAGCCTTCCGCACAGGCAGGCATAGAAATGATCGCTCCATTTAAAGATCAAAGATATTACACGCTATCTTTTCTTTGCAAGGGAAATGCTCCTGTAGCATTGAAGCTTTTCCGCGTTAAAAATGGTAAAAAGACAGTAGAGTTAGAAAATGGAGTGAAGTATATTGACAATTTCCAGAATAATGAACAAAAATGGACTTTGTTTAAAGGCAGTGTTATGGTTCCCTATATCGAAAGAGATAGTGTCTCGCTATTCATAGGAACACAAGCTAATAAAGTTTGTCAATTACAAATCAAGGACTTACAAATAACTGAACATCAGCCACAACATGAACCATACAACATCCTTCCAATGGGAGAGAAAGTTGAAAAAACGAGCTACATTTTTGTGGAACCATGGAAAGATCATCGCGAATTCGTGCTGTCTGCGCAAACAAGACTTGCTGAAGGAAAGGAATTCAAAGGCTCACAAATAGAGAAAATGTTGTATGCGAACCTGAATATGCTGACCTGGATAACCGCCATAAATGATTTTAAACCATTTAATGTGCCTAATATGAATTACTCACCCGATATGTATAACCGCGATTCCTTCTTTTCCATTGTCGCTACCTACAATAAGGAGTTAAATCTGGGTATTTGGGATCAGTGGTCTAAAACTCAAACGCCTAAAGGAGGCATTGGAACCATAATTACGCCATACATGGGTTCGGTTGAAGCTAAAGATAATGAGGCAACAATAGAATGGCTGATCTGGGCAATGATGAATAAAAGGCGCTTTAATGCTGAACTGCCTGCAGATAAAATTAAAAAGGCTGTAGACTATGTTCTTAATGAATTCGATGCTGGCAAAGATGGGAAATGCAGGTCTCATTTTTCTATGAGTCAGGTTGATATTATAGATTATCAGCCAAAAACGGATCGTCTGGCTGTCAATCAAGGGATGCTCGCTATTGCATTGAGAACAATTAAGGAACTTGGCTTCCCGATCGAGGAAGCTTACATCCAGAAAGCGGAGCAGGAATACAGAAAGTTCTATGATCCTCAACGGAAACATTTGCTTTTTGACCGTAATTATCCGGATATTATATCCTTAACTGATTTGGAACCGGAGTTCTTTTCCCTTTGGTTATTCAACCGTCCAATGCTGACAGACGAAATGGTCATTAATCATATCGAGCAGATCCCCATCCTTAATAAAGTTACCAATTCACCCCATCCGGAATATGGAACTACAGCACCTATCTGCGTAAGGGTGACACCAGATCCCAAAGGATATGCCTATCTAAGTGCCGATTACCAACCCTTCGCCGAATTTGGAGCCACTAATTATGCAAATGGTCAAAGTGATGGCTTTTATTATAACGGTGGCAGCTGGTTAAGAGCTGAATACTGTGCCTATGTAACCGGATTAAAACATGGATGGAAAAAAGCTCCAGCATTAATGGAAAACCGTGTTTGGGCCGAAATTAACCTGAATCCGGAATGGCCATACAGTAAAGAATTTATACCCACCAAATGGACAACAACTGATTCCTGGTGGCCATCAACGAGAGGGCTATGCTGGAATGTTTTTATTCTAATGGCAAATGAGGTAGCCGGATTACGTAGTCCTGATATGGATCCTGATTATGTGAAACATCATTAATTCAAACTAATAAAGAAATCTAACCAAAATAATCAAATGAAAGCAACCATTAATCATGTATGGCTTATAATGTTAATTATAGCCTTAGCAAACCAAAGTCTTGTTGCCCAGATTAGAATATCTGGAACAGTTAGAGACATAAAGGGTGAGCAATTGCCCGGTGTCAATGTAGTTCAAAAAAATACGACTAATGGCAATGTTACTGATCAGCAAGGAAGATATACCCTTGTTTTGAGAAGTGATGCCCCTCAATCGATCGTGTTTAATTATATTGGCTTTGAAGCGCAAGATATTCCGGTTAACGGAAAAGTTAGTATTGATGTGATCCTGAAAGAAAAAAGGGAGTCCTTAAATGAGGTTGTTGTGCTTGGTTATACCTCACAAAAGAGATCAAATATAACAGGTGCTGTAAGTTCGGTACGTATGGCTGATGTTGAACCCAGGCGAGTGGCTGATGTTGCCCAAGTATTACAGGGACAGGTAGCAGGGGTACAAATTACACAGTCGACAGGTGCTCCGGGTGAAGGTATTAATATTCGTATCCGCGGTGAAGGTACCTTCGGAGATAACAGCCCGCTATTTATTGTTGATGGTACTCCAACACGCGATATTTCCTTCTTGAATCCATCTGATATGCAGTCCGTTACTGTACTTAAAGATGCGTCTGCTGCTGCTATTTATGGATCAAGAGCCTCAGCTGGAGTAATCGTCATTACAACCAAGATGGGAACAACAGGGAAATCGGTAATAGATGTCAACTATTTCAACGGTATCCAGCAGGTAAGTAACCTCCCAACCATGTTAAATAAAACACAGTACATGGATAAAGTTGAGGAAGCATGGAATAACTCAGGGTATCCGGGTACTAACCCTTACACAGGCGATAAAAGCAGAACAGATCTTTCTAATACGAATTGGCTGGATGAATTATTTGAAACCGGACATTCCCAAAACTTGCAACTAAGCGCAAATGGAGGAAGTGAAAAAGTGAAATATTTATTGTCTGGGGCCTATTATAGTCAGGATGGGATAGTAATCTATAAAAACGATCAGTATCAGCGCTTAAATTTCAGATCTAATGTTATTGGTAATCTGAATGACCGTTTAACTGTTGGTTCAAACGTGCAGTTTACTTACGGAAAGCAAGATAAACTTTCTTCTAAAGGCGATGAACCAGGCATTATTCGTCATGCCTTCATCCGCCCTCCGGTTTTGTCCGTTTTTAAAAATACAGATGACCCCACCTATTCTAGTACTAATCCTTTTACTGATCTCCCATTTTACAAAGCAGATGGCACTTACGAAAGTAATAAATATGAATTCAGTAGTAATCCTATCGCTTTGGCTTATTTTACGAATGATAAGAGATCTAACTTTAGAACCTTTGGAAATATTTATGGAGAATATGCATTACTAAAAAATAAAGACCTAAAATTCAGGACAAATGTTGGTGTTGATTTAAATTTTAGTCACAATAAAGCCTTTAATCAAAATTTTGGAGATGACGATGGTGGTGGTGCTGCTGAGGATAAAGGATTAGGACGAAAAAATCGGCCCAATTCATTAAATGAAGATCGGGGACAGGAAAGCACTATCACCTGGAACAATACTTTAAATTACAACAAATCCATTGAAAAACATGTGTTCAGTGCATTGGTAGGTAGTGAATATATCACCAATCATTCTTCTTCAATTGGAGGCACAAGAAACCGTTTTGAATATACACAGGAAGAATTTCAATATCTCGATTATGGAAACTCTTTAACCAACGTATGGAGTTCAGGCTCAGGAGCTGAGTGGACACTCTTCTCTTTGTTTGGATCTGCAAATTATGCTTACGACTCGAAGTATTTCATTACTGGAAACTTAAGGGCAGATGCATCTTCACGATTTGGGCCAAACAATCAATGGGGTTATTTCCCCTCTGTATCCGTCGGTTGGAAAGTTTCAGAAGAGAATTTTATGAAATCGGTAAACTGGCTATCTGACCTTAAACTGAGGGCAAGTATTGGAAAGCTAGGAAACCAAGAAATCGGTAATTATACCTATTTAACCCTGTTCACAAAAACCGGAGAAGAAGTCAAGCTCCTAAGATATGGTAATCCAGATCTAAAGTGGGAAACTACCACTCAAAATAACATAGGTGTTGACTTCGGAATGCTAAAGAATAAAATCTATTTATCTGTAGATTACTTTAAAAAGAAGACTACTGGTATTTTGTTGCCATTGTCGCTTCCCCGAATCGTGGGCGATGTTGAGGCTACCATAGTAAATGCCGGAGAGGTAAGCAATTCAGGCTTTGAAGTTGATTTAGGGTATCGTAATAGTGACAGGGCATTCCGGTATAGTATAAGTGGTAATATAGGTACATTAACCAATCGCGTCGATAAGTTGCATCCAAACTTGCCAAATATTATAGGCCAGGTTACTAAAACTGAGGTTGGTCATCCACTTAATTCCTTGTATGGTTTCAAAATGGATGGTATTTATCAAAATCAAGCGGAAATTGATGATTACCTTTTTGGAACTGTAAATCCTTCAGAACTTCCTGGAGATATTAAATTTAAAGATTTTAATGGTGATGGAATTATTAATGATCAGGACAGAGCTTATATAGGAAACCCTAATCCTAAATTCTCTTACGGTATAAACTTGTCTGCAAGTTATAAAGGTTTCGATTTTTCAGCTTTACTTCAAGGTGTAGGAGGAGTAGATAAATACAATGACCTAAAGAAAATTATAGATTATGATTCTCGTCCATTCAACCACTCCATACGGGTATTGGATAGCTGGCATGGGGAAGGAACAAGTAATACAATACCACGCTCCACTTTCAATGACAATGGAAGCAGTAAAACATCCAGTATTTTCGTTGAGGATGCTTCCTATATGCGTTTAAAAAATATTGAACTTGGTTATTCATTCAGGTCCATACTTGCTAAATCTAAACTGAATGTTCAAAATATTCGCTTTTATGTATCCGGACAGAATCTGTTTACAGTAACTGACTACACAGGTTTGGATCCCGAATCAACCGATATTTTGGATAAGGGTACTTACCCGCAATCAAGAGCAATTCTGTTTGGTGTAAATGTTAAGTTTTAACTCAATCAATTAAAAATACAAATATGAAAGTCATATATATGATAGCAATTCTGGCAATTGTAACTGTTGCTGGTTGTGAAAAGGAATTAAATAAAGAACCAATAGGATTGATAACATCCAATCAAGATGAAACAGACCCGAAGTTGGGTACTGTAGTCTCCTCAGTGACATCATCCTATAAAATGTTGGCAAGTACCCTTAATATCATTGGACAATGGGGTTGGGACGACGGTACTGTTCTACGGAATGATTTTATTTTGCAGGATATTGCATCAGGGGACATGCAGAAGAAATGGAACCCAGATGGAGATCAGGCATGGATGGATGAATTTTCAAAATTTAATTTTACAGCATCTAACGGTGGCTTCAATGGCTTGTGGAGTTATGATTTTGAGGGAGTTTCACGAAGCAATAGAGCCATTGGGTATTTAACAAATGAAACTGTTATTGGCAAAATAGGTATGGATGAAGCCATGAAAAATAAGCTCCTGGCGCAGTGTTATTTTTTAAGAGCATTTTATTATTTTGATCTCGTAAATAACTTTGGTGATGTCCCCTTAATCACTAAGCCACTTAAAAATTTCGCGGAAGCCTATGAAGTAGCTACCAGGGTTCCACAAGCTCAGATTTGGGAACAAATAAGTGCAGATCTTGCTTTAGCTAAACCATTGCTGCCTGCTTCAAAGTATATTGATGATGCAGAAAAGTGGAGGGTATCTAAGGGTGCAGTAATTGCTTTACAGGCAAAAGTGGCTCTTTACAATAAAAAATGGCAGGAAGTGATTGCAGATATCAACGAACTTGAGACACTAGGCTACTATAGCCTAAATGCAAACTACTTCGATAATTTTAGTGTAGCAAAGGAATTTAACGATAACGAGGTAATTTTTGCTTATGATCATCAATCGGCAAAAACACCCGCTATGGGAAACGGGCTTTGTGCCCTTGCCGGCTGGGGCTTTATTGCACCAACCACTAATTTTATTAATTCATTTGAAGCTAATGATCCAAGATTGGGGTATACGGTTGACGTTCAGACACAGAATGTCTATAAGATCTTTGGTGAATTAAATAGCAGCAATAAAGGCAATGAAGATTCTCCAAGTAATAAAATATTTATTCGCTGGGCAGACGTGATTTTATGGAAGGCTGAAGCATTACTTGAAACTGGAGATTATCCAGCCGCAATAGCAATAATTAATAACATTAGGACTCGGGCAAGAAACACGGTAACAGCAAATGGAACCATAACTCCAGCTGGCACACTTCCAAACAGGAATGTTTTATCAACTGATAAAACTCAAATCAAAGATTGGTTAGTTAAGGAAAGGAGATCAGAATTAGGCTTTGAATCTCAACGATTTAATGACCTGAAGAGATGGGGATTAGCAAAAGATTTCTTAAAGTCTTTGGGTGTGAATTTCCAGGACCGCAATTATGTATATCCTATTCCTCAAGGTGAGATTGACAAATCCGGTGGAACCATAGCACAAAATCCAAACTATTAAACGTAACCATTAAATTATTTGTGGTTCTAGAAATTTATTCTCAAGATAATGACAGATATTGCTAAACGATTTTCTCAAAATCCACTTATATCACCTAAAGATTTGGTTCCAAGCAGACCTGGATTGGAAATCACTTGTTTACTAAATCCAGGCGTATTTACTTTCCAGGATAAAACATGGCTACTTGTTCGTGTAGCAGAACGCCCACATCAGCAAGACGGAATCATTTCTTTTCCTGTGCTCCAAAAGAATGGGATAGAAATAATAGAAATAAACGCAAATGATCCCGACTTGAATAAAGATGATCCACGGGTTCTTAAATACAAGGGGGTTGATTATCTAACCACTTTGTCTCACCTCCGCCTGTTATGCAGCGATGATGGCATCCGCTTTTATGAACCCGAAGGGTATCCCATTTTACAGGGAGAAACAGACCAGGAAGCCTTTGGTGTGGAAGATTGCCGCGTGATCAACATAGAAGAAACTTATTATTTAACCTACACGGCAGTATCCGGACAAGGAGTAGGTGTGGGTTTACGTAAGACCCAGGATTGGAAAACTTTTACATCAGAGGGCATGATCCTGCCTCCGCATAATAAGGACTGTGCCATTTTTGAAGAAAAGATAAACGGTAATTTCTACGCCTTGCATCGTCCCAGTAGTGTTGACATTGGGGGTAACTATATCTGGATCGCCCAGTCGCCTGATGGAATCCATTGGGGGAAACATAAGTGTATCATAAGGACAAGGAAAGACAGCTGGGACAGCGCAAGAGTGGGAGCAGGAGCTGCCCCAATTAAAACACCCCAAGGATGGCTGGAAATTTACCATGGAGCGAATAGCAATCACCAATATTGTTTAGGTGCCTTTTTACTTGATCTCGATGATCCCTCCATTGTATTGGCAAGAACCGAAGAACCGATCATGGTGCCCACAGAAACTTATGAGTTAAGCGGCTTCTTTGGGTATGTAGTATTCAGCAATGGACATGTGGTACATGGCGATGAATTAACCATTTATTACGGTGCTGCTGATGAACATGTTTGCGGGGCTCAATTTTCTATAACCGAAATACTAACCGCCTTAACTTATGCATCATGATGAACAAACTTAATGCTGAATTAGCACATTTCAAGGCACAATCACATAATTTCAAAATCCTCACCTTAACCAACTTAATCTACAGTATCGTTTTACCGGTGATCGACATTTTTGTTGCCGCCTATGTTATGCGAAGTTCCAATGATCCGGTTAAAGTGGTCGTATACCAGCTCACCATATATACAGGTATCCCACTTACCTTTTTAATCAATGGCTGGTTGCTTAATCACTTTCCAATTAAGGTGCTGTACTCCTTAGGAATGGTATTGAGCGGCATCTCCATGATGATCATGATGTCATTAAAGACGCTTGACATCACAGGAATAGGAATCGCCGGTATCGTAATGGGCATGTCTTTCGGATTCTATTGGGCCAATAGGGACTTTCTAGCTTTAGCTACCACGAACGATGACAACCGCAATTACTATTATGGATTGGAAACCTTCTTTTATACCATTATTGCAGTAATTATACCGGTTCTTATTGGTTGGTTCATAGAACTATGGGCAAGTTCAGGTGATGCAAAACTCGCTTATATCATGGTTACCGGAATCGTGTTTTTGGTCACCATAGCCGCTTCGGTGATGTGTTTTAAAGGTGAATTTATCAATCCCACGAATAAAAAGTTTATCTATTTCAAATTTCACCCCTATTGGTACCGATTAATGTTCCTGGCTGTATTGAAAGGTTTGGTGCAAGGTTTTCTGGTTACCGCACCGGCTATGCTAATCATGTTGCTTCTTGGTAAAGAAGGGGCGTTGGGAACAGCCCAATCTGTAGGGGCTGTTTTTGCTGCTGTACTCATGTACATCATTGGGCGTAATACTACTCCGGAGCATCGGATCTATGTATTTGGCACTGGTTTAGTTTTATTTACAATTGCTGCATTGATTAATGGCATCTTATTTAATGCAACAGGTGTGATTCTATTTATGCTTTTTCTTCTGTTAGCCAAACCCTTATTGGATCTCGCTTATTTTCCTATCCAGTTTAGCGTTATTGACATCCTCACTAAAAAGGAGAAAAGGAGTGAGTTTGCCTATATCCTGAATCATGAAGCCGGGTTATATGTAGGCCGGTTAACCGGGGCAGGAACCTTTCTCATCCTGGCCTATTATTTTTCAAATGAAATTGCCTTGCGGTATGCCATTATAATTGTCGCAGTGCTCCAGTTAAGTTCGTTTTGGGTGGCCAAAGGGATTATTAAAAAGGGGAAAATAATGAATGTGGAATTGGAATTAGAGAACAGTAGCTTAACTAAAACAATTACACCTAATCATTCTATTCTTTAAATAGATCAAGATAAATTAAACCAACATGATTAAACTTAAACGGAGTGCCGCACTCACGGTTCTACAACTATTTATTACTGTTTTTTCTTTCGCGCAAGTACAACAAATTCGGCTCAACAGGGTAGATAGCATGGCAAATATGCCACAGCCACTCCAGATCATTGATTGGAAAGATATGGCGCTAAATTTTGACCGGACCATTTACGATTTTAATGCCACAGGCAAATATTGGCCAATGGTTTGGATGGATAGTACCGGAAAGAATTTTGATCAGCCTGTAATGGGAATCTATACCGCAGTAGGTGACGTGCGACAAGGTAAAAGTCATAACAAAGGCATGTTCCATGAGGCATTGGCCAATATGGGTTCTGTTTTGGGCGCTACATTAGTGGGGCTGGATAAAAGCAAGCAAAATGGGCTGAATTATGTCGGCATGCTCAAAAACTATTTCAATAAAGATACCGGCTGGGATATCATGATGAACAATACCGCACCCGAAGTCGCCTTACTTGGTGGAGGTTATGGCCGCGATTGGTGGTATGATGTATACCCTAATCTGTTGTTTTATGCCATTTATGACCAGTACCCGCAAGAGCTTGATTTTGACTTTATGGGTAAAAGCATCGCTGAAAAGTTCTTTAAAGCCGATTCTGTTTTGAATGGTAATTACAATTATTCCTATTTTGATTATGGGAAGATGAAACCTTTTAAAACACAGATCTGTGCACAACCTGATGCTGCCGCCGGACATGCTTATGTCTTGTATGCAGCCTATAAGAAGTATGGCGATCCGCGTTACCTGAAAGGTGCTATCAGTTCGATGAAGGCGCTTGAAAGTCAGCAAATTAATCCAACCTATGAATTGCTAATGCCTTTTGGAGCTTATATGGCAGCCCGGATGAATGCAGAGCAGGGAACCAATTTTGATGTGCAGAAAATGCTGAACTGGACATTTGATGGTACTGCTGTATGTCGTGAAGGCTGGGGTTTTCTGGTTGGTAACTGGAATGGTTTTGATATTTCCGGAACGGTTGGGAGTACAGTAGACCATGGAGGGTATGCTTTTTTAATGAACACTTTTGATGCCGCATGGCCATTAGTGCCCTTAGTAAGATACCAACAGGGGTATGCGCATGCCATCGGAAAATGGATGTTGAATGCCGTAAACGCCTCCCGTTTATTCTATCCGCAATACATGCCAAAGGATCACCAGACCATTCCAGAGTATGCCGCTGTAACTAAAGGAGTCATCGCTTATGAAGGTTTTGCTAAAAGCTCTACCTTCGATTCTTTGTATCAGACCTTGAAAGCACCAGTAGCACAAGGTGATGGTCCTAAGTGGGTGCCCGGACAGAATCCTGAAGTTTCCCAGTTTAGCGTTTATGGAAGTGCACATGCCGGCATCTTTGGCAGTATGGTGAAAAATACAGAAGTGAATGGAATCCTAAGGTTGGACCTTCTTGCAACTGATTTTTACAGACAGGATGCTTATCCTACTTTCTTGTACTATAACCCTTATCATACGGCTAAAAGTATCTTTTTCAAGCTCCCTGCCGCTAAAGTAAAGAAGAATAGAACGGACATTTATGATCTGGTCTCCCAAAAGTTTATCGCTCGCAATCTCGCTTCAGGATCTAATGTTAATATTCCTGCTTTAGAATCGGTCGTATTGGTTTGTGTCCCTACCGGATCGGTTAAAACTGTTCAGGATAATAAACTAATGTTTGGAGGTGTTGTCGTGGATTATAGCTATAAGAAAAACTAAAAACTCTAAACTAAAAACGCTTATCAAGTTTGCAATTTGTTACATAATGACAAACAAATAGGTCGCAACATTTTGCCACTTATTTGTTTGTTAGGATATGCTTTATAACCGGTTGGCTTTTTTGAAGGGGCAGTTCATCACGATCATTTTGTTTTTTGTGCTGATCAAATTAGCTATCCACTTGCCGTTCAATGGTCGTTACGGATTTCATGCTGATGAGTTATTGTATCTGGCGATGTCTGATGACTTGGCATGGGGTTATAAAGAAGGCCCTCCTTTCATTGCCGGAATAGTTTGGTTCAGTGTGCAGCTTTTTGGAGATTCACTATGGGCATTACGGTTAATTCCTACCCTATGTGGAGCATCGGTTGTTTTGCTAACAGGTTTGCTAACCGCTAAAATGGGTGGCGGTAAAGTGGCTGTTCTAGTTACCTGTACGGCATTATTATTTGATCCTTCCTTTCTCGCAACTGCCTACATGATGCAGCCAGTTGTTTTCGATCAGTTATTCTGGCTTTTGAGTGTCTTTCTGCTGATTAAATATATTCAGTCCCAAAACAGTCGCAATCTGATTTATCTGGGATTAGTTGTTGGCATCGGCATGATGAATAAAGTAACGATCGGTTTATACCTGCTGACCTTAATTTTTGCCCTTCTCTTATCACCTCAACGAAAATTGCTTTTTAATAGATATTGGCTTTATGCTGCAGGAATAAGTTTGCTGATTTTTCTTCCACATTTAATATGGCAGGTGATCCATCATTTTCCTATCATTCAGCAATTTAATGAATTAAGAACCAATTACTGGTCGCACACCAGTACTTTACAACTTGTTAAACAATTGTTTTTAGCCCATGGGGCTTCCGGATCGGTATGTTTCGCTGGTCTTCTCTTCCTGTTTCTGTCTCCTGAGTGCCGATCCTATCGTTTTATTGCGCTCGGTTTTGTGTTCTTGCAGATCGTGCTGCTGCTCATTCAGGGGAAAACGTATTATTCATTTGGTGCCTTTCCCGTATTATTTGCTGTAGGTGGCATCTGTTACGAACAACTTTTCCTGATGTATAAAAAACCAGCTTTAAGGCATGCTTTTTTCAGTATGCTGGTTATCCTGGGACTAATTTCAATTCCTGCTGCTGTGCCGGTTCTGTCTTTAAGAAACACAGTCCTATACTTTGAATCGATGAAAAAATATTCAGGGATTCAATTGCCACTAAAATGGGATGACGGCACCTATCATACCCTTACGCAATATTATGGACAGATGCTGGGTTGGGAGTTACTTGCAAAGGAGACCGCTTTCCTATACCAATCTTTGCCTGAAAATCAACAAATAACTACTGTTATCGTAACCGATAATTACCAGCAAGCGGGAGCCATTTCTCATTTTGGGAAAATGTATCAGTTTCCGCCCTCTGTTTCCAGGATGCCAAGTTTCTTTTCACATGGTATTGTGAAACGTCTGCCGGAGTATATCATACAGGTAACGTCTAAAGGTAAGCCAGTACTATTCGATCATACCCAATTAATTGCACAACAAAAGATTACTGAGCCTCATTCGGAGATTGATGGTGCTACCATTTATTTGCTCAGGATTAGAAGAGGGTATACTCAATAGGAATCTTACCGACCGAAAACCACTATTTACCGAAAATTCCTATACGTACACCTATTAGCGCTTGTCTGAATATTCATTGTCCTATATTTTTGATCCAACATCGAAACAAACGAAATGAATAATATCAACAACATCGCATTATTTTTCCTTTTAGCAATAGCAGGTACGCTTCAGGCGCAAACTAAAACCAAGGGAAATCATATAGAAGGGAGCATCAAAGATGAAAATCAACACCCACTGGATTTTGTAACCGTATCCTTAATCCGTGTCCAGGATTCCACGCTGTTTAAAACTGCTTTAACTGACGAGCAAGGCAAGTTTATCTTCGCAACTGTCCCTGAGTCTGATTACAAACTAGTCGTTACGCAAATCGGCCGCCAAAAATATACCAGTTCGCCGATAAAGGTAGATAGCGAACAACCTGTCGTTCATCTAGACCCTGTTACACTAAAAACCGACAGCAAAGAACTAAAGGAAGTAACCGTCACCGTTCAAAAGCCACTTATTGAACGCCAGGGCGATAAACTGATTATCAATGTAGAAAATAGCAGTGTATCTGCCGGATCCACAGCTCTCGAAGTTTTACAAAAAGCTCCGGGTATCACACTTGATAAAGATGATAACGTCGCCCTAAAAGGCAAAGGAGGCGTATTGATTATGATCGATGGGAAACCAACATATCTGAGCAGTGCTGATCTGGCATCTATGTTGCGTAATATGCAAAGCAATGAAATTGAGGCCATTGAAATTATCAGCAATCCATCCGCACGGTATGAAGCGGAAGGGAAATCAGGCATCATTAACATTCGCCTGAAGAAGAATAAAAATTACGGTACAAA
>NZ_AQPN01000142.1 GCF_000403135.1 Arcticibacter svalbardensis MN12-7
AGTATAATTTAAAACTTTTTAGGTTTTTATCGAATTGTAAATGGCTGGGACAATTGCTTACTTCCGGGTATCTACCGTGGATCAGAATCTGAAGAAGAATAAAGCAGACATGCTTTATTGAGTGATGGAACTTCTCAAAAGTTTATTTCTAAACGATACAGTATAACCGAAGCCACTCCTTCCAATCGGATAAAAAAGAACAACATTAAAATCGAGACAAATAAATTTACCCCAAGTATGGAAAATAAGAAACTACTTTTTTATTGCATTATAACGAGAAGGGAAAGCTGAATTACCGTTAAAACCTTCAATATCTAAATTCTCTACATGATTAGCATCAATAGCATACTTAAAATAATCTGGCAAAGATTTTCCCCATTTAACAGCACTACTTTTTATCGTGATATTATTCGCGTTATCCAGATAAAATCCAGATGTATTTCCTTTAACAAAACCTTCCACCTCGCTAGGGCGACGATCAAATATTCCTCCCTGTAATTTTGTGATTTTATTAATGTATAAATCTACATTATCAAATCTGATATTACTGATTTTATCAGCTGATTCGCCACTCACATAAATGCCATTTTCACTAGTGCATTTTATATTTGAAAAAGTAATATTCTTAACTTCGCCAACTTTACCTTCTATCGATCCTTTAGGGAAACGCCAGTTGGCATCTTTATTATTTCCCTTTGCTCTGCGATAGGCGGTAACATATATTGGTTCAGCCTTTCCCCACCATACATCAGAAAAAAGATGGCTTTCAATAATCATGTTTGAAAAAATCACATCGCTAATAGTACCTTCATCTCTGTTTTGGATACCTACACCACGATTACTATTTTTAATAATGCAGTTATTAAACAAAACTTGCTTAATCGTATCCATATTTTCAGAACCAATTTTTATAGCACAACTTCTGCTGGTCATGGTACAATTAGTTACCGTAATGTTTTCGCAACTTCCAAACTCTTCAAACTCTCTTCTGTTTTTTAAACAGATACAATCGTCGCCACTTTCAATATAGCAATTGCTGATACGCACATTTTTGCTATGATCTAAGTCTATCCCATCGCTGTTTCTAACTTTAAGGCTATTGATTAAGCTAATGCCCGAAATTACTACATCATTACAACCTACTAAATGGATGGTCCAATAGGCAGAATTACCAATATGCAAATCGTGGATGCGGATATTTTTACCGCCAACAATGGTTAATACATGGGGGCGAGGGTCCGCAATCTTAAATGGTTTTAGTTCGTAAGAATCACTTAACTCCTTACCCATAAAAGAAATTCCGTTTCCGTCTATTTTACCTGTCCCACTAATTGTTAAATTTTCAATATTTTCTGCACCTATCCAAATAGTACCTTCTCCTAAATTAGAACGAAATACGCTTTTTTTGTAAAAATTTTCATCGGAACTTGCTTTAATAACGGCACCTGCCTCTAGATGGAAATCTATATTAGATTTCAAATTAAAAGGCCCCGTAATAAAAGTAGATGAAGCTGGCACCCTTACTATTCCACCACCTGCTTTAGAACAAGCATCTATAGCTTTTTGTATAGCGACGGCATTATTTGTTTTTTCATCTGCTTTTGCACCGTATGCAGTAATATCATATACTTTTTGAGCTTTTGCAGCTATTGATAATGAAAATAGGGTAATAAAAATTAGATACTTCATTTAATTAATTTTATAAGCCTTTTGGTTGATTTTTTTTATTTGAACCCCAATTTGTAGGTTGGGCTGTTAGCCATATTTCCAGTGTTCCACCTTTTGAAATTTCATCATGTTGCAAATAGTTTTTTCGATATCTTTTGCCATTCCATTTTATTTTCTTGATGTATTTGTCTGCCATGTTTTTTTTATGACAATTAATATTTAATACCTTCTGGTGATCAAGTTTAATGCTTGTGCTGTTAAATAACGGGGCCACAATCATATAATTACCCGATACGGGATCCAAAGGGTAAAAACCCATGGATGCAAAAACATACCAGGCACTCATTTGCCCGGCATCATCATTTCCGCTTAAACCTCCGGGACCATCACCATACTCATTAGCTAATATTTGCTGTACAGCTTCTTGGGATTTATAGGGCGACTTGGTATTATTATACATAAACGGGATTTGGTGTCCGGGTTCGTTTCCATGCCAATATTCCCCTTTGTCAAATAACGAATCTAAAGCATTTTCTAGTTGCTTTTGCCCGCCCATTAGTTTTGCTAAACCAGGAACATCCTGTGGCACATAAAAATTATACTGGCGAGGTGTTCCTTCTGTGATATAAACCTCTTTTTTATCTTGATTAAAAGGCTTATACCAGCTACCGTCGGCATACCGACCCCTAACCATCCCTACAACTGGGTCAAATATATTCTTATAATTAAGTGCCCTTTTTGATAAACTTACAAAATCTGCAGTTTTATGTAACCCTTTAGCCACAACAGCTAATGCATAATCATCATAAGCGTACTCTAAAGTACGGCTAACTTGTTCTTTCTGATGAAAGGCAATAGGTACGCTATCCTCTAGCGGAATATAGTTGTATTTCAAATAAGAGGTCAATGCTCTTCTGCCCATCCCATTGACGTAATCTTTTTCATTAGCCACAGTAAAAGCATTTTTTCTCATTAAACGATAAGCATCATCAATATCATAATTACAAATACCTTTAGCGTAAGCAGATGCTATAAAGGCTGTTGCATGGTCTCCAATCATTGCTGATGTATAGCTATTCCAACAAGGGAAAATAGGCAGCCAACTTCCTTGCTGCCCTTTAAGAATTAAAGATTGTACAAAGTCATTTGTTTTATCAGGATTCAACAACTCAAACAAAGGTAATTGTGCTCTGTAAATATCCCACATAGAAAAATCGTCGTAATAGCTTCTATTGCTATCGATTTTACTCATGCCTTTTCCTGCAAAAGCAGGGTATGAGCCGTCAACATCGCTATATAACCTGGGGTGCTGCATAGCGTGGTATATGGCAGTATAAAAAATTCGCTTATCTTTTTCTACCGATGTTTCAACTTTTATCTGCGCTAAAGCATGTTCCCAATTTTGTTTTGCTTCGGTATGTATGGCTGCAAAATCTTTATCGCCAATTTCTACTTCTAAATTTTTTTTTGCGCCTTCTAAACTTGTAAATGAAGTCCCGATTTTTAGTGTCAGTTTTTCTGTTTTTTTAAGTTTAAAACCAGCATATACACCTATACCTTTTTGGTTGGCAATACTATCTTTTAAAAACAAATTGTTTTCACTAAAAGTTCCTTTGCTTTCAATTTCCTTTTCAATTTTAATATAAAACCAGCCACTAAAACCCGCAGGTTCACCCCAACCTTGGTAAATTCTATGTACAGGGTTATAACCCCAAATTTCTCCGGTTTTATTATTTATTTGTACAGATCCTTGCTGTGTATCGCTATTAGGCATTATCAAAATATACAAACTATCATTTTTTAAAACACTAAACTGCATAATTCCACAGCGCAGCGTAGTTGATAATTCACTAACTATGTTGCCAGCGGTAAGTTTATAATACGCGGGACTTGTTGTTTCATTTTTATGCGAAAACGAAAGTTCATAATCTTTAGGAAGCGTTTTTAAACTACCTGCAATGGGCATTACCGTAAAACTCCCATAATCCTGCGTACAAGACCCACTTAACCAATGTGTACCTCTAAAACCACTCCATAAACTATCTTTATAAAAATATGGTGGCTGGCATTTTACCTCTGTTTCTCTGGTTTGAGGGGTCCATTGTGTCATTGCAAAAGGTTGTGCAACAGCCGGAATAGTATTGGCATTTTGTTCTAAACTTCCTCTTTCGCTATGTTTTACAGATGCTTCAGTGGTTGAAGCTGCTGTACCAGATAATGGCTGAACATATTTTAATAAATCTTGGGCGTTTGCAGTATTTACTGCTGCAATACCTAGAACAAAATTTGTCAATAATTTGAGAATGCTGGGTAATTTATTGGTTTTTAGTTTTATCATTTTTATAAAAGATCTGTTTAAACCAGTAAAATATTAAACGGTTATATAACCATTTTTTAATGTCTGATTTTAAATAGCCCGTTTATGGAGCATAAACTACATCATTAAAAAATAATGCAGGTTTTTTAATACTGCCTTTTGTTTTTATAGCTACAAGCTTTAATTGCTTAACATCGTTAAATAAACCAGCGGATCTAAAATCCTTTCCTTTCATTTTTAAGGTGATATTTTTTAAAGTAATTCCATCTACATGTCTAACATAAAATCCCCAGGCAGGAACTTCTCCAAACATAGAAAACTCAGGATAATCTTTTTCGGCCTCGGTAATTTGGTTAAAAGAATCTAATGGGAAATAGTTAATTGCTTTATCTGCAACCGTAAAATACGTAATTTTAACATTTTCAATAACCACATTTTCTACACGATGATCAGGCAAACCAGTTATCGATGATGGGAAAACATTATGCTCATATAATTTTACATTTGGAAGTTTCTCTTTATAGTTCCAAGGAGATACACTTTGCAATTTCCCTGACTCAGCAACAAAACTTGGCGGGTACATGAGTAAAGGTGCTTCCATTTCGTAACCCTTATCTGGTTTTCCTTTTGGTATAGTTACATCAACATTAGAAATATGGATGTTTTTTACAGTGCTGTAAACATCATCTTTGTTACGATGGCCAAGTCGGATGAAAATAGCGTTACCAGTATTGGTAGCTACAACATTATTTACCTCAATATTTTCTATAATGCCACCATCTACAGCTTCTAAAGCAATTGCTGACCGGAAAGTATCATAAACTTTAATATTGCTAACTTTGATATTTTTGAACCCGCCAACAGACGCTGTTCCCATCTTAAAAGCATTAGCGCTAGAGCGTAAGGTGCAATTGTCTACAATAATATCATCGCAAAAATCACCTCTGGTTGATGATTTTAAGCATATTGCATCATCAGCTGAGTTGATAAAAGAATTGGTAATTTTTACGTTTTTACAATCAGTAATATCAATACCGTCATTGTTCCAATATGCTACCCCTTCTATTCTAACACTATCAATATTCAGGTTTTTACATTTCTCGTAATGCGTAATCCAATTGGTAGCATCTTTAAGCGTAACTCCTTTAATAGCTATATTTTCACAATTTTCTAAAAGAATAAGGTTCGTTCTGCTTCCCTCTTCGGGCCTAGTTATTCGCCAATCTGCGTTTGCTTTTAGCGCTCCGTTCTCTATACTTTTAAAAATATCTTTTATCAATTCTCTTCCACGCCCATCAATTGTTCCGACTCCTGTAATTGCAATATTTTGTTGGTTTTTAGCGTAAATCAAAGTAGGTTTTGGGTAAGAGTTATAATCTTTTCTAAAAATGCTACCCAAAAGTTTTGCGTCTTTTTGGAGATGCAAAGTTACCCCATTTTTAAGTTCGATATTGCCAGTTACAAACTCCCCAGCAGGAATAGTTACAGTTCCACCACCTTTAGCCGAAATATCATCTATACACTGCTGTATGATTTTGGTGTTGCTGAAATCCAAGACAGTTTTAGCACCCTTATCAATAATGTTAACACTTATTTTTTGTGCCTGAGCGTTGTTAATGAATGATAAAATTAATAGGTTGGTAAAGACTAATAAGTGAAGTTTTTTTAAATTTTTAAATGAAATCATTGTATATGAATTATTTGGGGTTTTTAACACGTTATCCACAATATCTTTTTTTGCCGTTTGCTAAACAAACGAATTAATTAAACTACTCACATTATTTTGTATAAGGCTATAAATAGCTAAAAGCTACTTTTTTCTAAAATAACTTCCATCATCAAAAACAGCTTTATAGATTGATGGAAAATACGTAGAGGGTAAATAATAATCTGTAGTGATAATTTGTGCGGCACTTTTTTTTGGCTGCATCAAACATGGTAAAATCATTATTACGGGCTTCTACTGTATTAGCATCTGCTCGAGTTCTAATTAAATAACCTTTTGCAGCCAAACTATCTATTTTTTCTCCATCTCTCTTCGGGTTGTTCATTATCAAAAATGCAGATTCTGGACTTCCTGGTTTATCGTTTACAAATAAAACCCTTCCTTTTAAGCTAGGATGCCCGTTTTTGTATGCCTCCATTTTTTTACCGGTTTCATCTAAAACAAAAAGAAACCGCCCTTTTAAATCACTGATCAGCGGCCATCCTTTTGCAGTAACCGCCGCATTAAGATTACTAAATTCACCGCGAACAAAATCTGGCGTAATAAGTTGTTTATCTTCTAGAACTGATTTAATTTCTATATCTAAATTATCTAGAGCCGCCTTATTAAATGGTAACATTTGTTTCAAACTTTTCTCATTACTATCTTTTGTATTCATTGTAATAATAATAGGCAAATGCCCCGGATGTGAAGCAGACCATTCTTTAAGTTCTTTTAAGCAATCTACAAATAGTAAATGGTTGCTTCTGAAATCTATATCTGGTATGTGAAAAACTTTTAAGCCAGGTTTAGAAAGGTTATCTTCCAAATCGTATGGTTCAGCATTAACACCAGTATTTTTTAGCAGTTTAATGCCTAATGGGTTTTTATATATGCCACCCAAGGGGTCATAAACTACATCAATTTCCAAATTCCTTAAACCCAAATCCAACTGTTTTGTAA
Source organism: Arcticibacter svalbardensis MN12-7 (assembly GCF_000403135.1). Lineage (GTDB taxonomy): Bacteria > Bacteroidota > Bacteroidia > Sphingobacteriales > Sphingobacteriaceae > Arcticibacter > Arcticibacter svalbardensis. Next base: position 6,654 of record NZ_AQPN01000142.1, read on the forward strand.
AGCTGATATGGCCATATTGCAAAGCAAGAGCCGCAGCAGAATCTCTTTTATATACAATTTTCCATAAAGCAGGCTCAATACCGGGCTTGTAACTGTTGTGGCTCCCAATTAGTTGAACTTCGTTTAAATGTAATCCTTTAAATTTATCTGCCTCTTCTTGCGCACTCGCCAGTTGGAAATTTCCAAGCGTAACTAAGCATAAAATTATTTTCAAAAAGGTTGTTTTCATTTGGTAAATTTTCAATTAGTGCTTAGCGTATTAATAAGTGGCTTTATCTGCTGTTGCTCATCTTTAATGATTAGGCTAGCTTCGCCGTTTTGTTTGGTATAAAAAACATTTTGGCCAGTTTTAAAAGCAAGTATTTTTTTTTCGTTTTTGCTCAGCTCTGTAAATCCATTAGCGGCAAATTTAGTAATACCATTATTTTTATCTGCTTTAATTATTGCCAATCCTTTATATTTTCCTCCGTACAAATCGCCATCGATATTTACAGAGAAAGTTGCTAAACTATCCGTTCTTATTGAATTTAAATCGGTAAAAACATAAGATCCATCACTGTTTTTAGAACCATCTGCTAATCCATTTTTAGCAATACCAAGTTTTGAAATACCCTTTACACTATACCCTTTCACCGTTGCATTATTGTATATGGACTGAAATCTTTTAGAAACATTTTGAGCATTAAAATCAAGCAAAGCAACTCCCTCTAACATTAATTTACCACCTCTATTTTGATATTCTTCTAAAAATTTTAGTTCGTTTTCTTTTGCATATTGAGGATATAGATACACTACAGCATCAAAAGTATGACCGTTTATTTCCGGCTTTCCTTCTTTGTTAAGCTTAATCAGTTTTGAATTAATAAAATCTGAGGGAACTAAGGCATTCAAATAGCCGGCTTTCCATAGCTCATCTGCTTTTTCTTCGATATTTAGTTTGTCATTTACGTCATAAACGCCTCTATCTTTGTAATTAGGATACCAATTAGAAAGTGCTTCCATGCCAAAAATCACCAATAATTTAACGTCTGGTAATGATGGGTTAAATTTATTAAGTAATCGGGCACAATCTTCCACTTTATTAATTCCTTTTACAGCTTCGGGGTCTAACAGGTCAAACCGGTTTACACGTTTATCATGTAAAGCATGATAATGGGTACGAATGCCATACCTTAAATCAGCCAAAGCTTTTTCTTGTACCGGGGGGAAAACACCGTCATAAAACTGATTATACATCACGTTTTCTTTGGTATTAAACGCAATACCCATTTGCGTAGCAGTAATGGTATGTTCATCAGTTTGTCCATACTGGTGCGGCAAAACCCACCAACAAATACCGTCTGCCCAAATTTCATCACTATACAAACCCGCATGGTAAGTATTATGAATTCCGGTAAAAGTATTTGGACTAAAGGTTTTTTTACCGTAATCTGCAACTGCTTTTATTACTCTTACAGCTCCTCCACGTGTAAAATCCATGTATTGGTTTATAGCTTTGATTCTAACTTCAGGCTGGCCAGTGGGTGCATATCTCCCTTCAAAAAGGGTTTTTACTAACGATTTTTTGGTTTCTTTTTCATATGCTTTCGCCATTGCATTAGAATACCATCTGCCTCTAAAAATTTGCTCATTAGCAGGCATATCTACAAAGCGTGGTATAAACTTATTTCCGTACTCATCTAATGCCATTCCATCAAAAGGAATATCGCTGTATGCATCAATAGTTTTTTTAAATCCGTTAATTTCTACATCGTCCCACATACTGTTTTGACTGCAAAATTGCTGAACCATAATACAAACGGTCAAACCTTTTAATGCTTCGCCACCATTTATAGAAATTTTTGCAGTTTTCTTATCTGGTAGAGTGGTTGTACAAAGAGAAGTGATATCCTTTAAACTAGAGGGATCATAAAATCCATCGCCCGTTTTTTTAAAGGCATATACTTTAAAAATGTCGGTTTTTAATAACCTATCCTCAAACCGGATATATTTTGCTTTAGCAGTATATGATGCCTTACCTTTTTGATCTAATTGAATTTCTTGTTCTACAATCATCCTTTGCGAATTATTCAAATCTTCATCAAAATAATTTCCCCAAAGCTGTAAGCCAATTTTGATGCCCGATTTATGGGCTTTGCTTACAATTTTTTCAAAATAAGGATGCATCTTCTCTGTTTCGTAAAAATTATTGCCCTCCCGAGCAGTTAAAAATACCATTGTATAAGGACATAGATTTATAATTGAATCCAACTCATCAAGGTAACGGTCGTTTTTTAACAAATCTGGAGAAATAAACCAATAACCAATTTCTGGATGATTTTCATTAGCAAATTTGGGCACATAGCTAATTGATTGTGCACTTAAGTTTTTAAAAATTAAAGTAAATAATACGAATAGTAATGAGATGGTTTTTTTCATAATTTCGTGTTTATGGCTCTGTTCTTCTAAAAGAATGAGCCTTCGATAGTTTATTGTTTTCTGTTTGACGGCATATTTAGTAAACAGCGATATGTTATTATCTTGAACTCAAATTAGTTCGTTAAAATATAAAACTTATCCATAATCAGAGGTGTAAATTTTTTTCGCGACTATCCCTTTTTTTAACTTTTAACATCATGATGATCCAATTCCCCCTTCTAGTAAGGAATTCCTTTAGAATGAGTAGAAACCATTCTTTTTGAATAGATATAAAGCCCAGGACCTGATACTATGATGGCAATAAAGAAAACAATTTGACTTGCATTAATAATTAATTTTCCCTAATGGGAAAAAGCATAAAGCCATATTCTGTCGCTACCATTTTACTTTTTTTAATTAATTTATTAGTGTTTTTTAATAGGCTTCGCCCGTTATAAAATAATTTATTTTCCCTTCTTTGGGAATAGGGTGTTGCAGGTTATGTTCATGTCCAGAAAAGTAAACGTCAACTTTATATTTATATAGTATCGGTTTAAAGAATTTCTTATCGCTTTAGTATCATAACCATCCGCTCTGTTTCCACCAGTATATAGAGGATGATGAGCAACAACAATTTTCCATAGTTCCATATTGCGATTTTTTGTAAAACTCAGATATTAGCGGGTTTGTATAGATAAATAAAATTAAAATTTTTACTATTCTTTGTGTTTCGAATATTAATCAATTTAGAATAATATCTAGCTGGCATTTGCCATCTTCGACTTATTTTGGAATATAGAATTTATGCTTCCCGATTACTCATATAATCATGGTTTCCTAAAACTGGATAACAATTACATTGTAAAGGAAAGTCCTTATAAACCTCTTCAAAAGAGAGGTCTAAACCACTAATTACCCACCTAGGTTAAAAGTTGTCTCCTGCAGCATGAGCAAATTGAGTACTTGTAATTTTGGCAATCTTGGCCATTTGATCAGCTTCCCGCAGTAGGGGGCCATCGCAATTCCTTCCTCAATCTCCCATGGCAATAAAATTTAAAGAAGTAGACGGAACTATAAGTTGATCACTTTTTTTATAGGATGTACTACTTTTTATTAAAACTTGAGCGTTAACATAAGCGCTAATAGCAATTTGAAATGCTATAAATAGAAGTGATTTTAAGTTCAATTTTTAAAAAATTAGAATGAAAAATTATATCCCGAAGTATGCAACTTCGGGATATAAAGAAATTGTCAGACAAGATTTAATAACCGGAATTTTGTACTAACTTATTATTGGTAGACAAAGCTGATTGAGGTATTGGGAAAATTCTTCTGTAAGCTTCGGTATTGGTTTTTACACCATAACCATCTTCAAATTTCCCAAATCTTATCATGTCATTTCTTCTCCATGTTTCCCAAGCCATTTCTCTCGCTCTTTCTGAATAAATGTCATTTAAGGTAACGGTAGTCCAGGCAAGGCTGGTTGTACGGTTAGCTCTTAAAGAATTAACTAATGATAAAGCTGTTTGGCCATTTGTTGGGGTTGCGCCTCTTAAAATCGCCTCTGCTTTCATTAAAATAATATCCGAATAACGGAAAACAGGAATATCATTATTTTGATTTCTACTGATTGTATTGGTGTAATCAGCTAAAAACTTAATATTTCTTGTACCCATATTCCAAGCTATTTCATCATTGCCACAATCAAATGTGCTGGGATTTTGTCTAAGCGTGAAATTTGGTGACAATTCTAATTGATAGGTATAGCTGGCGCTACCATCAGAACCTGCATAAAATTGATCATAACCTTTCTTAGTAGTCTTAACCATAATTGGATTTCCATCTGCCCAATATTGTTTCCCGCTTAACCATTGCTGATTACGTATATCGTTTGGATCGTTAAAATTGGAGAAATATTCAGCAGTTGTCATTCTTGGTCCACTTGGTTTAGTATTTACTAATCCATTGCCAGTAGTAAGGTTGATAACCGGATCGATATTACTACCTACAGTTGCACCAGAATAATGGTATTTCATGCCTAAATTTCTATTTAAGTCATAACGGGCATGAAACATATAGCCACTTGAAGTGGAAGCATCATACGGAATGGCAAAAATAAATTCCTTATTTGTAGAGCCATTTTCTGGATAAAACATGCTGAGGTATTTATCTCTGAACTCAAAACCATATAAAATACCCCCTCCGGCGTTGATCACGCTATCACAAGCATTTACTGTTTCGTTCCACCTTGGTGTGCCTGTATATATAGCAGCATTGATGTATAATTTAGCCAATAAAGCAAATGCAGTATAACGGTTTGCTTTTCCATAGGTCTGACCATCTTTGGTGGGACTTAGGTTTGGTATTGCTTGTTTAAGTTCAGATTCTATAAAGTTAAAAATCTCTTCTCGAGGTGCATTGGCTTGGGTTACTTTAGATCCATAAATGGTATCTAACGGAACACTTCCAAACATATCCATTAGCTGGAAATAAGCATAAGCTCTCATTGTACGTATTTGTGCTATACTTTCAGTTTTTGTATCACCTGCTGGAGAATCCTGTAAGATGTATAAGCTTTGGTTGCTCATTCCAATCATATCAGAAAAATAACTATAAACCACACTCAACAAGGCGTTGTCTTTGTTCCAAGTATGTAAATGTAGCTGCATATATCTTCCGCCATCAAACCAATTACCACCATAGGCAGGCTGAACAGATTCATCGGTTGAATGACTTTGAACCTGCCAAAAACCAACAGAATAATCTTGTCTGAATCGGGTGTAAATTGCCCCAATTATTGAGTTGTATTGGTCTGGCGTAGTAGGGAAAACTGCTGACGTAAGTTGAGATTTTACAGGAACTTCTAACTTATGACATGAACTTAAAGCAAGTGATGTCAAAATTACGCCTATTGTTAATTGATATATTTTTTTCATCTTGAATTGATTTTTTTATCCGTAATTTATAATGTAATATTTAAGCCTATTAAAAACGATTTGGTTTTAGGATAAAAGTTATTGTTATCTACACCTGGCGCAATACCTCCCTGATTAACTTCGGGATCAATACCCGTATAATTGGTAATTGTAAATAGGTTTTCGCTTGTGATATATAATCTTAATTTTTTAACACCTTTAATGGTTGGATTAAAACTATAACCTAACGTAGCATTGTCAAGTCGTAAGTAATCGCCATTTTCAATATATCTTGTTGAAAAATAGTTGTTTTTAGCGTCACTTACTAAGTCGTCTGCATTAACATAGGATGATAAATTATTAGTGGATGCATAAGGTGTGTAAGAAAGATTGGCTCTGCTTGCGTTAAATATCTTGTTGCCAAAGACACCTCTAATAAATACATTAAAGTCAAAGTTTTTATAATTTACGGTATTACTCCATCCTAATAGTAATTTAGGTTGTGCATCGCCTACATAAAAATAATCGGATCCAACAAGTGGAGTATTCGTAAGTGTACCGTCCTTTTTTAAAAATTGAGATTCGCCAGCTGAGTTTTTCCCCTGATAGTCGAAAGAGAAAAATTGACCAATTGGTTTGCCAACTTTTAATATTTGCAAGGTAGCCCCAGTTTGTCCCTCCCCGCCAGCACTTGCATATAATATAGAATCTCCGTCACTAAATGGATTGGCTAGACTGGTGATTTTATTTTTATTATGTGCAAGATTTACAGAACTTGTCCAAGTAAAATCTTTCTTTTTGATTGGCACAAAATTCAACAATAATTCAATTCCCTTATTGCCGATGGCACCGCCATTTGCCCATATTGCTCCACCAGGAACTAAAGCGGGGCTTACAGAATATTTAAATAGCATATCCTTAGTGCTTTTGTCATATACATCTATTGAACCACTAACAATTCCATTTATGAGCGTAAAATCTAAACCTAAGTTAGAGGTAGAAGTACTTTCCCACCTTAAATTAGGGTTTGATCCTTGTATTGGTCCATAAGCATTATCTTGTATGCCATTGTTATAATAGGTGCCTGTCACGCCATAAACAAGTTGAGAGTTAAAAGGGCTAATTCCATCAGAGTTACCGGTTACACCATAACTAGCTCTAAGTTTTAGATCAGAAAATACTTTTTGGTTTTCCATGAAATTTTCTTGGTCTATTCTCCAGCCTAAGCCTACAGCTGGGAAATAGCCATTCCTATAATTTGCACCAAAAACAGAGCTTCCATCTCGTCTGATAGATGCTTGAACTAAATACTTATTATTGAAATTATAGTTAACCCTAGCAAAATCAGATATCATACGTTTTTCAGCAACGCCACCTGCTAGATCTATTCTAAAACTTGAAATCGCATAAGGATTACCTAAAGATAAATTATTGTATACCACAAAATCACTTGCAAAATTGGTGCTAGAAGAACTAATTTCATCCCCATATACATTACTCAAATAAGAATAACCTATAACTGCATTAATACTGTGGTTTCCAAAAGATTTATCCCAGGTGAGGAAAGATTCAACGGTATTTTGTTTGTTTTGGTATAATTTTTTGTATGCCGAACCATTTTTGCCAAATAATGTTCCAACTTGACTTGTAACGGTTCCAAGCCCAGCTTCAGGGCTTAGTTTAAAAGTAGCGGCGTTATAGTTATTATAATAGCTATTATAAAACTGCTCACTAGTGGTAGATAGGGTTTGGTGAGAAATTAACAAATTGTATTTCAATCCGAAAGGAAGTTTAACTTCTGTGCCAAAACTAGCCACAAGATTATTTTTACTATTATCGTCTACTGCATTGTTAATTAATGCTACTGGATTGAAGTATCCTGGAGTGTTAAAGTTTTCGAAATAAGACCCGTCTGTGTTATACACTGAAGATACGGGTAAATGTTTTGTGATTTGATCAAATATCGTGTTTTGTAAAGGAACTAAATTTGATTTTGTATTTGAGTTAGTTACATTGATACTAAATTTTAGTTTATCATTCAAAGCCCTTTGCTCAATATTTAAACGGCCAATCAACCGCTCTTGACTACTGCCCAGCATAATTCCTTCCTTGTTGATGTAATTTACGCTTGCCGAATAAGTATTATGATCGCCCCCACCACTAAAAGAAAGATTATGATTATGAGAAAATGCCTGACTCCGCATAACTTGATCTTGCCAATTGGTGTTATCCCCTGCATCATCAATTGGGTTATAACTAAGTCCTTGAGATTGTATATATGCCCTATGCTGATCGGCGTCCATTAAGTTAAGACGGCTACTTACTGTTTCTATACCAGCAATACCACTATAGCTAACTTGTGTATTGCCTTTGTTGCCTTTTTTTGTGGTCACCATAATTACCCCTGATGCAGCTCTGTTTCCGTATATAGCTGTAGCAGCGGCATCTTTTAAAACATCAATGGTCTCAATATCTGCAGGAGCAACTAAAGAAATGTCGGCTCCAGGGACACCATCAATGACGTAAAAAGGTCCGCTTGGACTATTCACAGTGGAGGCTCCCCTTAGTATAACTGACGAACTTTTGTTAGGATCTCCACTTGATGAGATATTGAAACCAGCAACTTTACCTTGCAATAAACGCCCAACATCAGATATTGCACCTTTATTTAGGTTGTCTGGTTTTATGCTGGTAATAGCACTAGATAGG
>NZ_AQPN01000143.1 GCF_000403135.1 Arcticibacter svalbardensis MN12-7
TATTTATTATTAAAATAATCCAGACAGACGGACTACCAAACTTTTTATCACACTAACCTTAGTCAATAATACTTACCATTCATGACCGTCAGTAATCACTAAAATATTTTATATACTTCGTCTTCTTAGACTATTAAATTTTCACTTTTAGAACTTGATATTTTCAGTATTTTCTCCTGCTTTTATATTTCCAGCCAAACCATCCAATATCAGCTTGGCATTAATGCGTAAATTTTCAAAAGTAATCCTTTTTATAAGATGCAAATTATCCCAGACCATCAATACTGGATGTCACTTCATTATTGGTGGTTTAACTTACTTTCTTAAAAAAACATCCTCTATAGCTCTGCCTGGACCTGTATTATATTTCTGATTATAAAATGTTCTTATGCTAAATAGTTTCCCGTCGGGAAAATCATCTATACGTATGTCTTCGAACTTAATATTCCTTACAAGGTTTAAATCGCCCACACTAAATGCAATAGCTCCCTGATAATTTGGATCATCTTCATAGTGTTCCAGAATATCGATATTATTACTAATATTTTCAATGGTATCTCCTACAGCCGAAGTATTTCCCCGTAAACCTATATTGATAGGATGAGCAATATCTGCCCATAAATAGAATTAGTAATCTTATAATTTCGGACACTTCTTAAAAAATCCCATCTGTGTGCATACATTGCAATGCAATCGTCTGAATTTCGCATAAAAACATCATCTATCGTCACATCCGAACAACTCATCAGATCAATACCGTCGCTCCAACCATTAGCACTAAAAGACTTTATGTCCCGGATAGTCATATTTTTAGACTCCCCACCATACACAATATAGTGTTTTGGGATTAACACAATTATCCCTTCAATACTCACGTTATTTGAATGACGGATTTCCACTCCACGTTGAGGTTGGTCCAATATGCCCCTGCCCCTGATTTTTACATTACTTACGCGGTCGCAAACAAATCTTGCCTTTAAAATAGCCCCTCCTGCTATATACACTGTTTTTCCGCTGGGAATATCAAATTCATCACCTGACATATCGTTAGGCTGATGAATTTCAGGTCCAAAGTAAATAACATTAGGAGACTTTGGATCAGGCTTATTTGTCTCAATACTATTTCCGAATAGATGTAGGTTATGAAGTTTATTACCATCAAACTCAATAGAAAGCTTTACTGGACCATTTAAAGTGAAGTTTACCACCTGACCATGCTTTTAGTTTGAATTGCTTGCTGGAATGGGCGCACTGCAACCAAATTAAAATTCTCATTATTTTTCCTTACTGATTCTTCTACAGTACCTGAATAATCAAAATAGACCATAGACGCATTAGATTTAGTGTCAAAATCTACGACAACATTATATTCAAACGAGTCCTGCTATTCTTTTCCTGGCTTCCTTACCTTAACTGAATAGTCATCATTGTGATGCGTATAGTTTACTGGTCCAGGTGCAGGATAGGTTACCAGTACCTTTACCATCCATGGATATCTGTATTTCATTATCTGTCAGTACCTTTTGAAACTCATGAGAGGTAAACTGGCTACCTTGATCCGTGTTCAGGATCTGTGGTTTTCCATATAAAGCAATGGTTTCACTCAAGACCGCTGTACACCAGGCAGCACCCATCGTATTGGATACACTCCAGTGCAGGACATAACGGCTTTTAACATCAATAACGGCCATAAGACCCATCAGGCGCATCAACCTGCGTACACGCTTGACATTGATGGTAAAACCTTCGCTCAGGCACAAATAAGCACACAGTGTCACCACTCCGGTATGGGGATGTTTAAGAAAATAGGCATCAATAAATTGCATCAGCATCAGATTAAGGGTACTTTCTCCCTCTGGCATGTAATAGAAGCCTGATCGGTGGATCCCAAGTATTCCGCATTGATCGGTTATACTGAGCGTTCCACTTTTGCTGACCATCATCCTGCGTTCTGGCAAACTACACTTCATAATAACTTTTTTTTTAGCCAATCGTTCTGCATCTGAAGCTTGCCGATCTGCTCATATAACCGGGACTCATTGGCCTCATTCTCCTTATTGTCAGTTTGTTTCTCAGCAAACAAAGCAGAACTATTATCCAGAAAATGCTTTTTCTATGTGGCTATCTGCGTTGAATGAATATCATATAAAACAGCCAGCTCTGCTACTGTCTGTTGCTCTTTGATTGCCGCTAAAGCTACTTTTGCCTTGAATTCTGCACTGAATTTCTTCCTGCTAACCTTTTTTTTTCATATGTCTTTAAATTTAAGGTTTTTATACCTTAATTTACTGACCTAATTTTGTGGAGTATTATATTACATAATGTCGGAAAAATTGTTTTCAAAAAGGGAAAAACATTTGAGCAAGATAAAGCCACCAATTCTATTGTTAAAAAATCAAAATAATTTAATCACCTAATCATGAACATTAAAAGAAACATATCCGCACATTTTAAAATCATTTGTTACTTATCCCTTTTGGTATTTTTAACAAATTGTAAGTCAAAAGAAACACAAGGTAAGGGTGGTTTTGCCAGCGATGTAGCATTTATGCAAGATTACGTTGATGTCATCCAACTTTCAGATCCCTCTGGAAATGGAAAAGTAGCTGTATCAGCCGCATTGCAGGGAAGAGTAATGACAAGCAGTTCTTCTGGCGATGAAGGACAAAGCTACGGTTGGATCAATAAAGAACTTTTTAAATCTAAAGATACTTTAGACCATATCAATGTATTTGGTGGAGAGGAACGTTTTTGGATTGGTCCAGAAGGTGGTCAATATTCTCTTTTTTTTACAAAAGGAGTTGATTTTAATTTAGACAATTGGTACACACCCAAATTGTTAGATTTAGACCATTTTGACGTGAAAGAGGTCAATAAAACCAGTGCAACATTTACAAAAAATGCCTCTTTAACAAACTATTCCGGTTTTAAGTTCGACATTGGAATCGAAAGAAAGATAGAGGTTTTGTCTAGCGATGCTACCTTTAAAGCATTAGGAATCGAGCCGATTTCAGGGCTGAACTCCGTGGCTTACCAAAGCACCAATACCTTAACCAATACCGGTAATGCCGACTGGAAAAAAGAAACCGGATTACTTTCTATCTGGCTTTTGGGAATGTTTAATCCCTCGCCAGAAACCACAATTATGATTCCTTATGTAAAAGGCGATAGCATAACATTAGGAAAAATTGTAAATGACTATTTCGGAAAAGTTCCGGCCGAGCGATTGATTGTTAACGAGGGAATTATTTATTTTAAAGGAGATGGTAAATTCAGAAGCAAAATTGGTTTATCACCTAAAAGAGCTACAGATATTTTAGGTTCTTACGATGCCAAAAATCATGTACTTACTGTTGTAAACCATAGCCAAGAAGCAGGAGTTACAGATTATGTGAATTCTAAATGGGAGCTTCAGGACAAACCATTCTCTGGAGATGTAATTAACGCTTATAACGATGGACCTCCAGAGCCGGGCAAAAAACCATTGGGACCTTTTTATGAAATGGAAAGCTCCTCTCCTGCTCTCGCTTTAAAAGTTGGAGAAAGTGGCTTACATACTCAATTAACCTGTCATTTTGAAGGTGATCCGGCTAAATTAGATCAGATTGCGCGAAAACTGTTTGGAATCTCGCTTGAAGATCTCGATAAAATATTCAAAAAATAAATCTGTAAAAGTGAAAATGCTTTGGCGAACAAACAATTTAAGTGTGGTAAATCTCCATAAGGCTAAATCGTTTTTAGAAAATCGCATAAATGGCAAAATAAAGTGGGTGCAGAAATGCCAAAACCTAAGAATAAAAATTAAATTTTATAACGAATATGATAATGAAAAGGGGTTTATTAATGATTTTTTTATTTGGAACATTAACTTCCTTTAAAAATCAATCCGATAATTTCAACATAAATTCTCCCGATGGGAAAGTAAACCTTAAAATTTCCTCGATAAATAAAAAGCTAAATTACCAAGTGAAATGGGCTGGACAAGAGATGCTTGGTTTATCAAAATTAGCAATTTTTCCTGGAGGAGATTTAACCATTATAGATTCAAAAATCACAGAATACAATAAAACATGGAAACCAGTTTGGGAACAGTTTAGTAGTATAAATAATCATTATCAGCAATTAGAACTAGGTATTGTATCCAATAAAGTAAAAGGAAAACTGTATGCTAGGGTGTATGATGAAGGAGTAGCTTTCCGCTTTGTGCTTCAAAAAGGTAATAAACCTAAAACGGCAAATTTTTATTGCACATATAACTTACCAAAAGGGAGCAATTATTTTGCACCAAATGGAGAAAACGAACCTATTGGTCCGCTCCAACTTTCAGGGTTAGATGATTTTCAGAAAGCTGGAAATAAAGGCGGAAGTAGAAAAGCTATCCCAGTTCCATTGGTTGTTGAAACGCCTAATCATTCTTTTGCAGCACTTTTAGAATCTGACCTTTTTGTAGCTAAGGGGTTTAAAAACATGAATATTGATTTGGATCAAAATAAAATTGTTTCTAATAATGAAGCAAGTTTAACAGATGATGAGCTTATTTCTCCTTGGCGTGTGATCGTATTAGGTAAAACAGCAGGAGACCTTGTGGTAAATACGCTGACGCAAAACCTAGCTACTCCCTGCCAAATTGAAAATACCGATTGGATAAAACCAGGTAAAACTTTATGGGATTGGCGAGTGCATGGATATATAGCTCCAGACGGATTTAAATATGGTGTCAATACTGAAAGCTATATGCGTTTTATTGATTTTGCGGCTGCAAAAGATATCGATTATTTTTTGATTGATGATGAATGGTACACCAAGGTTACAAAAGGTCATTTTGAGATGTCAGATAAACTTGATTTACAAAAAGTAATCAGTTATGCCAAACAGAAAAAGGTAAAACTCATGTTATATTATGATATTAAACATGGCGAATTTGGTGATGATGAGCTGTTTCCGTATTATCAGTTATTAGGAATGAAAGGTATAAAATATGGTTTTATGGGCCCTAATGTTCCTTTTACTGAAGAAGCTATAAGTAAAAGTGCTGTCAATAAATTATTGATAGATTTTCATGATTCTCCTGTACCAATGACAGGTGTTCATCGTACTTATCCAAATGCAATTTCGCGTGAATACTGTCACGGTCAACAAGATTCTAGAAAGGCTTTCACCCCCGAAGCATTTATTAAAATGGCTTTGATTAACGCTATAACAGGTCCATTGGATATGAATAATGGAAATTTTGATTTACTAGGGATAAATGCTGGTAAAAGAGAAAAAGGACCAAAGGAGCTAAACTCCTATTTTTCTACAGTAAGCTCAGAGGCTGCAAGAACATTGATAATTTTCAGTGGCCTGGTTTGTATTCCTGATGCTCCCGAAGCTTATGCCGCTAAAGCAGATTTATTTGAATTTGTTCAAAAATTACCCGTAGGGAAATGGGACGAAAGTCGCATCCTTAATTCTAAAATGGGCGACTATATTACTACGGCTCGCCGACATGGGAAAGAATGGTTTATTGGTAGTGTTTATAACCAAAAGGGAGGCACATTAAATATCAATCTTGATTTTCTGGATGCCAACCAAAAATATGATGTAACCTATTACGAAGACACAAAAGAGACTAATTGCAAAACCAATCCAGAGTCTTATCAGGTTAGACAAGGAACTGTAAAAAAGGGTGATGTGATTAAAGCGGTTCTCGCTCCTGGTGGCGGACATTGTATGTGGATTAGGGCTGCTAAATAGAGGAATATTAAACCACATTTGCACACTTTGAAAAGAACTTCTAATAAATTAATAGAACGAGCACCATAAAAATAATATAATTCACTTATAAAATTTATACAACCCATAAAACATAAATAAAATGAAGAGAATTTATATATCACTAATCCTATCCTTTTTTTGTGGATTTTCGGGCATTTGTCAAAAGCAAAAGAATACACAGCGTCCAAATATCCTTTTTATTCTGGCAGATGATCTTGGTTATACCGATTTGAGTTGCATGGGGAGCAAATACTACGAAACACCAAATATCGACCAGATTGCAAGTAAAGGATTGGTTTTTACGAATGGATATGCTGCTTCTCAGGTTTGTAGTCCTTCACGGGCAAGTATCATGACCGGTAAATTTACTGCTAGGCATGATATTACGAATATTATTGGAGTACCTTCCGGCGAAGCATGGCGAACAAGGAATCGCTTCTCAAAAATGCTTCCTCCTGAATTTACCAGTAATCTTCCTGCTAAATACATCACATTGCCTGAAGCAATGAAAGCGGAAGGATATACAACTTTTTTTGCCGGAAAATGGCACTTGGGAGGCAAAGGCTTCTTGCCCGAAGATAATGGGTTTGATATTAATATCGGTGGTTGGGATGCAGGTAGCCCAAAAGGGGGCTATTTTTCTCCATTTGCAAATCCAAAACTACCCGATGGACCCAAAGGTGAAGATTTACAAATGAGGATGGCCAATGAAACCGTGAAATTTATGAAAGAGAATAAGGACAAACCATTTTTTGCTTATCTTTCCTTTTATGCCGTTCATGAGCCCATCCAATCAACAGAAGCACTATGGGAAAAGTACTGTGATAAAGCCGAAAAAATGGGTATTTCTGAACAAGGGTTTGCTATTGGACAAAGGTTGCCTTACCGTTTGCATCAGGATAATCCTGTGTATGCCGGACTAATAGAATCAATGGACGATGCTGTTGGTATAATTTTAAAAAAATTAAAAGAATTAGGTCTGGATAAAAACACCATTGTAATCTTTACTAGTGATAATGGCGGTGTGACCTCAGGTGATAATTATTCTACCAATAATGCACCGTTGAGGGGAGGAAAAGGTAATCAATGGGAAGGCGGGGTTCGTGAGCCCTATTTTATTCAAGTACCTTGGATGAATCTAGCTGGTAAAAAGAGTGATGTTCCGGTTTCGGGAACCGATTTTTACCCAACCATTCTCGATTTAGCCGGATTGCCATTGAGACCCGAACAGCATAACGATGGGGTTAGTTTATTGCCTTTGTTAAAAGGCGGAAAAATTGCCGACCGTTCACTCATCTGGCATTATCCACATTATGGAAACCAAGGAGGCGATCCAACTTCAATGATCAGGAGAGGTAATTGGAAATTGATTTATTATCACGAGGATGGCCACCAAGAATTATATAATCTTAAAACAGACCTGTCAGAGACGACCGATGTTTCTGCAAAAAATCTGGAAAAAGTTAAGCAGTTACATACCGAACTGTTTGATTACCTGAAAAAAGTGGGCGCCAAGTTCCCACAGAAAGATCCAGAGTATAGCGAAGAGGCAGAGAAAAAATATCAACTAAGCGTTGAGCATAAAATTTGGCCACAATTGGAAAAACAGCGAAAGGATATGTTGTCCCCCATTTTTGATCCTAAAAACAACTGGTGGGGTAGTAAACCTACAAATGATTAAATTTAGATAGGATGATTAAAAAAAAAGATTCTGGAGGTTTTTGATTTCAATTTCCCTGTACTATAAAAAAAGCTTTTTTTAATATCTAACAATTTCACCCGGTGGGAAGATCGAATTAAATTTAATCCCATATGCAAAAACTGAAAAAGAACCAGAATAAATTTACTAACAAACATGAAAAAGCTCAAAATTAAAGTTCTTCTAATGTCAAATTAATTACAAAGTAAACGGAATGTTAATGCCATCCATTAATTTAATTAGAAGAACCTGTAACCCTCCCAAATACCGAACTGGTCTGATAACGAGAAACCAAATTTACACAATACCGCTATTCATTACTGCGTTAAAATAAATTTATTGGTTTAATGTAAAAATTTCTTAACATTTTCTGATAGAGAGTGTAATACATCCTTATCAGGCTTATAAAAAAAATTGGCGAGTTGCATCATCGTTGGGATACCGTTTTCTCCCAATGAGCATCCTGACCCGAGTAAGAAAGAAAGATTACGTGTTTCCAGTAGTTTCGAAAAGTCTTTCTTAACTACTTTTACATATTCATCAAAGGTATTAGACTCAACTTCGGAAAGTAGGTTTTGCTTTCCTTTAAAAAAAAAGTGCTTCATTTAAGCGATAATTATCTTATAAGTATAGTTAGTAATGTAACAATCAATCTATGTTTATATTGGTTCCAAGCTGGTGATTTGCCTTACATCTTAAGTATGCAATGCTCTTAGTTCCGCGTCCTTTTTTGATGGACAATCTTTGAATGTAAGGTTATAAGTCGCAAATCAACAAACTTTTAGCTTAAGTATCTACTCCTGATCTATCTGATCTAGACAAAACTTAGCATGATTTGTCTTGTTTCAACCGTCAAGTTTATTTAAATACTTCCTCGACTAATCTGCCCCTAATACCGCCTTGGTGGCCCTGTATTGATATCTCACATCTTAACAGAATATTGTCAGAGCTGCTGATGTAAAAGTTTTTATTTAGTTTCAAAGATTGCATAAACTCAAATATATACCATTCTTTTTAGTGGGAGTACTATATTTATCAAAGGTTTATCAGTTAGGATAAAAGTAAAAGCCCTTTTCTTTTCAGAAAAGGGCTTTATAAACCGGGGTGGGATATGGGTCTCGAACCCATGACCTCCTGAACCACAATCAGGCGCTCTAACCAACTGAGCTAAAACCACCGTGTTTAGTCCTGCAAAAATAGCGCATTTATTACATAATCCAAATTTAACTTTAAATTATTATTAACTCCCTTATCCTGAACCCAATTCATCTTCCACACCACCTTAATTTTCCTAAATCCCCTTTACTTTCCTATTTTTGCCACCTCAAATTCAATACAAAATGATCGAAATCTTTACTGATGGTGCTTCAAGTGGTAACCCTGGTCCCGGTGGATATGGGGTGGTATTAAAATCAGGATCACATTACAAAGAGCTGTCAGCAGGATACAGGAAAACTACAAACAACCGCATGGAACTCTTAGCCGTTATTACAGGATTGGAATCTATTACTAAACCCGACCAGGAAGTCGTCATCTATTCCGATTCCAAATATGTTATTGATGCAGTAGAAAAGAAGTGGGTGTTTGGATGGGCAACTAAAGGCTTTGCGGGTAAAAAGAATAAAGACCTTTGGATGCGATTCCTAAAGATCTACAAAACACATAAAGTATTTTTCCAATGGGTGAAAGGTCATGCCGGACATATTGAAAACGAACGCTGCGACCGTTTAGCGGTCGCAGCAGCTCAACAACGAGACAAGTTACTTGTAGATGAAGTCTTTGAGTCTGAATCTAAGTAAATTTGAAATAATCTCTAGTAAGATTACATCATTTCTTTAGGGGCAAGTTCAGGAGAATACAGACTCATTAGCTCTTCAACTTTCAAAACCATGTTTTCAGAGCCCATAAAAATAGGCGAACGCTGATGCAATGATTCCACCTCAGTATCCAATATTCGTTGGAAACCGTTGGAAGCCTTACCACCCGCCTGCTCAATAATAAACGCCATAGGATTACCTTCATAAACCAGGCGCAACTTTCCATTTGGGGCACTTGCTGTGCTTGGGTAAATAAAGATACCACCCTTCAGCAAATTACGATGCACGTCAGCAATCATAGAACCAATGTACCGCGAAGAATAAGGTCTCTTCGTTTCGTTATCTTCAGCTTGGCAATATTTCAAATACTTCTTTACGCCCTGTGGAAAATGGACATAGTTACCTTCATTTAGCGAATAAACAAACCCATCTTTAGGAATTTTCATATCCGGATGGGATAAACAAAACTCACCAATCGATGGATCCAGAGTAAAGCCATTCACACCCTTCCCTGTCGTGTAAACCAACATCGTAGATGAACCATATACCACATAACCCGCAGCCACTTGTTCAGTGCCATTTTGAAGCGCATCCTTGATATCTGCAGGCCCATCGATAGATACCCTTCTATAGATGGAAAATATAGTCCCTACTGACACGTTTACATCAATATTAGAAGAACCATCAAGCGGATCGATAGCAACAATATATTTTGCATTCTTGGATACTTCCGAACTGATATAAACCGGTTCATCATTTTCTTCCGACACGACAATGCAACACTCTCCGCCAATCGTTAAGGCGGAAATGAATTGATCATTCGCGAATACATCCAGTTTCTTCTGCGACTCTCCGTGCGTATTATAAGTACCCACTTCTCCGAGGATGTCGACGAGGCCCGCTTTGTTTACTTCGCGGTTTACAATTTTTGATGCAATACCGATGTCCCGTAATAAGCGGGATAGCTCACCCTTTGCATAGGGAAAGTCTTTTTGTTTTTCAATGATGAACTGACCTAGTGTTTTTACAATTGACATACTTAGTGTATTTTTTACATTATCTATTCCCTAATTCTATGATCTCTAAGGTATGAATTTTTTCCTCAGAAATGGTGAACCTAAGCAAAGAACGCACTTTATGCCATCCTTGTTTGCCTGCTGCACCGGGATTTAAGTGTAAAGTACCAATCTTTTTGTCAAAAATCACTTTCAGTATATGCGAATGTCCACTAATGAACAATTTGGGGGGCTTATTGTATAATTCTGCCCTTATTCTGGCATCATATTTACCCGGATATCCGCCAATGTGTGTCATCCATACCTTTACCTCTTCACATTTAAAATGGAGATCCTCCGGATAGGTTAACCGAATATCCTGTCCATCTATATTTCCATAAACTCCCCGCAAAGGTTTAAAAGCCGCCAGTTGATCTGCTAATTCGATATTGCCGAAATCTCCGGCATGCCATATTTCGTCACATTGATCAAAATGCTTAAATACTGAATCGTCCAGATAGCCATGTGTATCTGATAAAAGGCCTATACGTTTCATAACCTGGTGTTGTAAAAGCTAAAATATAATAAGAAAATCACGAAGCAACGTTTTATATACTTCTGAATAACAATTAGGCGCATCATAAATCACCAGCGCCTCCTCAACAATCAAACCCACCACCCCTAAAACGTTAATAAAGCCAAAACAAACAACCTGTCGATGTGGCAAATCTTCTTTAAATGACCGCACAGCAATTCGCTTAAGCAAAGAAAGCCCAGTCAACGAAGCCAATTTACAAGTTTCCAGGTAGGCTTCCTCTGGCAAAATAAGCCATAACTCCCCTCTTTCCCGATTCAAATGAGCCACAGCAAAATCAATCAGCTCACTAAAAAACCCTTCTGCCGCATGCCGCGCAACTTGTTTTTGCACATCAGGATTTTTCAACGATTTCAGGAAAAATGGAGGATTACTTATAATAAGATCATAAGAAACAAGCGGATAGGAAATAGAGTAATCCTGAAAGGATCCCCTGATCAACTGAACCCTTGAAGAAAAAGGGGAATCTGAAAAATTACGAGATGCCCGCTCTGCTGCTGATGGATCAATCTCCACCGCATCTACCTCTAAAAGGTGATTGCGCTGTGCAAGCATCAGCGCAATCACTCCTGTACCCGTACCAATATCCAAAACCCGTCCAGATAACGAACTTCCAGCCAGTGCGCCCAGCAACACACCATCGGTATTAATTTTCATTCCGCAACCAGTCTGATCTACGCTAAACTGCTTAAAACGGAATACATTCTTCATTCTATTTTTGATAAAGCTCAAGAGGCAACTGGTCCGGATCAGCAAAAAAGGTAAACAATTTACCCGTCAGCTCATCTTTTCTAATAGGCTCCACAAAGATTCCAAAAGCTTGCAAAGAAGCCACATCAGCATAAATATCGGTACTCAGAAAGGCAATATGCCTCAATCCACATGCTTCAGGCCGGGATACTCTTTCTGGCGACTCCGGAAACGAAAAAAGCTCGAGCTGAAAGTGTTCATTTACTTTCAGATCGAGCTTATACGATTTTCTTTCGCTCCTATAGATTTCCGCTATAATCGCAAAACCCAGTACCTCAGTGTAGAAACGCTTTGATACTGAATAGTCAGCACAAATAATTGCCACATGATGTACTGCGTTTATACTTAACATTTATGCCTGTCCTAATATATGATGCAACACATTATCAAACACCTCTTTTGATTCCTGAACAGTAGCAAACAATTCTCCGTCAACCAAAAGGTCACCTTCCGATACCGTTCCTAAAAGACTGAATTCTACTTCCGAGGTTGCCATCAATTCCACAAACTCTTCTTCTTTATCCGCTTTAACCGAAACCAATACACGACCCTGTGCTTCACCGAATAAGAAAGCATCTTTCCGTACCTCATCATCCGATTCAATGTCAAATCCTAAACCTCGTGGCATAGCAGATTCCAACAAAGTAATATATAAACCACCATCAGCCACGTCATGAGCAGACTCAATCACTTTCGAAAGGATCAGTTGTTTAACTACCTGATGCATGTCATACTCTTCATCCAGATCAAAGTAAGGAGCCGGAGAGGCCGATACTTTATGAAATGATGCCAGGTATTCAGATGAAGAAATATCATTCTTGTTCTCGCCTATTAAAAAAATCAGGTCACCTGCTTTTTTAAAATCAAGGGACATCCTGTTTTCTACATTATCCAATACCCCCAGCATACCAATTGCAGGAGTAGGAAAAACGGGACCGTCATCGGTAGACTGGTTATAAAAACTTACATTACCACCTGTAACCGGAGTTTCAAATTTAACACAGGCCTCAGACATTCCTTTAATAGCACTCACAAATTGCCAGTATACTTCCGGCACATAAGGATTACCAAAGTTCAGACAGTTCGTAATAGCAACCGGCTCACCACCCGCACAGGTAATATTCCTTGCCGCTTCAGCAACTGCAATCGCACAACCCTTTTGAGGATCAGCATATACATATCTCGAATTACAGTCAATCGTTAAAGCCAATGCCTTATTAGTCCCTTTAATGCTGGTCAATGCCGCATCACTAGGAAAATTAGTGGTAATAGTAGCCGCACCAACCATTGAATCATACTGCTCGGTTACCCAGCGTTTTGATGCAATATTAGGATGAGAAATCAGGTGCATTGCTGCAACCTTCAAATCTTCCGGCTCTGTTATATCTTCAATATTGAATTTTTTATTCTCAGCAAAATAGGCCGGCTCTTTGTATTCCCGTTCGTAAACCGGAGCACCACCACCTAAAACAAGGTCATCAGCAGGAACATCAGCCACGAGTTCATCATGTACATAATATTCTAAACGACCATTGGCAGTAACCTCTCCTATTTGGATACAGTTCAAATCCCACTTGTCAAACACCACTTGTACCTCTGCCTCTCTACCCTTCTCAACCACAATAAGCATGCGCTCCTGTGACTCAGACAATAGAATTTCAAAAGGCTCCATGTTTGGCTGACGCATTGGAACTTTATCCAGGTCAATCCGCATTCCATGTTCGCCTTTAGCCGACATTTCTGCGTTTGAGCAGATAATACCAGCAGCACCCATATCCTGCATACCTATTACAGCACCTGTTTTAATCACCTCAAGAGATGCTTCTAATAAAAGCTTTTCCTGAAATGGATCACCAACCTGAACCGATGGAAGGTCATTTACCGAATCTTCCGTGATATTCTTAGATGCAAAAGCAGCTCCATGAATTCCATCTTTCCCTGTAGCAGATCCTACTATGAAGACTGGGTTACCCACACCAAATGAAGTGGCAGAAATCATATCGCCAACCTCTAAAATGCCAGCTGACATCGCATTTACCAGCGGATTCACATTATAACAGTCGTCAAAGAATACTTCACCACCAACGGTAGGTATTCCAAATGCATTGCCATAATCGCCAATACCTTTTACTATTCCCTTAATTAACCATTTAGTACGCTCCTGATTGATATCGCCAAAACGCAATGAATTTAATTGCGCAACAGGACGGGCGCCCATAGTAAAAATGTCACGATTTATACCCCCTACTCCGGTTGCAGCACCTTGATAAGGCTCTAACGCGGAAGGGTGATTATGAGATTCAATTTTAAATACACAAGCAATACCATCACCAAGGTCTACCATACCGGCATTTTCCTCGCCTGCCTTAGCCAGCATTCGGGGTCCATCTTTTGGTAAAGTCTTCAACCAGGTTATTGAATTCTTATAGGAACAATGTTCGCTCCACATCACTGAAAAGATAGATAGTTCAGTGAAATTAGGCGTGCGGCCTAAGATTTCTTTAATTCGTTCAAATTCTTCTGGTCTTAAACCAAGGTCATTTGCTGTTTCTAATGTTGTAAGCTGATTATATTCCAAAGCAATAACGTTTGATGGGAAGCGCAAAAATAGGAAAACAAGCTGATTATAGAAAGCTGATTTTCAAATACCGGAAATCAGCTTGAAAACTCTAAAAAAGATCGAATAATCAAATCATTCAAATGATCCTTCCCTTTTTAACAAATCTTACAGAAATACAGCTTAACCTCCATCTTTTAACCCTTATTTAGTAACATTCATCATTATTTTCAAACATTATTAGCTTTTTAACTGGATTTTAACAATTTTTGACCAAATCACGAATATTTAAATTAAATATTTTTAAAATAACAAACAATCATGTCAAGTCTTAGATTCCAGGCATTAAATGCCGTTCTAACCAGGACTGTTCCTGAAGTCAATTCTCCTTCGTCTAAAATCTCTGATTATTTCGCCTCAAGCGTTTTCGACAAAAGAAAAATGAAAGAGTATCTTTCTAAAGATGCCTATCAAAGTATAGATAATTCAATTATAAATGGCGAAAGAATAGATCGTGACATTGCTGAACAAGTAGCCTCTGCAATGAAAGCATGGGCAATGAGTCTGGGTGTAACGCATTATACGCATTGGTTTCAACCTTTAACCGGTACAACCGCAGAAAAACATGATTCTTTCTTCGAACCTTCCGGTGACGGGTATGGTATGGAGAAATTCTCAGGCGAAACATTGGCTCAACAAGAACCTGATGCTTCCAGCTTCCCGAATGGTGGTATTAGAACCACCTTTGAAGCCCGCGGATATACCGCATGGGACCCTTCTTCCCCAGCTTTTGTAATGGGTAAAACGCTGTGCATTCCTACTGTATTCATTTCTTACACCGGCGAATCACTGGATTACAAAGCTCCTTTACTAAAGGCATTGGGTGCACTGGATAAAGCAGCCGTTTCTGTTGCACAGTATTTTGATAAAGGAATTGAGAAAGTAACTCCTTCTCTGGGTATCGAACAGGAATATTTCCTTGTTGACCTGGCCTTATTTAATGCTCGTCCGGATATGTACCTCACTGGAAGAGCATTGTTCGGACATATGTCTGCAAAAAACCAACAGTTAGAGGATCATTATTTTGGATCTATCCCTGAACGTGTACTTGCCTTCATGCAGGACTTCGAAACAGAATCTCTAAAACTGGGAATTCCTTTGAAAACCCGTCATAATGAAGTTGCACCTTCTCAATTTGAATGTGCTCCACTTTATGAAGAAATTAATTTGGCCATTGACCACAACCAACTGTTGATGGATCTGATGGACCGGGTTGCCCGTCGCCACAACTTTAAAGTGTTGTTGCACGAAAAACCATTTGCAGGTGTAAACGGATCAGGTAAACATAATAACTGGTCACTAATTACCAATACTGGCAAAAATCTGCTTGCTCCCGGTAAAACACCTAAAAACAACCTGATGTTCCTTACTTTCTTTGTCAATACCATCAGAGCAGTATACGAACATGCCGATTTGCTTCGTGCATCTATTGCTTCGGTTGGTAACGACCACCGTCTTGGTGCAAATGAGGCTCCTCCAGCAATCATCTCTATCTTCCTTGGAAGTCAGTTAAGTGATGTCTTAGACGAAATTGAAACCTCCCGTGTAACCAGCAAAATGAAGCAGGAACCTGCTTTATGGACACACATTCCTAAAGTACCTCAAATACTTTTAGATAATACCGACCGTAACCGTACTTCACCTTTTGCCTTTACCGGTAACAAGTTTGAACTCCGTGCAGTTGGTTCTTCTGCCAACTCGGCTAATCCGATGACTGTGTTGAACACGATAGTTGCTGATCAGCTGAATAAATTCCGTGTAGAAGTAGACAAGCTTTTAAAGAAAGGCGAGAAAAAGGATGTTGCCCTGATGACTGTGATCAAACGATATATCAAGGAATCCAAATCAATCCGCTTTGAAGGTAATGGATACGGCGATGAGTGGACTGCTGAAGCAGAAAAAAGAGGTCTTTCTAATATCAAAACTACTCCTAAGGCTTTAGACGTTCTGCTTACCGATAAAACAAAACGCCTTTTTGAAGATTTAGGCATCTATACCGAACGCGAAGCAGTAGCCCGTCACGAAATTCTTTTAGAAAGTTACTATAAGAAACTGCAGATTGAAGCCAGAGTAATGGGCGATATGGTCAATAATGTGATCATCCCTGCATCTATTGGTTATCAAACTACACTGATCGATAACGTCAAAGGATTAAAGGACCTCGGTCTGGATGAAGAAAACTATGCCGCTCAAATGGAAATCATTAAAAAGATCTCCTATCATGTCAATTTCATTAAAACGAATACGACTAATATGATTAATGAGCGCAAGACAGCCAACAAGGTTGAAGATTCTCGTGATAAAGCAATTGCTTACGATGAGCATGTGAAGTCTTTCTTTGATCCAATCCGTTACCATGTAAACAAACTGGAACAGATCGTTGCCGATTCAGCCTGGCCTATCCCTAAGCTGAGCGAGCTCTTATTTCTAAATAAGTTCTTCATTTTTGAGGATTTCTGAATATTATATAAAAAAGCCGGCAATGCCGGCTTTTTTATTTTAGCACATAGGCTTATCTTTGCTGCCGATGTCAGATCTTAAATACAACCAAAGAGGCGTGTCTGCTGGAAAAGAAGACGTGCATAATGCCATAAAAAACATTGATAAGGGACTCTATCCACAAGCTTTTTGCAAAGTAATTCCGGATATCCTGGGTGCTGATGATGAATGGTGTAATATTATGCACGCTGATGGAGCAGGTACCAAATCTTCTCTGGCCTATGTATACTGGAAAGAAACAGGTGATCTATCTATCTGGAAAGGCATTGCACAGGATGCCATCATCATGAATCTCGATGACCTCTTATGTGTAGGTGCAACCGACCACATCTTACTTTCTTCTACTATCGGACGAAATAAAAACCTCGTTACAGGTGAAGTTGTAGCCGCCCTGATCAATGGTACGGAAGAGATCCTCTCCGAGCTTCGCGAAATGGGGATCGGTATTCACTCCACAGGTGGCGAAACTGCCGATGTGGGCGATGTAGTGCGTACCCTGATTGTTGATTCAACTGTAACCTGCCGCATGAAAAGAGCGGACATCATATCCAACCATACCATTCAACCTGGTGATGTGATCGTGGGACTTGCATCTTACGGACAGGCCAGCTATGAAACCGAATACAACGGAGGAATGGGCTCCAACGGACTCACTTCTGCCCGTCACGATGTATTCAGTAAATCCGTAGCCATCGCTTATCCCGAAAGTTACGACCCTTCTGTTCCTTATGACCTCGTTTTCTCCGGCAGCAAAAAGCTGACTGATGAAATAGATCTTGGCCATGGACAAAGCATTACCGCAGGCAAACTCGTTTTATCCCCTACGCGGACGTATGCGCCTATTCTGAAACAAGTTTTAGAACAATACCGTTCACAAATCCATGGCTTGGTACATTGCAGTGGTGGTGCGCAAACCAAAGTGCTGCACTTCATCAATAATCTGCATGTCATCAAGGATAACCTTTTCCCACTTCCCCCACTCTTCAAACTGATTAAAGAAGAGTCAGGCACCAGCTGGGAAGAAATGTATAAAGTATTCAATATGGGGCACCGTATGGAAGTATACGTTTCCGAAGAAATAGCAGCTGAAATCATTGCCATTTCTGAAAGCTTTAACGTAGCTGCACAAATTATTGGCCGTGTAGAGGCATCAGATAAAAAGCAAGTAACCATTCAATCTGAGTTTGGTGAGTTCGTCTATCACTAATAAAAAAGCGGAGTTTCAGGCGGTCCTTCAACCTGTTGATGGGCGGATGATCCATCATGTCATACTTGTTCCTTTAGATGTTTGTACCCTCTTCAGGGAAAACAAAGGGGCAATCAGGATAATGTGCTCCATAAAAGGACTAGAGGAGTTCCCTTGTGCCCTCAATCCCCGGGAAGACCGCTATGTAATCATGGCCAGCAAACAGCTTATTAAAAAACATAAACTCCTTCCGGGCGTTCCATTTATAGTACATATTCGCACGGACTTAAATGACGGACTGGAGATTCCCGATGAATTATTGGAGGTAATGAACCAGGATGATCATTTCAGATCACTGTTTGAAGCTTTATTACCGGGTCAAAAACGTGGATATCTATACTATATCCGCTCTGCAAAAAGTGTCGACACCCGTATCAAACGTTGCCTGGATATGGCCTATAAAATGAAAGCGGGTCTGTTATATTATCAAAAACCAAAAGAATAACACATGTGTAACGGTTAAAACGAATTCATAAAAACTTCATTCTTACATCATATTATAAAACGGCACGTTCAAGGTTTGACCATCTCTAAATAAAATCTCTGTTGGGTAAACGAATCACCGCTCAGCAAGTTATTTAAACGTCAGCTACCTTATCTTCTTTTACATATTTAATATATCGATAACAGGTGGCTATAGGCATCTGTAGCCTTTTAGCTATTTCAGAAATTGCATATTTTCCTGTATCATGTAGATCAAGTGCGGTCAATGCCAATTGCAGGTTTTCAGGAGATAAGCCTTTTGGTCTCCCTCCCTTTTTTCCTCTTGCTCTGGCAGCATCAAGCCCCGCTTTAGTACGCTCACGTATAATCTCTCTTTCAAATTCTGCTAATGATGCAAAAATATTAAAAGAAAATTTACCAGTAGCTGTAGTGGTATCAATGTGGTCATGCAAGCTGATAAAATTCAGCTCCTTTTCATTGAAAAGTGCAACCAGGTCAACCAGGTCCCTTAAAGAACGCCCAAGCCGATCCAATTTCCAAACAACAACCTGATCGCCTTTTTTAAGATTCTTAAGAAGATTTTTAAGTTCCGGTCTGTCTGTATTCTTCCCCGAAATCTTTTCCTGGTAGATTGTTGTGCATCCATATTCTGTAAGCGCTCTAGATTGAAGATCTAGATTTTGATCTGATGTACTTACCCTTGCGTAGCCTATTTTCATGTAATAAAATTATTATCAAAAACTCATATCAAAAATACTAAAAAACGCTTTGATTAATGGAATGAGTTTATGATAATCGGCTAAAAAGAAAAAGATCGATCAGGCTTAATAGGGAGAGATTTGGTATGTTCAGTTGCGGTACCTCAGGGACAATAATCGATTTTCAAAAAACGAGGGAATATTGATAAAAAATCTTTATTTCTAGGATAGTTCTTAGTTTGCAACTAGAAAATCAATTGATGTTTTGGGTTGATAAAATCCTATAGATATCCTTTCAAACTTTCTTCAACACCGCCCTTCCTGCATCTGTCTCGCTTTTGCCACCAAGCTGACTCATGATAAAGTCAGTGTTCCATAATTTCTTTAAACACGTGTTCATTCAGGTAAAAAATTTTATAAAAAATAGGGAGTGTTAAAGCAAATGAAAAAACAATGGGCATGACTATATTATTCGTGTAGATGCCAAAGGCACAAAATAACATTACAAGAACAGCAAAGTAAGAAACCGATGTAAAATAAATTAATTCTACACTTGTTTCATGATCGATTGAGTTAAATACAAACTTACCTTCGCCTATTCTAGTATGGAAGTCTGACTTGGCTTTTCTTCGGTCACTAAATTCATCTTCAACAAAGATTATGTATCCTAAGCCTCTTTCTGTAATCCGATAGGAGTTTTTTATTAAATAAGAGTTAATTTTCTCTTCCAAAACGTCAGCTCGAATTGTGAGTGATTTTTTAATTTTATATTTAAATTTCATATTATTAGTTACATTAGCCATGGAAAGCCTAAAAATGTTTTGCTATCATACGCCATTTTAAAGAAGGGCATAAAGATTACTTTTCTGCTGTCTCATAAGCAAATGCTTTGATGTTGTCAAACCTTTAAAGATGATTATAATAAGAAAAAAGATAATTGAATAGACGACAACAATATTTTAATTATGATAAGCAATTTATAAATTTTTTATTTCATCAATGTCGTTTGGGAGATACCATCTATTCAAAAAAGAACGCTCAATACTCTGCATTCCTCTGTAGCCATATTTACCCGAAATCAGCACTTCGAGATTCAAATAACGTTCCTCCCCGTCTATAATTCTGTATAATGAGATACTTGCAACAGGGTTCAGCAACTGTTTGCTAAATAATACACCCCACTTTGCTTTTAGTTCAGGGTGGCTGGCCATCAGCGCATTTCCTACCAAAGCAATAAAATTCAACTTGTACTTCGTTGTTAGCTTACGCTTTTGTAAAATTTTGTATACTTCGTCTAAATCTTGACTGATCCAATCGCCCTTTCTAGTTGGCAAAATAGCTTCTAGTTCCTTTACCAGATCAATACTGCTTTGGGGAAAATTATCAATTTTTAGTTTATTTTTGAAATAGAATGAATTGACACTCTCTTCGGTTGGAAAAAAAGACTCTGCGATCCATTTGTCTACTTCACTTCTATCTGAAGTGATTAAAGCTTTAGCAAACGGATTTATCGGTAGTATGACGTACTGCAGGTCCTTTGTTTTATATACAGAACTGAGATTGTAAGGTATATTTTCAATCAGCTCACTGCTATCAAGTAATCTCAAGTCATTTGCTTTTGACCATTCCAAAACTCTAAAATTGGTCTGCATAGTTAAACTTATTAATTTACACTGAAATACAGAATAAGCTAAAAGGTTTTGATTTTCGGTTAAAGTATGAAAATTTACTTGTCATTCGATACCGTTGGTAATATGATTTCAAAAATCTAAATAGGGCATTCCAAATTTAGTCCATAGCTTTTTGCAAAGACTTCCAAAGTCTTG
This sequence comes from Arcticibacter svalbardensis MN12-7, assembly GCF_000403135.1. Classification (GTDB taxonomy): domain Bacteria; phylum Bacteroidota; class Bacteroidia; order Sphingobacteriales; family Sphingobacteriaceae; genus Arcticibacter; species Arcticibacter svalbardensis. The sequence continues at coordinate 20,944 of NZ_AQPN01000143.1, forward strand.
CCGATTTGTAGGTCGTCTTAATGATTTTGATGCTTCCATAAGTTTGCCGCTAGCTTATAAATAGTCTGACAATTCGAGTGGCAAAAAATTATCAAAAACGAAAAGATATCAGAAATAGATTTCATGGATTCGTTTTAACCGTTACACTTTTGTAAATTGACTTATTCTCAGGTTTGAAGAAACGATAAGTTTCTAATGAAGTACACTGGAAATTAACAAAAGCCTAATGTAAGTTTGGGGGTTGATTATACTAGCGACGCTTTTTGTATATTTTAGAGATTGGTGCACTGCTTATGTTTGAAGTAGCCAATACAGAGTAAGAAAACAGTACTCCGGTATTTCACACAGTTTCTGGCAAGGTTATCTCTCAAATACTCATCTCATCATCTATTAAAAAACGGTGGGATAGAGAGACACTTGCTGGCTTATTACTAGATAAGGAGATAATAATAATAATAATAGCAGATCAGCTATGCATATTTTAAGTTCCTTTATAATAAATTTGAGTACAAGCAAATTATAAAAGTATATTCGGTGAAACCTTTAGTCTCAACGAATGATGAAAATTAATCAGATTGATGACAATCAAACTCGGCGTGTGATCCTATTTTTTTATAGTGTCGGATTTTTGATTGGAACCTCTACCCATTTATATAATATAATAGTTAGTGGCTTTTTATCAATATCCCCTGTGTGCCTTGGTACATAAATCTTTACTGGGACAGCCTAACCCTTTTTGATCTCTTTGCTTCGATATTAATTTGGTTTAAATTGAAGCAAGGTCTTCTTCTCGCAATTGCAATTATGGCCACTGATATAATAATAAATACTTACTCTTATTTATCCGGTTGGTTGGGTGACATTGTATCGGCCATGGTTCCTGTAGGACTCCTAATGCAATCAGTTTTTGGAACCTTTGTTTTTGTTACCGCCACTTTGTTTTATTAAAACGTTCCTTTAGTAAATAAATTTTCGAATTATCGTGGAATAGAGATAGCACCACTAGTCATTTATCAAATAAAGAGGGAATAATGAGAAAGCCTGATTTAACAAAGTCCACAACAACGTAAATTCAACTAGGTATCAGCCATTCTAAATGGGCTGGAACTTACGAAGCAGAGTTTGCAATGCTTTTCAAATCCGATTAGTCTTCATTAGGTGTTTTTAGTAGATTTGGATATGCCCAATTATATTGATGAAATCAAAATTATACTTGCAACAGCAAGAGAGAAAACCTACTTAGCTATTAATTCTACAATGGTTGAGGCTTATTGGTTGATTGGAAAGCGCATTGTTGAGCAGGAACAGCACGGAGAAGATCGAGCGAAATACGGTGAGGGTATCTTAAAGGAACTTTCGCAATCCCTAACGGTTGAATTTGGCAAAGGATTTTCCTATCCTAATTTACGCAACTTTCGGCAGTTTTATCTTACTTATCGAGATTTCCAAGACTGCTACACACTGTGTAGCAAATTGACATGGAGTCACAATAGGCTTATAATGAGAGTTGAAAGTGAAGAAGCAAGAAAGTTTTATTTAAACGAAGCAGCTGAACAAGGATGGAGCGTACGTACGCTTGAACGTAACGTTAACACTTTCTATTTCAACCGGATTTTGTCAACGAAAAACAGATCAAATAATGAAGCCAGTGGTAATCAATTAGAAAAACAACAACCGGAAGACTTTATTAAGGACCCGTATGTATTTGAATTTTTAAATATTCCACAACCTGTAAGTGCAAATGAATCAGATATTGAATCAGCGCTGATAGAAAACCTTCAGCAATTTTTACTTGAACTAGGGAAAGGATTTTCTTTCGTGGGAAGACAGTTCCGACTAAGCACAGAGACGGACCATTTTTATATAGATCTTGTCTTTTACAATTACCTTTTGAAATGCTTTGTATTAATTGATCTAAAGGCAACAAAGCTAACACATCAACATGTTGGTCAAATGGATATGTACAGAAGAATGTTTGACGATTTGAAAAAACCAGAAGATGATAATCCAACAATTGGGATAATATTATGCACAGAAAAGAGCGAAACGGTTGTCAAATACTCTATTATCAACGATAATCCCAGGCTTTTCGCAACGAAGTATTTGCCTTATTTACCTTCGGAAGAGGAGTTAATTGCAGAAATTGAACGAGAAAAAATAAAATTCAATCTCCTAAACAGTTAGAATCTACTATGACTACGGCTACAGCAGCTACTCCACGAAGACCATCCAGAAGTTCAAAATGTTGTTTAGTATTTAAGAGATCTTTATTGTTGTTCTGTACATTCATGTTATCAAATGGGTGTTCAGGCTTCTGCAAAGGTAATTTATATACTTTGAAAACGGTGGAATGATGATAGTACCAGCATACCAGAAGTTATCTATCAAAAAGCGAGGAAATTGTGAGAATAGTAAAGTCGATATAAGATGGTATTTAGACCCATATATAATGATCATAAGATTATGTTATCATGTTATTCAATTTGATTACTATACCAGATTATTTTTCCATGATTTCATTCTCAGAAATAATTTCGAAGACTTAAGACCCAGAATTTTGTTCAGTTTTAATTTTTATTTAGACCCATTGATCTTATAAGTTCCTCGATATCTTCAATCTCATTTTATTTATGTGTAAATGGGTTTGGGTTATTATCTTGGTGTGATATGGATTAGCTAATTATTCTTTCAGCTTTAATAATGTTCCATAATCTTTGCTTTTGATCTGACTCTCCGAAATAATTTCGAAGGTGTAAGAACCAGAATCCTGATCTGTCTTGACTTTTATCTTAGATCCACTGATTTTATACGTGCCTCTGTAGCTGACGTCCCCGCCGAGAGTAATATCAGCTGTCCCATCAGGCTTAAGCATTAAATGCATTGCGCCCCCAGCAAGATCGGTTTGCGGTTTTTCTGTAACCTCGAAATAATCCTTCGTTTCGTTCACATCCAATTTATCTTTTTTGCATCCGATGATAGTAATTGAAAACATGATTACTACTATTGGTAACCAGCTAGCTTTTAATGATTTTTTTTTCATATTTGGAAGTTTATCGTTTCTTAGCGCAAAGTTTGCCCTTGATGTATCTGTATTGGATTAAACGATCAAACTACAGATAACGCTACACCCAATATAAAACATTAGGGATTTTGAATGGCAAAACATATGGTGATTATGAGGCCTTTCAATAACTGGCTCTAATTATTGCAACCCGTCTCGCTAATTGAATTAGCTACGAATATCTTCACTTTTCCAATAATTGCTGGACAGACAAACACTTTGGTGTTTTTAGAAATATCATCAGATCGCTAAACAAACTAAATATAATATTCCCAAAAAGGGTGGAATAATAAGACACTGGCTATGTGTTTTACCGAATAAGGAGGGATTTCTGGAATGAGCTAAATGATTTGATGGGTAGGTAACATTCAATGAACTTATTGAGGGCTGGCACTTACTTTCAAATGATCCTGACAATTAAAAGTGCAGCAGTCACCGGTTGAAATTACCCTAATGGAATGGGAAATTTGCAACTGCCAGTTATGGAATGGTAATTTACACTCTTCGTGCATGCTCGTAGGCTGTAGCACTCTTCAATCACTATAAGTATCTCTAGTATATTTTTCTGATACCATTTTCAAAACCAGTAAATTATGAAAATCTTTCCTATTTCGCTTATAGCCGCTGTTTCAGTCATATGCATTAGTTCTTGTTCAAACAATAAAGAAAAAGAATCTACAGTTTGTATGCATATTTACAATCCACCTGTCCTCAACTTTCAAGTCATCAGTCAGACAAATAATGACGATTTCTTTTTTTCTTCTCCTCCTTTATATTCCGCATCATCAGATATTAAGGTATATTTTAGAAATGACCTCAATAAATTAGATTCGATTACGCCGCCAGTAATAATAAATGACTCGAAGAAACACTTTTCCTTTTCTACGTCTTCTTCAAAAGCCAGTGATACTTGTTATGTTAAAATAAAAAATCTAAAGGTGGACACATTGATTTATGCCGTAACAATACCAGATGAATTTTGTCCGCAACCTTATATCAGTAAAATAATGATTAATAAAGCCCCTTCAGTGAATACTACATCAACTACTGTCATACAAATAAAAAAATAGTAAGAAACAAAAGCTAATGCGCCACTGGATTATAGCTTTTCATCTTCATTAAAGAGAGGCCGATAATTATTTTACTATTAAAAAACGGTGGAATAATAAGACACTGGCTCTCGTATTACCAAAAATGAGAGATTAATGGGAATTCCAGCTGGTGTGACAAACGCTTGTTAGATTGCCGTTGTTCTTTTCTATTTGTTTTTAGCAATTCTAAATCCAAGGTCGTCAATCTTAAATTTTAATGGGTGACTTCTTCTGCGTGTCGTTGCCATTAAGCTTCTTTCGACGTCACAAAAACCGCCCCCACGAAAAATACGGTAAGAACCATAAACTTCTGTGTCGTATAGGTCTGAACACCATTCCCAAACGTTCCCAAACATATCATAAAGTCCCCAATTATTTGGCATCTTTTGTCCAACGCTATGTGTTCTGTTTCCCGAGTTATCTTTATACCAGGCAATCAATTCTAACTCACCGTATCTAATCCCTGTGGTCCCTGCTCTGCATGCATATTCCCATTCCGCCTCTGTTGGCAAACGAATTCCATTCGCTGATTTGTCAAAGATTATTTCTTCGTTATCAGTTTGAACAACATAACAAGGTGTTAACCTGTTCCGCTCCGAAAGTTTATTGCAAAAAGTCACAGCTTCTTTAAAAGTCACAGTTTCAACCGGCAGACGATTACCCTTGAAAGTACTTGGATTTTCATTGGTTATTTCAAAATATAAATCCTGTGTTACTGGAAATTTTAAAAGTAAAAAAGGCTCAATTTCGACAGCCCACTTCTCTTTAATTCTGTCATCTCGTAATTGAACGGTTCCTTTAGGTATTTCAACCATTTGGTCAAGAACAATAGCATTCTGTATGTTATTAAAATTCATTTAAGCTTAGATCTTTTCAGTGAAAAAAATTGCCCTGCAAAACTAACCAAACATTTACTAAATGGCACAAAATGATTCGAGATTGAAATAAAGTACGCATTACATTATTACCGACTAATTATTATAAAACGGTGGAATAAAGTGACTTTGGGAATAGTAAAAAAGATTTAAATTTTCGGCTAGTATCAAAAATATAAGTTTAGACTTGGCTACTCCAATTCTGTTTCATGTAATCAAGTTCAGCCTGAAGCTTATCAAGTATGATTGATGGGTTATTAGATATATAAGTTTTACCTTCTAAAAAATCCTCGATAAAACCCGGAGTAACATTACTGGCGTCAACAACTTTGTTAGGTTGGAACCCCTTAGAAAAATCATCCTTTTCGTCTAAAAAGGCTCTACGAAGTTTAGCAGAGTTTTCGCTAAGCTTACCAGCAATTCGGTTTGGAAAAAGCAGACTGACTTGTATACCTTGTTTACTAAGCTCATTGTGGAGGACTTTGAAGTAGCCCATAAGAGCATGTTTAGAAACGATGTATGGCATCAGATTAGATGCATCATGAATTAATCCTAATCCAGCTGAAGAGCTGGTTAATAAAATTTTCGGACAGTCACTTTCATTTAAAAAGGTATTAAGGTGTTGCACCAATAGGTAAGGGGCAATTACATTTATTTTTAGCATCCATGCAAGATTTTGGCTGGGATATAACAACGAATGACCTTCATCTATGGTTCCAATCGTAATTATTAGATAATCTAACTGAATGGATTCTTTTCGAAGGAACTCTGTTAAACTAGTTATTGAAGTTTCACAACTTGCATCAACATATCTTTTCGTTGATGTTTGCTCAGATTCATTGAAAGCTATATCAGCATCTATAACATGTATCTCTTTCTTTCGAAGTGCATTTGAGATACCTAGACCAATGCCACTTGCTGCTCCAATAATTAATGCTATTTTCATACAATTAAAAGTATTCTAATAATAAATTTAATAAAAAATAGCTATTGTGCTCATACTGAAAAATTAACATTCCTGGGGAGGCTGAAATAATGAAAGTGCTGATAATACTCAGATTACTAAAAAACTGCGGAATAGGATAGTACCACCAGTCATCTATCAATAGGAGGGAATAATGATACTATACCTGTGGTTAAAGAAACACTAACCTTCAAGCTTTATGAATGTGTTTCCGGCTTATGGTAACTCCAAGAATAGTCATACCATCGATGCATGGTCTCTGTCACAACATTAAATAGAAGACGATGCCCCATACTCCAATAAAGATAAGACCAGTATATAGCTCCCAAATATGTTGTTTTAGGTCTTTAGTAATGATTAATCTATAAAGGATGTAAAACACCCACACTTTGAATAGCCCAGGAACCATTAAAATTTTCATAGAACTAATATACAATTAATCATCTATCATACCTAAATCGTATTATAAAACGGTCTCTTTTCGATAATACATTGGAAAACGGAAAAATACCAGTGAGTAATTCTTGCAATTTATAATTAAAGTTTACATACTTATAATACATTAGTTCCAACTTTAGGTATTTACCCACATAATTTTTTTAATTGGTTCTTGTATATTTGTTTTATGGAAAGCTTACTTATACATCCGGAAAGTGCAGAACAGTTGAGAACAGTAAAAGCTGTACTCAAAGCACTTAAGGTTCAATTTGAACCACAGGCAACCAAGTTGCCTTTCCATGTATTGAAAGGCATTGATAAAAGTCTTCAACAATTTGCAGCAGGGAATTCAATTTCTATGGAAGAATTTTCTGAAAAACATCGCAAATAATTAATGGCTTAACCAATCAGGTTTTCTCCAGAATCAGAGGAGACATTTGAATTAGTAATTCAACTCCGATTTCCAATAACGCCTTTGAATTCCAATAACCACTATTCCATTTCCTGCCCTATACCCATATATGGCAGCACCACCACCTTCCTTCTCAACTTTTAAAGATTTAATAGATTTTGGTTTGATTAAGCTATCAATCAATCTGCAATTTAAAGTATAGTGTTGGTTGATTATCATAACCACACACCAGGGGTCGGGCGGAATCTTCGTAGCAAAACTTGGTGGAAGACTTTGTTGGTAATTAATTTGTCATCATATCAGGGCAGGCTTATTACCAATAAAATTCATTAAATTTGAATTACTTGTATATCCAAGATCATGACAACTTTAATAGTTAATATAGACAATCAAACTTCTGTAAAAGCGGTAAAAGCTTTCCTGGAAAGCATGGGGTTAAGCTATTCTGTTGACACAAATGTATCAACACATGCCTGGTGGGAAGATGAATCCTTGGTACAAGAACTTGAAAGACGCTCTTAGGATTTAAATAGTGGAAAAGATAAAGGTGTCTCGTTTGAGGAAATCAAGCAAAATTTGAATCGCCGTTAGGCGCTGATAAGTTGGCAGCTAATAGAATTAGCTCATCTACATTCTACATGTTTTCAATGCATATCAGAATCCAATAAAGAAACTGACTCTATAAAATTACCAACTCCCAAAAAAATAACACATGCAGGAATCAATCTCATTCCCTTTATCTCCCGATACCAGCGGAGCTATGGACAACGGAATAAATCTTAAAGAAAGCTTTTATAATGAAATACTTTTACATAAAGAAGTTGTAGCCGACTTAGTACGCGGATACTATTTTACTGCCCGTAAAAGTGTATCTGCACTCGAAATTGACGCCGATTCCGTAATGGTAGATCAGGAAGGAAGGGGCTCTTTTATGGCACACTTTATCCTGGGTATGTTTAATGCCTGTGCTGATCTGGATTATAACGACAAGTCTGGCATGCTCATTGAATTTGCGGCCGACCCGGATAATGCTACCATGACACTAAAAGGTGAGTATTTCCCTGAACGGGAACCAGATGATTTGTAAAAGAGTAAGCGCTACAACAGCAAGGATGCTTCACCCTTGCTTGTTCGTTCGTTGTAGCTTGCAGCTTCGACAAACCCTTTGTTTTAGCGAAGCACCAAGCTACAACGAAGCTGCAAGGTAGGGCTAAGCAACGAAAGCCATCCCATCCTGGTATACAGCTGACTCCTAGCCGAGATTAACAAAGTAGAACTCTTTTATTCAATAAAAAAGCGGCTGCCCCTTTTCAGGACAGCCGCTTTTTTGTCTATAAAACCTTATTACTTCTAAATTGCTCGTTTTGCTTTCACTGGTACCGCATCTTTACGGATATCTAACTCAGCAATGATGTTTTTAGCACCGCCTAAAATATCAATACACCATAATACATAACGGGTATCCACACTGATGGTCCGTTTGTATACTTTATCAAAAGCAATATCTCCGGACATGGCTTCCCAGTTACCGTCGAATGCAAGGCCGATCAATTCGCCCTTTGCATTGATTACCGGTGAACCTGAGTTACCCCCTGTGATATCATTATTACTAATGAAATTGACAACCAAGTCACCATTTTCACCATATTGACCATAGTTCTTTGCGTTGTAAGCATCGATCAGGTTTTGTGGCAAGTCGAACTCCGCATCTCCGGGAACATATTTGTCCATAACCCCTTCAATGGTAGTGACGATATCATAAGTAATACCATCCTTAGGTTTGTAGTTCTGTACATTTCCATAACTAATCCGCATAGTCGAATTGGCATCCGGGTACATTGCTTTACCGGCATTTTTCTCTAACAATGCCTTCAGGTAAATCTTATCCAACGCTGCTTTTTGATCCTCGAAGTTAGAAACCGCGTTGCCGAAGTTTTGTTTAATGTAATCTGCAGGTACCAGGTTGATCGCGTATGCGTACCCTGGATCATCTTCTATACCCTTTAAAGAAGGATTACTCCAGAATGCTCTCATTTTTGCGGGACGGATAAAGTTTGATTTCTCCCATAATTCGTCTGCAACCTTTTTGAATGTAGCTTCGGGTGTTCCCTGCCAGTTATCCTGCGCCAGGTTTGTATAAAATTTAGGATGTTGATTTTTAGGAATATCATTATAGAAAGCAGAAAGGATCTGAACAAAGATCTTTTTATCCGCTGATTCATTATAAGTAGATTCATAGACATCAATATCTGCCATCATCTTATCCTGCAGTTCTTTCAATCCTTCGGCATCACTCTTTTTCGCTTCTATCAAAGCCAACGAAGCCTTAGCAGGGAAAGCTCTCTTTACCCAGCCTGAAGCTAAAAGTCCTTCATTGATATAGGTTTTTTGAACAGCAAATGGAGCATATGCCGCATATACTTCCTGATAGCGTTGCATCAAATTAGCATATTCGGGCTTAGCTGCTGCCCATGTAGTAAATGCAGCTTCTTCTTTTACCTTCTGTTCGTAGATCTTCAGACGTTTTAATTGCTCGGTTTGTCCAATATAATATTTCCAGTAATTCGCAATACTGGCATGAAGAGAGGATAATTTCAGACGGGTTGCCACGTCATTTACCATCACTTCATCCCATGCCTTCAGGCGGATCTCGCGCAATTTCACGATTGTTGGAGAAGTTCTATCAGTTGCCAGTTTAACTCCATTGGAGGTTAAGAAACGGTCAGTGCGACCAGGGAAACCATATACCATGGAGAAATCTCCATTTTTAAGTCCTTTGATGGACACAGGAAGAAACTTCTTTGGTGTATAGGGTTTATTGCTGGCTGCAAAATCGGCAGGTTTATTATTGGCATCTGCATACACCCGAAATACGGAGAAATCGCCGGTATGTCTTGGCCATTGCCAGTTGTCCGTATCGCCACCAAATTTACCTATAGATTGAGGTGGATTACCTACTAAACGGATGTCGGTAAACTTCTCAAAGATGTATAAGAAATACTGATTGCCTTTGTAAAAGTCGCGCACATAACTGGTGTACTTGGTACCTTTTACAGCGTCTGCTGCGATCTGAACACCGGTTGCTTCGATCAAAGCAACCTTTTTATCTTCGGAAATGCCTTTGGTAGCTGCATTAATTTCTGCGGTTACATCTTGCATGCGGACCAGGAAATTCACAAATAATCCTGGAATAGGTTTTTCTTCTGCATATTGTTTAGCCCAAAAGCCATTATCCAGAATATTATCCTGTGGTGTAGAGTTTGATGCAATGGCATCGTATCCACAGTGATGGTTCGTAAAAATTAATCCATTTTTAGAAACGATTTCCCCGGTGCAAAAACCACCAAATGAAACAATCGCATCTTTTAAACTTGCTTTATTAATACTGTAAAGATCATCAGGGGTCAACTTGAAACCCTGTTTTTTCATTTGTTCGTAGTTTTTACCGATTAACATCGGTACCCACATCCCTTCGTCGGCCTTTGCTACTTCGGTATAGAGCATAAAAACCAACATACAGGATGTAATTAAAATATGTATCCTTCTCATTTAAAATTATTTTGTTGCGAAATTAATCATTGTGCGCCTAATGTTGCGTTTTTATACTGAAAAATGCAAAACCCCTATTGGAAAGGGAAGCGGGTTAAATGAACCTGGCTGTTTGCATCTTTCTCATACATGCCCACGCAGTTATTGAGGTATTGGGCATCGGGTTTTTGTGTTTCCAGGGAGATTTCGGATGGCGCAGTTGTTCCTTCCAAAAAAAAGAAGACTTTAGTTACTCCATATTTGGTATGTGGCATGTAGTTACCATAGGTTTCCATTTCGTTCCATAGTGTATCCTGCAAACTCACGGAATAAAGGCGTAAAATAGGTCCGGTATTGTTTTCATTTCTGGTGAAACCAAGCTCTTTAAATTTCCCCTTAAGATCCTGAGGACCGGGTTGCCAAAAGGCATCTTTCATCATGTAGATCAATCCGGCAACTACTAAAAAGAAAATAATATAATTACGTTTTTTGTTCATTTATTTGGTATTGTGCAGAAAAGGCTTGTTGGGGTCGGGAGGAAAAGATAGCATATATTTGACTATTTCTTCTGCATCAGACGGGTTCAGTTTGAGATGAGGAGTCATCTCACGACTGCCCCAAACCCCTTCATTGGGTTTCACTCCAACGATGACCACATGAGCCAGGTGGGCTATATTAGCCGGACTCGCTTCATATTCTGCAGCGATATTTGAAAAGGAGGGGCCTATTATAGCATCTTTCTCTGCGTGGCATCCTCCACAATCATTTTGCGCAAATAAAGCCTTTCCCTTAGCAAACCTTAAGGTATCCGTTCCTTTTTCTGCTGTTTTTGTAGTAGAGGAGTTGCAGGAGGCAAATATAGCAGAAGCGATTAGTAGATTATACAGTTTAGTCATGTTTTTATGGTATGATGATTTTATAAACAATACTATTTCATTATAGTTGACAAAAATTTAGTTAATGACACTTAAATTGTTACATATGCACCTGCAAAATTTAGTCTTTTGTATATATTTGAAGATAATTTACCGCACCCTATTATGTTAAAAGAAGAAAGACAAGCTTATATTATAAAACAAATCAATGTGCATAATAAGGTATTGTCCTCCGATCTGAGTGTTCAGTTAGCCGTATCAGAAGATACCGTACGAAGAGATTTAAATGAACTGGCTGAGAGTGGCAAAATTCTGAAAGTGTATGGTGGCGCCTTATCCAAGTCGTTCCACTACCCTTTTCAGCAAAATGATGTATATGCAAAGGACTCTAAGAAGATTATTGTCCACAAAACCATGAATCTGATCAAGAGCGGAATGGTCTTGCTTGCCGGTGGTGGCACAACTATGATTGAATGGGCCCGTTCGGTACCCGATAATATCGAATGTACGGTTTTTACAGTAAGTCCGCTAGTAGGCCTGGAACTTACTGAAAGAGCTGGTGTAGAAGTAATTCTGATTGGCGGACAGCTTTCTAAAAATTCGCACATCAACACGGGAGCATTGACTATAAACCTGTTAGCCGATATCAAGGTTGATTTATGTATCATGGGTACCAATGGGCTCTCTTATGAGGGTGGCGTTACCGAATCAGACTGGGAAGTGGTGCAGGTAAAAAAAGCGATGATCAAGTCTTCGCAGAAAACAGCTGTTATTAGTATTGGTGAAAAGCTGGGATCGGTTCAGAAGATGAAAATATGCGGACTCAATGCCATTAGCTATCTGATTACAGATCTTGACCGCTCCGACCCGATTCTTGCGCCTTATAAAAATGAAGTTCAGGTGATCTAACAGATCATTTAACTTCATTTAACAGATCAGGTACATTCATTTAATAAATAGATGATGGACTTGTAGTTTTTACCTACTGCATCAGAGAGGGCCATTTCACAGGTTTTAGATGTGGAGTAATAGCCATCATATTTTTTCAAATTGACCTCCTTTGCTTCGGGCAACGTAGCAGAGTAGGTTAGTTCAGGGAATAAAAAACCTCTGTCGCCAGCCATTCCGCAACAACCTGCATGCAAAGGAATATCTACTGTTTCCGCCATCTGTCTTGCGATACTGAGAAACTTAGTCTCCAATCCCATTTTCTGTAAAGAACAGACCGGATGTAAAACGACGGCTTTCTTTTTGTTTGTTATGGTCAGGCGGGGCAGCAAATAATCGCTGATATAATCAATACTATCGATAATTTTCATGGCATCAAACCTGGATTGGTTTTCTTCAGTAAGAGCGGGACGGCAATCCTGAAGCGTATGTGTACAGGAGGATATATCCAGCACAACCGGATATTTTCCATGATCGGTCCAGTTCCACAATTTGGCTATGGTTTCATTTACGGTATAGGTGTACGCCTCTTTAAAACCTTTAGAGGAGAAAAGTTGTCCGCAACAAGTACCCGCAATATCATCAGGGATCCAGAAACCAATCTCTGCTTTTTCAGATACACGCATAAATACCTCCATCACATTTAACTCCTGGTCGGCAGAGCCTCCCATATTTCGGGAGATACAGGTAGGGAAATAGATGGCTGCAGTATCTGCTGATTTCAGCTTTTCTTCCGGATCTATTTTCAGTGTTGAAGCATGAAGCTGGTTGCTCCAGAGTGGCATCACAGGAAAGACCTTTTTCAGGGCAGCAGTGGTCTTGATTAAAGTATCGGGACCCAATACCCTATTCATCACATTACCGGCTTGTAGCGCAAATTTTACCGCCCCTGCTACAGGACGAAAGTTTTTAGCCACTAACATGGCGACGCCGTTAGAGAAATCGTTATGACTTTCCTTTCTCAGGCGTTTAACCAACAGACCTGTATTGATATCAACCGGACAAGCAGTAGCACAAAGACCATCTACCGCACAGGTATCCAAACCGTCATATTGATACTCTTTTAGGAGCTCTTTGTAAGGTAGCACCTCACCATCACGCTTTAGTTTAACCAGTTCGCGTCTTACTACAATTCTCCTTCGCGGGGTAAGTGTAAGATTCCGACTTGGGCATTTATACTCGCAGTACCCGCACTCGATACATTTATCCACCTCCTCCTCTACCCTTGGAAGCTCTTTCAGATTTCGGATATGTGCATTTTTATCCTCATTAATGATCACGCCAGGATTAAGCAGATTTTGAGGGTCAATAACCTGTTTTAAGGCTTTCATCACCCCATAGATCTCTTCGCCCCATTCTGTACTAACAAAAGGCGCCATATTTCTTCCTGTACCATGTTCAGCCTTGAGCGTGCCGTCGTATTTTTTAACGACAAGATCAACAACATCCCGGATAAAGAGATCATAACGTTCAATTTCAGCCGGAGAAGAGAAAGCTTGGGTGACTACAAAATGGATATTGCCATCTTTAGCATGGCCGAATATAATGGCCTTTTCATAGCCGTGTACTTTGAATAGTTTTTGCAGATCGAGGATGGCATCGCCGAGTTGAGCGACAGGAAAGGCGATATCTTCAAGGATTACCGTGGTTCCACTGGCACGCACTGCGCCGACAGCAGGAAACATACCCTTTCTAATCTTCCATAAAAAGGCCTGTTCAACCGGATTTGTGGTAAAAACAGGGGTATTGAGCATGGAAAGATCCGGACTCAAGGTAAGGAATTTATCACTTTTTAGCTTAAGCTCCTCATCGTTATTGCCTTGATATTCGACCAGTAAGGCTGCTGCAGTATCCGGAAGTGTCTTTAAAAGGTCGGGCACTCCATGAATATCCTCCACAGAACGTAGTGAAGCACGATCCATAAGTTCCAATGCTTCAGCGCCTGAAAAAGTCAATGGAACGATAGCCTGACAGGCAGAATAGATATCAGGAAAATAAAGGAGTGCGGTAGATTTAGCAGGAAAATCGGGAACAGTTTGCATCACAGCCTCTGCGATAAAGCCCAATGTACCCTCTGCTCCTATGAGTAAATGCGCTAAAATATCGAGCGGTTCTTCATGATCGATGAATGCATTTACGGAATAACCTACTGTGTTTTTAGTTTTGTACTTATGCCGAATCCGGTCATATACATCCGGTTGGTTTCTGATCTGATCGCGAAGCAGGATGAGCTGGTCATAAATAGTTTTGCTTTCTTCCCGGAAACGCACATAGTCATCTTTCTTTTCGGTGGAGTAGCTTAATCCGTCTGGCAAAATAAAGCGGATGTACCGCGTGGTATGATAGGAATTCCGACTTACGCCACAACACATTCCACTGGCATTATTGGACAGGATCCCACCCATCATAGCGGAATTGATACTGGCTGGATCGGGACCTATCTTTTTACCGAATTTCTTCAGATTGGCATTGACATAAGCACCGGTTACTCCGGGTTGCACACGTACGGATTCGCCACCCTCTTCCACCTTTACCAGGTTCCAGTACTGGCTTAGGTCAACCAGAATACCATCGGTGACAGATTGTCCCGAGAGACTTGTTCCGGCAGCCCTGAACGTTAATGGAATCTGATGCTGATGAGAGAAGAGGAACAAACTTTTGACCTCTTCTTCTGAAATGGGTTGAACCACAGCAAGTGGTTGCAGGTGATAAAATCCAGCATCTGAAGCATAGGAAACTTTATCGATGAGTCTTGATTTAATTCTTGCTTTTGGCAAAATCGCTTCGAGCATCTGTCCGGTTTCCATAATCATCAATTTTTATTTAATTAACGGTTTCAGTCTGATTCATATTTACTTATTTAACGATTTCTGCTGATTCGTGGTATGTGGTCTGCTTGAAAGAAAAAGAAGGAAATAAGTAATCAATCCATTGATCACGATCAGTTCAAATCCAATGGTATATCCCGTAAGCAAGAAGGAATATTTATCTATCACGAAGGAGATAATGGGTGACAAAATACAAAAGAAAGGAACCAGTTTATCCTTCACATCGCGTTTAGAGATCATTCCAAAACTGAACAGACCAAGTAGCGGTCCGTAGGTATACCCTGCCGCTTTAAAAATAGAGTTCACAACAGAGTCGTCATTAATAATTTTAAATAATAATACAACGAGCAGCATGATGACTGAAAACACCACATGGACCAGATGACGAGTGCGGATTAAGCGTGGATCATTCTGGTTGGCTGATTTATTAAAACTTAGAAAGTCTACACAAAATGAAGTGGTTAGAGCGGTTAATGCAGAGTCCGTGGTGGCAAATGTAGCTGCCGTAAGGCCTAACATAAACACGATTGCCGGCAGAGTGCCTAAATAGTTCAGGGCAATTTCGGGAAACAGGTGATCGGGAGTAGCCAAAGCGGAAACATTGATTCCTTTCGCCTCTGCGTAGATATAAAGTAAAGCACCTACACTTAGGAAAAAGATGTTCATGACCACGAAGACCGCAGTAAAGGTTAACATATTCTTTTGTGCCTCGCCTATATTCTTACAGCTCAGATTCTTTTGCATCAGATCCTGATCCAAACCTGTCATCGCAATGGTCACAAATACACCACCTAAAAATTGCTTGATAAAGTGATTCTTACTGCCAAAGAAATCTTCCCAAAAGAAGATCTTGGAATAAGAACTATTTTTTACGGTTTCAAAGGTTTGTGTGATATTCAGATCGAGACTTTTGGAAATAAAGTAGATCGACAATATCACAGAGGAAAGCAGAAATACCGTTTGCAGGGTATCTGTAATAATGATCGTCTTTAGTCCGCCTTTAAAGGTATATGACCAGATTAACACTAAACAAATGGCTATAGTAACCCAAAATGGCACATTCCAGGCATCAAAAATAAACTTCTGCAATACAATAGCGACCAGGTATAAGCGAAACGCAGAGCCAATAGTGCGGGAGACCAGAAAGATCATCGCGCCTGTTTTATAGCTCCAATGTCCCAGTCTGTTTTCCAGATACGTATAGATAGAAACCAGGTTAATCCGGTAATATAAGGGCAACAGCACCGTAGCGATCAGAATAAAACCAACCGCATTGCCGAGTACAAACTGAAAGTACCCGAAACTACTATTGATAACTGCACCGGGAACGGAAATAAAAGTAACGCCAGATAAGGCGGTACCGATCATTCCAAAGGCAACAAAATACCATTTTGAGTTCCTGTTGGCAATAAAAAAGCTTGAATTATCAGATGATCCCCTGGATGTAAAATAAGAAACAGCGATTAGAACAGCAAAATAACCTATAAGAAAAGATAAAAGGACTATTGGAGACATAATTTGTTTTATTTGAAAGAGGCTTCAATTGCTTTGCGTACACTTCCATACTTGAGTAGTAATTCTGCGGCAGTAGGTTGTTCTGTACCTGTTTCTTTCATAATGATCTTGATGCCTCGTTCAACCAACTTTTTGTTAGTGAGTTGCATGTCCACCATTTTATTTCCATGCACCCTACCCAGTTGAATCATTACACTGGTACTTAACATATTCAGAACAAGTTTCTGTGCGGTACCGGATTTCATACGGGTAGAACCGGTAAGAAACTCAGGACCAACAACAACTTCTATTGGAAATTTAGCTTCCGCAGCAACCGGACTCCCTGAATTACATACAATACAGCCGGTTATTATATTATGCTCATTGGCTTTCCTGAGTCCGCCAATAACATAAGGAGTTGTACCCGATGCAGCTAAACCTATCAGAACATCATCCTCATTGATATGAAATTCTTTCAGATCAAGCCATGCCTGATCGAAATCATCTTCTGCAAATTCGACAGCTCTACGTATTGCGGTATCACCACCAGCAATAATTCCGACGACCCAATCGAAGGGTACGCCAAAGGTTGGCGGACATTCGGAGGCATCCAATACGCCTAAACGACCGCTTGTACCAGCACCGATATAAAACATTCTACCTCCAGACTTCATTTTCTCGGATGCAGCCTCAGCAAGGCGTTCGATTTGAGGGATTACTTTTTCAACAGCACGAGGGACAGTTTGGTCCTCGTTATTTATATTTTCGAGGATTTCTCTGACTGACATTGCTTCCAGATTATTATAATCCGAATCCTTCTCTGTTATTCTTTCCATTCTATACACGTATTAACTGTAGCGCTTATTTTATTAATCAATTATAAAGATTTTTCATCTGTTTAAATGTAAGATGAATCAATCAAAATTTTTTATCCTTATTGTCCGGCACCAAAGTGGTACTGTTCAGATACTGTAACCGGTAAAGTTCCTTTAGGAACTAAATCACCTTGTATAAAACGTAAAGCCGTTTCTTGCATCAGGTCATCATCCTCATAACAAATAACCAGATTTTTTGTATCCGGAAAGTTACTAATCAAATAAGGATTACCAAATACAAAACTATATACATTTTCTTGTTTACTCAGGGCATTAAAAAGGTTAATTCCTTCCATACTTACACCAAAGTTTGCAGATGGATATTTCTTATACTGATGAATGCCTAAAATGACAACATCGTACTGGGTACCAAGGATGTTCATCAAACTATCAGCAGAACCAGGCCCTGCAGTATAGTTCAGAAAGTAGCTATCTGCATTAAAATTGTCTTTAAGTAAGGTAGCAAAATGGTTGTTCTTACTCAAGCCAATACCCACATAAGCAATCCTTTTACCTTGCAGGGAATCAAGCAAGAGCGGATTATCGTTTCGCAGTCGGGTTAATGCATGGGCATATACCTCTTTTTTTTAATGCAGTGGTATGCGCATTCAGATCAGCAGCCAAAGAAATGGTATCTATTTTATGTACCTGACTTAATCCCAGGTTATACTTAGCCAGTAAAACACGGTTCACCTTTTGATCGATATCATCCCAGCTTTGTCTTTTCCGTCGGATTGACTTTCTTACTTTTTCAATATTTTCTTCGACATCCCCGGGAAGGCATAACATATCATTTCCGGCAATTAAGGAAAGCACACTAGCTTCTCCTTTAGGGAAATATTTGGCTACCCCTTTCATCTCCAGTGCATCGGTAAACGTGAGACCTTTGAAACCAAGATCATGGCGCAGCAGTTTGTTGACATTATTGGGTGATAAGGATGTTGCCCGGTTTGCTGTACTATCTATTGCCGGAATATACAAATGCGCCACCATGACACTACCAACACCCTCCCTGATCAATGCTTTAAAAGGAAAAAGTTCAAGTTCATCGAGCTGCGCAAACGACTTCATAATAACAGGCAAGTCGAGGTGAGAGTCAACGGATACATCGCCATGGCCTGGGAAATGTTTAGCACAGGCCATAATGCCATTGTCCTGCATCCCGCGCATGATGCTGCCTCCAAAGGAAGCAACCTTATATTTATCTTCGCCAAAGGACCTGAAGTTGATAACCGGATTGGCCGGATTATTATTGATATCAACCACGGGGGCGTAATCGACCTGAATGCCGATCCGTTTGCATTGTGCAGCAATAGTTTGACCGGTTTTATAAGCAATTGCCGGATCTTGAACCGCTCCTATTGTTAACTGATCGGGAAAGGAAATCACATCTGAAAATCGCATACCGAGTCCTGTTTCTCCATCAACACAAACCATCAGGGGTGTCTTTGCTTTTTGTTGAAGGGTATTGATCAGTAGGGCCTGTTGCAACGAAGTACCCTGAAAGAGACATACCGAGCCGATGTTATACTTACGAATATAACGGAGCACGTCTTTCTCAAAAAACTCAACTCCTTTTGTGCTTCGGGTAGAAGTACGAATGACCATTAACTGTGCGATCTTCTGTCGTCTGGATAGTTTTTTCAATGTGCTATCCGCCCAATGTTGCGATTGAGGAGTTACTTCCAGAAAACGCTGTGCATATAATCCTGTAGAGGATAATAGGAAAGCGATGATAATTAGTTTTTTCATTTGTATTTCAGACTTACAATTTTGCCATCCATGGTACTCATCAGTACTGCATTTTTTCCAAAAGGCAACATTGGATTAACTAAAGCATTCGAACTTTTGTATTGCCATACGACTTCCCCTGTCTTACTGTTTATGGCAGAAGCCAGTCCCGCATGACTAGGCACATAGATTAAGCCTTTACGTTCAACAATTGCAGAAGGACTTAGTTCGTATGGCAATTTCAGGGCAGACTTAAAGCTGATTTTCAAAGAGTCGGCTTTGGTAGAAACGCCAAAAAGCTGACCATCCATGGTTTTCACATATACTCGTTTACCGTTTGAAGAGATGCCCATCGATTCGCGGACTCTGCCTTCTTTCATTTTCTGTCGCCATATAACCATTCCGGTTTGGGCATCAAGAGATGTCATATACTGATCAGGAGCAACAATAAATATTCTTCCATTTGAGGCTACAGGATAACAGGCCGCGGGTGAATACATTCGACTCGCTGCACCATTATTCCATTTCCATTGCAAGATCCCTGTTTTTATATTCAGGGCATAAAAGTCATTCGCCCAACAGCCAAAATAAATCTTACCCTTGTAGATGAGCGGTTTGGTCACTACAAAACCTCTTACTTCTTTGAAATCCCATAAAAGAGCACCTGTAATTAAGTTTAAAGCTCTGAAATGCCCATCAGAACTTCCAATATAAACCACATCCTTGTGGATCATTGGAGAGCCAAGAACAGCTTTTTGTGCTTCATACTTCCATATTAATTTCCCATTCAGAAGAGAAATGCAGTAGATGAAATTATCTGAAGAACCAGCAACTACATGATCACCGGATATAGCTGGTGTAGAATACACCTTGCCACCTGTAGCAAAAGACCATTTAAGTTTTCCATCTTTTACATCAAGGGCATAAAGCTGTCCGTTTGTATTAGCGGCAACAACTAACCCTTTTCCAAGAGCCATACCACTTCCTATATCACTTTGGTCCTGATACTGCCATTGCTTTTTTACTTGCGGGTATTTGTCGTTGACTGCAAAAGAAGGTCGTGGATAGGCCTGAGTTGAGGATGCAAAATGATGATTCAGCATAGGTACCTCAAGCCACTGGCGTTGTGTGTTGATAAGAGGTTTCCGTTCTTCAAAAGTAGCTTTACCCTCTTTAATGGTTACTATATTATACCCTCCAATACTGTCTTTTGCACGAAGATTAGATCGCCCCATAACCTGTGGAATTCCCTCAAAATTATAGAGATGGTTATTGTGACCATGTCCACATAGGAGTAACTGCACATTTCTCTTTTTAACCTTATCCAGGGCATCATACCAGTTATTAAGCGATGAGTCCTGCGGATAATGGTTGATATAGATCAGTGGCATGGATGGATCTTTCATGTTGTTAAGAACAGAATCAAGCCATACTAGATTTTCACGGGGTACTTGTCCCGGACTCATACGCATATTGGGACCTGAACTAGTCGCTGCAAATTGATACCCCCCTTTTATAAAGGCAAAAGTTTCTGATCCAAACACCTTACGGAATGAATTAGCACCACTTTCAGACCAGTTAGAATCATGGTTACCACCAACGACGTACCAAGGTTTATTGAGACTATCTAATATTTGACGGGCAAGTTTTAATTCTGTATCAGCACCAAATTCAGTAATATCACCAGTAACCATGACAAACTCCAGAGCAGCATTTTCATTAATATCCTGAACTGTACGGCGAAGATCTTCAGCTGCGGTACTATTTCCTATGTGGGTATCCGAAACAAAAGCAAACTGAACTGATTGTGCTAGAAGTACATTTTGTAAACCTATAAAAAGGAGGAAAAGAAATGCGATTTTAAAGATCTTCATTGCAGGTATTTTTTTTAGAGTCAAATAGCAGTGTTACAAAAAAAGCATCTTTTTTTTACTATCTAACTAATATAAAAACCGCTCTGTTATAATAACAGAGCGGTAAAGTCTTTAATTTTCAACTACCAGCCTGGATTTTGTGTTAATTCAACTCCCTGATCTTTATATAATTTAATCTGATCTTGTGGAATTGGAGTTAAATATACTCTTGCATTATCAAACATGCGTTGAGATTCTGTTTTTGGTGCAGGAATGATGTAGCCTTCCGAAGCAGAATTTTCAATAGTAAGTGTTGATGTAGGATAATCAGCTTTCTTAATCCAAGCTCCTCTATTAATATCGGCATTAACCTTTGTATCTAGATATGTATATTTTTTCCATCGCCTAAGATCATCATTTCTAAAGCCCTCCATCATCAACTCTACTCTGCGCTCTCTTCTGATCTCCCATAAAATAGAGGACACTGATGAGTCTCTGCTCGGATCGTCATAAACAACACCATTAGCAGTAGCTTGTGTTCCAATTACTCCCAAGTCTGGTATGTTTACACCAGCTCTTTTCCTGATCTTATTTATTGTCTTATTTAGATCTTCCTGGGTTAGAGTTCCTAATTCTGCTGACGCTTCTGCATAATTCAACAACACCTCTGCATAGCGGATTACCGGAGCATCGGTAGTATTCAGGCTGGAGTTACCTTCAGTTAAATCCTTTATATCCTCATTAAGGAATTTTTGTGTTGCATAACCCGAACTTGAATAATTTGCAATTACCCCATTCAATCTAATCTGCGGAGCAATTGTAATTTTCAAACGTGGATCGCGGTGTGCCATCACATTCTTAATAGTTTTATCTCCTTGGTACAATGTAGAAATTCCAATGGGAAGACCAACGCTATCCAAATAAGACTCAATAGCATTCTTTGATACACCAGTTTGAGGCTCTTTATTATTATAACTGTTTAAACTATGCGTGATAATACCAGTAAGATAACTTCTGTACATGATAACCTCTGTATTACCGGTCAAGTCTAATGAAGTAAACAGTTTTCTGTAATCAGATGAAATTGCAAAAAGACCAGTGCTCATTACTTCATTAGCTGCCCATTTAGAGGCTTCCAGATATTCATTAGCTTTAACAATATTGTTTTTTTGATACTTTTGCCATGTACCTTCAAAAAGAAATACACGCGACATAAAAGCTAAAACAACATACTTATTTACAACTAATCCCTGTGGCCCTGTTGTTAAATCAGCCGCTCTAACGTTTGCAACTGCATATTTAAAATCGGCAAGAACACTGTCCATGACTAACTCGCGGGAATCACGTGGTTTATATAAAGCTGCATTATCTGTTTCAGATAAGACTTGATTATAATATGGAAAGTCGCCATACTTTCTGACTTTTTTGGCATACTCCATTGCTCTGAAAAATCTGCCAACTCCGGTCCAGTTATTCTTTGCTTCGTCTGACATAGGCACCTGCTTGATTCGGTCTATAAATAAATTAGCCTTCCGGATAAAGGAGAAATTCCAATCAGCCACCAAATTTGCAGTTGCAGGAACATTGCGAGTTAAGACTGTTGGAGTAGTTGGCGCAAAGTCATCATTTAGGCTTTCACCAGAAAAATAGCCACCCCATGTAAGATCAAAACCTGCCGCATATCCGGGGAAGTTCTGCGTATAAAAGCCAAAGGCAAAGGTCCTAACATTACCTTCGCTTGTCCAATAAGTATCATCTGTAAGTTTATCCAACGGATCCCTGGTAAGGAATTCATCTGTTTGTTTACAGCTAAAAGCCAGAGTACTAACAAAAGCTAATAGTATATATATCTTGGTTTTCATTCCGTCTAAAATTAAAATGTTACTTGAAGTCCAAAAGAGAACGTTTTTCTATATGGGTAGACCCTGCCAAATCCGGCTCTGTCTAAATCAAGCTGAGTTTGACTGAAATCAATTTCAGGATCTATTGGTACATTCAGATGATCAAATGTTAATAAGTTTTCACCGCTGAAATATAATCTTAAGCGATCAAGCTTAATTCGCTGAGTAACTGTTTTGGGAAGCGTATACCCGAATGTAATATTTTTCATTCGCAAGTATGCCATGTTTAACAGGTATTTTGTCTGCGGTTGAAAATTCCATCTGTCCACTGTTGCGCCATAATCAGCTGGTCTTGGATAAAATGCGTCTGTATTATCAGGTGTCCAGTAATCCATCTGATGCTCATACCATCCTTCAGCGGCCCTAAATCCAGGAAAAACTATATTACCACTAGCCCAAAGCTCTCTCTTTCCAACTCCCTGGAAATACATGTCAAAATCGAAACCTTTGAAGTCAGCTCCAAGACGGAAGCCATACTGATACCGGGGAGTAGAATTACCAATGACCGTTTTGTCACCATGATCATCTACAGTATTAGAACCCTGATAGATTACACCATCACCGTTATTATCAATATACTTCACATCGCCAGGACCGAAATAAAAAGAGCCTGTTTCAAGTTGTGCCTGAGAAGCAACACCATCTTTGTAGATGTATTTACCACTTGCATTTACACCTGAGAAATCATCTGCTGTAAATAACCGGTCTGTAGTATAGCCCCAGATCTCGCCAAGTGTCATTCCTTCATAATAGGTTTTATTCAAAGCAGCAATTGGATCTGGTAGAGATCGTGTAGCGCCAGAAAACTTGGTAATCTTTTCAGTAGCGTCTGCTAGATTAGCAGACAAATTAATGTTCAACCCATTTGAGAAATGATGATTATAATCCAATGCAAGTTCCCATCCTTTAGCTTGTAGCTCACCAAAATTAATAACTGGCGCCAGATCTCCAAATGATGAAGGCACGGTTACACCGGGAGATAACATATCACTTGTTGTTCTCTTATACCAGTCAAATGTGACACCTAACTGCCCGTTAAGGAATTTAGCATCTACACCGATATCGGTTGTGCTTACGGTCTCCCATGTAAGTGATGGAGAATAAGGAACAGGAGTGCCAATTGTAGGCTGGTTTGAACCATTTATCACCCATCCAGACCCTGCAGCAGGTACTGTCATTGTGGGAAGAAACCGGTATTCACCGACTGATTGATTCCCAATTGATCCATAAGATCCTCTAATTTTTAAGAATGAAAGCACTGATTTACTCCAATCCATATAGTCTTCTTCAGTTAGGATATACCCAGCTGAAAACGAAGGGAAGAAACCCCACAAATCGGATACAGGAAATCTTGAAGATCCATCAAAACGGCCATTTGCTTCTAACAAATATTTATTTTTGTACGCATAGTTAAGCCTACCAAAAAGGCCTAATGTGGACCAATGTGTATTAGACCCTGTAACGAACTGATCGCCTGTCGCAAGAGGAAGTTCACCATAACCAGCATCTAACAGATTTCGTCTTTCTGAAGACTGAGATGTGGCACGGTACAATTCCGCATCCCCTCCTACAATAGCCTTAAAGGAATGGTCATTTATATCTTTGCTATAGGTAGCAAAAAGTTTTCCTGTATTGATTTCGTTCCAATAAGAATAATACCTTGCTTTATTATAAGAAGCGCTTTGATAGTTTTTATAATCTAAAGCAGTACCGTTGAAAGACCAAAAATCATACGCATAGGTTGGGCCACCTGTTTGATGCAAATGCTCATTCGTATTTGTGTATGTATAATCTCCATCAATGGTTAAACCTTTCAATGGTTTCAAGGTACCCCCTACTGAAATTCTGGATAGTGATCGTGTTGTTGCATCCAGTTTGGCTTGTTCAACTTCAGCAATAGCTCCGCGAAATGGTTTTCCATCATAAGTTCCATACGGATAATTAGATGGCCATCTGTAGAGGTAATACAATGGACCGTATTGAGAACCGCTATAAATGAAAGGGGTTTCTGTCTTCGTATTTGAGTATATTACTTTACCCCGCACATCAAGCCAGTCTTTTACAGACGAATTCACACCTAACGTTAAGTTATAACGATCATTTTTATCAGGATTAACCTTTAGAATTCCGTCCTGACCAAGGAAACCTACACCAAGATTATAACTGGTCTTTTCACTTCCACCGCTCACATTTATATCATGTTTTTGCTGTGGTGTCCAGTCCTTCATATACATTTTACCAGCATCCCATGTACGATAGAAGTATAATTTACCCCCAATGATATCGAAGTCGCGACCTAATACCATTTCATTTCCTAAATCCTGTCCCGAGTATAATGATTCCCATTCCTTCATTTTTTCAATAGAAGCGGCATCTACAGAGTATCCGATTACACTATAAGATGTAGCATTTGGATTTGAACGCTGAATAGCTGCTAAAGACGCTATTGAATTATCCGATGCTTTAGCCATGACCGGAAGTTTAGTTGGTGAAGACCATGCTAAGTTGTTTGAATATGTTATTTTATTAGCAGCACCTTTTTTACCTGATTTAGTAGTAATCAAGATTACCCCCCAAGCACCTCTAGTTCCGTAAATAGATGCCGATGCAGCATCCTTTAATACCGAAATGGATTCAATATCATCCGGATTTACCATTTGAAGGCTTGGAATTTCAACATTATCCACTAATATTAGTGGTTGTGCTCCTGTTGTTCCTGTATTTAAAGAACCTGTAACTCCTCGAAGTCGTATTTTTGGGTCAGATCCTAAATCACCGGTAGCAGTGGTTATTGTTAATCCGGGTACTGCACCCTGAAGTCCGCGACCAACATCAGTAATTGGACGGGCTTCTAAAAGTTCGGTGTTTACTGTTGACACCGCCCCTGTGAGGTTTGCCCTTTTTTGTGTACCATACCCGACAACTACTACTTCATTAAGGGAATTAGCACTTGAAGCGAGTTTGATATTAATTTGATTCGCTTCCTTTACAATTTGTTCTTGAGTGGCAGAACCAATAAATGTAAAAACAAGAACTTGACCAAGATTGACACGTATGGTGTAATTACCATCAACACCAGTACTTGTGCCTAAAGTTGTCCCTTTTATTTTTACAGAAACGCCCGGCAATGGACTTCCGTCATCGGCAGATGTAACTTTTCCAGTCACAGTTTTCTGCTGTGCCATAATTTGTACAGTTACCATGATGAGGGCCATAAATGTAAGTAGCCATTTTTTCATACCTGTTTTTTTAAATTAATTGTTTTTGAATACTGAATAAAATAATTTTGCATTTTCCTGTTATATTAAATTTAATAATGCACAAACAAGCATTATTGAATACTATTCTGCGTTCTTTATTTTCATAGGCGAATATATGACTTTTATTAAGTTGCAATTACATGTTTTTGATAATCTAGATAAATTATTGCAAGAAAACGCATTAAAAATACATAAAACCTCAATATCTAATAATAAAACAAAGAAAAAACCTCAGAATTTACCTTTATTTTACTTATAAAGTAGATACTTTTCCCTCATTTTCTTAAAAACACTCAATTCAGGCTCCCAACTTTTCCTTATTTCCTCCTCAGACAATCCTGCAACAATCTGCTTCTTTAGATCATAAGTACCTGCCAGCTTATCAAAGTTGCCCATTTGTTTACTTTGAGTAAAATCAAAGAATTTATCTTTATAAGGGTAACTTTTATACATTTCAATAAGCCAACCCAGGTTTACTTTCTTACTCGCACGAAGTTTCTTCACATCGTATTTGCGGAGATCCAATCCATAACAGGTTACATCTTTGAATAAGGGAGTTTCACTCATCCCCTTTATGGCTAAGGGTGTAAAGGAAAAGGAATACTTGCCTTTTAAGTCAGGGTTCCCTAAAACAGCGAACGGGAACATAGTACCTCTGCCCTGACTGATAATTGTACCTTCAAACAAACAAAGTGAAGGATATAATAAAATGGATTGATTCGTATTCAAATTTGGAGATGGGTTTACAGGCAATACATAAGGGGTATCATGCCTGTAATTGGTCATAGGGATAATCTTGATCTTGCATTTAATGCCATTCGCCAACCAACCTTCACCATTCAGCATTTGAGCATATTCGGCTACAGTCATACCATGTGCAATGGGTACTGGATGGTACCCAATCCCTGATTTAAGCTTCATATCCAATACAGGACCATCAACAAAGTAACCATTGGGATTTGGCCTGTCAAGAATCAACAATTCCTTGCCATTCTCTGCACAAGCTTCCATTACCCGGTGCATGGTTGCTAAATAGGTGTAATATCTTGCCCCTACATCCTGAATATCAAAGATCATCAGGTCGATATTGGCAAGCATTTCTTTGGTAGGTTTATCATTTTTACCATATAAAGATATTACAGGAATACCGGTCGCAGGATCTACGCTGTTCCCTACATGAACACCGGCACCAACATCGCCTCGGAAACCATGTTCAGGACCGAATACTTTAACAATATTTACCCCTCGTTTATGGAGACTATCTACACTGGATTTACCATCAATAATGGATGTTGGATTAACGACCATACCAATCCGTTTTCCCTTGAGATAAGGGATATATTTTTCAGTTTGATCAGCTCCTGTACAGATTTGAGCTGTAGCAACACTTACAAATAGTACTGCGGAGAGGAGCAGTGTGATTTCTTTTTTAAACATATTATTTTTTCTTTAGAAGGATTGCATTGGCCACCTTACGCTGACCTTCATGATCCCATTTTTTATTATCAGAGGGATAGCTAACTACTCCATTAAAATTTTGACCGTCAACCCAAAGAGCAGAGGATCCTCCACCATCAAGATTGATTCCATCACTATATTTCAACCATTTTAATAAATTTTGCACTTCAAATAAGGACATCCCGGCAGCTAATTCTCTTCTGCCATCGATAACAATGAAATAGACCTTTTTACCCTTTCCTTTTGCTATGACTGAGCGAGGGTGTCTGGTGGTATTGAAACTCGCAGAATCCAGCAACTCAGGTTGTTTGTTCAGCAGTAAAATGGGACCGCTTAACATCACATCCTCAGCTTCTATTTTATTTTCCCAATCGGGAGATCCATCCCATTTTAGTATATCCAATTTACCATGCTGTAGCACTACTGCACCTTTTTGATGTACGGCACGCTGATTGGTCTTATTCAACCGATTCGTGCTGATTATCATTCCGTCAGATCTAATATAATCAACAGATCCTCCTTTTGCAACATCAAAAAAAGTACCGTTGATTGCCGCCAGTGCCTTATTAGACTGACCAAAGTCACTGGTTGAACGCAGCAGTGACTCTTCATATGCCAAATCTAAAGCTAAACGGCGTTTTTGTTTAACTTCCAGAATACTAATATATTGATTTGAGCCAAATAATGATTTAGCGAATGCTGCACGTTTTAGCACTACTCCTCTGGAGATTTTGGTAGAAAACCAGTCCGCTTGTACAACTGCAAGGGAATCGGTTTGAGAAAAGGCTACATGAAAACCTATTAACAAGAAGGTAGTAGTTAAACTAAATCTTATAATCCTCGAAATTAGCATAAATGAAGGAGCTTGTTAGGTTAATTAATTAGTTTGCAATATGAAATTACAAACTAATTTACGAATATGCAACAAATTGCAGACTTATTTATACTTGCAGCATAAAGACGCAATAACACTAAGGGTTAAACTTACGGAAATCAGGTTTAAATTTTCTTTCCCTTTTTAGTTCATGTTGATAAAGCATCTCCCCTACTTCTTTAAAAAATGGGTACCCTTTTTCATCATAGTCATACTTATCATCGTTCACTATACCGTCACTGTTGACATAGATCGTAGCGGATACCATGAATTCAACCTTATTTTTGGTGTCGACGATATAGGCATTATCAGTTAGAAAGCCGTGCGACCATCCTGCTTTACTAAATATGCGCATGTAATCAGGTTTTTGTTTTTTGTCTGCCCGATAGATAAAGAATTTAGCATACGTATCGAAGAACTCTTTTTTATCGAACTTAGGATCCTCACTTTCACCAGGCATCATGGACATATACTTATATACAAAAGAATAATCATCCCTGGTCAGGTTAAACCGTTTTTTCTTAGCTACCGATTCGGGGAACATAACCGCACGCAGCATCGTTTGCTGTTCTGATAAGGGAAAATTGTTCTTATGGGAGAAATCCATGGGACCATCTTTTAACACCTCATTGGCATCTACGTGTTTGTTACCGATCAGAATAGGGTCTGGAGAAGCATTCGCTTTTGTGTTATAGGCAGCAGGTTGTTTATAAATCAACTGATCATTTTTATAAAACAATATTGGATTGGTATGCTTGTTTTCCTCTTCAGTCATTGGATATTGAAAGCGGTGTACAATCCGTGTATCTTTGTATCCTTTGGCCTGTAATTTTTCATTCAGATATTGCTGACCATCGAATTCATAGAGCCGGTTGTAGGCATCATTGTCACTTACAATAAAAATCTTTTTAATGTACTGCGCAATGGAAGGCTTCATATCCACTGCAGAAGAATCTTTTGAAATCTTTAACTGGTGCGTAAAGGCACTATCGGTAATCATCGTAGCGTGAATATCCAAACCGGCAACATGCAGTTCATTCAGTTTTTCGAGAGCAAGCAGCACAGTAGGAAGTTTTACCGTGGATGCAGGGTAAAAATAACTATCCTTTTTAAAAAGACGATAAGATGTAAAATGAGGTTTATTGTTTTTATCCCGGTCGATTCGGGTATAGATCACCTGAACGCGGTACTGATCAGGATCGGTAAGTATGTCTTTTAACGCGGGACTAGCTTGATTGTCTAATTTAGTATAAAGCCATGATTCTTTGGTTTGAGATAACACTGCATTGTTTATACCTGATCCAACCATAATAATCACTAAAAGATAAAGAATTTTACGTCTCATGAATTAAATCTTTTCAATACCAATACCTGGCTTTGAATTAAGCGTCACTTTTCCATCCACTATAGTCACCCCTTTATATACATCATTACTAATCAGCAAAGCACCATCAAGATCTGCCCAGTCTGTCATGGGCGCAAGTTGTGATGCCGCAGAAATAGCACATGAGGTTTCGGTCATACATCCGATCATGACTTTCATTTTCAATGCCCGGGCCAGTGTTAACATTTTATGAGCCTCACGCATGCCTGTACACTTCATGAGTTTAATATTGATTCCATTGTATACATGATGCGCCTTGAGTACATCATCCAAACGCTGTACGGATTCATCACCAATGGTAGGAATAGGACTATGTTCAGTTAACCATGCGTTATCATCAATCTGCTCCTTAGGCATCCCCTGTTCAATAAACACCACTCCTTTATCATGAAGCCAATGGGCCATATCCAATGCCATTTGTTTATCCTTCCAGCCTTGATTGATATCTACGCAAAGTGGCTTATCGGTAATTTCCCTGATGGTTTCAATCATTTGTTTATCGGTATCGCGACCTAACTTTACCTTTAGAATTTTATAGGGATCTGCTTCTTTCACTTTAATCCGCACCACCTCCGGCGTATCAATCCCGATGGTATAGGACGTATTTGGTGTGGTTGACGGATCATATCCCCAGATCTTGTACCAGGGTTGTTTCATGATTTTTCCAACCAGATCATGCAGTGCGATATCTACAGAAGCCTTAGCTGCTTTATTACCCTCTTCTATCTGGTCTACATAGTTCAGAATATTCTCCATTTCAAAAGGATCTTCAAACTTGGATAGATCTACTTTTGCAAGGAACTTCAGCACGGTTTCATGAGATTCACCCAGATATGGAGGCATAGATGCCTCACCATATCCAATCATACCATTGTACGCTAACTGAGTAAGCACTACCGGAGTAGTTGTCCTGGAACTGTTCGACAAGTTAAATGCATGCCTTAAATTTAAGGTATAAGGCTTATAAGTAAGTGTAAGTTCTCCTTTTCCCGCAAACTCAGCTGAAGCCTGTGCAAATAGATTATTTGTTCCCAATACCATAGATGCTCCTGTGATTAAGCCTGATGATTTAATAAAATTCCTTCTGCTACTCATGGTCTTTTCGATAATGTTTGATAAAAAGCATGTTGATCAATGCGACTGATTCCTGGTGTGCCTACTGAATTCAGGATTCTTCTGGCAGCCACTAACTTTCGACTTTGGAAGTCATCATATTCAGGGTCATCTTTCAACATACTGTTGATGCGGATTAATCCTGCAGCCTGAATAAACTTCCCTTTTCCAATATATATGGCGGTATGTGTAATGCGTGGATTGACGCCCTTTGTCCCTCCCGGAGAAAAGAATAGCAGATCACCTGCTTGTAGATTAGCTATACATTTGGGAATACTAAGCGAGTCCTGATCGTAGATCTCTACCTTTTCCCCATATAATGCTTGTTGAGAAGCATCTCTGGCAAGTATAATTCCGTTTAGATAATAACACGTTTTGGTAAATCCACTGCAGTCCATCCCCTTTACAGAGGTTCCTCCCCATAAATATGGGATCCCTATGAATTGTTCAGCAGTACTTAGGATTTGTTTTGCTTCAGGAGCCGGACGGCTAATCCATTTCTGATAGGGGGCTGTATCTTTCCTGACAAGATAGGCCACACGTTTATCCGGATAAGACACCTTTAAATATTTTCCTTTACTTTCAAGTACTTCTAAAATATCCCCTGCCACTAAATCAGAAACAGGTAATGATCCATCCGAAGCCTCCGTATACGCACGTCCATATTCGGGTAAATAAACCACTTTCTCAGCCTGCTTCCATTTGTTAAACGCAAATGCTGTCATCGTTTCTATTTCGGCACTACTCACCCAGGAGATGTACCGATCGGGCGTTCTTACCAGGTAATAACCACCGGATTGTTTTAAGATTTGAAGGGGAGTGCCTAATAAGGTTTGGGTAACCATTTCAGCTGAATGTGCTGGTTTATCCCGGTGATTTGCAACGGAAAGGGTCACTAAAGCAAACTCTTTATCCTTTAGTTCCTTTGCTGGCAAATAATTTTCAATAAGCGTAACCGGAATTTTATCCTGAGCGATCAGCACTTTCAATCGATCATAAGCAGCTTGATTGGTGGTTTCCACCTTTAAGGTGTCATTTGTAAATGCTGTTGAAAAGATATCTGTTCTTCCATCAGGCACGAATTGATTTTTAACATAAGCAACCAAAACATCGCATCTTTTCAAGAGGAGCGAATCAGAAGGTGCTGATTTTGCCGTGTGTAAAAAGGCATTTGAAAGAATAAAGAGTAGTAAAAACAGTTGTTTCATTTCTGATTAAATCAAACGGATGACACCTTAATTATTTCGTACAGATAGCATTATCATTAACGCTCCTCTAATATACAAACTATGACTACATAAAGCAAGTTATTATGCGTTTTTAGTGATTTATGTTGCATTAAGTTGCAATAATAAGATCATTTCTCAATTAAAAACAGCACAATGCTGCAAATTAAACTAATTACTTGCTCAAAACAGTACATTAACTCCCCAAACAGGCTAAGCTCTTATCTTTTTTCAGGCAATGCCTTATAAATAGCATCCATCAACCGTGAACTTGTATTCAGATCTGACAACTTGGATGAAGTAACGGGATTAACACGGTTTGTTAAAAGAATATAGATCAGTTTAACATCTTTATCAACCCATACCCGTATTCCTGTGTACCCGGTATGACCAAAGGTATTCGCGGACGCCAGTTCAGATGGATATTTAATTTTAAGGTCACTGCGATCAAAGCCAAGACCTCTCCTACTTGTTCTGGATTGCTTAGAAGTAAATAGTGCCACCGTTTCTGGCTTAAAATATTGTATTCCGCCATACGTTCCACCATTGAGCAACATCTGATAAAATATGGCCAGATCGGTGGAGGAACTGAATAATCCGGCATGTCCGGAGATGCCACCAACCATAGAAGCACCGGGGTCATGCACATATCCCAACAATAAGGTATCCCGGAATAAAGTATCTACCTCAGTTGGAATGATAGCATCTTTTGGAAATCGATAAAGGGGATTGTAACCGGCGCGCTGCATTCCTAAACCTTTATAGAAGTTTTTTTGCACATAATTTTCGAGGTGATCATTTGCCAGGGATTCTACAATTTCTTTCATAAAATACATGCTCAAATCACTGTATACATATTTACCTGTATCCCTTAACGCTGAGTTGAGCATCTTTGGCCACATGACATCCTTAAAATAATCTTTACGAAAATAGTAATGTTCAGAAGCTGCTATAGGATAGGCTGCAGAAGAATCTCTCCTGAAATCATTTGGTTTTATATCATTAAAGAAGGGGATAAAAGGAGTGAAACCGGCTTCATGCAACATCACTTGCCTTACCGGAGTATTCTGTTTATTGGTTCCCCTTGTTTTCGGAATATACAGACTGACTAAACTATCTAATTTCAATTTTCCCTGTTCATATAGGCGCATCACGGAAGGTGTTGTAGCTGTAACTTTAGTCACCGATGCCAGATCATAAATATCAGTTTTTTTGGTAGGCAGTGCTCCTTCATCATAAGTATGAGTCCCAAAAGCCTCATTCATAATCACCTTACCGTCTTTGACAATCATTAAAACTGCACTTGGAGTTGCTCGTTGTGTGATTGCTTCAGTCATAATTTCATTAATAGGCTTCTGGAGGTCTTCGACATTAATTCCAAGTTCCTCGGGTACGGTATAACTTAAACGTGTGATACTAGTAGTATAACCAGCACCCTTTGTAAACTTTGCTGAAACATTTTTTGGGAGTCTGGCCACAGCGGGCATTCCTCCAAATATAACCTGCGCTACATAATTAGCTGAGGCATCTGATTGTTTGGCGGTCCAGATAATAGGTATATGGATTGCTTCCAGACTTGTCAAAGATTGCACATCACCAAAAACAGCCAGAATAACCTGTTTGTTTATTTGATTATCCTGTATGAAACGATGTACATTTTTATCCGCTAGCTGTTTAGGATTAAGTTGAATAATTAAAGTAGTGTAAAACTTCAGATCATAACTCAGATCAGCCATTGAACTTTCCAATGTTGTGCTATCGGTTCTATTAAAAAGGGTTACTTTGCTGTAATTATTCAAGGTACTATCAAATGTTGTTGCTCCCTTAGAATCGAACACGACACAAGCAATTTTATTATCAGCTAAGTTTTGAATAGGAATTACAGCGGTTTGATTATTTAGGAGAACGGTAGCATTCTGTACTTTACTTTTCTCTTTTAGCCATTGTTCATTGCGGGTATGCTGACTTTGAGAATAGACCTCAGAGCAGAGTAGATTGCAAAACAAGAAGATAACTATACTATATTTCATATTATTAATTTTTAATGGAATGAAAAAGCAACAGAACTTACTGCATAAATAGAGTTTGAAATGAATGGAATGCTTTTTTATGTGCATTCCATTCATTTATTTAATCTCCTGCATTTCATAATGTTGTATTAGGGCAGGATTTTCTGGTGTAAGCGTTATTTTAAGCAAAATATTTCCCTTTTCAGCTTCCAAAACAAAAGCTCCTCTTAGATTATTCTCCGGAATAATAGATTTGATACCCTTTATTTTCCCCATATTTTGAAATAAGGCAAGCGATTCCTGTTTTAATGCATCAGTATAATAATCAAGGAAGAAATTCTCAGCAAATAGACCAGATCGCTCTGCATCTTTCCATTCAGGTAGCAGCTTAAGAAGTTCACTTACGCGCTGTTGCAAAATAGAAGATGTCGCATGTTTTAGCGGTTCCAGTTTACCTAGCTGAATAAGGGCATCCAGGACATTATTATTAATTACGGTACAGGGAGCGTAAGTGTGGTTACTAAAAGTGATGATCGCTAAACCATAATCAGGCATGATCATCCAGTTACTGCCAAAGCCGGGTAACCCTCCACTGTGACCAACCGTCGTTCTCCCATCTGCATCTTTCGACCACCTCAATCCATAACCATAAGCAGATGTCATAGGTGACACTCTGTTCCCTCTTTCATAAGTAAATTCAGCATTCAGATTGTTAAACACCCAAGGCTGCTGCATCTCTCTCACTGAACTTCTTTTAAGGGGTCCTGTTTCTTTTCTATCCGATGCAGGCCATGCAGAGAGATGAAATAATACATATTTGGAGAAGTCTTCCATGGAAGTAATCATTCCACCCATGGCACCATATGCCCCGTCATGTAACAGAGGCTGTTCAACCCACTTCTCATTTATCCAGCGGTAACCATGAGCCAGCTGTTTTTCAGGAACTTTAGTATATTCCCAATAGGTCTGGTTCATACCCAATGGTTGTAAGATATTTTTATTGATGTATTCTTCGTAAGTCAAACCAGATACCTTTTTTATGATATTTCCCAATAGCGCAAAACCCATATTACTGTACTCGTATGAAATTCCAGGAACATTAGAGAAGCTGATCCCTTTTTTAATCATCGTCAGCAGCTCTTCATCAGAGATATCAAGCTGACGGTCGCCCCACGGATTATCTTCAGGAAATCCGGCAGAATGTGTCAGCAGATTACGGATCGTAATTACCGGCGCATCAGTAGTTAAATAATGCTGATTTTTAAGCTCTGGAATATACAAATAGGCCGGATCATCCAACCTGATCTTGCCTGCATCCCTCAATTGTAATATAGCGGTACTTACAAAACTCTTAGTCATGGATGCAATCCTGAATTCGGATTGACCACTAACCGCGTATTTTTTATCCAGGTTACTATATCCCCTATTGCCGGAATAAATTAATTTACCATTATAGATAATACCATAAGCAACTCCAGGGAGATGATATTTGTCCTGATAAACCTGATATATACTGTCGATGGCTGGAATGGTACTCAAGATAGAAGCCGTTTGATCATGCTGATCAGTGGGTGTATAATAATTTACTTTCCGATCTGCCCTTTCCTGTGCAGGAGATACCTGCGCACAGACCAGGAAAATGGCTAAGAAATAGGAATATTTAAGGATCATACTTATTTAAATTTGAATCAATTATTACGATTCGGGTTTTATCATTCGGGTATAATACATATATACGGGA
This sequence comes from Arcticibacter svalbardensis MN12-7, assembly GCF_000403135.1. GTDB lineage: Bacteria > Bacteroidota > Bacteroidia > Sphingobacteriales > Sphingobacteriaceae > Arcticibacter > Arcticibacter svalbardensis. The sequence goes on from NZ_AQPN01000143.1 coordinate 56,883, forward strand.
ATACCAGAAAAAATAAGGAACAGACCAATACTTGATTGCACCGGCTTTTGCACAATGGTAACCACGACCAGCATCAGACAAAAAGTAGCAAATATAATGGGCAAAACAGGATAACCAATCACTTTATAGGGGCGATGCGCATCGGGTTCCTTTTTCCGGAGAAGAAGCACACCAAAGGCACTGGCACCATAAAAAATAAAGGATGCGAAAATTAACAGGTCCGTTAACTGATCAAAATTCCCTGACCACAAAAGGACCAAAGACCACATAGCCTGCCACATTATTGCTCTTGAAGGGGTTTGGAAAATAGAATGAACCTTACCTGCACTTTTCAAAAATAAACCATCACGTGCCATTGCGTAAAAAATACGGGCGGACATCAGTATCGTACTATTGGTACAACTAAAAGTGGTCAGCAAAATGAGGCAGGACAAAACTATAGCACCAATATTTCCACTAATTACACGAGCCACCTCAACAGCAGCAATCTGATTGATACCATGATTGATGGCCGCCAACTGTTCTACAGGCAACACATAGAGGTAAACGGAATTGACCAGCAAATACAGAACGATCACAATTATCGTCCCCATAAAGAGCGCAATAGGAAGGTTCTTCTGTGGATTTTTCACTTCTTCTCCTAAATAGCCAATATTATTCCAGCCTTCATATCCCCAGAAAGCACTTAATGAGGCAGCAAAAAGAGCAGTCACCAATTGCCAACCACCAGGTACAGTTCCCTCATGGTGGAAATTCTCCACACTTCCTTTTCCAGAGAAAAGGGTCATGATCACAAAGCTCAGGATCACCAGTACGATGCTAATAATAAAGTAGCGGCTTAGTTTGGCACTAAGCACTACTCCCCGATGGTTAATATAACTCAGCAGTACAATGAGACAAGTAGCAATTAACTTCACACTGACGTTACTGCCGACTGTCCCTAATCCAGTAAACGAAATATCAGGAAGAGGAACCAGTGAATTAAAGGATTGAGAAAAGATATAAGCCAGAGCTGCAATGGTGGCAGATTTCATGACGGTCAGGTTGCCCCAGCCAAATAGAAACGAGAAGAACCTGCTGTATATTTTTTTAAAGTAAACATATTCCCCACCGGCACCAGGCATCATTGCAGCGAGTTCGGCAGTGCATAGTGCACCGATCAAGCTGATCAATCCGGCTACCAGCCAGCACACTAAGATGAGCCAGGGTGATTGCAGGGCATCCGACATCGGTGCTATCTTTTTAAAAACACCAGATCCTATAATAGAACTCACTACCAGTAGAATTGCCGGCAGTCTGGTAATGGTACGTTTTAGTTCAGGTTCAATCATAAAAAGGGTTTAAAGCAAAGTCAATCCTAAGCCGGGTTTATCATTAGGGAACATAAATCCATCCTGAAGTGTAAAGCCATCTATTACAACATCTTCAGCGAGATCAAGACTACCATCAAGGTCAATATAACGGGTATTCGGACAAGAAAAAGCAGCATGGAGAGCAGCAGTAATGCTGATCATACTCTCGTCATTACATCCCCAGAATAAATCGATATCAGCTGGACGGGCTATGTTGGCAATTTCAAAAGCACCAACCAAACCTCCGCATTTCATTAATTTAATATTATAGATTCCATAAGGGCGATGTTGCAATAAGGTTAAAGCAGAGTGGGCATTCTTTAATGATTCATCAGCCGCCAAGCGATTCCTAACCTCAGCAGGAAAGTCCAGGAGATCATTTTCCTTGCCGGGAAGGAAAGGTTGTTCAATCAGCTCTACCCCTTGTTCTACGGTAAGGTCGATGAATTTTTGTAATTGAGCAGGATTATAACCTGTATTGGCATCTACACGAATGTGGAAATAATCACCGTACTTTTCCCTAAGCATGATAATTCGCTCTGCATCTTCCAGCACATTTAATCCGGTTTTAACCTTCAACGCCCTGAACCCGCTATCATAATATTCTTTAGCTTCCTCCAGAGTTTCTGCAACCCCTTTAATTCCAATGGTCACAGAGGTGACCATTTTTTGATGATACCGGCCATAAAAATCCAGAATAGAAACACCCAGATACTTCCCAAAGGCATCATGTAAAGCGATATCCAGGGCAGCAAGTGTACCTGGAAAAGCAAAGAAATCACGCCTGTAACGTGCTATAAGGGATAGAAACAAGCGAATATCTTTACCTACTAGCTCTGCAACCAAATCTGATTGCAAGTTATCTAAGGTCTGTGAAGCGGTTTCGTTCACCACTTCCACATCCGTATTGGCAGATCCAATACCAACCATGCCATTCATCAGTTCAACCTCAAAGAATACGATCTCAGCATCCGATACGGTATTTCGGGCAATGGTATAAGGTCTTTTAACCGCAAGATTTTTACTATAAGCCTTTATGGATTTAATGTTCATGTATACGTTAAGTTTTAGGCAACCTGGGCATCTAATTTCAAAGCCTGAAGAAGCGGAACAATCCTGTCGCATCCTTCAGTAAGTGGCAATAACACCGGAATATTGAATTGGGTCTCGTAACTTTGTTTATATTCTTCAGCTTCTTCTGCCGAACAGTTTTCTGTGTTTAAGGCTATGGCAAGCACTTTTGAGCCATAAAGGGATATAAGTGCTATCTCTGTTTCCAGTGAAGGAATTTTACCCCATTCGGGAATATGATCGTAATAGGTTCTTTTAGGAGAATGAACCAGCACTACATGTTTGGCATTTCCTGAGATCAGCAATTCGGAACCGCAAGGACCACTGGGGTTTCTCAATGCGGACTGTCCTTCAATCAAAATAACATCAGGATTGGTTTCCTTATTACACGTTAGGATTGCATTTTCCAGTTCACCTGATACAAAATCATTCAATGTGGAGTCAAAGATAAAGCCATGTTTTCCGCCTTGAAGCCAACCTGTTTGTCCGGTATAGATCATTTGTGTATTCATTCCTGCCTGAATACTGGCAGAAAGCAAAAGACGTGTTGTGGTGCGCTTACCCAGTGTACAATCCGTACCAATAACCGCCACTACAGGAGTTTTCATCTGAAGTACCTCCCCTGTCCAGAAATGAAGATCTTTTCTTAGTTTAGGTTTCCTGATATCAATTAATCTGACCTGATGAGCAGCAGCCTGATCACGGATATCGGGACGTTCCGATAGGTAATCATGTAAGCCATTTACTATTGATATCTGATGTTCAATAGCGAATCGAACATCATCCAGCATACTTTCAGGGAAAACGCCACCTGATGTAGCCACACCAACAATACAATAAACAGGCTTTAAGTGTAGCGCTTCCTGAATAGTTCCAAAAACCGGAATGTCCCGATGGGTACCATCCAGCACTACACCTGCATCCTTTCCGGCCTGCAGGTGATCAACTATGCCAATAATTTTAAATCTGTTGCTTTCTCTGATAAGACCATGTGCGGTTTTAGCATCCATGGTATTCAATAAGCCGGATGTTAATACAATGGCTGTTTCCATATAAAATTTTTGCTATTGAGTTCGATGTTTATTTTGAATATAGGTATGAATAAGGTGAGAAACTGAAGCCAATGTTTGAGAGCAGGCATATTCATCTGTGCCGCGGGATAATAGAACAAGCAGATAACGTCTTCCATCAGGAAGTACAATGATTCCTGAATCGTTATTTTTATGATGCTGTTTCATCAATACCTTGACCATCTCTGCAGAAGCTTCATTGCTGACGCTTTCACCATTACTTAGTTTTTCTGTAGCGACCATCAGGTCATAAGCTGTTGTATTTATGTTGTTCTTAGCGTTCAGAACAGGAAAGGAGTCAAACTCATTGATGAAGAATTTCTCACCGGTATCCAGGTCTTTAAGTGCAACTGCAAAAATCCCTTCTGGTTGTTTGGTGAATTCCGATAAGATTCCACTCCTTAATTGTTTTGAATTCATCGACTTGCTTTTAAGAAAACTCATCACATCACGAACACTATATAAAGGTTCACCATCTGATTGCTGTGCAGTAGCAAATTGCACTAAAAGACATAAAAACAATGTGTAGGTTAATTTTTTCATTGGTTTGAGATTTTTATACACGTTCTGCGATTAGAAACATTTAATTTGTCATCGAAAAGCAAGATAGTGAATAATAACATACCAAATAGCACATTTTTTGTGCTTTAATTAAATAAAAATGTGAAGAGAAGGGTCTAAACCATGCATAAGACCCCTGCTCTTTACATGATAACAGTAACTTATGGTTTATCCCACCATATTGGTTCATTTATATAAGTAGAATTAGATGCATTTGGATTAGCTTTCAACACTTGTTCAATGTTATAATTAATCTCATAGCTTGGAATTGCAAACCTACGTGGCCAATCTGTAGCATTCGGATAAGCTTCTATATACACATGAGATGGGCGATTAAATCCTTTGTAAATCCCTGTAGACTCATTGTAATTACCACTTGCATCTGCGCAATAATTCATCCTTCTTATATCAGAAAACACTTCAGGAGAATAAGATAAAGCAATATATTTCTGAATCATAATCTGACTCAATGTCAGATTTCCAGGAATCTGAACCACGGATGAACTGCTTAAATAGGCTTCAATTTTAGCAGAAGCAATACCCATAATAGTCATATGTGAGCGGATCCCTGCTTTATAAGCTGTTAGTGCGGCAGCCGGTTGGTTTTGTCTGAATTTAACCTCAGCCTCAATAAACCGCATCTCTGCATTTGTTAAAAGAAGTCCTTTACCTCCTTTTTGAGTATACCAGCTACCTGTAGATAAAATCCTTTGTCCTGCTGTTGGTAAAAGTGGATTTTTACGCATCTGAACGTAAATGGAATCCTTATTTGACGCCGTGTTTTTGGAATAGCTATAATCTATAGGCCCTGTTTTGGGTAATACAGATTGCATATCTACCAAAGCAGACCGAACCAATACTCCTGCACTATTTTGTGATCTCGGAATAAGGGTATCTAATCTTGGATCTTGCACATTAGTGGCACCTGTTGGAGCACCTGTATAATTGTTGGTCAGATAATCATAATACAACTTAGTCACCCGAGCCGTAGTACTAAAATTGGTATATTGAAGAGCCTGTTTACTTGTAGAAGTAACTGTTGCTCCCTCATCAATATATTGATAAATGGAACTCTGAGCATCCATTTGAGGTGCATTAGCTAACGCATCTAAAACCGCTTGAGGATCATAAGAGGCCTTTTTAGTCAGATGGTTTAAATAACGTGCTTTCAAGCCATAGGCTAGACGGATCCATTTATCCGTACTTCCTCCATTCAGCATATCCCCTACTGATAAAGCAGGTGCGCCAGCCTCCTGAGTTTTCTTTAGATCAACAATTGCCTCATCTAATAATTCAAGAACTTTTCCCTGAACATAAGATCCATCTTCAAACTTAGGAGTGAGGATAGTAACATTATTAAATTCATCATAAGGAAGCATTCCAAACAAATCGGATAGTGTTCCAAATCCCCAGGCCTTCATAATTTTGCCCACACCAATATAATGATAGGCACCTACACCTTCAGCAGCCGTAATCATTGGATCAATATTTACAGCGGTATTTACATACCAGGCTTGCCATGGCCAGCCTGAATTAGAGGCATTTGCATACCAGCGGGTAAAGTTCCAGTTATTATTTATAGCGTATGTAACGGCTAATTGCTGACTTAAAAAGGCCACACGAGTTCCGGCACTTTCGTAACCATCAGCAAATTGCGCAAGGATTGGCGGAAGACGTTGCTCAGCTGTAGGTACAGTTGAGTTAGCACTATCCGGATTTTCGTTCACGTCCAGCCATTTCTTGCAAGAGGAGAAAACGACTGATAAAACCAGTATATATAAAATCTTTTTCATGAATAATAAAATTAAAACTTAACATTTAAACCAATTGCAAATCCAGCAGTAGCAGGTACACCTGCATAATCAATACCGACAGAACCTGACCCAATTACACCTGCACCTGCAGCACTTGTCTCAGGATCCATACCTGAATAGTTAGTAAGCAGCATTAAATTAGTGCCTTGAGCTGTTACAGTAACGCCTTTTAGGAATTTGGCTCTGTTGATTACACGATCAGGAAGCGAGTAAGCCAAAGAAAGTGATCTTAAACGAAGCCAGTTCACTTCCTCAATAAAGAAAGGAGCATTATTGGAATAGATATCCCTGTAATACTTTTCATCGGCTACGACTTCTTTGGTAATGCTTTCATATAATTTTGTAGTTGGATTTAAAGCCATACCTGTAAACGAAATTGTCTTGCCTCTATCTTCGGTATTTTTACTTAATCCATAAGCAGTTAGCAGATATTCAGTACCGTTGTAAATATCACCTCCTTTACGAAAGTCAAACAAGAATGATAAGTTCCAATTTTTATAGCTGAAGCTGTTATTCAAACCACCTATTAATTTTGGCTCGCGATTACCTACTGGTGTAGTTGCAAGAGTGGACGTTAAAGGATATCCGGTTGTCCAGTCTAAGAGTAAATTTCCGTCTACGTCTGTTTGCCATTTAGAACCGCTTAATCCCATAAAGTCCCCTTTATTGAATGATGCGGCTTTAGCATTTCCTACCTGCACATCGGTTACATATAAAATTGGCAAGGCACCGGGAAGTTCTTTAACAACCCCATCATTATGTGAAAGATTTAAATTTACATCCCAACGAAGTTTACTGTTCTTCATCGGACTTGCATTAATCGTAAATTCAACACCCTTATTTTCAATCTCTCCTATATTAACATAGCTTAAAATATAACCTGTTGCATTACTCACACGTGGCTGTAAAATCTGATCTTTACTCCTGTTCACATAGTAAGTTGCATCAATTCCTATACGGTTATTCAAAAAACGCAAATCTGTACCAAACTCCATGGATGTAGTTGTTTCAGGTTTCAGGATATCATTCCCTCGGGTCCATGCATTACGAAAACCTCCGCCAATAGTTAATTCAGGGCCAAAAAGATACGTTTGTGTTTGGTATGAAGGAGCATCTTTTCCTACCTGAGCATAAGACGCTCTAAGCTTTCCAAAAGATAATAGACTGCTTTGAGGAAGTAACTCTGTAAAGATGAAACTACCACTAAATGACGGATAGAAAAATGATTGGTTCTGAAATGGTAAAGTGGATGACCAGTCATTACGCCCTGTTACACTCAAAAACAACAGCTCTTTATACGCTAAACGAAAATCGCCATAAACACCTAGTAAACGCCTTTTTGTATTCGTCTGATTAAAATAACGGTTTGCATTGTTCGCATTATTCAGACTAACAAAAGTGGGAATAGTAAACTGTTCAGCCCTCGCCGAGTTAGATTTCATATACGTATCTTCAGCAGTAGTTCCCAGAAGCAAGCTCAGATCCCAATCTTCTTTAAATGTTTTATGAAAATTCAACATTAAGTTTGAATTCAGATAACTATAATCTCTTGTTGTTTGCGATAACATACCCTTTTGCCATGCTTCTTTTACACTTGATCCAGGAGAAGTTAAACTATTAAAATCAGTTACATAATTATCAATTCCTAAACGATAGGTAACATCAAACCAATCTGCAAACTTAATATTGGTATATACAGTTCCAATTAAACGGTCAGTTTCATCTGTTTGCGGATTTTTATTAATCAGCCAATTTGGATTATCTGCATCTGCATCCAGAGAAAGATCAGGTAGAAGACGACGTTTCGTACCATCTGCATTTAACCAGTTAGACATATCATCATTACGCGGCCAGGCAATAATACTCTCCATATAACCCGTCCCATTAGATCCCCATAGTCCACTTCCTGTTAATGTTTTTTGAGTTTTACTTTTTGAATAAGATGAATTTACACCAAATGTAAAAATGCCTTTTTTCTGTTCTGCATTAAAACGCACAGTACTTCGGTTGAAATCAGTTGTCGGAACAATTCCTGATTGATCCAGATTCGAAGCTGACAAGTAGAAATTGCCATTTTTAGAACCACCAGAGATATTGAAACTATTATCATACGCATGAGCCGTTTGAAAGAAATCACCCATATTGTCATATACGGTCTCCCCTGGCTCAAATTTATTCCCCCAAGACCTTGGACTCTGGTCTGTAAATACACCATTATATGAAGATCCCTGTTTATAAGTACTCTGTTGTTCAGGCACCTTGTTCACCCAATTGGTCATAAATCGGGAGGTAACAGAAACAGATGTCGTTCCTTCCTTACCTTTCTTAGTAGTGATAATAATAGCACCTGTAGCAGCTCTTAAACCGTAAAGGGCAGCAGCAGCCGGACCTTTTAACACAGACATAGACTCAATATCTTCAGGATTAATGTCCATTGCACGATTACTATTAGTAGTTGCCATGTTTACAGATCCATCAAATGCACTATTATCACCCTGTCCGGTTGAGTTATCCATTGGCATACCATCAATCACAAATAAAGGCTGATTATTACCTTCTAAGGATGTTCCCCCTCGAATAACAATTGATGCTGAGGAACCAGGTGCCCCCCCTGAATTAGTTACATTGACACCTGCAATCTTACCATTTAAAGAGTTGATAATATTGGGATCCTTGTTTTTTAGAATTTCTGTAGAATTGATTTCCTGAGCAGAATAACCAAGCTCCTTTTTGTCTCTTGGAATTCCCATTGCGGTTACGATTACCTCTCCCAATGATTGCACGTCTTCTTTAAGTAAAACAGTAACTGTTGTTTGAGTACCAATGGTCATTTCATAGTTTTCGAAACCTATGTAAACAAAACGCAATTTCTCATTAGGAGCAACTGGGATAGTAAACCTTCCATCAGGGCCGGTTTGAGTACCTCTATTGGTTCCTACTACGTTTATGGAAACTCCAGGTAAAGGAGTTTTGTTCGTATTAAGTAAAACAGAGCCGGCAAGGACTCTTTGTTGTGCTAGTATAGGGCTAGCATAAAACAGGAGCCCTAAAACTAAAATTAGTAGTGTTTTCTTCATTTGTTTGATAGTGTTAAGTAGTTGTTGAAAAAAGTACTGTTAAAATATTTAAGTGGGTACATTGAATATTAAAAATCAATAGAAATTAAAAATTAAGTAAGATTTCAAGTTAAAAAGTGTGTTTATTTCAAATATTGAGCGTTTAAAATACTAATCTATTTATAAAAATCATAAAAGTCAATTATTTTGCGCTTTTTTATAGTAAAAAAGCAAAATAATGCAATTATGGACTCAATTAGCAGCTCAACCAATAGCTTTTCCTATATTTATTTGAAATTTTAACCCCAAAAAAAAATTACGGTTGCCAAAATACGTTTAGAAACATTTAATTGATAAATAATTGATTCTTTGCAATAAATCAACATTAATATCAACGTAAAAATTAATGAATCAAGCACACACAGAAAATCATAAATAATGTTAGATTCCTTACAGATTTATTTAAAAAGATATACGACTATTGGTTTTCACTGATGAATTCCTCTAAAATATGGTTAGTTTTTACTATATATTGCCTCAATACAATTTTATCCATAATTGTTTTAATTATCTATTTAAAACACGCATCATAACGCATATATTTGAAATTACTCATCGTAAACAACCCAACAACCATGTCAGCACCTAGTAAAAGACTCCTTTCCTTAGACGTATTCAGAGGCATTACCGTAGCCGCTATGATATTAGTGAATAACCCAGGCGATTGGGGGCACATTTACTCCCCTCTGGAGCATGCAGCATGGAATGGATGCACACCTACTGACCTGGTATTCCCCTTTTTCCTTTTTATTGTAGGTGTCGCCATTGTTTATGCCCTTCAATCTAAAACAGAAGACACAACTAACCATACTCCTTTACTGATTAAAGCCTTTAAGAGAGGATCTATATTATTTCTTCTTGGTCTGTTCTTAGCCTTTTTTCCAAAGTTTAATCTTGAAACTGTACGAATACTAGGAATCCTGCAACGGATCGGAATTATATATTTCATCTGTGCAGTGCTTTTTATAAAAACAAAGCCTAAGACGCAATACTATGTTATGCTGGGGATCCTTATTTTTTATTGGATCATCATGACATTCGTACCAGTCCCTGGAGTAGGTCCAGCAAACATGGGAAAGGAAACCAGTTTGGCGGCTTGGCTGGACAGACTGATCCTAACAGAACATCACACCTGGGTACAATCCATTACCTGGGATCCGGAAGGTGTTTTAAGCACCATTCCTGCAGTTGCAACGGGAATATTTGGTATGTTAATGGGAAGCATTTTAAAAAGCACTACCAAATCATCCGAAGTAAAAACTGCCTGGCTCTTTAGCTTTGGCTTCATCGCTTTCCTAGTTGGTATGGCATGGGGTTTATCCTTTCCCATAAATAAATCACTGTGGACAAGTTCTTATGTACTCTATTGCGGAGGATTGGCTTCTATGATGTTAGGCCTACTCTATTGGTTAATCGATGTGCAGGGCTTTAAAAAGTGGACCAGTGTATTTGTGGCTTATGGTGTTAATGCTATTACTGTATTCTTCTTATCCGCTATGATAGCGAAATCGATGAGCATCATTATGGTAAATGTAAATGGAGAAGAAGTAAGTTCAAGAACGTGGTTATATCAAACGTTTTTCAGTTCCTGGTTATCTCCCGGTATTGCTTCATTGGCATGGGCCATTAGCTTCGTTTTATTCTTTTTACTGCTATTATGGCCTATGTATCGAAAAAATATCATTATTAAGGTTTAGTTTCATCCAGATCCTGTTCTTCCTTTTTCGCAATAATCTTTTCCTTTTTTAGGTCAATCCTGAGGTAACCATACAAACTCATGTATTGATTGGCGATCCATACCAGTGCAAATCCGGCTATGATGTACCCTCTCCAATCCATCATGATCAACTTATAATCCGTTAGGATCAGTATAAAAACGGTTACATAATGGCTAAAGCAGTACTCGCAGGTAAAAAGGTAAAAAAACTTCCTTCGAAACAACGATTTTCCTTCCTCACTGCATTTAACACAAAACTCTCTGGGTTCTCTGAACACTTCTTCATGTGTGACAGTCCAGGCAATACAAGCTATGGGGATAGCTAAGATAAAAAGATAAGCAATTTGGGTACTTAAAGGCATGTAGGTTATACAGTAAGACTTAAGGTTTTGTTTGATTATAATAACTGACTTTATTATCAAACCGTTGCATAATCATGTACACTGTATATAAATAGGTTTAAAAC
>NZ_AQPN01000144.1 GCF_000403135.1 Arcticibacter svalbardensis MN12-7
GCTCTACCAGCTGAGCTACGGAATCAATCCTTTTGTTTAAGGAGGTGCAAAGATAGAAATTAAATGCTGACTTGCAATTGATATTTCAAATAAATGAATAACATCATGTTATTTTATCCAGATATCCTTAGATAACCCTATACAAATTGTTACCTTAAATTGCTAAACTTTTATTATTTCAGATCAGCACCAATCTCTTCAATCGAACAATAAGACGATAAAAAGGTTATGATCAATATGTTATGCTTAGATAAATTGGTAAAGGCACCTTCTGCCTGCTGTCAAGCTTAAATACCTATTAACCCCCGTTTGAATAATGTAAGCTTGGTATTTCCTATTAGTAAATTAATTATGAATATTTTTGCTTAGAAATACAGCCCCATTTTGAAAACAGATATATTCCTTGTTACCCCCCCTTTTACCCAACTGAATACCCCGTATCCAGCAACTGCATATATCAAGGGTTTTTTAAATACTAAAAATATTTCTTCCACTCAGGCTGATTTAGGTATTGAAGTAATTTTGGCTTTATTCTCCAGGAAAGGTCTGCAAGAACTTTTCTTTCAAGCTGAGGAGTCTACTGATCAATCAAAAAGCTTAAATGCAAAGCGGATTGTTGCTTTAAAAAATGAATATATAAAAACCATTGATGCTGTTATTGCTTTCTTACAAGGCAAAAACCCAACCTTAGCTTTACAAATTTGTCAGGATGATTTTTTACCAGAGGCATCAAGATTTACTCAATTGAATGAGTTAGATAAGGTTTTTGGTTCGATGGGAACGCAAGATAAAGGGAAGCATTTAGCAACCCTCTATTTGGAAGATATTTCCGATTTTATTATTGAATGCATAGATCCTAACTTTGGTTTTAGTCGTTATGCTGAAAGATTGGGAAGGAGTGCAAATTCATTTGATGAGCTTTACGATGCTTTAAATCAGGAATATACCTACATGGATGAAATCCTGATTAAAATTCTTGAATTGAAAATTGACACGATTCAACCTAAGCTATTATTAATTTCTGTTCCTTTTCCTGGGAATTTATATGCCGCTTTCCGATGTGCACAATATGTAAAACGAACTCATCCTGAAATTAGAATAGCAATGGGCGGCGGTTTTCCCAATACAGAATTACGTTCCGTTTCTGATAAGCGTGTATTTGAATTTTTCGACTATATTTCCTTAGATGATGGTGAACTACCTGTTGAACTAATCTATAATGCGATCATAAGTGGTGGTCCGTTTAACCTTTATAAAAGAACTTTCTTATTAGAGAATGGTGTCGTTGTATATAAAAATGATGCATTAAGAAGTGATTATAAGCAGATTGATGTAGGAACGCCAGATTATACTGATTTACAATTGGATCAATACATTTCAGTTATAGAGATTGTTAATCCAATGCATAGGATGTGGAGTGATGGCCGTTGGAATAAATTAACAATGGCACATGGATGTTATTGGGGAAAATGTACGTTTTGTGATATTTCTTTGGATTACATTAAGGTCTACGAACCTGTTGCTGCTAAATTAATTGTAGATCGTATTGAGGAGCTTATCGAAAAAACAGGACAGAATGGCTTTCACTTTGTTGATGAGGCTGCACCACCAGCGTTGATGCGTGAAGTAGCACTAGAGATTCTAAAAAGAAACATAGCTGTAAGCTGGTGGACAAATATCCGGTTTGAAAAAAGCTTTACCAGAGATTTATGTATTTTGCTTAAGGTATCTGGCTGTATAGCCATTTCTGGTGGCTTAGAAGTGGCCTCAGATAGGTTATTAAAGCTAATTGATAAAGGTGTATCTGTTGAACAAGTAGCTCAGGTTACCCGGAATTTTACTGAATCTGGAATATTAGTTCATGCTTATTTGATGTATGGATATCCAACACAGACTATTCAGGAGACCATTGACAGTTTGGAAATGGTGAGACAATTGTTTCAAACAGGTGTTTTACAAAGTGGTTTCTGGCATCAGTTTGCGATGACCGCACATAGTCCTGTTGGCCTGTATCCTGAAAGATTTGGTGTTGTCAAAGAGACTCAAACTATTGGAACTTTCGCCAATAATGATATTAATTACATTGATAAAACAGGAATAGACCATGATAAATTTAGCTATGGCTTAAAGAAGTCACTCTTTAATTTTATGCATGGCATTTGCTTGGATTATAAATTACAAGATTGGTTTGATTTTAAAATCCCTAAAGTAATGATTCCTCCGGATTATATAGCGAAAGCCTTAAGGGAAGAAAGTAGGTTCAATACTAAACCAACTGCTAAAGTAGTTTGGTTGGGGGGAAAACCAGATACAGAAAATTATACAAAGCATAAAAAGGGTAATTCTTTCGAAATGATGATTCTAACTTTTTATGACAAAAAAGAGACCTTTAAAATCCAGACTAATAAAAATGAAGGAGAATGGCTGGCTTCATTCTTACCTAAAATTGCTATTTCCAATTCAAAGGCATATACCTTTCAAGAAATTAAAACTGATTTTGAAGCTAAAATGGAGAATTTTGAATTATTCTGGTATTCAAAGCCAGTTACTATCTTAAGAGATTTTGGACTGTTGGTTTTATAGTCCTTTAAGTAAATAGTTAAGCTTTCTTTGTTAATGCACATAAAAACAGAACCGAGTTTTATCTTTTAGAGATCTTCTTATCTACCTCAATTAAGAAATCAGATAGGAATTGATCATGGAAGATCGTTAAATATGATTCTTGCAAATGTGTAACCATCTGTCCAAATGTATTCCCAAAATTTTACTTGTAGTTATGTCAATCAGTCCCTTTTGAGTGGTGCATTTCGCCAAGAGAAACTCCGCCTTTAATCCCAAAATCTAATGTCCTGATTGGAAATGGAATCATGATGTTATGAACATCATAAGCCTTTTTTATATTTATAATAGACTGACTTTGAACCTCCATAAAATTTACCTGCTCCGTGTTGTTTATCCAAAGCCGGATTACATAGTTAATAGAACTGTCACCAAATTCTGTGTAAAACATAGTCACCTCATCCTCCTTCGCAAGACCTTCTATTCCTTTAACTGCCTGAAGCGTAATTTCTTTCACCTTTTCCAAATCTTCCCCATAGGACACTCCTACTTTTAAATCAATCCTACGCTTACCTAACAATGAATAATTTTCTATTGGATTTTGAAATACATCTTTATTCGGAATTATAACCATCTGTCCCTGATAAGTACGAATAGTGGTATCTCTGAGATTAATTTCTTCTACTTTTCCCATATATTCCTTGATCTTAACAATATCTCCAACCAACAAAGGTCTTCGTATAGAGAGAAATAAACCCGAAATAAAATTAGCAGCAATATCTTGAAAAGCAAAGGCTAAAGCCAATCCGATAATTCCGGCGCCAGCCAACATGGAGGTAACTGCCTTATCGAGTTTCAGCACGCTAAGCGCTACAAAAAACACAATCCCGAGTAGGAAAAAATAAATTAAGGAGCTGAAAAGATTGACAAGTGTCTCATTGGGCATGAATTTTCTAATCAATCTACTCAATAAATTCTTTACATATTTCGCAATGAAAAAACCAAAAACAAGTATAAATGCAGCAAGTGCAATATTGGGCAAAAGCCTTACCAATTCCTTAGCCCATACAATCAATTTATCAGTAATCAACTGAAAAGCATAATTAATATCCATGTTATATTTTTTAATTTGCTACATGATCAGCCTTACGCCACCCAACTCTGAGACGCGATAAGGAAATTTGTCTCCAGGTGATCCAATGAACATGAAATTTTTAGGAATGTTCCAACGACTAGAAAGTGTGTCAATAATTTCAGGACCAAACTGTCCGTCCATTTCAACAAAGTCTATATCAATGTCTGGATATGCCCGATCCAACACCTCAATATCACTTCTTAAATTTTCATTATTGCTGTCTACGTTGGACAAGTGGACAATTTTTATTTTTTTTGTTACTTCATTTTCTTCAACATAAATCATGACCCGGTTTAGAATAGCTACATTGTCACCCCGCGTAAAGAAAACGAGTTCCTGTGAATTTATATTGACCAGCGTACGGTGCAGTCTTAAATTAGTAAATAAAAATTTCCGTAGGGGTGCATTCAGGTACCAGATAGAGTATATAAGCCATTTCATTAATGACGCCCTGTTCAACATGATCAAAATCAGTGCCATTGCAGGTACCAGATACTTAATAAAAACATAAAATGATGAAATGTTAAGCTTCATATTTCCCAGAAATGCGGCAATTATGAAAGATACAGCGACTACTACCGAAAGAATGGTGGCCTTTTCCGGACGTGGAAGCCGTTTTCTTTTAACTTTCAACAACAGGTTGCCCAAGCCAAATAAGGCCATAACCGCTAAAAAGGAAAATGTGTATACACCAGCCAAATTCGCAAGGTTGCCCTTGGTGACCAATAATATGGAAACGCATAAAAGAAAGAAGCCAATTACGATCCGGTAATTGATACCACGAGCGTTCTTCTTTAATAAAAAGTTTGGCAATATCCTATCCAGTGCTATTCGTTCAGCTAATCCTGTCACGCCAATGTAGGAAGTAAGCACAGCGCCACCCAAAACCAATACCGCATCAACAGAAATAATATAGCTTAACCATTGCCCTCCCGCGGTCAGACCAATAAAAGAAAGCAATGATTCCTGATGATCATTGATCGTAGTAATCGGAAGGATACTCAATGCGACAATGGCAATCACCGGATTAAAAAAACTCACTACCCACCACATATTTCTCAGAGTTTTAGGAAATACACCCTTCTCCTGTTCCTCTACAAAATTGGCTGAACTCTCAAATCCTGATATCCCTAACATAGCAGCGGAAAAACCTAAAAAGATAGCGGTAGTCAATCCACCGGACCGGATTGGAAAGTTCCAGTTTAGCCGAAAAACGTCCAGGCCATTGTTAACTAAAAACCATCCACAAGTGAGCACCAAAAGGCTGAGTGAAACAAGGTGTATAATGAAAATAATTACGGCCACTATTGCAGATTCTCCGATTCCAATAATACTCAATGCCATAAAAATAACCAGTACAAAGATTGTTGCCCACAAAAGGGGTAACGCATGAATAATGTTGTGCAGATAATGCATGGCTTCATAAGAGGAAATTACAGCAGTAGCCATATAAGAAAGTATAGTAAGGCAGGCTGCAAATGATGCAGTTTTCTTAGTAGTAGTGTTGAGTAAAACATTGTATGCACCACCATTTAGCGGTAATGCCCCCACTACCTCCGCATAGATCTTTCGAAACAGATATAAAATCAAAGCTACTATCAATAAAGAAATCCATGCATATTGTCCAGCATAAGCTATCGTTAAAGCAGACACGTATAAACAGGAAGAAGAGATATCATTACCACAAATTGCGGTCGCTTGTAATTGAGTTAGTTTTTTATGCAAAACATCTGATTTCTGCTTCATTTTGTATGGATTTATTAAGAAATCAATTGGAAGGAATATGAAATCTTAGTGTTAGATTTCTTAAAAATTAACAGAATACACCTATGAATGTTTTAAATTTATAATACCCAAAGGAATTCATTAAACTAAAAAAGCTCCTAAATCTAATTTAGAAGCTTTTTTATCTATGTGATCCCGCTGGGACTCTCACCTACTTGCCTAATTTATATCTAAATGAGCCTTATTGATACAATAAAACGCCATTAAGAGCTTTTTGAAGTCATTTTTTATAAAGTTGGATACATTAAAAAACATTTGAATAAGTCAAAAATTGACAGTAATATTGACAGCAATTAAAAAACTACTGTCAATTATATGGCTACAATTAACTTCTATCTAGATAAACCGAACAGGAAAAATCAAAGACCAATACTGTTAACCTATCTCTTAAACGGAAACAAGATCCGCTTCTCCACGAAGCTAAAAACGATGGATAAGGATTGGAACCCTAAGAGCCAAAAAATAAAGAAGAACGGTGAAGGAGAAAGTGAAATTAATTTTGCACTGGAAGAGTATAAAAGAGTCATTACTAAGGCTGAATTACACGCCCAGTTTGAGCCAAATCAATTAACGCTGGATTATATCCGAACAAAGCTTGAGGAGGCCACAGGAAAGAAGAAAACGTCTTTTACTATATATGATGCATTTGAGGAATATATAAAGGAGGCTTCTATAAAAAAGACTGAAAGCTCAAAAAAGATATATGAAGTTACCCTCAATAAACTAAAATCCTTTGATAAGGATAGACGGTATCTGTTAAGCTTTGAAAATATTGATAGTAAGTTTGAGAGTAAATTCACTGATTACCTGATGACAGAGTGCAAACTGGTTAATAATACCATAGGTAGATATATCAAAACGGTCAAATCGTTTATGAATTTTGCCACCGAAAGAGGATATACAACCAACTTTAAGTTTAAAACATTTAGGGTAATCAAGCAGGATGCTGATATTATCTACCTTACAGAAGCCGAACTTTTAAAGATTTACAGGTTTGAAAATTTGCCACCTCGATTAGATGCTGTCAGGGATGCATTCTGTTTGGGTTGTTTCACAGGATTAAGGTTTTCCGACCTGTCAGAGTTACGCTTCGCTAACCTAAAAGAAGATTTTATAGAACTAAAGTCAAAAAAGACCAGGGACTTTTTAAGGATACCATTGAATGATTTCGCTAAAGCCATTCTAAAGAAGCACCAAGGAAATCCGCCACAGATGATAAGCAATCAGAAGATGAACGACTACATTAAGGAAATAGGAGAACTGGCAGGAATAAAGCAGAATATTATATTGACGCAATATCAGGGAGCGACCAAGCTGGAAAAGGCAGAACCGAAGTATAAATTTCTTTCTACACATTCTGCAAGAAGGACGTTTGTAACTCTATCACTTGAAAAAGGGATGAGACCTGAAGTTGTGATGTCAATTACAGGGCATAAGGACTATGCAACATTTAAGAAGTACATTAAACTAACAGAAAATGTTAAGTTAGCCGAAATGAACAATGCTTGGAACAGTAAATTGGAAGTACATGAGTAATATTGAAGCAACAGAACTCTTTAAAGGCTATAAAGAGCGCCTTATACATTGTTGTAGTATTGAGCGATTTGAGGAGGTTTATGTAGGCTCTCATTATATGCTTGACACGGAATTTAAGGATTTGAATAAGGAAATCTTTAAAACGATAAAACAAAACAGCGGTGTTGAAATTATGGCAACGTTGAAAGAGTTTAAAGATTACGTACATTATCAGCACATCGTCAATTTCAACTCACCCAATAAATACGGTAAAAAAAGCGCAGAGAAATATTTAAAGCTTTACAATTTACTGGTTGACTACATAAAAGAGGCCGATGCAGATGCAGTACCTGTTGTAAATGTTAACCAAGTTAAGACGTTCAAAAAGCCCAAACTTTCTGAATACAATAAGCCATCTGTAAATTCAAAGCAGGTTTTAATACTGATGAAATACTTCAGGGAGAATAATCTAACGAACAAAGAAATAACAGATACAGCACTGGCGGAATGTTTTGGTACTTTAACAGGATATAGCGGAGACCAGTTAAGAAAAGACTTTGTTAGCTTCAATAAGGAGGAGATCCTATTCAAATCGGATGAACTGGATACATTAAAAGCCATCTTTATAAAGATGAGTAAAGACCTATCCAAATTGCAGTTAAAATAAATACACTAAAGATCAGTAAGTTATAAACTTGTCCCCCGACAAGTCCCCCATAATAATTTCGAAAATAGAAGTGTTTTGTGGCTCACAATTAATAAAAATTATGAGTTACAGAAACACAAATTCATTAGGCTTAGAGCAAGCCGAAACAAATCCATTAGTACTTATCGATTTAATCTCATTGAAATCCATGCTGGGTAGTGTAATAAAAAACGCCCTGCAGGACTTCAATGAACGAGGCAAAAGCCTATTGGTAGAGAAGAATATCAGTGACAATCCAGACCTGATGAACATGGAAGAGGTCATTAAATTCTTGAAGGTATCAAAGGTTACTATCCATAATTGGAAGCGGAACGGAATAATTAAGAGCCATAAAATGGGAAGAAAATTATACTTCAAAAAGTCAGAAATGTTGGATGCCATCAAACGACAGAAATATTCCATTTAAGCTAATCATTCCAAAAACGATTTAAAAACTACCATTATGTGTATATGTAAAGACGACTTAATAGAAGAATTAAATAAATTATTTGATGCTAAAGCTGATGAATATTTCAAAAGGCTATATGATAAGCAGAGCATAAAAGAGACAAATGATCTCGGTAATCTGATGACTGTTGATGAAGTTCTCAATTGTTTTGAAATTTCTAGGACAGCTCTTTATGCTTGGATTAAACAAGGCAAGATTGACAGCCTGAAAGTAGGAAATCAGAGATTATTCAATAGAAAGCACATTGAAAACTATAAGAATTATAAACTTTGTTACTATGGAAAGAGAACTAGAATCAGGTAATTTAGTTTACACGCCTGTAAAGTTACGATGTAAGATAGTCCCGTTAGTGGGACACTTTGGACCATGTTATAGACTTTGGTCCATTTAAAATTAAGAACAGGAGCCTTGAGAAATCAAGGCTTTTTTGCTAGTGGGATGTACTGGGACTATTGGATGAACTAAGGACTTCAACTGATGTTTGCATGATTGATAAACAAGAGAGCTGATTACAGCATTGTACTGGATATTAAAACAAGAAGCTGGTAATTGGTTATAAGATATTAACGGTGCCATCATGGCTTATTAAAATCAGCATGGTGACATTGATTTGAATACTATAAGAACCTCCGCCCAAGGGGTGGCTTATCGGCTTCGCCCGATATTTGCATTTATGATAAATAATTAAAATCATTCTAAGCTCATCATACTGGTCTT
>NZ_AQPN01000145.1 GCF_000403135.1 Arcticibacter svalbardensis MN12-7
GCTACCTTTGCCATAACCAATTACCACCACATCCTCTAAATTGGCAATAGATTCTTCTAATTTTACATTGTAAACAGAAGCTTGGTTGATTGTCACTTCTGCAGTGGTATAGCCAATAGAACTAAAAATTAGAATATCTCCCTCTTTAGCTTGTATTGAGTAAGCTCCTTGTACATCTGTAAGTGTTGTACCAGAACCCTCCTTAATTTTAACAGTAGCTCCAATTACGGTATTTCCCTTAGTATCTATTACTTTTCCAGTAACAGTTTTTGCAGCCTTACTCTGCGCAAACAAGAGTATCGGAAGCAATAGTACAATAGCTAATAGTGAACTTGCTTTTTTTGAGGATAAGAATTTTAAATAGTATACTTTCATGCATTTAATAATTAAACTTGTTTTTAAAATTTAAGTGTTTCTGGCAAATATTTTTTAATGAGTGCTTCATAGTAGGGTTTTAATTCTTCTACCATAGGAGGTGTTGGACTTTTAGAATATAAATCATAAGGATTAAAAAGATGAACCCATGGCAACATTTTTCTATCATGATCGTCTAAAAAATAATTATATTCTCCTTCACGGTGCCAAGCATAAAAAGAATGATACCTCAGCATATATAAACCTTCTTCAGGAAGATGATTTTTTAGCATTTGATAAATATATTCATCATGCCCCCAAGACATGTTTATGTTTCTTAAACCACAACCTTTATCGTAAACTCCATATTTCGAGTTAAATTTCGGATTGTTATAGTCAGAATTATCTTTAAAAAAATCAGAATAAACTATCTTTTTAGAATAAGCACAACCTACTGGGAAAGTATCCCCCACAACGGCCCATTGTGGCTCGCCAAATAAACATAGAACTTTCCCCATATCATGCATCAAACCTGTCAGTATCATCCAGTCTGGGTGGTTATCTTTTCTTATTGCTTCAGAAGTTTGTAGCAGATGTTGTAACTGATCCATATCTGTATCAGGGTCTGAGTCATCCACCAACTGGTTTAGAAAATCAAAGGCTTGCCATATAGGCATCTCTTTTTTATCAAACTTTAAATAATCCTCTCTTTTTTGAGTTACAAAATCATACGTTTGGTGTTTATGGTTAAGGCGGTAAAATTCCTTGACATTTTCTTTAACCTGTGCGTCGTTGTAATTTCTAAACGTTTCTTTTGGTTTATTCGTTATATCCGAACTGGGATACCTTTTCAGAATATTTTCTTCCCATTCATCAAGGTTTTTTAATGGATTTTTCTCCTCCTTTTTAAGATTTGAATCCCTTTCTTTCATAATAATTTCTTTTTTATGATTATTAATTAGGTTTAAAATGGTTTCGGTTTAATAAATGACCC
Source organism: Arcticibacter svalbardensis MN12-7 (assembly GCF_000403135.1). Lineage (GTDB taxonomy): Bacteria > Bacteroidota > Bacteroidia > Sphingobacteriales > Sphingobacteriaceae > Arcticibacter > Arcticibacter svalbardensis. The sequence continues at coordinate 1,349 of NZ_AQPN01000145.1, forward strand.
TATAAATGTCTGTTTAATTTTTAGCAATTATAGAAAAGGGTAAAGGTTTATTTACGAAACCGTTTAAGGGGGGCTAATACCCCCATTTTTTTTAAAATATTTCTCATTTAGTACATAAATTATTTTAAAATGAATTATATACTAAATCTTGAGCATAATCACAAAAAGGCATTTAGCATCTTCATTTTTGCCATTTTTTATAGTATGGACACACTTCGCCTACCGGATTGAATAATGTAAATTGCTCGGGCCATATTGTAGACCATATTCATCAATGTAATCTTTGCTGTTGCGCGCTCTATACCAATGGTCATCACCTTTAACTCATGACCTTGTCTGTGCATCCAGGCAAATACATGTTTCAACTGGCCCTTACTTTTGACTTCTCCCTGTGCAGCTTTTGCTTCTGGCTCAATGGTGTATTGCGGTAAGCCCGCTCATGGATCTCGCTTTTAATTCCCCGGTCCTTTAGAATGGCTTCTTGTTTATCGCTCCGGTATGCAAGTCCGCATATAAGGGTTTTTCCCTATCTTCTTCATTTAACAGATCCTGCAGAATCTCGCTATCGTGCACACTGGCAGAACTGGTCTGAAAACTGGTGATCAGTTTAGAGCCAATATCAACCTTCACATGATTCTTATAGCCGAAACAGACCTGATTGTTCTTCTTGGTCTAGTCCGCATCGGTATCCTTATGACGCATCTTGTTTAAGCTCCAGTATTCCGGAAGATCGCCCTCTTTCAGTTGCTCGTTTTCTTCCCTGCTGTTACGTTGCCTGGGAGCAGTGAGAAAGCTGGCATCTACCATACTTCCTTTTTTAGTATACATGCCTTCTTTTTCCAGCCTGTTGTTAAAGGCTGCAAACCGGGAATCAAGTACATTGTTAATAATCAATGCTTCTATAAAATTATGAATAGTGTTCTGGTCAGGATCTGGTCATTCATTCCTAAACCTAAAAAATGCATGAAAGTCAGACGGTCTACGATCTGAAACTCAGTCTGGGCATCAATAAACCGTACAAGCTCTGTAGTACCAAGATCTTAAACAGCATCAGTTTATCATAAGGTGGGCGGCCCCTCAATTGTAATCTATTACAGAAAAACCACTCTTGATTAATTCACGAAATCCCTCCCAATCAATATGCTCATCAAGTGTTTTTAAAGGGTCTTTATAATTACCTAATTTATCCTGATGATCCCATAAAAATCAAAGAGAGTTCTTTCCCGTTTTTTCATACCTAAAAATACATAATAATTTCATGAATACACCGACTGGATAAAAATCAAGTCCATATGCTTAAAAGCAGTCTGATCCCGTGCCAGCAGATCCGCACCCTGTGGGCCTATTGCAGGGAATATGTTAACGGCAGTAAAGCATCACAGCATGGTATCCATGATTGAGAGTAAAACGGTGTTAAACATTATAGAACTGATCATCAAAGGAGAAACAGAGATTAATAAGTTACTTGAAAAAGTACTTGGGACAAAAAACCGCAAAGATGATTTGGTCGCCCAAAGCCTGGAGGGGTTCATATTACCAGAACACCGTTTTTTGCTAAGTCAGCAATTAGAACAATACCGTCTTTATTACAAACAAGCAGAAGAGTTGCAAAACCAAATGTTAGCCATATGCAACTAACACTACGCTAAAGAAATGAAAACTGCTCAAAAGCATGACGGGTAAAGATGACCAGTCAGCCATGCAACTAATCGCAGAAACAGGAGCTGATATGGCTGCCTTTGAAACTAGTAACAAATTGAGCAATTGGGCTGGAATGTGCCCCCGAAACGACGAAAGCGCAGGTAAATAAAAAACAAGACCATCACCAAAGGCACCAAATATTTACGAAGGATTATCGTACAAATCGTCTGGGCAAGCAGCCGGACAAAAACCAGTAGCTACTACAACAAATACAATCAACTAGCTATCGTAAAGGAAAGAAAAGGCACTGATTGCCATGGCAAGCAAACAGCTCACTGTAGTGTGGAACATACTCAAATACAGGCAGCCCTACGACATTAACAAACAACCTGTAATTACGCATGAATAACTGCTGACAAGAAAGAAGTATTATGAAAAAGAATTGGGCAAATTTAGCGTACTGGAAATGACAGTAAACAGCAAGATAAGCTCCGTAAAGGTCGGTTAAATTTATGTTGGCTAACAACCCTCCTTCTAAAATGACCAAGTTATCTCAAAGCACACAGACTTAAGCTAAGCTTGCAGAGGAAATTCGTACAAAACGAGATGTGACTAGGATAACCCGATAGAAAATGTCTTGTACATAAAGGTTTATAGAAGAAATTTAATCATTTATAATCGTTTTTTTGTACTTATGAATTATGATAGGTTATTAGAACCCCCTTTAGAAATTGTAGCTTTGAAATTTTCAAATGATATTTTTCCCAAAGGTTTTATATTTGATTTCGACTTTTGAAAATTAAAACCAATCACTTCAAATAAATACTCAACAGAGGATCTTAAGAATGATAAAAGTAAATATGAAAGTGCTTGCAAAAGAGCTAAATGTATCGATTGCTACTGTTTCTAAAGCACTAAATGATAGTTATGAAATTAGTGAACAGATGAAAAGTAGAGTTCGCGAAGCTGCTTTACGACTTAATTATACTTTGAACCCGTATGCAAGTAGTTTAAGAAACAAAAAAAGCAAAACAATTGCAGTTATACTTCCCGAAATTACCGATAGTTTCTTCTCCTTAGCCATTAATGGTATTCAGTCTATCGCTGAAAAAAAAGGGTATCATGTTCTTATTTATCTTTCTCACGAAAAATTCGCCAATGAAATAGCAATCGTTTCTGAGTGTACTAGTGGACGAGTGGATGGGGTTTTAATATCTATTGCCAGTGAAACTACCAATCCAGATCATTTACTAAAACTTCAGGAAGAAAACATACCTATCGTTTTTTTTGATAGAGAGTTTGAAGGGCTCGACATAGCAAGTGTTACCACAAACGACTTTGAATCTGGTTATCTTGCGGCCTCACATCTTATAGCTATTGGATGTGAAAAGCCTATTTTTTTATCTATTTCCTCAAGTTTAGGGATTTGTACAAAAAGAGCCGAAGGATTTAAAGTTGCTTTGCAAGAGATGAACTTTGAATTCAAATATGATCCTATTTTTATATGTAATGGAAACGAACTTGAACAATATAATCAGGTTCAAAATCTGTTAACAGGTATACACAGACCAGATGGCATAGTTGCCTCAGTAGAAAAACTGATAAAAATAATTTACACGATTAGTTATGAAATACGCTTATCTATACCAACTGAATTAAAAGTTCTGATTTTTTCTACTTTAGATTATGCCCCTATATTAAATCCTCCTCTATCTACCATTTCGCAACCTGCATTTGAAATAGGCAAAACTGCTGCTGATTTACTTTTTAAAAGAATAGAAAAAAAGGACTATAATATTTCGGATAACAAAATTGTAATTCCTTCGGTTTTAGTAAAGAGGGGTTCATCTAGTTAGGGTCTGCTGAAAAACTCAAAAGACTAAATCAACGGTATAATTTTGACTTTCAAAAATAATGGCTGGTGTATACTTGATACACCAGCCATTATTTTTACTAATCGTTTTGCATGAATCTCGATCATTGCTGAAAAATGCCTGTTCATGTTTTTGATTTTTAGCCAAAAGTATAACTCCCAGGCCAACTTGACCAGGTTAAGCACCATAAAGATGCAGGCAATCCAGGATTCGCTGGTCTCTTTCAAGCGGGCCTTGATATTGTCCAAACCGTAAGCGGTTTTTGCCTGTCCGAATTTCCCTTTAATTGGATTCCTTTCCCTAGTAACCGTATCCGGGGTAAGGGACTGTAATTCAAGGTCCAACACCAGCTGATCAGCATAAGAAGGAACAAAACGTTCCTGGGTACTTCCAAAGAAACGCTTCTTCCACTGGGTGATCTGGTAATTGGCTTCAAACAGTAGAAACTTGAGCTTTTCTATTTCCCTTTCGCTGTTTTCCCATTTCAGGGCCAGGTCATTATTCCGCTCATCCAGGAGTTGGTTATTCTTCTCTCTTTATGGAGTTCTTTTTTCAGGTGCTGATTTTCCTGTTCCTGAAGGGAAGCCTTTTTAGCTTGCTCACGCAGGATATCCAATTTTTATAATAACTCTGATTTCTCATTTTGAGCAGCTTTTTCCCCTTGTTTCATTACTTAAAAATACGTATTTCAAGAGATATTTGCAAGAATATTTCAACAAAAAACAGCAATTAAAGTACATTAAACTGGGTTTTGATAGCGTTTTCTCCGCTGGATACTTTGCAGGGAATACCGCCAAGAATGAACTAGGCCATGTGGAAAGCTTAAAGGATCGAGCAAAGTATAATCTTAATATGGTAGTCAAATTAACAAAAATACTCGACTGTAGATATGAGGACTTGTTGCCATAAAGATTCCCAATCGTAGAATTGAAGTTCATATCTTAATTCCCTACCTAGATATCGAAGCCAAGTGAGTGAATAAAAAGAAACATTTAGAGTCTTAAAAGAATATTAATTGTTGAATAGAATCCAATGACTTTCGGCAACAATCCTAATTGATGAAGTTTGCATGGAATAAGTTTTAGATATTAGAGCCCATTTGATCATACAACTTGTAATTCACTCCCCTAATCATTCCCCTAAAGAATTTAAAACAATAAAACCCGTTGAAAATCAACGGGTTTTAACTATTACCAGCGGAGAGGGAGGGATTCGAACCCTCGATACCCTTTTGAGGTATACACGCTTTCCAAGCGTGCTCTTTCGGCCACTCAGACACCTATCCTTTATGGGAATGCAAAACTAAGAATTTATGTCGCAAGATACTACCCTTTGGAAAATAAATATTAAAAAACTGTTTTTGTCGCTACAGGAGAAGATTTGCTTAACTCTCCGCGCAAATTAGTTTCCAGTAAATGGGAAATACGATCGACGGTATAGCCTCTTCCTAACAGGAACATCAGCTTGGTTACAGCAGCCTCATAGCTCATATCAAAGCCACTCGCTACTCCCATATCTTTTAATGGGCGACTGGTTTCATATCTTCCCAATTCTACTGTACCTACCTTACACTGCGATATATCTAAGATGACCTTACCCTTATTAAGCGCAGTCTGCAGACAGTTCAGGAACCACTCTTCAGTAGAGGTGTTACCTGCACCAAAACTCTCTAAAATAATAGCATTAGCCTCCGAATTTACAATTGCTTTAACCGTTTCAGCACTTATTCCCGGATATAATTTTAGTACAGCAATAGAATTATTCAGCTTTTTATGCACTTTAAAAATACAATCATCACATTTTCTGATGCTTGAATCATTGAATCTTAAGTGCACACCTGCTTCAGCAAGCACCGGATAATTAGGAGACCGGAAAGCTTCGAACTTAGCAGAATTATACTTAAATGCCCTATTTCCTCTAAAAAGCTGAAAATCAAAGTATATGCATACTTCAGGCACCCTGGCTTTACCATTCTGCTTGGCAGATGCAATTTCAAGTGCAGTTATTAAATTTTCCTTTGCATCAGTTCTAATCTCTCCTATCGGTAGTTGTGCCCCTGTAAAAATCACAGGCTTGTTTAAGCCTTCCAACATAAAGCTTAACGCAGATGCTGTAAATGCCATAGTATCCGTGCCATGTAGCACTACAAAGCCATCATAAATAGCATAGTTCTTTTCAATAATTTCCGCCAGTTCAATCCATACATCCGGTGTCATATTAGAGGAATCTATTATTTCAGGGAATGAATAAACTGTTATTTCATAATTCAGGCGCTTAAGTTCTGGAACATTTTCGGTAATCAGGTTAAAGTCAAGAGGCATCAATGTACCCGTGACCCTATCATGTACCATGCCTATGGTTCCTCCGGTATAAATGATGAGTACCTTTGTCATTTTAACTCAGCTCTGTTATTTTTGATAAAGATAGAAAAGGAATGCAACTCTCAGACACCAAATATTAGTTTAGAATTTTTAGTGGTAAGATCTGCGACCTCATCTATCCGTAAATTTTTTATTACTGCAACCCTTGCAGCAATATAGGGTAAATAGCTACTTTCATTAGGTTTCCCCCTATAAGGTACTGGAGTTAAGTACGGGGAATCAGTCTCCAACACTATATTTTCTATATCAATATCAACAAGTATTTTATCTAACCCAGCATTTTTATAGGTAACCACCCCGCCAATGCCTAAATAAAAGCCTAACGCTATTATACGTTGTGCTTGTTCCAGAGTTCCGGAAAAACAATGAAATATGCCTCTTAATTTAAGATTTTTTTCTGCAACCAGTATTTCATACACCTCATTGAAAGCTTCTCTACAATGTATCACAATAGGAAGATCCAACTCTTTTGCCCATCTAATCTGCTTAATAAATGCATCCTGTTGAGAAGCCAGCGTTGTTTTATCCCAATGGAGGTCAATTCCTATTTCACCTATGGCAACTATGGAAGGTAAATTTACATTTTGAATTGCTTGAAGTTCTTTTATATAATCGTCCTTAACATCGCAAGGATGAAGCCCCAACATGGGAAAGCAGTTTTCAGGGTATGCATTTGTCAGTGCTATAACTAATGGAACCGTCTCCAAATCAACATTAGGAAGAAAAAGCCGGGTAACATCATTAGAGAAACATCGCTCCATTAGCAATTTACGATTCTCAGTGTCCGTCTCATAATAGAGGTGTGTATGTGTATCCGTAAAGGTCATTACTGCAAATATCGTTTATTACAACAACAAAAAGCCGCTTCAGAAAACTGAAACGGCTTTTTAAATTAAAAATTACTTAATTATTTTACTTCTTCGAAGTCAACATCAGTAACTGTGTCACCATTGCCGGCTGCATTTCCATTAGCAGCATCAGGTCCTGCATTAGGAGTACCCTGAGCACCTGCATCTTGCGTTCCCTTGTACATATCTTCAGAAGCTACATTCCAAGCCTCTTGCAATTCTGCCTGAGCTACATCAATATCAGCAAAGCTTTTAGCTGCATAAGCATCTTTCAACTTAGTGAAAGCACTTTCAATTGGAGCCTTTTTCTCAGCAGGGATTTTATCACCATATTCTTTTAACTGTTTTTCAGTTGAGAATATAAGTGCATCAGCAGCATTAAGCTTGTCGATTTCTTCCCTAGCTTTCTTATCGGAATCAGCATTTTCTTCTGCTTCCAGCTTCATCTTCTTAATTTCATCTTCTGTTAAACCGGAAGAAGCTTCAATACGAATTTTCTGTTCCTTACCTGTTGCTTTATCCTTAGCAGATACATGTAAGATACCATTTGCATCAATATCAAAAGTTACTTCAATTTGAGGTATACCACGAGGTGCTGGTGGAAGTCCATCTAAGTGGAAACGTCCAATAGTACGATTCTGGTTTGCCATAGGACGTTCACCCTGCAGAATATGAATTTCTACTGATGGTTGATTGTCTGAAGCAGTAGAGAAAGTTTCAGATTTTTTACTTGGAATAGTGGTGTTAGACTCGATTAATTTAGTCATTACACTACCCATAGTTTCGATACCTAAAGAAAGTGGAGTAACATCAAGAAGCAATACATCTTTCACCTCTCCTGTTAATACACCACCCTGAATAGCTGCACCAATAGCTACAACTTCATCCGGGTTAACACCTTTAGAAGGTTCTTTACCAAAGAATGCTTTCACTGCATCCTGAATAGCAGGAATACGAGTAGAACCACCTACTAGAATCACTTCGTCAATGTCTGCAATAGTCAATCCAGCGTTTTTCAAAGCTGAACGACAAGGCTCAATAGTACGTTTGATCAAACTGTCAGCCAATTGCTCAAACTTAGCACGGCTTAAAGTCCGTACAAGGTGCTTAGGTCCATTTTGATCTGCAGTGATATAAGGAAGGTTGATCTCAGTTTGAGTAGAGCTAGATAATTCAATCTTCGCTTTTTCAGCAGCTTCCTTTAGACGTTGAAGAGCCATAGGATCTTTTGCAAGGTCCATTCCATTCTCTGCCTTAAATTCTGTAGTTAACCAGTCAATGATTACATGGTCAAAGTCATCACCACCTAGGTGAGTATCACCATCAGTTGACTTAACTTCAAACACGCCATCACCTAATTCAAGGATCGAAACGTCATGTGTACCACCACCACAGTCGAACACAGCAATTTTCATATCTCTATGTGCTTTGTCCAAACCATAAGCTAATGCAGCTGCAGTGGGTTCATTTATAATTCTTTTAACCGTTAAACCTGCAATTTCTCCAGCTTCTTTAGTAGCCTGACGTTGAGCATCATTGAAATAAGCAGGAACTGTAATAACCGCTTCTGTTACTTCGTGGCCCAAGAAATCTTCTGCTGTTTTCTTCATTTTCTGAAGAATCATTGCTGAAATTTCCTGAGGAGTGTATTTACGACCGTCGATATCAACACGTGGTGTGTTGTTATCACCTTTCAGTACAGTGTAAGGCACACGTGATGCTTCTTTCGTAACTTCATTAAAGCTGTTTCCCATGAAACGCTTGATGGAGTAGATCGTTTTTGTTGGATTTGTAATTGCCTGACGTTTTGCAGGATCTCCTACTTTACGTTCTCCGTTTTCAACAAACGCAACAATAGATGGAGTTGTGCGTTTTCCCTCGCTGTTGGCTATAACTACGGGCTCATTACCTTCCATTACGGCAACGCAAGAGTTTGTTGTTCCTAAGTCGATACCAATAATCTTTGACATATTATATTCTTCTTTATTATTTCTTAAATCAATAACTACTTCTTACTTATCAATGCTTATGCCAAGCTTATAATTAAACTGTTTGACATAGAGAAAAGTAATTAGCAGACATAAATGAATTTGCTTACAATGACAAGATGACAGCTTATTTTGTCTTTGAAGTCACAACCTTCTTTTTAACAGTAGGTTTTGTCTTCGGTGCTACTTTCTTAACTGCCACTGGTTTTTTCACTATAACTGCAGGTATTTTAGGGACTACAGCTTTTTTAGCCGGTTTAACTTTCACTAGCTCTACTTGGAAATCAAGTGTACTAAATGGAGGAATATCCTGTCCTGCACCCTTAGGTCCGTAAGCAAGTTCAGAAGGAATTAAAAAGCGTCCTTTTGAACCCTCATTCATCATCAATAGCGCCTCATCCCATCCTGGAATTACTTCTCCCTGCCCAACTACAAAACTAATAGGTTCATAATTACGACCTGGTTGTTCCAATCCGGCCTTTTTCGCTTCTGCCTCAATACTGGAATCAAAGATTTTACCATTTAATGTCCTCCCAATATAATTTACTTCTACTGTATCGCCTGCAGTAGGTTTCAGTTTCATAGAGGGAGTCAGGATTAAATATCTTAAACCTGAAGGTGTTTGTTTGACTACTAACTTATTTGCTGTTACAAAAGCATCTGCAATATGCAGTTCATTTGTTTTTAATGAATCAGCCATTTTAGTCTGGATATCCATCATTTTTTGACGTTCAGCCATTGCTTCTTCCATGGACTGAACATTTTCAATTTTCAATACAAACTGAAGTGTACTTCCTGGAGGAAAGAAAGAAGGACGTTCCATCTGGCCGTCTTTAAATAAAGAATCACTAGGTATTTTTACCAATGCACTATCTTTTAATCCAAGCATGGGAAAGAAATACATCAAATCGGAAATACTTTTGGATGGCTCTATTGCTATTGTAACCGGTTTCCCTGCTGCAAATGAGCTAAATAAAACAGAGTCCTTATCCGTTTTCTGAGTAAAATTAAAGGTAATAACATCATTTAATTTTACTCTGGCTGCTGTTCCCTTTGTATAGATTTGATATTGAACACCATTGGGCAATTGCTTTAAATCGGGCTTAACTTGTCCAAAAATGGGAACACTCAACACCATCAGCAATGCGATGATTAAATTTACAGTTTTCATATGTGATCTAAAAGTAAACATCCGGCTGAATATGCATCAGCCGGATGTTCGTTATATTTTAATATAAGAAATAAGTTTTACTTTTTACCCTGAGCACCAACTGGAGCTGGAGCTGTTACCGGAGCTGGAGAACCTGGCTTAGGTTTGATAATTTCCAACACTTCCATTTCAAATACTAATGGCATGAAAGGAGGAATAATCTGACTTCCTTGTTCGCCATAAGCTAAACTAGAAGGGATAATAAATTTAACCTTACTTCCTTTTGATAATAACATCAAGCCTTCATCGAAACCTGGAATTGTAGCATGTACGCCTGCAGGAACCTTCATAGGTTGATAAGGACGCATTGCATTAAATAAACCTGGTTCTTTTTTAGCTACAGCCTGAATACTGGTATCAAATACCTTTCCTGTTAGGAAACTACCTGTATAATCTAACTTAACGGTATCACCAATTGCTGGTTTTATACCATTACCTTCTTTTTCAACGATATAATTTAAACCTGTAGCAGTTACTGTAGGTTTCAAATCATTAGCGGCAATAAATCTGCTGATCTTACCGGCTTCCTGACTTTTAGCCTTAGCAACTTCTGCCTTTAAAAATTGGTCTACTTTACCCTGGAATAAACTATCTGTTAATGTACCTTTTGGAATTACTTTGTCAATCTTAAATGTAAAGACCATGTACTTTCCTTTTGTGTTTGCTGGCTTTGGCATGTTCATTTTTGCCTGCAAAGAATCCAGATTTATTTTGAAAGTTGCACTATCGCCTTCACTTAACATCGCTAATGCAGCATAGATATCTCCTTTGAAAGAAGATTTTTGTTCTGCGACAAACATAGGCCTGTCATAGTCATACGAATTAGATAAAGTAGAATCTTCTTCAGTTTTTTGAATGGCATGTAAAGCGATAAAGTCACCTTCCTTGATAGTAGCACCATCTTTATCCTCATGGATAATGTACTGCATATCGCCTTCACCTTTTTTAAACTGTTTGCAGCTAGTAAACGCTAACGCTGCAATTCCCAACATAATTAAGCTCTTGTTCATTTTGTTTTTTGTAGTTACTGTATTAATAAACTTTTATATTCAATTAGAATTTCTTTAAATTTCAAGACGGTGTCATCCAGTGACAGATCAGATTGTCCTCCTGCCGCATTTCTATGACCTCCTCCTTTGAAATATTTTTTACAGATTTCGTTGGCAGGAAAATCACCTGTTGATCTAAGGGATAGCTTTACAGTATCCGGACGCTCGATAATAAGAGCAGCCAGCCTGATGCCATTTATGGTTAATGCATAATTAACCAATCCTTCCGAATCGCCTGTTGTAATTGTAAACCGCTTCAGCTCTTCTGCAGACACTGAAAAGTATGCAGCCTTATACTCAGGAAGCACAACAAGCTTATTAAGTAAACAGTAACCTAGAAAACGTAAACGGCTTTCAGAGAAGTTATCGTATACCAACTGATGAATTTTCCAGTTTTCTGCACCCCGTGTAATCAGGTCTGCAACAATAATATGTACCCTTGGTGTGGTAGTCGGAAACCGGAAAGATCCCGAATCTGTCATAATACCAGTATACAAACAGGTAGCCACGTCCTTATTGATCAAGTCAGGCTCTTCCATCACCTGGATAATAAACTCGTAAACAAGCTGTGCAGTAGAACAAGCATTAATCGACCAATACCGGTAGTCATCAAAATCCTGCGGTTCCAGGTGATGATCAATCATCACTTTTTTAGCCGGTGATTCCTGTATCTGAACGCCCATTTCATGGATTCTGTTCAATGCATTGAAATCCAGACAAAACACAAGTTCTGCCTCTGCTATAAACGTATTGGATTGTTCTGTTTGCTGGGGATAAATAAGGACTTCTGTATTATTGGGCATCCATTGAAGGAAAACGGGGTAGTCAGATGGGGTAATAACCTTTACATGATGTCCCTTTTGGATCAAATAATTATAAAGACCCAAAGATGAACCCATTGCATCGCCATCAGGCTTGTGATGAGTGGTAATAACAATACGCCTGGGTAGCGCTAACAATTCTTTAAGGGTGTTTAACTCTAACATCATTTATAAAAAGAATTGCAAAGCTATTAAAAACCTTGATCTAACAAAATGCAATTATTTCATATCTTCGCGCATACCTCACTCTCTTTTTCGTCAAATGCTTCTTTTGCTACAAATTAAATTATATTTTTACAGCAACTTAAAAACACAATGGCAACAAACAGAACATTTACCATGATTAAGCCAGATGGCGTTGCAAACGACCATATTGGTGCTATTCTGAATGATATCACTAAAGGGGGCTTTAAAATTATCGCATTAAAATACACTAAATTAACTGCAGAGAATGCAGGCGAATTCTATGCCGTGCATAAAGGACGTCCTTTTTATAATGATCTCGTAACTTTTATGACTTCAGGCCCTATCGTAGCGGCTATTCTTGAAAAAGACAATGCAGTGGAAGATTTCCGTAAACTGATTGGTGCTACTGATCCTACTAAAGCTGATGCCGGCACAATTCGTAATAAATATGCCAAGTCTATTGAAGCGAACACCGTACACGGTTCCGATTCTGATGAAAATGCAGCTATTGAAGGAAACTTCTTCTTCTCTCAGTTTGAGCGTTTCTAAAAAAAACTAGTATAAACAAGGTCTGGCAAAGGGCCTTGTTTTATAAAAACACAATTTCCTCCAGCACATCCGCACCTGCCCGCTCATTCATCTTATCCAATATCTGAGAACGGATCATCAACAATTCATTCTTCAATACAGAAGACTCAACACGGATAAATAATTTTTTGTCACGTATATATAACTGACGGGTACGATTAGCTACAGCTGGACCCATCATTTCCGGCCATGCCGCTACAAGTGAGGTTTCATCAAACTTCCTTTTTAGCTTATATACCCGCAACATCTGTTCTATTGCCTCTTTAATTGGCTTATCATTCGGTTTCCTCATTTTGTACCACTCCTTTCCTTACCTCAAATATAGTTAACCCAACTCCAATACCTTCAAAGATCCCCTCAATACGATCCCTGTTGGTATCAGTCAGAAAGATCTGTCCAAAATCATCATGCGACACCATCTGCATCAACTTCTTAATCCGCTTGTCATCCAGCTTATCAAAAATATCATCCAGCAAAAGCAAAGGCTTATATCCTTTCTTCAACTGCAAAAAACTATACTGAGCTAACTTCAAAGCGATAAGAAATGACTTCTGCTGCCCTTGTGAGCCAAATTTCTTCATTGGCATCCCATTTACGCTGAAGCTAAGATCATCTTTATGGATGCCCATTGTGGTACGCTGAAGAAAACGGTCACGCTCCACTGATTTTTTCAACAATCCCGCAAACTCATCATGAAACAAGGGAGAATCATATATTAACTCAACCTGTTCAGCGTCTTCCGTCAGGTATTTATAATGCTTTTCGAATACGGGAATAAACACAGACATAAAAGCCTTGCGTTTTTCAAATATCTTTTCTCCTGATGCGATCATCTGATCATCAATAACCTCCATTAACTCCGGATCATACTGACCTCTCTCCGCAATCCTTTTTAATAAAGCATTTCTGTTGAGCAGATTTTTATTATAAATAATCAATTCATCCAGATAATGTCCATCGGTTTGAGAAATCACATTATCGATAAAACGACGACGCTCTTCACTTCCTTCTATAATAATGCTGACATCATTAGGGGAAATCATGACAGATGGAAAGAGACCGATATGATCGGCCAATCGCTGATATTCCTTCTTATTCCGACGAAATTGCTTTTTTTGATTGCGCTTTAGCGAACAGGATATCACCTCATTTGAGCCATCCATGTCAAAAACACCCTGGATCATGAAGAAATCACAAGCATTTTTGATTTGCTGTGAGTCTATAGGATTAAAATAACTTTTGCAAAGTGAAAGATAATGAATCGCATCCAGAAGATTGGTTTTACCTGCTCCATTATCACCCGTAAAGGCGTTAACAGAAGGCGATAAGGCCAATTCGGCCTCTTCATAATTCTTAAAATTTAATAGGGATAATTTTTCCAGCCACATACTATCAGTGACAAAGTTAATCTTTCAAAAACAATTTAAGTTTTTTCTTTCTACAATCACTTGTAAGTAACCCTTAAAAACGTATTTTTGCAAACTTCAATTTTACGCAAATGGCGACAAATCAAATGGATACTAAAACTCAATCAAATATGCTGACAAACCCAGGGAACTTTGTGCAGGAGAACAAGAAAAGTCTGGCTGTTATCGGCGGAGCAATAGTAGCACTTATTTTACTTTACATCGGGTATCAACAATTCTACTTAGCACCCCGTGCAGAAACGGCTGCAAATGAAATGTTTAAAGCAGAAGAATACTTAGCAGTTGATTCTTTAGCAGACAGAGCTATTAAAGGTGATGGTTCTTATCCGGGCTTTGAAACGATAGCTGACGAATACTCCAGCACTAAATCTGCTAATCTTGCCAACGCTTATCTGGGTGGTTTATACCTTCAAAAGGGTGAATTCGAAAAAGCTATTGATGCATTAGGTAACTATAGCAGCACGGGTAGTATCGTCATCGATCCATTGGTTTTAGGCATGTTAGGTGATGCTTACTCTGAATTAAAGCAGTATGATAAATCAATTACCTACTACAAAAAAGCAGCAAGCAAATCTGACAACAACTTTACTTCTCCTCTTTTCTTAAAAAAGCTAGGTCTTGTTTACGAAGAGCAGAAAGAATTTAAATCTGCTGCTGATACCTATAAAAAGATTAAAGAAAATTACTCCACTAGCTTTGAAGCCTCTGTTATAGATACTTACATTGCACGTGCGGAAGCTCGTTTATAAACACTGAGCAATATAAATTACTAAATGGTTATCTAAAAGGTAGCCATTTTCATTTGTTTCCTATGGCAACTCATCTCAAGAATCTTTCCGACTTTTCACATACCACAATTCCATCCGCTGAATCGTTCAGGTTTGCTATTGTTACCGCACAATGGAATGCGGATATTACCGGTGCCTTGTATCAGGGTGCATATGATATGCTGATTCAACAAGGTACAATCCCAGAAAACATCCTTTCCTTTACTGTACCCGGCAGTTTCGAACTGATTGTAGCTGCAGAAATGGTATTAAACACACAGCAAGTAGACGCCGTAATTTGTTTGGGCTGCATTATTCAGGGCGACACTCCTCACTTTGAGTATATTTGCAATGCCGTAGCAAATGGCATCAGCAATGTAGGCATTAAACATGCTATACCGGTGATCTTCGGCGTGTTAACTACGTTGAATTTAGAACAGGCACAAGAAAGAGCGGGTGGTAAACATGGCAATAAAGGAACCGAAGCAGCAGCTTCTGCTATACTTATGGCCGATTTGCAACGTTTACTTAAATAATTATCAATTAGAATACTGTTGATCAGATAGTTTTCTTATTTTAACATCATGAAAAGAGTTACAATACTATTCTTATTATTAATTACTGCATGCACAGTTTTTCAATCGTGTTCAAACAAAATATGCCCAGCATATAACTCTTACCCAAAATCACGCAGATAAAATTCAACCTTGTATTTTAACTTTATACCTATGAACTGGATACAACTAGAAACCACACAACAACTACAGGACTTACAACACATTAGCGGCTATAGTATTTTATTTAAGCACAGTACCAGATGCCCAATTAGCATGATGGCTAAGAAAAGATTTGAGCTCGACAAGGATGCCCTTCCCCAGGAAACTCCTTTATATTTTCTGGACTTAATTAAACACCGTGACCTTTCTGCAGCAATAGCTAAGACTTTTGATGTGTATCACGAGTCCCCACAATTGCTTCTTATTAAGGACGGAAAGTGTGTTTATCACGCCTCGCATGGGGAAATTTCTGGTGAAATAGCAGCTGCACATATCGATTAACCCCCTACATCCCATAGCGGCTTCACATAAATCACAATCAAATCTCTCTCAATTGTCAAATTGCACTGAGGGATGACCATTATCTAAGGTCTAAATATTTACATTTGCAACATGATCGAATTGCCGGTAATACCTGCCAACCAATCTCAAAGGAGACCAAACTGGCTACGGGTTAAACTACCCGTTGGAAAAGAATACGCAAATGTAAGAGGATTAGTTGATACTCATAAACTTCACACCATCTGCGAAAGTGGCAATTGTCCTAATATGGGTGAGTGCTGGGGTGCCGGTACTGCTACCTTTATGATTCTTGGTAATATCTGTACCCGGTCGTGCTCATTTTGCGCCGTTTCAACAGGAAGACCTCTTGCTGTTGATTTGGATGAGCCCAATAGGGTTGCCAACTCTATCAAATTGATGAGCGTCAAACATGCCGTTATTACTTCTGTTGACCGCGATGATCTGAAAGATGGAGGCTCAATCATTTGGGCTGAAACCATACGTGCGATAAGAAGAGAAAGTCCTGCCACTACCATGGAAACTTTGATTCCAGACTTCAGAGGAATTTGGGATAACTTATATCGAGTATGCGAAGAACGCCCTGAAATGATTTCCCATAACATAGAAACAGTTAAAAGGTTAACCAAACAGGTTCGTGTTCAAGCCAAATACGACAGAAGTATGGAAGCCCTGCACAGGATTTCTGAGTTTGGATTACGTACAAAATCGGGTATCATGTTAGGTTTAGGCGAAACAGAAGCTGATGTAATTGAAACCATGCAGGATCTTGCAGATACAGGCGTTCATGTGCTTACAATAGGTCAGTATCTTCAGCCTTCCAAAAATCATCACCCTGTAATGGATTGGATCCACCCCGATCAGTTTGCTAAATATAAAGAAATAGGACAGCAAATGGGATTCAAGTATGTAGAAAGCGGCCCACTTGTCCGTTCCTCTTATCACGCCGAGAAACACCTATTTGATCAGGTACTATAATTTGCTACGATAAAGGCTGGTAGTCTTTTGATCAGGTACTATAATTCGTTGCAATAGTGGCAGGCAGCCTTTTGATCAAACTTGAAGCAGGAACAACATAATCGTTTCCTTCTTCTCCAGCTGCCCCATGAATATAAGCGCCTAATATTACGGCGTCTTCCGGACTGTAACCCTGGGCGATAAAGGAGGTGATTATCCCTGTTAAAACATCGCCCATACCTCCACTGGCCATTGCCGGACTGCCTGTAGGATTAAACAAGCACTTTCCATCTCTCGTAAAAATCATCGTGTACTGATTTTTAAGCAGTATGGTGCAACCCATAGTCTTCGCCCTGTCTATGCCTGTTACGACCCTATCCCACCAACTCACATGCTCCCCAAACAACCGGTCAAATTCTTTTACATGAGGCGTTAAAACAGATCCCTCAGGAATAATCTGCATCAATTCGTGATGCTGCCCAATTAAATTAAGCGCATCTGCATCAATCACTACCGGTTTATTATACTCTTTTAATGTTTTTGTAAGTAAGGCCAGACTTTCTGGAGAGGAACCTATTCCAGGGCCAATACCAACAGCCTGATAGGTTTTCCATGTCAAATCCTCATTCACATTTTCGTTTAAAATAGCCATAACCTCAGGCACCCTGGTATTCAAGGCGGTTAAACCCTCTTCGGGGACACAGGCTGTAGTTAAACCGGCTCCGGTACACATACAGGCTTCTGCACTCAAAAGTGCGGCACCCATCGTTTTAGGCGCCCCAGCAATGATTAGCGCATGTCCATAAGTTCCCTTATGTGTAAATTTAGCTCTTCTTTTTAAACGGGATGTGATATCTTTTTGTGTAATCAGGTAATAAGGCGTTTGCAGTGACTGAATATAATGCTCATTTAAACCAATATCCACCACCTTAATCTCTCTGATAAAACCAGCAGATTCTGGCAAAAAAAAGTTCACTTTTGCCCGCTGAAAAGAAATAACCAGATCGGCAACCAGAACTGTATCTGACAGCTTCATAGCACCCTCTGATTTAAAACCGGTAGGAATATCTACAGCAACAACTACTTTATCGAGCTTATTGATCTTCTCCACCAACATCCTTAACTCACCCTCTAGAGGTTTATTCAGGCCTGATCCTATCAGCGCATCTATAATGAGTTCCGCCTCTTCCACATCTAATTCAGCTGCATGCTTCAATTCAGCAACAGGAATATGACTTGATTCTATATCAACGAGATTAGCGTCGAAATCATCGCTGCTTTTATCAGAAAAGCGAGCTATTTTAACATCCAGGTGATTATAACCCTCCTGGTAAAGCAACCGGGCAATAGCCAGTCCATCCCCACCATTATTTCCTGTACCACAGTAAACCGCTATTTTAAGATAACGCTCCGGATATGTTCTGGAAAAAGCCTTTACAAAAGATTGTGAGGCTTGCTCCATTAATTGCAATGAGGATAAGTTAAATGTGGTACAGGTATGGGCATCTGTATCCCGCATTTGGGCTGCACTTAAAATATTTTCCATAGCTCAATATTTATCTTCCCATTTCTATCTTTAAAAATTGTCCGGTGAAGCTCTTTTTAACCTTTACCAGATCATCAGGCGTTCCTTCAAAAAGGACTACCCCCCCTGCATCTCCTCCTTCCGGACCAAGATCGATTACCCAGTCTGATACCTTTACCACATCCAGGTTATGCTCAATCACCAAAATCGTATTTCCATGATCGACCAGTTTATTCAATACGCCCAGAAGCACATTAATATCTTCAAAATGAAGTCCCGTTGTTGGCTCATCCAGAATATAGAATGTTTGTCCGGTGTCCTTTTTAGATAGTTCAGTCGCCAGCTTCACCCGCTGCGCTTCTCCTCCTGATAAGGTGGTAGAGGACTGTCCCAGTTTTATATACCCCAAACCTACATCAAACAGCGTTTTAATCTTTCGATGAATAGAAGGAATAAGTTCAAAGAAATCTACAGCTTCTTCAATACTCATATCCAGCACATCACTGATTGATTTGCCTTTATAACGCACTTCAAGGGTTTCCCTATTGTATCGCCGGCCATTACATTCTTCGCAAGGCACATGTACGTCAGGTAAGAAATTCATCTCAATGACCTTCATGCCTGCACCCTGACAAGTTTCACAACGTCCACCCTTCACATTGAAAGAAAAACGTCCGGGTTTGTAACCACGAATTTTTGCTTCCGGTAAACCCACATACAGATTACGGATATCAGAAAACACCCCTGTATAGGTAGAAGGATTAGAACGTGGCGTACGCCCTATAGGACTTTGATCAATCTCAATAACCTTATCAATATGTTCAAGCCCTTCGAGTGACTTATAAGGCATTGGTATTTTCTTTGCCCTGAAAAAAATGATGATTCAGAATAGGATATAACGTTTCACCAATTAAGCTCGATTTTCCACTACCTGAAACACCGGTAACACAAATCAGCATACCTAAGGGAAATCTGACGGTTACATTTTTCAGATTGTTTCCGGTCGCATTTTTCAATACCAATTCCTGACCATTCCCTTTACGTCTCTGCGCAGGAATAGCGATAGATTTTTCACCATTAAGATAGGCGTTAGTCAGCGTTTTTGCATTTCGCACCTCTGCTGGTGTACCTTGTGCCACTACTTCGCCACCTCTGACACCCGCTGCCGGTCCCATATCTATTACATGGTCTGCTTCCAGAATCATATCCTTATCATGCTCGACAACCAAGACAGAGTTGCCTATATCACGGAGATTTTTTAATGCAGATATTAGGCGTGCATTGTCCCGCTGATGCAGTCCTATACTTGGCTCATCCAAAATATACAACACGTTAACGAGTTGCGACCCAATTTGCGTAGCCAAACGAATCCGCTGTGCCTCCCCACCCGACAACGTTTTAGCCGTCCGGTTTAAGGTTAAATAATTCAATCCTACATCCAGCAGAAAACCAATCCGGGAACGAATCTCCTTTAAGATCTCTTTCCCTATAATATTCTGACGCTCATTAAGCTTCGATTCTATATCCTCAAACCATTTACCCAGTTGGATAATACTCATTGAGGAAAGCTCATAGATGTTTTTATCGCTGATGCGAAAGTTTAAAGACTCTTTCTTCAGGCGGGCACCATGACATAGCGGACAAGTACGAAGTACCCGGAAGTTTTCCAGATCCTTCGACGTATCATCTACACCTTTATCTGCCTGCTCTTCCAGCATTTTGATAATCCCATCAAAAGTAACCTGATAATTTTGAACGTTCCACTTATTATAGGCCACCGGAACGGTGATCATTTCATCCGATCCATTTAATACCATTTCCAAAACTTCCCTTGGAAGCTTTTCTATTGGATCAGACAAAGAAAACTCTTTCTTCTTTGCCAGTGCTTTCAACATCTGGAACATCCAGGTTTCCCTGTATTCACCTAAAGGAGCAAGTCCCCCTTTCATGATGCTCAACTTCGGATCAGGAATAATTGACGATTCATCAATTTCGAAAATGGTACCTAAACCATCACAGCGTTCACATGCACCATAAGGTGAATTGAAAGAGAAAGTATTAGGCTGCGGTTCATCATAAGAGATCCCAGATTCAGGATCCATAAGGAATTTACTGAAAAAGAATTCATTATGTTCTTCATCCGCAATCTTGATAATTCCTTTAGATGTTTTTAAGGCAGACTGTATGGAGGTATTTAATCGCTTACTATCATTTTGGGATACATATAACCGATCAATAACCATTTCAATATCGTGGATCTTATAACGGTCAAGCTGCATCTTAGGCGTAAGATCAACAATCTTGCCGTCGACTCTCACTTTCAAATACCCTTGTTTGCGAATCTGCTCAAAGAGCTCCCTATAATGACCCTTTCGGCCTTTTACAACCGGGGCCAGCACAGCAATAGCCTTACCGTCAAACTGCTGTAATACACTTTGAAGCATCTGTCCTTCGGACATGCGCTCCATTTTTTTACCCGAAACATGAGAATACGCTTCCCCTGCCCTGGCAAAAAGCAGGCGCATAAAGTCATAAATTTCAGTAATTGTTCCCACAGTAGAACGTGGGTTTTTAGAAGTAGTCTTTTGTTCGATAGCAATAACCGGACTTAATCCGGAAATTTTATCCACATCAGGCCGCTCCATGCCACCCAGAAACTGCCGGGAATAGGCACTAAAGGTTTCCATATATCGTCTTTGACCTTCTGCATATATGGTGTCAAAGGCCAAAGAGGACTTACCACTGCCACTTAATCCGGTTATTACAACCAACTGATTACGTGGAAAAGAAACGTCTATATTTTTTAGATTATGAACCCGGGCTCCGTAAACCTCTACTTCGCTTTGCTCGCCAAGATCAGGTGTGCTTTTATCCATTAATTAATACCTCTTGAAATTAAGGTGTAAAGATCGTTTAATAGAAATTAAATAAAGCCTTGGATTTAGAATTTTACAGTTTACTTGAAGACCTTAAGCCGATCTCTCCCCAGATTTCGCATGTTGGTCTTCAATAAATAAATCTATAACTCCTGCTTTTGCAGCAGATTTAATGCTGAAATTGCATTTTGCTCTATTACCGGATTAATATATACTGGCTCAGGCCTTGTTTCCTTGGCAAGCAGCTCTTTATTCCGGCTTGCAAATCCATACTTAATCGGATTTTCAATCACTTCTTTCATGGATACTAATTTGTATACATAAGAAGCGGTTTCGTTATTCAGCTTGAGCTTAAAATAGCTCTTGTGCCCTTGCGTATTAATTCGTTTACGTAACTTATTTTCCCCTAAGTTATAAGCAGCTGCAACCAAAGTCCAATTATGAAATTCATTATGCAATTCTTTTAAGTACCTGCAAGCGGCAGCAGTGGACATTTTCATATTATGTCTTTCATCCACATCACCGTTGACAATCAGTCCATAACTTCGTGCTGTTCCTGGCATAAACTGCCAGTATCCGGCAGCACCCTTAACAGAGGTACCACGCTTTAAACCACTTTCAACTAGCGGCAAATACTTGAAATCATCCGGAATGCCATACCTTTTTAAGATGGGTTCCATAATAGGAAACCAACGGGCTGCCTGATGATGTAACCGATCTGTTTGAATATGCTCATAACTATTGGCTTTCAAATACTTATTCATTCTCCTGAATACCTTTAAACGTTCAACTGGTATCACTTCATTCGCAAACTCATACGAGTATGCTGGAGATGAATCTTTTTCCTCTTGGGGAGAAGGGACATCCACTTTTTGTGGAAACGAATTAACGTATGTTACTGAAGTTCTGCTGACCCCGATTTTTGCTAAAATCATAATCATAACAACTGCAAAACACGCCATCAAATGTTTCTTAATCATGCGTTCCTTACTATGTTTAAATAAAAAAGATTACAAAGATACATAATATATATCTAATAACCAAGCACTTACACACTACTGCCTAGAAATCAGGCGTTTATTGCCTTCATTCTGAGCAATTTTGTATAAATAATTAATCTGCACTATTACGGCTTTAACTATTTATTTTAACTAACTTTGCCCCCCATTAAAAATAGGTTAGCAGTATAGTATGCCAGAGAATAATAATCGGAAAAGTCGCGACGACAAGTCCTTCAATACCAATCGTTTTGATAAAACATCAAAAACAGAACGTCCGGACAAGACGAACACAGAAAGAAGAAGAAAGTTTGACGGTGATCGTAAAAGACCGACAAGTGACCGTCCGGGAAGATCAGATCGCCCATCGTCTGATGAAAGAGGTGATCGCAAGAGAACAGATGACCGCCCTCCTTACGCAAATAGATCAACAGATTCCAGAGAAAGAAGCCGTGACTTTAATGCCGGAGGAGAACGTTCTTCAGACAAAAGATCATTCAGTTCTGATAGAAGAAGTACTTCTACAGGAAGCCGCACACAAAGCGACCGTCCATTTGAAAAGAAACCTTACAGCTCTGACAGAAAACCTTACGGTGAGGACAGAACATCAGGTAGTCGTCCTCAAAGCGACCGCCCATACGAAAGAAAACCTTTCAGTTCAGATAGAAAACCTTACGGTGAAGACAAAACTTCAGGTAGCCGCCCTCAAGGCGATCGCCCTTACGAAAAGAAACCGTTCAGTTCTGACAGGAAACCTTACGGTGAAGACAGAACTTCAGGTAGCCGTCCACGAGGCGACCGTCCTTACGAAAAGAAATCGTTCAGTTCAGATAGAAAGCCTTTCAGTTTTGACAGGAAACCTTCCGGAGATGATAGAACTTCAGGCAGCCGTCCACAAAGCGACCGTCCATACGAAAGAAAACCTTTCAGCTCTGACAGAAAACCATTTGGTGAAGATAGACCTTCAAGTAGCCGCCCACAAGGCGACCGCCCTTACGAAAAGAAACCTTTCAGTTCGGATAGAAAACCTTTTGGTGATGACAGGAAGGCTTTTGGTGATGATAAGAGAGAAAGAAAACCATACAGTGCGGACAGAAAACCTTACGGTGAAGATAGAAAACCACGTACTCCGGGTAGCGTAACACAAAGCGACCGTTCATACGACAGAAGACCTGCTGATGACGGAAGAAATACAGAACGCAAAACAGATAGTGGAGAAAATAGAAAATGGACTTCTGAAGAAAAGATCGAAGGCTCAAACCTTCGTGCAAGGAAAAAACCATATTCTCCCTCTCAACCTGCTGATTCAACAATAAGATTAAACAGATATATTGCTAATGCTGGTATATGTTCACGCAGAAAAGCGGATGAATTAATCGAAGCAGGTGTAATTACCGTGAATGGTGAAGCCATCAATGAGCTTGGTTTCAAAATAAATCCCATGACGGATGTAATCCGTTACAACGGCGAAACATTGAAACGTGAGAAAATGACTTATGTGCTTTTAAATAAGCCTAAAGATTATTTAACCACTACTGATGATCCTCAGGAACGTAAAACGATCATGCAACTGGTAGACAAAGCTTCTAAAGAGCGGATCTATCCTATTGGCAGATTGGACAGAAATACAACAGGTTTAATCCTGCTGACTAATGATGGCGATCTTACTGATAAGCTGTCTCATCCCCGTCATAACATCACCAAAATTTACCATGTAGAACTGGATAAGAATCTTAGCCAGGGCGATATGAACAAGATTGCGTATGGTATTGAACTTGAAGATGGTATGATGAAGCCTGATGAAATCAGCTACGTTGCCGGTGGAATTAAAAAAGAAATCGGAATTCAAATTCATAGTGGGAAAAACAGAATTGTACGTCGTTTATTCGAACACCTTGGATACGAAGTGGTGAAGCTTGACAGAGTGGTGTATGCCAACCTGACTAAAAAAGACTTACCTCGTGGAAGATGGAGATACCTTGACGAAAAAGAAATCATCCAACTGAAACATCTTATAAAATAAATAGAATCCATTATTGGATTCTGTGTCTAGCCCTCAAGATATAAGCTTTCAAAAGCGGGTTATCTTGAGGGCTTTTTGTCTTATAATTATTACGGGAGCGACTCTTTCAATGTACTGCAATTCGCCAGAACTTTTTTAGCAGAAGCTGTTAATCTCATCAGCTTAAATAGTTATAAAACAAATTTGATTATTCTCTTAATGTGTTAACTTTATACATTAACCATCATATTCTACCTTATTATGAGAAACACCTTTTTATTAATCATCATGTCACTAATCGCCCTACATCAAGCATCTGCTCAAAACCTGAACCTGATAGTAGGAACCTATACCAACAAGGGAAACAGTGAAGGCATTTATGTCTACAACTTTGACTCCACAACAGGAAAGTTAAGTCCCAAGAATAAAGCTACAGGTGTTTCGAATCCTTCTTATCTCACACCAAGTAACAATGGTAAGTTTGTGTATTCAACAAATGAAGACAATGATGGTTCAATCAGTTCTTTTGCCTTTGACAAGTTAAGCGGCAAATTAAAGTTCCTCAATAAGAAAACTGCTCAGGGAGGTGGTACTTGCTATATTGCTGTAGATGCTACAAATAAGTATGTTTTTGCAGGCAACTATGGTCAGGGTAACCTCGTCGTATATTCAGTTTTACCCGATGGTTCGTTGGGCAATTTGCTTCAGTCCATACAAGATACCGGAAGTGGAGTAAATAAATCCAGACAGGAAGGACCACATGTTCATTCGACTATTTTATCCCCAGATCAGAAATTCCTATTGGTTAGCGATTTGGGCACCGACAAGATCTCCGTTTACTCTTTTGACAATAACAGCTCTTCGGAACCATTAAAAGCAGCAGAACCTCCCTACGTAACTGTAGAGCCTGGTGACGGACCAAGACATCTGGATTTTCATCCCAATAGCAAATATGTATATGCGCTCATGGAAATGACAGGAAATGTATTGGCGTTCTCTAATGATCAAGGCAAGATGGAAAAAATCCAAACCATCTCTATGGTTGCCAAAGGATTTACAGGGCAGACTGGTGCTGCAGATATTCATGTATCCCCTGATGGAAAATTTCTATACAGCTCAAACAGAGGTGATGCAAATGACATCGCAATATTCTCCATAAATCCATCAACAGGAATGCTCACATTGAAAGGACATCAATCAACTTTAGGTAAAGGGCCAAGAAACTTTGTAATTGATCCAAAAGGCAACTTTTTGCTGGTTGCCAATAACAATAGCAACGAAATCATCGTGTTTAAAAGGAACAAAGTAACAGGACTGCTAAAAGCGACTGGAGAAAAGGTAGCGCTCGACGCTCCTGTTTGTCTGAAATTCAGTAAGTAATTCCTGAAATTCGTTTTTGAAGATCTGCCTATTTGCATACGCTGTAAATTGCTCCTAAATTAATTAATCCATAACTATAAAAGTAGATTTGCATAGCTATATTAGGATGAGATACCTGTTATAAAACAGACAAGCTTTTCTCTAAGATCTGCTTATAATAGTTTTCATATAAAGGCAAAATGATACTCAGATCGAACTCTTTTGCTCTCTTAAGCGCATTAGCTTTAAATTCAGCAAGACGCTCACGGTCTTCCAATATATAGATAGCGTTCTTTGCCATATCTGCTACGTCGCCTACATTACTCATAAAGCCGGTTACACCCTGAATGTTCAATTCAGGCAGCCCCCCTGCATTTGAGGATATAACAGGTACCTGACAAGCCATAGCTTCCAATGCCGCTAATCCGAAACTTTCGGTATCTGAAGGCATTAGAAAAAGGTCGGCAACCGATAGTATTTCTTCCACAGCATCCTGTTTACCCAAAAAACGAACATTATCGCAGATGCCAAACTCCCGGCAAAGTTGTTCACAGTTTACTCGTTCGGGACCATCCCCTACCATTAATAATTTAGAGGGGATAGTTTCATGTACTTTTTTAAAGATGCGGATCACATCTGTAGCCCTTTTCACTTTACGGAAGTTAGAAGTATGCACCATGATCATTTCGTTGTTAGGAGCTATTGCCTTTTTGAAGTGATCTTTCCCTTTATGAGAAAATCGGTTAAGATCTATAAAATTCGGAATGACCTCTATTTCATTCGTGATATCGAAATGATCATACGTTGCTTTCCTTAAGTGCTCCGAAACAGCGGTAACACCATCTGATTTATTAATCGAAAAGGTTACAACGGGATTAAAGGTCACATCTTTTCCTACCAGCGTGATATCTGTACCATGCAGGGTGGTTACAACAGGAATATGAATTCCGAAAGTAGCCAGGATCTGTTTAGCCATATAAGCGGCAGATGCATGTGGTATGGCATAATGAACATGAAGGATATCCAGTTTTTCATGGCGTACCACATCTACCAGCTTGCTCGCAAGAACCAGTTCGTAGGGTGGATAATCGAAAAGAGGGTATTGCGAGACTGCAACTTCGTGGTAATATAAATTTTCAGAAAAGAAATCAAGCCTGGCCGGCTGGCTATAAGTAATAAAATGAACCTGGTGGCCATGATCTGCCAATGCCTTACCTAGCTCTGTTGCTACGACGCCACTTCCACCAAACGTAGGGTAGCATACAATTCCGATTTTCATGCCGCAAAATTATTAGAAAAAGATGAAGATTTTGTTTACTTCCGGTAAATTAAACGTTGCAATAGTATAATATAGTTCAGCGTGGTTAATCTTATAATTCAGCCTTGCTAATGGCCTTATAAATTACGTCCATAATCTTGGGCCTGACGCGCAAACTGCTTAACTTATTTGCACTTTGATCATACACCCGGTTGGATAAAAATATAAATATCAGCTTGCTTTTGGGGTCTACCCATACGCAGGTACCAGTAAAGCCAGTGTGTCCATAGGTCTGTGGTGATGCCAGTTCAGATGGATACCGATTTGCAGGATCGGGATCCCAACGATCAAAACCTAATCCCCTCCTGCTGATGTCAGAGTATTTGGATGTAAACATTTGAATGGTGGATGGTTTAAAATACGCTTTTCCTCCATAGGTCCCTCCGTTCAGGATCATTTGAAACAGGATCGCCAGATCATTTGTGGTAGAGAATAAACCGGCATGACCAGCAACTCCACCAGCTAGTGCAGCCCCCTGATCGTGTACATATCCGCCTATAAGTGTATGGCGGAAGTAGTTATCATTTTCAGTGGGGACAATATTGATCTTATCAAATCTTGTTCGTGGGTTAAAGCCGGTGTACTTCATGCCTAGCGGGAGATAAAACTGCTCGCTCACATATTGATCCATCCTTTCTTCCGTTTGCCGCTCAATAATTTCTTTCATGAAATACATGCTCAGGTCACTATAAACGTACTTGCCTTTGGGGCGTAGAGTCGAACTGAGCATTTTTGGAAGCATCACATCCTGATAAAAACCAGGACGGATATAATAATTGTCAGCCACTTTCAAGGGAAAGAAGATGGAGGAGTCTGCACTGTGTTCTCCCGGCTTAATGTAATTCTGAAATGGAATAAAGGGAATTAGTCCTGCCTGATGAAGCATCAGATCTTTAACCTGAATCCCTGCCTTATTGGTTCCTCTGGAAATTGGGAGGTAAGTAGCTACAGAAGAATCAAGGTTGATCTTGTTTTGTTCGTATAACCTCATCGTAGCCATGGTAGTAGCGGCAATTTTAGTTACTGAGGCCAGATCGAAAATATCATCTATCCGTGTAGGGGTAGTTTTGTCGTAGGTATGGGCTCCGTAAGCTTTATCAAAAATCACTTTACCGTCTTTAACCACCATGATGACTGCTCCTGGAGTAACATGCTGCGCGATGACCGGAAACATGATTTCGTCAATAGGCTTTTCCAGGTCAGCGCTTTTAATTCCTAACTCTTCTGGAACAGTATAAGATAAACGCATCACAGCGGTTTGATAACCATCGCCTAACTTATAGTGAGCAGATGAAGTAGAGGTAAGTTTTGCTGTAGAAGAGGCTCCTCCAAAGATGAGCTGGGCAGTAAAACTTGCAGCTGCCACAGAGTTATGAGAGGACCAGATGACTGGGGCATGAATGCTGTCGAGCCTTCCCAGGTTAATGGCATTCCCAAAGAATACGACAATTAACTGTTTGCTTTTTTGCAGGTCCTGAAGGAATAAACGCGTTTTATTATCGTTTACCGCTTCATCATTGACCAATACCAGCACAGTTTTATACGCGTTGAGCCTTGAAATTAGTGGATGGGTGACCGCATTTAAGGTATATGATTTCGAAACAAAGGGGTCTACCGTTGTATATTTATTAGCAATACTATCAAAAACCTGCCCATAGGCAGATCCCATGTTTACACTGGCAATCCGATTATTCTCCAGATTCAGTAAAGGAATGATTAATGGGGAATTGTTTAACAAGACAGTAGTGCCTGATGCAGCCTTCATTTCCTGCAGCGAATCTATCTGGGCACGATGACATGAGAAACCAAAAGATGTAAGTGTGATAAACAGGATGAGAATAGGGAAAGTAATAAAAAGATAAGAGTGGAATGATTTAAATCTCATAAGTAAGTTCTCCTTTACGGATAAGCAAACTTCCGAATAAAAAATGTCTTTATAAAAAAAGCCTGGAGGAAACCCCCAGGCATTGGTTAGTTTGAGCTTTTTTTCCATCTTAGGGATAGATAAAAATTCAATCGGAGCTTTTACGAGGCAAGCTTAAATGATTTCAATCTGCTAAAACGGTTAACTTAATGTTAAATGTTGATTAAGAGTTTGTAGGTCTTAAAGTCCGAATAATAATCCGGTTCCGCAAATATTACTCACATTTTGTGTAAAAAGTGAGAAGCAAATAACATAGGAATGATGCTGATTTTTTTTGATTAATTTTGCAAATAGAATTATGTCTGATATAATACAGCTTTTACCAGATTCAGTTGCTAATCAAATTGCAGCAGGCGAGGTAGTACAACGACCCTCATCGGCAGTTAAAGAACTCATAGAGAATTCTATTGATGCTGGTGCGGAAAAAATCCAGTTAATTGTAAAAGATGCCGGAAAATCCCTCATACAGGTTATTGATGATGGATGCGGCATGACTGTTACCGATGCGCGGATGTGCTTCGAGCGGCATGCTACATCAAAAATCAGGAAAGCAGATGACCTGTTTGCGATCCGTACGATGGGTTTCAGGGGAGAGGCAATGGCATCTATTGCCGCTATCGCTCAGGTGGAGCTTAAAACACGGCGACATGAGGATGAACTTGGCACCCTGATTCATATAGAGGGTTCTGAGATAATTAAGCAAGAACCTGTTTCCTGCACAGCAGGAACTAGTACCTGTATTAAAAACCTGTTTTATAATACACCTGCAAGACGCAATTTCTTAAAAGGTAATCCGGTAGAATTGCGCCATATTATCGATGAGTTTCAACGTATCGCATTGGCTCACCCGGAGGTTTATTTCACCTTTCATCATGATGGAAATGAGCTGTTTCATCTTCCCAAGGCTAGTTTAAAGCAGCGCATTGTTCATTTATTGGGTAATGCCTACAATCAAAGACTCGTTCCTCTGGAAGAAGATACCAGCATCATTGTAGTGAAAGGTTTTATAGGAAAGCCAGAGTTTGCGCGTAAGACCCGCGGAGAGCAGTTTTTCTTTGTCAATAAACGGTTTATTAAAGATCCCTATCTGAATCATGCGGTATTAGCGGCTTATGAAGAGTTGCTTCCGGACGATAGTTATCCGTTATATGTGCTTTTTATTGATATTGACCCATCAAAAATTGATATTAACGTACATCCTACTAAAACCGAGATCAAGTATCAGGATGAAAAAGCCCTCTATGCGATTATACGCTCGGCAGT
The DNA here is from genome assembly GCF_000403135.1 of Arcticibacter svalbardensis MN12-7. Taxonomy (GTDB): domain Bacteria; phylum Bacteroidota; class Bacteroidia; order Sphingobacteriales; family Sphingobacteriaceae; genus Arcticibacter; species Arcticibacter svalbardensis. Next base: position 31,427 of record NZ_AQPN01000145.1, read on the forward strand.
AAAACGTTCTCTTGGTCAGTATAACATTACCCCTACTCTCGATTTTGATCAGGAAACAGGCTTTAGTAGTATGATTACGCAACAAGCACCGGAAGAAATTGTACAACCACAAATTAGTTTTAATCCGGATTTCAATCCATTTGAATCGGATAAAAAACCGGAGCGTAATACCTCTGCTTACTTTCGTCCTTTTGGTGAAGACCAGCGTGATGTGAATAAAAATTGGGGCTCATTGTATGATATCGTTGATCAGGCAAGGGATAAGCAGCAGCAGACGATCCTGGATATCGAAGAAAGCGAGAATGCGCAGATTAAAAAGGAAGGACGCCATTTCTTTCAACTGCATAATCGGTTGATTATATCGCCTATTAAATCCGGGTTCATGCTGATTGATCAGCAAGCTGCTCATGAAAGGATCTTATATGAGCGTTTTATTATCCAGCTTGAAAACCATCAGGGTGCTAGTCAGCAAAGCTTGTTTCCACAAACCGTTACGTTGTCTGCTGCAGATTTCGAATTGGTAAAGGAGTTATTACCAGATATTCAAGCTCTTGGCTTTCAGATCAGAGAATTTGGGAAAAACACCGTAGTGGTAGAGGGAATTCCGGCGGACATTAGTACTAACGTAAGTGAGGTAGAAATGCTGGAACATCTTATTGAAGGATTTAAAAACAATTTGACACTTTTGCGCTTGGATAAACGAGACAATTTGGCCCGTACACTTGCCCGGAATGCCGCCTTAAAGGCAGGAACCCATCTATCGCAGGAAGAAATGAATAACCTGATCGATCAGCTGTTTGCATGTGAGAGGCCAAACTCTTCCCTGACAGGCAAGCCTGTTATTATAAAATATTCGATTGAAGAACTTTTACAAAAATTTGACAAATAGATAACACCCCTTTATAGCACAGATGAATAGTTACAATACTTCTCCTTTTTCAAATATTTCACCAGTAGTTAAAAACCTATTGATCATCAATGGTATTGTCTATCTGGCAACCATGTTATTTATGAAAGACGGGCAATCGCAGTTGACTGATATTTTAGGTGTATTTTATTTTGATTCTCCGAAATTTAGAATCTGGCAACCGGTTACCTATATGTTTATGCATAGCGATCAGTCTTTTTTTCATATTCTGTTTAATATGTTCGCTTTATTCAGTTTCGGCACCTCTCTGGAATATGTTTTAGGCTCGAAACGTTTCCTAAACTTCTACCTGATTACGGGGTTAGGAGCACTGGCTTTGCAAATGGCTGTACAGGCTTATGAAGTACATGCCATTGCCGGGAGCATTACATTAAATCTGGATACTTTTACTTCTTCGAGTCCTACAGATCTGAATACGTTAAGGCAAATCTATATGGGACCAATGGTTGGAGCATCTGGTGCAATCTTCGGCGTTTTAGTTGCTTTTGGTTTGTTATTTCCCAATGTTGAATTATATTTACTATTTATTCCTGTTCCGATAAAAGCGAAATATTTTATTCCATTTTATGTCGTTATAGAATTATTCCTTGGGGTGGGACAATTTGCAGGCGATTCTGTTGCCCATTTTGCACATTTAGGGGGTGCATTATTTGGTTTCATTTTAATAAAATATTGGAGGATTCATCGTCCGGGAGGATTTATATGAGAAAATCGGTTATCAGCGAACTGTGGTATAAAGTGGCTCTCTCTGGAAGCCGCCTGAATCTGTTTATAGGAATAAACAGCATTATATTTGTGACAATAGGGTTCATTTCCGTTGCTGAATGGTTATTTACCCGGAATACTTCTGTTGCCACTTTGATTAAAGAGTATATGTCAATGCCCGCTTATCTGCCGGAGTTGATGTATAAATTCTGGACTCCGCTTACCTATATGTTTGGGCATGCAGGTTTTTTCCATTTCCTGTTTAACATGTTATGGCTGTATTGGATTGGGCAGATCTTTGAAGATTTTTTAAGCGGGCGTCAATTTACTTTTGCTTACCTCAGTGGTGGTTTTGCAGGTGCCTTGCTTTATATTTTGTTCTACAATATTTTCCCTGCATTTTCAGACATACTACCGGTTGCTACTTTAATAGGAGCTTCTGCGAGTGTAATGGCTGTTGTAGTGGCAACTGCTACATTACTTCCGGATTATAGTATTCGTTTACTGTTATTTGGTGATGTTAAATTAAAATACCTGGTACTGGTATTCATCATTATTGATATTATTGGTATAGCAGAACTAAATGCAGGTGGTAGCATCGCCCATTTAGGTGGCGCTTTGATGGGCTTTATTTTCATTAAACAGCTTCAAAGTGGAAATGACTGGAGTCGGATCTTCGCTAAAAAGAAGAAACTAAAGGTTGCTACGAAGACCTATAATCCTAAAGTTCCGGCTGGACTGCCTGATCAGGATGTTATTGATACCATTCTGGACAAGATTTCCAAGTCTGGTTACGATAGCCTGAGTCGCAAAGAGAAGGAAGAATTGTTCAAAGCGAGTAATAAAGAATGAGGAGAAAAAGAAAGGATGGAGGGATAGGACTAGCACGGAAATCAGTATTGTTTTTGAACCTGGTCTTTGTCGTATTAATCCTGCTCAGCTACCTGTCTTCCATTACCAGCCCTTCTGTGTTATGGGCTCTTGCTTTTCTAGGATTAGCCTACCCTTTCTTTTTATGTATTCATATTGCCTTTATCATTTTCTGGCTCCTGAGTAAACCGGTGTATGCTTTAATTTCCATGATGACTATTATAGTAGGCTGGAAGTTTCTTACAGGTACGATTGGTTTTCGCGAATCAAATGCAATAGAGGTTCCAAAGACATCCCATGATATGATTCGCGTGATGACCTGGAATGTACATGAATTTAAACCTTTCGACTTAAAAAATAACAGGCCGGTACGAGATGAGATGCTGGAAGTTATCCGCAATGAAAAACCAGATATCCTTTGTCTGCAGGAATATTATTCCAAGCGCAGGGGAGAATCAAATATCAAAAGATTAATTGCAGAAATCCTCGATGCTGATCATTATCATGTTTATGAAGAGTTTAGTAATCCATGGGAACTTAAAGGGATGGTTATATTCTCCCGAATTCCATTTACGGATACCGGATCTGTTAAATTCCCAAACTCTAATGGTGGTAATGAAGCCATATACGCTGATTTTAAATATAAAAAAAAGAAATTCAGAGTGTATAACATCCATCTGCAGTCCATTAACTTTAAGCCTGAAGATTATGAATATATCAAAACAGTCAAAGATGAAATTAATACGGATGTAAAGTCATCCAGACGTATTGGAAGTCGACTCAAAAGGGCCTTTATTAAGCGCAGTGAACAGGTGATAATCCTTTCCCGTCACATGAAGGATTATCCGAATTCAGTGGTTGTTACCGGAGATTTCAACGATACACCCGCCTCATTTGCTGTAAATAAGTTATCATCCGGACTTAAAAACGCCTTTCGTGAAAAAGGAAGTGGGTTTGGCATGACTTATAATGGAGAATTTCCTAACTTTCAGATTGATTACATCCTGGTATCTAAAGATTTCCAGGTTAAAAGCTATCTAACCATCAATAAAAAACTCTCCGATCACTATCCTGTAAGAAGTGATCTGGAACTCACTCCTTAACTGATCAATTTTATTAAGTTTGCAGAATGAATAACAACCTGGTTGTTTATAATACTTTAACACGGAAAAAAGAAGTTTTCGAACCTATAAATGCACCATTTGTAGGAATGTACGTTTGTGGACCTACTGTTTATGGCGACGTTCATTTAGGAAATTGCCGCACATTCATATCCTTTGACTTAATATACAGATACTTAGTACATCTTAAATATAAAGTCAGGTATGTAAGAAACATTACGGATGCCGGACATTTAGAAGGCGACCGGGATGAAGGCGATGATAAGTTCTCAAAAAAAGCGCGACTTGAAAAACTTGAGCCTATGGAGATAGTGCAACGCTATACCATTGGCTTTCATGACGTGTTGAGAATATTCAATACAATTCCACCGAATATTGAACCGACAGCGACAGGACATATTGCTGAGCAGATTGAGATGGTTAATGAAATCATCGACAATGGCTTTGCATATGAAATAAACGGATCGGTATACTTTGATGTAGAAAAATACAGTAAAGAATACAATTATACGATTCTAACAAATCGCAATATTGAAGATTTGATAGCAAACAGTCGTGATCTGGGAGGTCAGGATGAAAAGAAAGGCCGTTTGGACTTTGCTTTATGGATCAAAGCAAAACCAGAACATATTATGCGCTGGCCATCTCCATGGGGATGGGGATTCCCGGGATGGCATATCGAATGTTCTGCCATGAGCAGCAAATACCTGGGCGATACCTTTGACATTCATGGAGGAGGAATGGACCTTGCTGCCACACATCATACCAATGAGATTGCACAATCGCAAGCCTGCCATCATACCGAACCAGCTAAGTATTGGTTGCATACCAATATGCTTACAGTGAATGGCACACGTATGTCCAAATCTGCAGGCAACGGTTTCCTGCCCGCTGAACTTTTTACAGGTAATCATCATCTTTTGAAAAGAGGATTTTCTCCGATGACCGTTCGCTTTTTTATGCTTCAGGCACATTACCGCAGTACACTTGATTTTTCCAATGAAGCACTTGAAGCATCCGAAAAAGGCTTCCGACGTTTAATGAATGCCTGTGCTTTAGTTGAAAAACTTCAAGCATCCAATCATTCCGATGTTGATATTGCGAAAATAAGTCAGCGTTGTTATGATGCAATGAATGATGACTTTAATAGTCCCGTTGCCATTGCAGAGCTTTTTGAAGCCGCACGTCTCATCAACAGTATCCATGATGGTAAAACATGCATTGACCAGGTTAACCTTGAGCTTTTATCTACTCTTATTCATGACTTTGTATATGATATCTTAGGACTTAAGGAAGAAACCATACAAACCGATGAAATGGGCCCTCTGGTAGATTTCATCATCAATCTGCGCTTGCAGGCACGTGCCGATAAAGATTATGCTACATCTGATAAAATCAGGAATGGACTACTTGATCTTGGCATCCAGCTAAAGGACAATAAAGAAAGCACTTCATGGAGCAAAATGTAATTCCTTATCCATCCCATTAAATAAAAGAAAATCAAATAAATGAAAAAAGTATTCAGCTTTCTATGTGCTATTGTTCTTTACACCTCATCATTTGCCCAAGCACCTGAAGGCGTAGATCAGCTTATTGCAGCAGAGAATTATTTTAATTTGAAGGTACAGGAGAAAGGATTGAAAAAAGCATTTATTTCAGTATCTGATAACAACACTATTGCCTTCAGACCAAGTCCTCTTCTTGCATTAAAATATTATAAAGAACAACCTGATAGTATTGGGTATTTGCGACTTAACCCTGTACTTGCTAAAATATCAAAGAGTAATGATTGGGGATTTACTGCCGGACCGTATACCTATAAGCAAAGTGAATCAGATGATCGATCTTTCTATGGTACTTATATTTCCGTTTGGAAAAAGAATAACAGAGGAGTATGGCGACTTGCCATGGATGCAGGTGTTGCACATAAAAAACCAGTAAAAACGATACCAAAGAAATTTATCACCCCTTCTGATGCCAGTTATATCCATCAGAAGTCAGATAAACGACTTCAGCAACGTGAAGACATTGTATATAGCTCCGATAAGCTTATGTCTACCATTATGAAGGCTGATAATAAGATTGCCCAGACGGAATTCCTTACCGAGGACAGCTGGCTACTATTTCCAGGCTTTGAGCCTATGACCAATAAAAAGGCGATCATGGAATTCTGGAAAAAGCAAGGATATAAAGCACTGACCTATCCAATTAAGGCAGATCGTTCCGTAAGTGGTGAAATTGCTTATACCTACGGTACATCAACTATCCTGGCAAAGAAATATAATTATATCCGTGTATGGGAAGTTCAGCCCAATTACAAATGGAATGTTATAGTTGAAGTATTCACCGAAGAACTTTAACAAAAAAAAATCCTGCAGATATGAACTGCAGGATTACACAACAACCAAAACCCAGGGATCAAAGGTGGGCAAAACTTTGATTATCCCCGGAAAGCCTTCATATAAATTGATTTGATATCTTCTGCTGTTACATCTCTTGGATTGCCACCTGTGCAAACATCTACCATTGCCTGAGCAGCTAGTTTATCCACATCAGCAGGATTAAAAGAAGTTTCTTTTAACAAAGGAATATGCAACTTCACAGCCATTTCTTTAAGAGCTGTTATAGCTTCCTGTTTAGCTTCAGTTACAGTCATACCGTCGATATTTCTTCCCAGTGCCTGTGCGATATTCTTAAACTTTTCTTCGCAAACTACAGAATTAAATTCTTCTACATAAGGAAGAAGTAATGCATTTGCAACACCATGCGGAAGATCATATTCTGAACCTAACTGATGGGCCATTGAATGAACTATACCTAATCCAGCATTAGAGAAGGAAAGGCCGGCTATATAAGATGCCCATGCCATCTTAGAACGTGCTTCTAAATTCTGTCCGTCTTTAACTGCGTCTTCCAAGCTTTCACTGATCAGGCGAATTGCCTCAAGAGAAAGAGTTTCTGATAAACGGAAAGCACCTTTAGTAATATAAGATTCAATCGCATGAGTCAAAGCATCCATTCCTGTTGCAGCAGTAAGTCCAGCTGGTTTGTTTAACATCAGGATAGGATCATTCACAGCTACTGATGCCAATGAATTTGAATCGATGATTACCATCTTTATCTTTCTTACTTCGTCAGTAATCACGTAGTTAATAGTTACCTCAGAAGCAGTACCAGCAGTGGTATTAACGGCTACAATAGGCACTGATTTCTTAGACGACTTGTTAATTCCTTCATAATCGGGAACCTTTCCGCCATTGGTCTTTAATATGCCAATTGCTTTAGCTGCATCTTGAGGTGAGCCTCCGCCAATAGAAAGTAAACCATCACAATTTGCTGAATTAAACAAGTCTAATCCATCATATACATTTTTAGTAGTAGGATTAGGCTTAACCTCTGCATACACGACGTATTTGATTCCACCGGCATCCAATACATCAGTAACTTGTTTAACTACGCCAACAGCCTGTAATACCTTATCGGTTACAACTAATAGTTTAGTAAGTCCAAGTTTTTTAATTTCAACTGCAATCTCCTGGACTGCTCCAGGGCCAATAAGATTAATGGCCGGGAAATATATTCTTCTGAAAGGTTCCATAACTTTGTATTTAGGATGCTTAGATCGGCATCTTCACAAATTTAACTTTCAGAAGATAAAAAAAAATGATGGTGATTACTGAAATTGATGATACTCAACAGTAGGTTAAAGAAGCCTAAAAAATCCCTTTAATAATTTCGTCCGCAGTAATACCTTCTGCTTCAGCTTTATAATTCCGAACGATACGGTGTCGTAAGATTTGAAGGGCAACAGCATGCACATCTTCAATGTCAGGGGAATATTTTCCTGATATGGCAGCATGACATTTTGCCCCTATAACCAGGTATTGGGAGGCTCGGGGACCTGCACCCCAACTCAAATACTTATTCACTTCAGGAGTAGCTAAAGCTGTTCCCGGACGGGTTTTTGCAGACAGCGATACCGCATATTCGAGCACATGATCCACAATTGGTACATTCCGTACCAGTTGTTGAAAATACTGAATCTGATCAGCAGTTAATATTTTATGAAGCTCAGGTTTATTGTTTGAAGTTGTACTTTTTACTACTTCAATCTCATCTTTAAAAGAAGGATAAGATAGCGTCACATTAAACATGAAACGATCTAACTGAGCTTCAGGAAGAGGATAAGTTCCCTCCTGTTCAATCGGATTTTGAGTAGCTAATACAAAAAAGGGATTCGGTAAAGGGTAGCTTTTACCAGCTACAGTAACCATTTTCTCCTGCATGGCTTCCAGCAATGCAGCCTGTGTTTTAGGAGGTGTACGGTTGATTTCATCTGCCAGAATAATATTGGCAAATACCGGTCCTTTTAAGAATTTAAATGACCGGTCCTCCCCAAGAATCTCTGAGCCTACAATATCGGATGGCATTAAATCAGGCGTAAACTGAACCCGATTGTAATGAAGATCTAAAACCTGGGCAACGGTATTGACCAGTAAGGTTTTTGCCAGTCCGGGCACTCCTATCAGTAAACAGTGCCCATTACTCAGTATAGAGATCAGAACCGCTTTAATTACCTCATCCTGCCCGATAATGACACGTGAAATCTCTTTACTTATCCTATTATAGGATAAGCTTAAAGCGTCTAAACCCTCTACATCTGAGTTGTAATTCATTTTTGAACTTGAGCAGTTTCTGTAGGTAACCACATTTTCAAACCGGAGCAAGACTGGTATTCCGGATCAATCTTAATATAAGTTGACACCCTGCGTTTTTCAAACCAGTTACTCACTTCACGCTGAGTCTTGTCCTGAAATGCAATTTCTTTTATCTTAGGGAAATCCTGATCCATATTTGCCTTATGTGGGCCTGTCTTAGACTTCAAGTAAACAAAACGGTAACCTTTTTTGCCATCCCTTGCGGTAAACTCATAAGGTCTTGAATAAGTGCCCACTTTCATGGTATCAATAGCGAAGAAAACGGAAGGGTCTAATTTATCCGTAGGAATGAAAGTAGTTCGTGACTGCACATCTTCTGCATTCAATAACATTCCTCCATTATACTTAGTATCATTATTGTCTGAGTAAAGTGATGCTGCTGTAGAAAAAGGCAGCTTTTTATCTACCACATTCTGATAGATACTATCTATTGCTACTTTAGTACGCACTAAACTGGCAGCGGGTGCTTCCATCTTTATTAAGATATGACGGGCTTTTACCTGCTCTCCACGACGTTCTAATACCTGTAGAAAGTGAAAACCAAAATCAGTTTCAAATACCGGAGATAATTCATTTGGTTTCAGCTTAAACGCAAGGGCAGTAAACTCTTTAACCATAGCCGTTCTGTCGAAGAAACCAAGGTCCCCTCCTTCAGCAGCTGATCCTGGATCCTGAGAATATAATCGGGCTAGAGTAGCAAAATCTTCACCTGCCTTGACCCTTAAACGAAGCGCCTCTGCTTTGTCTCTAAACTGTTCCTTTTCCAGTTTAGTCAGTTTAGGATAAACCACAACTTCTCCAACTTCGACCTCTGTAGGGTAATCAGGAAGACTATCCTTTGGAATAGAGTCAAAAAACCGCTTTACTTCTAAAGGTGTGATTCCAATATTTTCGGTAATCTTACTATGCATCTTATTGGCTACAAGCTGTTCCTTTACATCCGGACGAATCTCATCTTTATACTGGATCACCGAACGGTTCAGAAATTGTTCCAACTTTTCAGTTCCACCTGCACGCTGTACAAACGACCGCATTCTTCTATCCACTTCATTACTAACCTCATCGTCAGTAACCAGTACAGAGTCAATAATAGCTTGTTGCGAAAGAAGTTTCTGTGTCAGCATTTGTTGCAGTACGCCACATTTCACATCTGCATTCTGTGGATTTCCCTGCAGGATATAGTTGGCATATTCTCTTTCAATATCAGACTGAAGGATAATATTATCACCCACTACAGCAGCAATTTTATTGATGGAAATATTTTGAGCGAAAAGGTTAACAGATGTTAAAAGAAAAAAAAGTATCCCTACGGTTTGTTTCATTATGTTTTAGTACGTTATGCATATCAGTCCGCCATGGATCTGCTACAACTGATGTAGTGTTTAAATTTAAAAATCTCGCAAAACTAATGATATAATATTTGATTTGCTTAAGAAATTAGGTGAATTCCACCTGTATAAAGGTAAGTTTAATTTTAACTCCTCTATAGCTAATGCTATTGTTTTAACTATTTTTAACAAAGGATTATTACTTTTGACTTCATGAGCGATTTAAAAGCAACTGATCTTTCAGCTCTTCGTTACCTGATGACCGATGATATTTATGTCGTCAGAGAAGATCCACTGCCTGAGATCACTAACGAAAAAGAGGAACTAAATAGTACTTTTGAGTACCTGGGGGAAAACAATAAATTCCTTTTGCTTTTAATAAACGACCAAACCCATTCCAACCTGCAGTCCCAGGAACTGGAAGCACTTCAAAAGATCTTAAATGCAAAAAGGATGAGTTTGAAAGATATTGCCATCGTTAATCAACGTAAATACCCCAAAAATGGATGGAAAGAGCTCAAAAACTATTTTGCATGCAGCAGCATAGTCCTGTTTGGCATTGAACCTACTGCCATTCAAATACGAAAACTTCCCCTCAATGCGATCACTGAATTCGAAGGAATGCAAATCCTGGCAACGTATAGCTTCACTGACATGATGGTCGATGAGGATAAAAAAAGGGAATTCTGGAACCAAATGAAAAAACTTTAATGACAACATTAGTATTTGCTACAAATAATCTACATAAGCTGGAAGAAGTACAGGCGCTGATTGGCGATAAATTCCTCTTGAAAACATTAAATGAGATAGGCTGCACAGAAGAGATTCCTGAAACCGGACATACCTTTATTGAAAATGCATCTCAAAAAAGCCATTATATCTTCAACAATTTCAAAGAAGACTGTTTTTCTGACGATTCAGGATTAGAGGTAGATGCCTTAAATGGCGAGCCAGGAGTTTATTCTGCACGTTATTCAGGATCGCGTGACCCGGAAACTAACCTGCTGCTAGTTTTAGAGAAAATGAAGAAGATGGAAAACCGCACAGCCCGGTTTAAATGCATCATCTCTCTTATTATTAACGGACAAGAACATATTTTTGAAGGAAGCGTAGAAGGGGCAATCACCCAGGTACGTTCAGGTACGGCAGGATTTGGATATGATGGCATTTTTCAGCCTGAGGGTTATAACATGACATTTGCCGACATGACCTCTACTCAGAAAAACGGAATCAGCCATCGTGCTAAAGCAGTAGAAAAGCTAGTTGCATTTTTAAATAGCTTATAGTAAAGCTGACTGTAATATGAAAAAAAATAAATCTTTAATGCAGAACTTGCATCAAAAAAGCAGCTTCAAACATATCAACGGTTAAAGCCCCTTTGCAGCAGCTTTAACCGTTGAATCTTTTATGGCAGAGACCTTTTTTAGAACCGTTGAATCAGGAATCTTTAACACGTTTGAATCTATTAAAGCAGGAACCTTTAAAATAGCAGAATCTGTAACAGCAGGAATCTTCTGACCAGTAATTTCCTTAACAAGTGGCGCTATTAAATTAGCCCCATTAATCGCTACAGGCTTTTTAACCACATTACCACTCTTAGCTTTAGTCGCAACAGCTTTAGCACTTACCGATGTTTTTTTCTTTCTTAATGTAGGAATTATTTCTTCCTTAGATTTCGGACGATCTTTCGGCTTCCAAATAAAGCCATCCAGAATCTCCATATCCTTTGGGGCCTTCTCTATTGGGTAATACTTACCTTCAGGTTTGCGCACCAGCAATACCCGCTTCAACTTACTATCTGCAAATTCAAGCCTCATTCTGCTACTTAACGACCGGTTAAAACCGGTATAAACACTATCTTCCAGCGTATAATAGATACTCTCCGCGTTCCCATCCACAAACATGCTTTCCAACTTACTGTCTTTAAAAACACCCGTCAGCACTTTACCTTTTACCTGGTTAAACTTAGTTGAATCACCTTCTGCACTCACAATAAGACCATTATTTTGAAGCAGCATATTGTCAAGCTTCTGATTTTTTAACCTTAGAAATATAGTATCTGCAGTAAGCTGTGTCCCCTGGGTCCAGATAATTGGATTAATATAACACCTGATGATGGAATCGGCATAACTATAAAACGTAGAGTCAGAGCGCGATTGAAGATCAGATTTAAAGATCTTCACTTTATGATAAGCATGTATCACCCTCGTTAGAACGGTATCCATTGGATTAAAAGGAACCAATTCAATTTTCTTAACAACGGCAGGTATCACCTTACCTGTACGATCACGCTTCAAGGAATCCACTTTTAGCGACCCACCTTTCTTGGCCAATAAGGAGTCCTTCGATAGTATTGATGCATCTTTACTAAGCAACACAGAGTCCTTCTTCAGCAAAGCTGTTTTTTTAGGGATAGCCAGAGTACCTTTTTTCCCGGACAAGGAATCTGCCTTTAAACTGTCCGCCTTTGAAGCCTTTTTCGGGATAACCAGCGCTCCTAATTCATTTATAGGAATTTCTGTTTTTGTACTATCCACAGCCGGAGGCACATCTTTCACCTGTTCAGAATCCTTATTCCGTTTGGAAGATTTCTTCTTTTTGGACGATTTTTTATCCTTATCCTGCACAGCTACCACTGCCTCTACAGGAGCTACCCTTTTAGGGACCGCAATACCCTGATCTTCACCACTCTCCCCTAACGGATCGTCACTAATTTCCTCATCAGATTTCAACGTTTCCGGATTAGCTGGTATCAAATCACCCATACGGATCAGCTTAGTCATCAAAGTATCTGCTGTCATATAAATAGAATCCACAGACAAAGAATCCTTGTCCACCTGCATCACCACATAAGCATTCTTAGTCACCAAGGCACTTTCATCAGACTTTCTGTAAATCCCCTGGTTCCCTTTCAGGATCACCTTTTGCACCGTATCTAAAAACGTGATATTGTTAATCGCTTTCCCCATACCGGCTTTCCCATCGTAATAAAGGCTATCGCCCTTCAATGATTTTGAACCCTCTGTGTATAAGTTTTTCTTACCAAACCAAGCCTGATCGGTAACTGTATTGTACCTGCCGTTCTCTGTATATAATTTCGAGGCTACATTCGCTCCCTTACCATTGATGGTCGTAGGTCCAAAGAATTTAGCAATTTTTGATTCCGTATTGTATTTAAGCGTATCGGTTTTAATTAACGCATCGGGAGTATTCACTACCACGTCAAACCTAAAAAAAGCATCATGATTAGTAGCAAAATAATAGCCATTCTGACTAGTTAAAACATCCTTTCCATTTTCAATCTTTCCCCCTCCAATATAGGTACCATATTTACTGGCCATCCTATACGTGAGGTGATTTGTAGTTAAAACTGCCGATTTATCAATCATCCTCACATTATTGGTCAGAATAGCAATCTTCGTTAATCCATTATAATTCAGTACATCCGAATATATTGTTGTCCCATCGGGTTGAGTAATCACCACATGTCCATAGGCATCAAAAGCATTGCCGGCCTGATTATAGTCTGAACTATCCGCCCTCAGCGTAGAGCCATCGTGTACAAATACAGGATTGATAACCCTGGCAAACTGACCATTACCCCCATCTACCGCTTTTATCTCGGTAGAACTCGTTAACTGAATCTGACTTCTCCGTTGTGCGGATAGATCGTAAACGCTTAAAAAAAGTATAAAAAGGGAAAGCAATTTTTTCACCCTACAAAATTAGTTTATTTACGCATGTAATTCATATGTATCCTTTAAGCATTATTTACAGATATTTAAATATTTTTGCCTATGCTCCCAACAGAAAGGTTTATTGCTTTTATACAACAAAATAAACTATTCGACCCTTCGGATAAAATACTGGTAGGTGTAAGTGGTGGAAAAGACTCTGTGCTACTAGCTCACCTGTTTCACGAAGCAGGATTTAATTTCGGTATCGCACATTGTAACTTCAGCCTCAGGGATAAAGAATCCGATGAAGACGAAGTTTTTACCAAAGATCTTGCCACCAAGCTTAACATCCCTTTTTATACCATTAAGTTCCAAACCACAGCTTATGCACAGCAACACCATATCTCCATCGAGATGGCAGCACGTGACTTACGCTATGCCTGGTTTGAAAATATCAGGAAAGCCAACGACTATCAGTATCTTGCGGTAGCGCAGCATAAAAGTGATGCTACAGAAACTGTTTTGCTTAATCTTGTTCGGGGAACAGGGATTTCAGGCTTGCATGGTATCCTGCCAAAAAGAAACCGAATTCTCCGTCCCCTTTTATTCTTGCACAGCGAAGAAATCAGCTCCATCATTGCAGCTCAATCCATCCAATACAGGGAAGACGCCTCCAATGCCTCCGTGAAATATAAACGGAATAAGATCCGCCTGGATGTGATCCCGCAATTAAAGCTGCTTAACAAAGACCTCGACAATACCTTTCAGGAAAATAGTAAACGTTTTGCCGACCTCGAGACTTTTCTGCACCTGCAGATACAAAAGCTTCGGTCTTCCCTATTCAAACAGATCTCTTTCGATACGATAGAAATTCAGATTGCCGATTTAAAACCATTAATACCACAGGATTTTCTTCTTTATGAACTTTTTAAACCCTATCACTTTAATGAAACCAGTCTGCGCGATCTGACAAATGTGTGGGACAGCCAATCCGGGAAAACATTTGAATCGAGCAGTCATACCTTATTACTGGACAGGTCTTTACTTATTTTAAAGCAAAAGTCAAAGATCCTGCAAACGGAAGTAATCATTACGCCCGACATGACATCATTCTCCTGGATGGGACAAGAGTTTTCTATTTCGCATGTAGATTTTTTATCTTTTCCCTATAAAGGCAATAATAAAATCGCATATTTAGACGCCGAATTGTTACATTTCCCCCTTAAATTACGTCTATGGAATATAGGCGACTATTTTATCCCCTTAGGGATGAAAGGGAAAAAGAAGATCAGCGATTATTTTACCAATCAAAAACTGAATCGCTTTGAGAAACAAGAAACAGGGATACTGCAAAACGGTAATGGCGACATTATCTGGGTTGCAGGTTACCGTTCTGACGATAGATACAAGGTAACAATCCAGACGCAGGATATTTTCATTATAGAAATTTTAAATAAATGATCAACCAGGCAACCTTTACAGAAAAACAATATTTAGGCAGAGACTTTAATAGGATCAGCATTCGGATCACTATGGCACTTTTCTGTTTCGGGGCCTATTACTTGAGCGCTCAAAAACAAAATACCGCCGAACTGCTGCTTATGGTAGGAGCAGGTATTCTGGTTGGTTCTGTTTTGATGCTTTTTATGGTACACTACCGAACCACTATCAAAAATAAAAGTATCATTATTGATGGTCTCTGGACAACCCGCCTGGTTAAAATTGACCTGAATAGTATTGTAAAAGTTGCCCGCACAAAATACAGCCATTACATCGTCAACAATCCGGTATACAATCTTCACTCCAAAGGAAAGATCCGCTTCTATGCAGGAGGTAAAGAAGCTTTATCACTGATAGACAGGGATGGTTTGGAATATTTGATCGGGACACAACACCCCGAAGAGTTTGAAGAAGCGGTCAAAAAAGAAATGAATAGTTAAAAAAAATCCAAGTTTTATCAGCAGAAACTGAGCAATTTTAATTTTCTCACTATTTCTCATGATGCGTTTATAGCTGCAATATTCAGCTATCCATATTAGCTGTTTTTTAGCTATAAATTTGCAAACATCTTGACTCACAACGACAAAACAATCAATTTCACATTAGTATACATGCGAATATACAATGTGATAATCTGAGTACCTAACTGATCGATTTAACCTAATTTAAGGTTTTAAATCAAATCACTCTATGGGAAAATTTGACATTAAATCGTTGTTCCTCGTTATCATTACTGCCTTATCATCAAGCTGTTCAAAAAACGAAGACCTGGCAAACCTCGTCACAAACAAGAGTACTATTCTTGAGTATGCTGTACCATTAGGATCAGTAAATTTCAATGAAACTTCATTAATAAAACTCGGTTTAAGCCCGCTGAAAGTTCCAAAATTGACAGCAAAACCATTAATTGGAACAACCAGAATCTTTACTCTGATATCCGTTCCATCAGCTGAATATATTAAGGCAACCAAGCTAGTAGATATATCAAAACTTATACCTGGAAGTTTTTATCACCAAATAGGCACAGAAGACTTTTACCTTTCCTTATTTACTCGTTTTGACGAAGAACTCAGCTTTCAAAAACTAAAGGGAAGTGCATCCACTTATGGCTGGAACTGCCATTGGAACAGGCCCCCCTTTGTAGAAAAGGAACACCCCGATATTTTGTTCAATCCTGATTTCCGTGGAGAATTTCTTATTGTGTTATCAAAACCCTGTACAGAATTTGGTTTTGAGCTTGCCCCCAACATTAAAAATAAAAACACAAATTTCATAGGCTTTTATGGAAATGGAAACTGGGACTACAGTTCCGGCAAAATTTCCGCATTAACAACCTTTAGCCCTTCTGGAGCACGTTTATTTGCAATAAAATCAACAAGGCCTTTTACTACAGTGACCCTTCACTGGGGTGAATATGCAAATGCAGAGAACTATACCCCAGGAGGATCTGCAATAGCAAACATCAGGTACACGCTAGCTGAGTAGTCATCAAAGATCTTAAAGCATGATACGTATGAAAAAATCTTCCCACAATTTTTTATTGGTGGCCTTAATTGCCACAACCCTATCCAGCTGTTCTAAAAAAGAAACCTTTACAGATGTCGTTCCGGAGAAAGATGATCTGGCTCAAACTTCAATCTACACCATCCCATTAGGTACAGGAACCCATAATGACACTTTAACCATCCACTTAAATTTACCTCCTATAAATTACCCTCTTGTACCAGACGATACAGGGGACGGAAGTACAGGAGAACACACGTGGATCGAATTCCTAAATCCTGATTACCTGAAGGAAACTTGCCTGCTGGATATTTCAAAACTAAAAGCAGGATATTTTTACCATCAGATCGGCACTAAAAGTTTCTCTGTGGCTTTTTTCGACAGGGATGAGGAAAGAATTTGCATGCAAAAGCTTAAGGCCAACAAACCGACTCCCCTTGGCTGGAGTTCCGAATGGAACATCCCACCTTATGTGGAAAAGAAAAACCCTGAAGTATTGTTCAATTCCACAGATAATGGCTCCTTTACCTTTGTACTGTCAAAACCCTGTACAGAATTTGGTTTTGAACTCACCCCCAACATACAAGGTGAAAATGTAAATTATACAGTCATTTATGGAAATTATCAATATGACGGCACCTCCGGAGAGATTCAACCATTAACCGTTTACAACCCAGGGTTGGCACGCATCTTTGCACTGAAAGCTAAAAAGTCATTTACCGTAGTTGAAGTAATATCTTACGATGATCCGGATGAAGTTGGGTATACTGCTGGAGGATCAGCGATTACGAACATCAGGTATACGTTAGCTCAATAATTTACAAGCATTAATACTTTCAAAAGAAATTACTGAGCGCTCTTTAAACGCTATCTAACATAACCAACATAGAGCCATGAAGGCAACATCACCCTTATATAACGCTTGCTTGTCCCTTACTTTCGGCTTCAGACACGAACCGCCAAGCCAGCACCAACGAACAACGAAGGGTCAAGCAGCGAAGCTGACCTATCGCAGTTACGTCACTGTCTGTGGATAGTTACATTTTTAATCCGATTTCCCTGAGCCTTTCATCCAGGTATTCCCCTGCAGTCATATCACTATACGCTTTTGGATGCGCAGCGTCAATACAAACATCCAGACAGCTAAGATCTACCTCTAGTTTAGGATGAAGAAAAAATGGCACTGAAAACCGCGATGCTTTCATCAATTCACGTGGCGGGTTCACTACACGATGGGTAGTCGATTTTAGCTTGTTGTTGGTAAGCCTTTGCAACATATCCCCCACATTAACCACAATATCTTCTACCTGAGTTTTCACCGGATACCAGACGTCATTGCGCGTAAGCACTTCCAACCCATCCGCACTGGCGCCAATTAATAAGGTAATTAAATTAATATCTTCATGAGCACCTGCACGCACCGCATCAGGAGCTAAAGCATCAGGATCCAGAATTGGGAAATAATGAATTCCACGCAAAATGGAGTTACCGTTATGCACTTTGGTGTCGAAATAATTTTCATCCAGACCCAGGTAAACGGCTATCGCTTTCAGCAAATGCTTTCCGGCACGCTCCAGGCATTCGTATACTTCCCGGGTTACCACATTAAAACGGGGCAATTCTTCTACCTCCACATTGTCCGGATACTGCGCTTTAACCGGATCACCATCTGTAACCGTTTGTCCCCTTTGCCAGAATTCTTTTAAATCCGGCACCGGAGCTCCTTTCGCCTTTTCTTTTCCCTTGCCGGTATAACCACGCTGACCGGCAAGTTCAGGGATTTCATATTTGCGTTTTACTTCATCAGGCAGACTGAAAAACTTTTTCACCTCCACGTAAAGCTCGTCCATAAGTTCCTTTGTCATGCCGTGATTGGCAATAGTCACAAAACCTGTTTCTGTAAAAGCCTGACCGATCTGATCAGAAAAGGCAGCTTTCTGCTCATCAGATCCATGCACATAATCATTCAGATCAAGACGGGGAATATTAATTTCAGTCATATTGGGGGAGTTTAAGTTTATTATAGATGAATAGCGAATTCACTTGCTAAGGTAAATTTACATTAGTCAAACGATATGAGAGGGAAAAATATTTTAGATACCGGGCAGGAATTGCTATTTTTGGTTATAACATTAACTCTATAGAGAATGCAAGGTTTTAGAACAGAGCTAGAGAATCCGCTGGTACAGAAAGATATAATTGACCTGGAGAAGAAGATAAGGTTATTTAGAGACGGTCAATTAGATGGAGAGAAGTTCCGGAGCTTAAGGTTGGCAAGAGGCGTTTACGGCCAAAGACAACCAGGGGTACAGATGATCCGGATCAAACTTCCTTATGGAAAACTGAGTATTCAACAGCTTTATCGTATTTCTGATGTATCCGATGAATACGCAACAGGAAATTTACACATTACTACCCGTCAGGATATACAACTCCACTATGTGAGTTTAGAGCGCACTCCTGAGTTATGGGCCGAACTGGAAAAAGACTCCGTAACTCTGCGTGAGGCTTGTGGAAATACCGTCCGTAATGTAACGGCATCTCCAGAAGCAGGTGTAGATCCGGATGAAGCTTTTGATGTTACTCCGTATGCACAGGCTACATTTGAGTATTTTCTTAGAAACCCGATCTGTCAGGATATGGGAAGAAAGTTCAAGATGTCCTTTTCTTCTTCTGAATCAGACACGGCTTATGCCTATATGCATGATATCGGTTTTATTCCTAAGGTAAAGATCGAAAATGGCGTTGAAGTACGTGGGTTTAAAGTATATCTGGGAGGAGGTTTAGGATCTCAGCCACATATTTCAGAATTCGTGACTGACTTCATGCACGAAGATCTCATCATTCCTTTTGCAGAATCTGTGATCCGTGTGTTCGACCGTCATGGTGAACGCGCGAAACGAAATAAAGCCCGCTTAAAGTATCTGATCCAGGAAATGGGCAAAAAGGCCTTTCTTGAATTGGCAGAGAAAGAGCGTTTGGCATTAAAGAACAAAACATTCAAAATAAGTCGCGATTTCGATTTCACTTTACCGGCTTCTGTCATTCAGCCGGCTATAGAGCTTCTTAATCCGGTTAAATATGAGCAATGGAGAAAGACGAATATCTTCCCTCAGAAACAAGAAGGTTATGTTTCCGTTGGAATCCGTGTTCAAAACGGGGATATTAAAACGCCTATAGCACGTAAACTGGCAGAAATAGTTCGTGATACTGCAGCTGATGATATCCGCCTGACGAATACACAGGGCATCTTACTTCGCTATGTGAAGGAAGAAAACCTGCCTTACTTATTTCAAAAACTGGATGAGCTTTATTTAGCTGAACCTGGTTTTGGCAGTGTGCTTGACATTACCTCATGCCCTGGAACAGACACTTGTAATCTTGGTATTTCAAACAGTACCGGCATTACACGAGAGCTGGAAAAGGTGATGACAGCCGAATATCCTGAACTTATTTATAATAAAGATATTACCATTAAAATAAGTGGTTGCATCAATGCTTGCGGTCAACATGCCCTGGCAGCTATAGGTTTTCATGGCTCCAGTATGAAGATTGGCAAACTCGTTGCTCCTGCTTTACAGGTGTTACTGGGTGGAGGATCTACTGGCGACGGCGCAGGTGTTGCTTCTGAAAAGATTATTAAAATTCCTAGCAAAAGAGGTCCGCAGGTGCTGCGTGCTATCCTGGACGATTATTTTGATAATAGTCAGGAAGGTGAGTTGTACAATGACTATTACATCAGACAAGGAAAGATTTATTTCTATGACCTGCTGAATCCTTTGGCGAAACCTGAAGATATTACTCCGGATGATTTCATTGACTGGGAACATACCGAGCCCTACGTTACTGCAATTGGAGTGGGTGAATGTGCCAGTGTAATGATTGACCTGGTTGCCACTTTACTTTATGAAGCAGAGGAACGAATTCAGTGGGCTGATGAGGCATTGGAAGCTGGTGAATATGCAGATTCCATTTATCATTCCTATACTGGTTTTGTCAACTCAGCTAAGGCACTGTTGGTATCAGAAGGAGTGAAGACAAATACGCAAGCTGGAATTATAAGAGATTTTGATACTACTTTTGTTGATACCAGCAAAATTACCCTTCCTTCCAGTTTCAATGAGTTGGTTTATCAAATGAATCAACAAGAACCGGGTAAGGACTTTGCTACCTATTACTTTCAGCAGTCTAGTTTATTTAACCAACAGCTGAAAGATTACAGAACGCTCCAAACAGCTTAAAATATGGTTGAAACTCCAGCAAAGAATCCGCTGTTTCCAATATTTGTCAAATTACATACCCTCAATCTGCTTCTTGTAGGTGGAGGGTATGTGGCATTAGAAAAGTTAGCTACTTTACTGATTAACAGTCCGGATGCTAAAATAAAACTAGTGGCGGGCATAATCAGTAATGATGTGCATGCCGTTTTAAAGGAGCATAACATTCCTTTTGAAGAACGGGATTTTGAGGTGAGGGATCTGGAAGATGTTGACCTGGCAATTGTTGCTATAAATGATGGCCAGATCAGCTCTAAGATTGCCGCTGCTTGCAAAGAGCGCAAGGTGCTCACAAACGTAGCGGATCAACCTGCGATTTGCGATTTCTATTTAGGGTCGGTTGTTCAAAAAGGGAATCTCAAAATTGCCATATCGACAAATGGTAAGTCGCCTACTATTGCAAAGCGAATTAAAGAGATGCTGAATGAGACCATTCCGGATGAAATGGAAGATCTGCTTAACAATATGCAACGCATCCGCAATGGCTTAAAAGGAGATTTTACGGAAAAAGTAAAACAGCTCGATGCCATCACAAGTGTTTTAATCGATAATAAGAATAAAAAATCGGTCTTTCGGACATTCCTCTATATGCTGTCTTATATCATCGCTATTCTGTTTCTCATGATTGCTGGATATTATATCCTTTCCGCATTGTTGTAGTCTTTCTATAATATCTATAGAGTTTGCACGTTGCTAATAATTAAATATTATCTTTGACACAGACTTTACATACCATTTATTTTGCTAACAAAAAAACCAAATATGCAGTAAAGGCCTTAATGGCTTTAGCAAGGAATAAAGGTAATGCTCCCATGCTCATTTCATCTATTGCCACAAATGAACAACTTCCAAAGAAGTTTTTAGAGGCAATACTTTTAGAGATGAAGCGCAATGGTTTTTTGGCCAGTAAAAAAGGTGCAGGAGGTGGTTATTACCTGATGAAAAAGGCAGAAGATATTAAACTTGCTGCCATTATTCGGATCATTGATGGTCCTATTGCCCTGTGCCTTGTGTGAGTTTGAACTTTTACGAAAAATGTGACGAATGTACCAGTGAAATATATTGCGGGATTCGCGATGTAATGATAGACGTGAGGGATGCTACACTGAAGATTCTCGGCGAAACCAGTCTGGCGGATATGATCGAAAGAGAAGACCGTTTGAAAGCACTATTGTTGGAAGAACAGTCCAAAAACAAATCAGAAGAAGACTTAAAGGGTAACTTAGGAGAAGTAATATCCTAAAAGCAACCCCAAATTCTAATTCTTGAATGAATAGATACCACAAAGCGGCAGCTCTAGCTACCCCTTTTGAAAAACCAAACTACTAGGTTCTGTTGAAAAAGTAAAATCATTTTGATAGTCAGTTAGTTATTCGGATTTTAGGGATAGATAGTGCAGGGAAAGATAAAAAAAAGGTAAATAGGCCTGCATCAGCCCCTGGTTTTGTTAGCCCCTCACAATTAACGCTAGCAGGTTTTGATACTCCCTTTTCTCGAAAGCTGAGTTCAGATAACCGTTGGGTTGTACTGGCAGGGAAGATTCCCTGGGTTGAGATCTGTAATATTTACACCAAACATGTTGGTTTGAGCAGCAACGGAAGGCCTCCTATTAGCCCAAGGGTTGTTAATGGTTCGATAAACATAAAGCATATGTGCAATCTTGATGACAGGGAAACCGCAGCCAGATCAGTGAAAATATGTATATGCAATACTTCCTTGGCTATTCAAGTTTCGGCAATGAAACCCCTTTCGATGCCTCCCTGTTTGTTGAGTTTAGAAACAAGATGGTATGGAACAGATCTATGCGGTAAATGAGAAGATCCATTCATTGCATCACAATGACCGATCTGATCGAGAAAAAGAGATAGAATGGCGCAGAAAAAACACTAATAAACCGGCAATGCAAGCATCTATTTTTGATGGGTAGGGGTTCTTTTTCCAATAAAGAGCAAAAACTGCATGCAAACCTATTAAAAAGGCTTATTTTCATTAAGTTTAATTTTTATCGGACAGCAATGATATTTAATCTTGAATTTTTACCTATTTTTATTGAAAATTTCAATTCAATTACCAACCCAAAATGGCCCGCAAAAATTAAAAAAGGAAGCTTAAATGGTGAAGTAATTTGCACAACCGATTTTTTTGCACCTGCTGCCGCTGTCGCCAATTATAAATTGGCAGACAATGAAGGTGAGGACAGTTTGTTCACCATTCTATTGATGGTAGTTTCTCTATCAGAAAAGGCGACTGGATGCTATAAATTTGCCCAGGTTCTGGCGGCTGGAGCGATCCAATACCTGGGGAGCAAA
Source organism: Arcticibacter svalbardensis MN12-7 (assembly GCF_000403135.1). Lineage (GTDB taxonomy): Bacteria > Bacteroidota > Bacteroidia > Sphingobacteriales > Sphingobacteriaceae > Arcticibacter > Arcticibacter svalbardensis. The sequence goes on from NZ_AQPN01000145.1 coordinate 54,363, forward strand.
CTAGAAGCAGGCTTACTTTGCATCCAATTATACAATATATAAAGCGACCCTTCAGAAACCAAAAATCTGGAAGCTTCAAATCCACAAAAAGTAACGGAACTAAAAGCTTTATTAAAAAATATATTATAGATGGTCGTAGTACTCCAGAAGTAAAACAAAAAATGTCACATTGGTTTGGAGTGGAACCAGGTAAAAGAAATTTTAAACTAAATTTATGAAACAAACATTTCTCTACATCTTTTTTTTGAGCATCACATTAGGCATATCTAATGGCTTCGCTCAAGAAAAGGTACTTTACAAACAAATAGATACCACAAAATTATTTATCGATATTTATTACCCAAAACACGCTGATGCTTCAAAACCGAAGCCTGCCATGGTCTTCTTTTTTGGTGGAGGATGGGTTGGTGGCACTACCTCCCAGTTTTTAGATCAAGCAAAATATTTTTCGGAAAGAGGATTGGTGTGTTTTCTGGTTGATTATCGAACAAAAAATAAAAATAAAACCACTCCTTTTGAATGTGTAAAAGATGCAAAATCAGCCATGCGTTATATTCGTAAAAACGCAGTTAAATTTGGGATTGACCCCGATAAAATCATCGGATCGGGTGGTTCTGCCGGTGGGCATTTGGCTGCTGCAACTGCTTTAATTGATGATTATAACGAAAAAACAGATGATTTAACGATCAGTTGCAAACCTGATGCCTTGGTTCTTTTTAATCCCGTTATTGACAATGGACCAGCAGGTTATGGTTATGAAAGAATTGGTGACGCTTATAAAAGCTTTTCTCCACTACATAACATTAAAAAAGGAGCGCCACCAACCATTATATTTTTAGGGACTAAGGATAAACATATCCCAACTGTGGCTATGGAATATTATAAATTGGTGATGGAAAAAATAGGTAGCCGATGCGAATTACATTTATACCCTAATGCCGAACATGGCTTTTTTAACCAATCAACCAGTAAAGAAAACTATACCAGCACTGTTAATTTCGCTGATCTATTTTTACAATCTTTAGGTTACTTAAAGCCTAAGGAGTAGTTCACCAATTTGAGTTGGGTTTTTCGCCTAACTCTAATTCTATTTTTGCCCCATCCATTAGTAGCTGATAAGTGAAATAGCCATCAATGGGGTACCTGATATATTATGGGTAGTTATCCGCCAGGGTTACTCATGATTAAAGAAGTTATCTTTCCACCTATAATGGTTGTGCCAATAGTTGCTACTGTTGTACTTACTACCACCAATGGTTGCAATTGTTGTGGGTGCAATGGTATAACCGCTGCCTGTATTGGTGACAACTCAGCTATCAATTTATATGAGGTATACGGAATGAACAGGACAAGAAGCAACAGTACATTGACAACGCTTAGGACCGGTTTACCATTAACAACAGAAGATACTTGCTGAATAATTGCCGCGGGATAGTCTTGCTGGCAGCTGTTCGCCTGCAAGACTATCGTAAGATGAGGTCAGGTATATCCTTTATCAGGAGCTTTATCGAAGTTTTCCCTGCCTATCTTTGAGGATTTTTCCCGAACGATTTTACAGATTGGAACAGGAATAGAATCCACAATAAATACATTTTCACCTTCATTCATTTGTCTGGCCAGGTGTCATTGAGCTGCTGCAACCAGGGAAAGATTACTTTTCTTCTCCCGGTTAAAATTGCAACGATGTATTAACTGTGGAAATTCAGATGAATAATCGCTTTTAAGTTTCCCAAACAAGTAATTTTCTGAGTCAATACCTAAAGATTCAGCGGTTAAAACCAAGGCAATAAGCTCACAATCAGATAGTTTAGACTTTCCAAGATAAAATATAAAGTCATTATCCTTATTGATAGTGGATTTAAAAACAGATTTGGTTATTTCTAAGAATTGATTAAAATTGGTCGAAAGGTTGTGCATAGAGAGGAATTACTTAGTCGTAACCCCTCTTTAAAATACAGATTTGCACTATTATGCACAACCTTTTTATTCATTATATACTCTTTTTTTAATCGCACAACACGTTAACCAAATAATTTTTTTATATAAAGTGTTAAAATGATTAAAGGCAATAGATACGACAATTGAAAGCTTCAAATATCGTATCAAATCGTTTGGATCTATAATTAGTTGTTGGTTTTTAAATATTTTATTAGTTATTTAGCTGAATATAACCTTTCCTATTCTATCCAAAAAAAAACCGAAACGATAGCTTAGAATAAAAATTAAGGAAACCAAATTATGAGATTTTCGAACTTCTTTTTACTCATTTTGTGTGCAGGGAATCTTTTAACTGCTAATGCACAAACCACTACTACTTTACAAATTAGCAATCCTAGCAGCTTAACTTATTTTGATAAGGTTATTGAAGTTCCATGGAAAACAATAAACAAAATTGACACTGCTAAGTTGATTGTGATTGAATCGGACACAAAAATGCAAATCCCTTTTCAACTAGAAAAAAAGGGCACTTCAAATGTAGTAAATCTATTGATTCAGATTTCTTTAAATTCTTATCAAAATAAAAACATTTTAATTACTACCGGGCAAAGAGAAAAATTTGCTAGTAAAACCTATGGTAGATACGTACCAGAAAGATTAGACGATTTTGCATGGGAAAACGATAAGATAGCATATCGTATGTACGGAAAAGCACTAGAAACTACGCCCAAAGACAACGCTTATGGAATGGATGTATGGGTTAAGCGTACTGACAGACTGATTTTGAACGAAAGGTACAAAAGAGGTGATTACCATATAGACCATGGAGATGGGATGGATTATTACCATGTAGGTTTCACCCTGGGGGCCGGTAATATGATGCCCTATTTAAACGATTCTATTTATTACTCTAAAAACTATGTAGAATATAAAGTATTAGATAATGGGCCACTACGTACTTCATTCCAATTATTTTATAACGAATGGCAAGTTGGTGATCAGAAAGTTAAAGTTACCAAAACATTCTCATTAGATGCTGGAGATTGGTTAAACAAGATTGAGGTAAATTATTCGGGGAGCAATGTTAAAAATTTACCAGTGGTGGCAGGTATTATTGGCCGCCCGGAACCTGGTGTAAAATATTTTAACGAACAAAATGGAATTATGAGCTATTGGGAACCACAACATGGCCCAGATGGTGTTACTGCCTTATCATGCCTATTCCCTTCTGCAGTTCAAAAAATGGCAGAAATTAAAGGGCAACTTCTAACATTTGCAAAAACCGATGAACAAGGAGCAATTACTTATTACTCTGGTGCAACTTGGAACCGGCAAAGCACTTTTACCAATAACAACGCATGGGTAAAATATCTGGAAGATTTTAAAGAATCATTGGTTGCAAAAATTGTTATTCAAAAAATTAGTCAATGAAATATGGCCGTTTTTTGCTTGCGGCGGGTAAGGTAACAGGCTATCCGCTGTAGTCGCGGTGAAAAATCGGGAGCTACCGCTCCTATCGTTGACGAAAAAAAGCAATTCATTAAAATAAATAATTTTTAAAAAAATATCATGTTTAAAAAAAATAAATTATTTTATCTCTTAACGTTGATTTTTTTTTCGACTAATGGCTTTACTCAAACACAATTGATTAGGCAAGATAAAGGAAGTTTAAAACTCAAAAAAAATGACAACTCAAAGCCAAGAAACATTGTTTTTATTTTGGTGGATGACCAACGGTACGATGCACTAGGTTTTTTAAAAGCGCAAGATTTTATAAAAACACCAACGCTTGATTTAATGGCCAAAGAAGGCGCCTATTTGCCCAATGCTTTTGTAACAACTTCACTATGCTCTCCTTCTCGGGCATCTATTCTTACCGGATTATATGCGCATTTGCATAAAGTAGTTGATAACCAACATGCGGTGTCTAAAGACTTGATTTTTTTCCCTCAATATTTACAAAAAGTGGGCTACCAAACTGCTATGATAGGCAAGTGGCACATGGGTGGCGAATTTGACGATCCGCAAAAAGGTTTTGATTATTGGGTTTCTTTTAAAGGACAAGGTTCTTATTTACCCGAAGCCAATGGTTTAAACGTAAATGGCAAACATGTAGCACAAAAAGGCTACATCACAGATGAACTTACGGATTATGCTTTAGATTTTCTGAACACCAGAAATACTAAAAAACCATTTATGCTGTACTTATCACATAAAGCTGTTCATGCCGAGTGTATTCCCAGAGAAGAAGATAAACATTTAGCAGATAATTTTAGCTTCAAACCTCCTCTAAGCATGACTATTGGCGTACATCAAGGAGCACCTATGTGGTTGCAAAATCAGCGCAATTCATGGCATGGTGTAGAATTTCCTTTTCATAGCACTGCTGATATTGGCGAAATTTATAAAACCTATGCAGAAACCTTGTATGGTGTAGATCAGTCTGTTGCAAGAGTGATGGATTATCTAAAGAAAAACAATCTTTTAGAATCTACATTAATCATTTATATGGGCGATAATGGTTTCCAATATGGAGAGCATGGTTTAATTGATAAAAGAACTGCTTACGAAGCTTCGATGAGAGTGCCCATGTTAGCCTATTGTCCAGAAATTATTAAACCAAATACCGTAGTTCCAGAGGTTGTAGCGAATATTGATATTGCATCTACTCTTTTAGAAGCTGCAGGCTTAAAAGCACCAAACTATATGAATGGAAGCAGCTTTTTGCCACTATTAAAGGGTGAAAAGAAAGATTGGAGAAAAGGATTGCTCTATGAATATTATTGGGAACGCAATTTCCCGCAAACCCCTACAGTACATGCCATACGTGGCGATAGGTATAAGTACATTAGATATACGGGGTTGTGGGATACCGATGAATTATATGATTTAAAAAACGATCCAAATGAAATCATCAATTTAATTAGAGATAAGGACCACTTAGCAATTGCTGCTGAAATGAATCATGAACTGTTTAAAGAATTAAGCAGCACAAATGGCTTATTTGTTCCATTACTTCCAGATAGTGGAAACCAAAGTATTTTACGCTACGAGTATGGTACTCCAGCGGCAAAATTCCCATCATATTTAATGAGAGAAAAAACTGAAACTCATGTCGAACACAAATAGACTTAAAAGGATGACCAATTTAATTCGATTATCAGTCTTCGCACTTTATCTATCGCTAAGTTCGTTTAAAGCTCCTGTAAAGGAATTTTACGTATCGCCGAAAGGAAACGATACTGCGAAAGGAACAAAGGAAAATCCTTTAAAGACATTAGATAGAGCAAAAGAACTGGCAAATGCTTTTAGCGGAAAAGCAGAAGTAAACATCATTTTAAACGATGGCATTTATTATTTGCCCAATACTTTTGTATTGAATAGTAACAATTCTGGAACTGCAGAAAACCCAGTTATTTATAAAGCTTTAAACGAAGGGAAAGCGATCATAAGCGGAGGCACTTTGCTTAACTTAAGATGGAAACCCTATAAAAACGGAATTTATACGGCCCAAATAACTGGTGAACAAGACATTTCACAGCTTTACATCAATGGCCAAAACCAAAGAATGGCTCGTTTTCCTAATGCCATTGAAGGTAAAAATGTTTTTGATACTTGGGATTTAGATCATGGAAAAACCGCAGATCCTAAAAATGACCCTTTAGATTTGAACAGAATAAAATCGTGGAAAAATCCAGAAGGTGCATATTTACATGCTATGCATCAGGCTTTATGGGGAGATATGCACTGGTTGGTAAAAGGTAAAAACACTGATGGTAGTTTAATTTTAGAGGGAGGTTGGCAAAATAACCGTCCATCTGCCATGCACCCACGCTACAGAATGATAGAAAATGTCTTCGAAGAATTAGATGCACCCGGCGAGTGGTTCTACAATAAAAAAGAGAAAACACTTTATTACTATCCCCTAGCTAAAGTTGATTTAGCAAAAGCAACCGTTGAAATTGTACGTTTAAAACATTTATTAGTGTTTAACGGAAACCAAAAGCAGCCTGTAAAACATGTAAGCTTTCAAGGTTTCGTATTCAGACATGCTAGTCCGACCTTTATGCTAAATAAAGAACCGCTTTTACGTAGCGATTGGACAACTTACCGTGGTGGAGCCGTTTTTTTTAATGGTGCAGAAAATTGCAGTATCATTAATTGTGAATTTGACCAAGTGGGCGGTAACAGCATTTTCGTAAATAATTACAATCGAAAAATAACTATTAAAAGCTGTTATATCCACGAAAGTGGTGCTAATGGAGTTGCTTTTGTTGGTAACCCAGATATGGTACGTAGCCCATTATTTAGATACGGAAAACAAGATTTCGATAAAATTGACCTCACCCCAGGTCCTAAAGGAAATGATTACCCAGAGGATTGTTTGGTAGAAGATTGTTTAATTACCAAAACTGGCCGCTATGAAAGACAAACCGCTCCCATACAAATCTCTATGTCGCATAAAATTACAGCCAGCCATTGTTCAATTTACGATGTTCCGAGAGCGGGAATAAATATTAGCGAGGGAACTTTTGGTGGTCATATAATTGAGTATTGCGATGTGTTTAATACCGTATTAGAAACTGGCGATCATGGTAGTTTTAACTCTTGGGGAAGAGACCGATTTTGGACTCCGGACATTAACCAAACTGTTAAAGAAGTTGTTAAACATCCAAACTTGCCTAAGTTAGATATTTTAGATTTTAACACCATCAGAAATAGCCGTTTCCGTTGCGACCATGGCTGGGATATAGATTTAGATGATGGTTCTACATGGTATAAAATTTACAATAACGTTTTATTGAATGGCGGTTTAAAACTTCGTGAAGGATATGACCGTATGGCTTATAATAATGTCATTATCAATAATTCACTGCATCCACATGTTTGGTATGCAGAAAGTGGTGATGTGTTTAAAAACAACATTGTTTTTGGAGCTTACAAACCAGCAGTAATGAACAAAACAATTGCCGAGAATGGGAAATGGGGCACATTGATAGATTCTAATCTTTTCACTTCCAATATCATCGATTTAGAAAAATTTAAAGCCAATTCAACGGATGCGCATTCGCTAGTAGGCAACCCTAATTTTATTGATGCTAAAAATGGAGATTTTAGAGTAAAAGAAAATTCACCAGCTCTAAAAATCGGATTCAAAAACTTCCAAATGGAGTTTGGTGTGAAATCTAAAAAACTAAAAGCCATTGCAAAAACTCCAATTATCCCCGATTTAGTTTTTAACACAAAAGTAACCGTTGAAAAAACATTTGAGTGGTTGGGCGCTCGAGTAAAAAACGTAGAAACACTTTCAGAACAATCTGCAGCAGGCCTTGCAACAATAAGCGGTGTGTTAATATTAAAACTTTCTGTGCATGCTGCTGCAGAACAAGCAGGCTTTAAAACTGGCGATGTGATTACCACATATAATGGCAAAACTGTTGACAACTATAAGCAACTCATAGAATTATTCAATAACAACAAAATTATTTCAATTGGGATAATGAGAAATCAAGAGAAAGAAATCATTAATTTTAAATAGTGTAGGCGTATTAATACCATGAAAAAAATATCAAAAAATCCAATTACAAAATTAAGCATACTCACTGCATTACTGCTTGTAGTAGCTGTTTCTTTTGCACAAGAAAAAAACAACCTAACATTATATTCATTTTATGTGATGACTTAGGCTATGGCGATTTAGGTTCTTTCGGTCATCCAACTATTGAAACACCTAATATAGATAAGTTAGCCTCTGCTGGATTAAAACTAACTAATTATTACGCCGCTGCTCCTGTTTGCTCACCATCAAGAGTGGGTTATTTAACGGGCAGAAATCCAAATAAAGCGGGTGTTTATGATTTCATATCGGGCGTGAATAAAAGCGAGGATTGTAGGGATTTAGTACACATGCAAAAATCAGAACACACCATCCCCGAAATGTTAAAATCTGCAGGTTATGCTACTGCAATAATGGGAAAATGGCATTGCAATTCTAAATTTAATAGCGCTGCACAACCACAACCAAACAATTTCGGGTTCGATTATTGGTTTGCTACCGCAAATAATGCAACTCCTAGTCATGAAAACCCCGTAAACTTTGTGAGGAATGGCGTAGCAGTTGGAGAAATAAAAGGGTTCAGTTGTCAAATTGTTATGGATGAAGCTTTGGGTTGGTTAGATAAAAAAACAGATAAAAAACCGTATTACCTTCAAATTTGCTTTCACGAACCACATGAATCTATTTCTTCTCCAAAAGATTTGGTTCAAAAATATCTCCCAAAATCAATCAACGAAAATCAAGCCCAATTTTTTGCAAGCGTAGAAAATGCTGACAGAGCTGTGGGTAGATTAATGAGCTATTTAGAGAAAAATAAAGTAGAGAATACCATTATCATTTTCACTTCAGATAATGGCCCAGAAACTTTAAACAGAACCAGTAAGTCATTTAGATCATACGGTTCAACTGACGATTTAAAAGGACATAAACTTTGGACTAACGAAGGGGGTATTAGAGTTCCTGCAATTATTTATTGGAAAGGCAAACAAAACTTTAAGGGCACTAGCGATGCTGTGGTTTCTGCGCTTGATTTCTTCCCAACATTTGGCGAATTAACGGGTGCAAAACTACCAAATGTTGGATTAGACGGTGAGTCTATTAGCTCATTAATAAAAACGGGAAATTACAATCGTAAAAAACCATTGATTTGGAGTTTCTACAATGCTTTAAACCAAGAAATGGTTGCCATGCGTTTTGGCGATTGGAAAATTTTAGCAAGACTAAAAAATGAGAACAAGTACTTGCCTCAATTTGAAAATATTTATAGTGGGAATTGGGAGTTAGTTAAAAATGCCAAACTAACCGATTTTGAATTATACAATATAAAAATGGATAGAATAGAAAAATTTGAAGTTTCAAAAGCAAATAAAGAAGTTTTTGAAGATATGAAAACCAGACTAGCTAAAGAATATAATGCCTTATTAAGCGAAAGTTTTGTTTGGTCGAGAACTACTGGTAAAGCTGAATAATTAATAAAAAAATGAAAACAATATTAAAATTAATTTTAATCTTTCTGTTTATTTCAAACACCTCTTTTGCTAAAGCTGATGATGGATTAAACATTACTGCCTACTTAAAATTAGCGAATGGCGATCAGATTTATCCAACCGCTAAACAAATAAAGATGTTACGTCCATTTATGCCACAGGAAACCTTTATGCCTGCACCAGCATATAGCGATAGGGATTATTGGAACAAAATTGCAAATTCATCATCAGGAAAAGAATACTTAAAGGAAGCTTATGCAGTAATACAAAAAACTCCTGAGATCCCTATTTCTGATGAAGTGTATAGAGAAGCCAATAAACAAGGCAATAGAGGGATGTATAAACCTAAATATTACAATACCATGGAGAGATTGGAGTATTTTATATTGGCAGAATGTCTTGAAAATAAAGGGAATTTCATACCTCAAATAGAAACTTATTGTAAAGCTATTATGACGATGAAATCGTGGATGCATCCTAACCATGACGATTCGGCAAACAGCAATTTAGAAGGCAAAAGCATTGCAATTGATTTAGGTGCACGGAAATTCGGGTCGGTTTTAACGTTGGCTAATATTCTTTTAGCAGATAAATTGCCTGCCAAGTTAAGAAACGATATATCATCAATTGTACATAAAAGAATTACAGCATCATATTTAGCAAGTGCAAAAGGCGAAAACGAATTGAATAAATGGATAAAAGCCACCAGTAACTGGAATGCGGTTTGCACAAGTGGTTCTGTATTTTCTACCATTGCCAATTCTACTGATGCAAATGAAAGACTTGCTATTGTTGGTTCTGCTTTAAACAGTATGAAATACTATTTAAGTGGTTTTGGGCAAGATGGTTATTGCTCGGAAGGGGCAGGCTATTGGGGTTATGGATTTGGGCATTATTTGTATCTGGCACAAATACTATCAGATTATACCCATGGTAAAATAAACTTATTTGACGGAGGAAACCCTGAGAAACTTAAAAATGTAGGTAATTTTCCTCAGAAATTTGAAATTCAGAATAGTACTTGTGCTCCCTTTGCTGATGGGGTCTCACAACTCTCTAATAGCGGTAGTAATTTTGCTGCTACCCTTTCAGCTGCACACTATGGCGCTATAAAACCTGTAGAGTTTAGGTTTGAAGAAGCCGTAGAACATCTTATAGCATGGAATAACCCGACCCTATTTTCAATCAATAAAAACGCTCCAAAACCAAATCAAGATTTACCTAATTATTCTTATTTCGATGACTTTGGAATGGTAATTTCAAGGGGAAAGCAGAAAAATCCTTTTTCAATTGCTGTAAAAGCGGGGCACAACGCCGAAAATCATAACCATAGCGATGTGGGAACTTATGTTGTTTTTTTAGGAAATGACTTAATAACCGGTGATATAGGAGCGCCATCGTATACCGCTGGTGCATTTTCTGAAGATAACCCAGCAAGAAGCTCTTGGGGGCATCCTCTTCCTCGTATTGATGGCAAATTACAATCGAACGGCCGAAAATTTGAAGGAAAAATCACGGAAACAACATTTACTAAGGAAATTGATAAAGCAGTGATGGATATCAGCAAAGCTTATGAGATTCCGCAAATCAAAAAGCTTGTCCGTACGATAGTAAATAATAAATCAGGTACAGGAACAATTACCATTGAAGATCAATTTTCGGCTACAAAGCCTCTAACTTTTGGTACAGCAATATTGACTTTTGCCAAATATGAAATCATCAATTCAAACACCGTTATTTTAACCACAAAAAATCAAAAAGTAAAAGCAGAAATTACAAGTACGGGTGGTGAAATTAAAATTGTGGATGAGCAAGTACCAGTAAAAGGCTTAAGACAAGGGGGTACAGCTTATAGAATTGGTATTGATTTTACCAAACCAATAAACGAAGGTACTATTGCTGTTAAATATACTCCTGTAAACAAAAAAAACATAGAGGATCCGAATTAGCAGGGTATTTATTGATGAATTTACCTGCTAATAAGAGAGATATAACATTGTTGTAAGCGTAAGCGCTCGGTGAAAAGCATATTTGAAAAGTGGATATAATTTTTATTGCATCTCTTTTCAATCAGTTCATATTTGTTTTATGATAACCATAGGACAAACACTACAGAAATTATGGGAATCTAATGGTGTAACCATCAGTTCGATAGCTAAAGCTGCCGGATTATCAACCGCTACCTACTACAATGTTGAACGGGGTTATAAAGAAGCGAGTTTTATAGTCATATTCAAAATCTGCAGGTTCTACGAATCAGCCTGCATGAATTTGCTGATATTGTTACTCCTGCTGAGTTTGAACGTCCTGAGCTTACCAGTATCCGTTTTATGGAGAAACTGTAGTAGCCAAACTACTTAGGCTACTACAAGAGGGGACCAGTTCTGAGGGAGGAACTCCTTGAGTTTATTCCTTAGGGCAACCAGGCATTCTGTTCAGTACATCTGTCAGCCATTCCTGTGGATTAATCTGATGTAATTTGCAGGTACCAAAGGAAGAATAGAGCTTGACTGCCCAGCTTCATGAGAACCATGAAACAAATAATTTCGTTTTCCGATTTATGTAAAGTTTTACATAAAATCGATTATGAATTGTTGAGGATTATGTTAAGTAAAGGGTAAAATCCGATCTTAGGCTTTGTTGCGAAGTAAAGCACTTTACATAACTATAGCTGTTGTAATGAAGACCGCAATGTAGCGATCATTAAAGCAATAGCTATGAGAAAAATCCGGACATCCTTCGACCAGCTCATTTCAGGTGCAGGCGACGTGTTAGTGAACAAATTGCTAAGAACCCCCTATACCATCATATGGTATAGGGTTTACTGGTGGCGAATGTAGCGTCAGCTCTTATGTTTGCATTACCACATTAAAATAATAAATTTAATATAATAAGTGAGAAACGTGAGAGTAAAATTAGACCCTAACAGTTATTAAAAGCATGTACATAAATAAATATTGCATCACGTTTTTTCACCTTTTAGAGTCAGAACAGTATGTAAGAAATATAGGTTGGCTATATATTCACAATATCCAACCAGGAGAAAAGACGAAGAAAGGTTATTCACTTATAAATTATTAACATACAAATTAATGATGATTTTAAAACAGGTAGCAGGTATTGATGTAGCTCAGAAAGAACTGGTAGTATCCCTTGGACATATGAATCAGGAGCTAACAATAGAATTGTTTGACTATAAGGTATTTGCCAACAGTCAAAAATGATTTAAAGCATTAACAACGTGGACTGAAAATCAGGTTAAAATAACATAAAGATCCGTTATGTTATGGAAGCCACTGGGTATATCATGAATCCTTGGCCTATTATCTGACAGACAATGGCTTAGAAGCAAGTATTGTATTGCCCAACAAGATCAGTAACTTTTCCGGACCCTTGATGTCAATGCGATTACAGACAAAACAGCCTCACAAGCTATTGCCCGTTTTGGATTGGAAGGAAATTAGAAGTATGTCAAAAACCTAAAAAAACATTCCGGGAACTGAAGCAATTAACCAGTGAAAGAGACCAGCTGATTGCAGACAGAACCGTATTAATGAACCAGTTACATGCGGAAAATACAGAAGCTTTTCCAAATCAAAGCAGTATGAAAAGGATAACTGAACGTATTAAGCTGCGATAAGCAGGATTTGGAAATTAAGGCAGAGATCACTACAATTATTAAAAAAGATGCAGAATTAGTAAAGAAGATTAACCTGATAACGACTATACCGGGTGTAGGTAACCTTACTGCAGTAATCATATTAGCACAAACAAATGGATTTGAACTGATAAAGAATTAAAAAGCAGTTGGTGGCCTGGATGTAAAGTTAAAGGATTCAGACACATCAGTAAAAGGCAAACCCCGGATATCTAAGAAAGGGAACAGGCATCTTAGAAAAGCCATGCATATGCCAGCACTGTCCGCAATGAGATTTAATGAACAAAATAAAGCTTTATTTGTCCGCCTGGTATCCCGACATGGTATTAAAATGAAAGCTGCAGTGTCCGTACAAAGGAAGATATTGGAACTCATATATATAATCTTTAAAACAGACAAGCCTTTTAATGATTATATCCAGTAAGGCGTAAATGGCATACAAGTTTTACAAAATAGTTAGAGCAGCCATTAAAAAATGAACTGCCCTAATGAGGCTAACATAAAGCCGCCTTTAATAAAACAAAAGTAAAATACATTTGGAATTCAACACAGCATCTATTTAACCAATTCAAACACAACTCTCATCTGATAGTTAAGTTTAATTTTTTTAAAGTCAATTTCAGGAGATGAACTCTCATCAGCTGTTTTGGCCATCATCATATTCATGCGATAAATCGGTTGAGGATAAGATTCATTATTGATCTCCTGAATCTCTAAGGGCTCGCCTACTTTATTATTAAGTGCTTCAGCAAGATAACCAGCCTTTTCCTTTGCCAACTTCAATGCTTTAATCTTTAGCTCCTTTTTAAGCGCTTCAATGCCTGAGTAGTCATAGCTTTCAATATTTGTATACTGAATGGACTTAGGATCCAGCGCTTCCATTAACTGATTGTATTTATTCAGATCGGTTACTTTAAGCGAATACTGTTTAGCCACTAAAAAGTCTGGATTTTTCTTTTTCTCCCAAGTGATATTGTAACCGGAAATATTATTGATTGTTAAATTTTCTTTGGGAATTCCTGCAGCTTGCACCGCATTGTACAGTTTAGTTTCCAGATCATTAATCTCTACTTTCTTTTTGCTGTTATTATCCTTTAGGTATTCTTTTAAAGAAATTGAGATGCGGATAATGTCTGGAGTTACTTCCATTTCAGAAGTTCCGTTTACCTCTATCTTTCGACGGGTATCAACAGTTTGAGAAAATAGTGGACTGGCAAATATGCTGATTAGAGCAATTAAGATGAACTTTTTCATATTTAATAGTTGAGTGTTTAATTAAAAGAGAGATGCATGATGGTATGATATTCCATACTTCAGCATCTCTCCTTAATATATTCAAATTGAATTATTCTTCAATTATCTCATTATGAGGATAAATCTTTTCTTGCTTTTCTTCCTTAAAATAGGTTTTTTGGAAGATGAGGATGGCAATAACGCCTATTGAAATGGCAGCATCAGCTACATTAAATATAGGGCGGAAAAATATGAAGCTTTCTCCAGACCATAAAGGAAACCAGTTGGGGAAAGTGCCTTCAATCAACGGAAAGTAAAACATATCTACTACCTTTCCATGAAATAGTCCTGCATAACCACCATCCACAGGTAAAAATTTAGAGGCCTGAAAGTAAGTGCTTTCATTAAATAACAGGCCATAAAAGGTAGAGTCAATAATATTACCCATTGCACCTGCAAAAATAAGGGCAACATTCAGAATCAGTCCTCTGTGATATTTATGTTTAATTAAATGAATCACGCCGTATCCAATAGCGCAAACTGCTACTATCCGAAATAGGGTAAGTGCTAATTTTCCTGCTTCACCACCGAATTCCATACCGAATGCCATTCCATTGTTTTCAGTGAAATGTATAATAGCCCGATTTCCAATGATATGATATTCCTGACCTAAACTCATGTTAAGTTTAATCCAGAATTTTAAACTTTGATCTGCTAATAAGATCAAAAATACGGTAAGAAAAGGCTTAAAATAAGCTTTCATCATTAATTTTGTTTCAGTTTTGCTTCCATACTTAAAGTAGCATGAGGAACCGCACGCAGACGCTCTTTAGGAATTAGTTTACCTGTTTCACGACAAACACCATACGTTTTATTTTCTATACGTACCATTGCTGCTTCCAGATTCTCAATAAACTTCTTCTGGCGTGCAGCTAGTTGATTAATCTGCTCCTTTTCTAAAGTAGCCGATCCATCTTCCAATGTCTTATAAGTTCCAGCTGTGTCATCTGTGCCGTTCGTATTTGGGCTGCTTAATGATTGCGTAAGCGATCCAAGCTCTTCTTTAGCCATACGAAGCTTATCTAAAATAATATCTTTGAATTCCTTCAACTCAGAGTCAGAGTACTTGGTCTTTAAGTTTTTTTCCATCTTATGCTTTTGTAATCAATAGCGTTAATTCCTGTTCTTCAATTTCTACCGTTTCACCCGACTGAAGATCAGGTACAATGTTAAAAGAATTTGCGAGAATTTCTGCGCAAATATAGGATAAATTATTCTTCACAGCTTCAGATATCAGCTCAGGAAATGCAGCTTGTACATTTATTTTATCCGTTACTTCAAGACCTAAATCTTTCCTTAAATTTTGAATCCTGTTTACTACTTCCCTTGATAATCCCTCCTGCTTCAATTCCGTTGTTATCGTAACATCTAAGGCCACAGTTAGTTTGCCAATTGTAGTAACTTGCCAGCCTGAAACATCTTCTGCGCTGATATCAGCGTCCTCAGGGAAGATTTCCATGTTGAAGCCATTCTTTGAGAATGAAGCGACTCCATTTTCTTCAAACAAGGCGAGGTCAGCTGGTGTCCATGAATTAATAAAGGCGGCTACATCTTTCATTGATTTTCCTGCCTTTGGACCCAGAGCCTTGAAATT
The DNA here is from genome assembly GCF_000403135.1 of Arcticibacter svalbardensis MN12-7. Classification (GTDB taxonomy): domain Bacteria; phylum Bacteroidota; class Bacteroidia; order Sphingobacteriales; family Sphingobacteriaceae; genus Arcticibacter; species Arcticibacter svalbardensis. Next base: position 69,890 of record NZ_AQPN01000145.1, read on the forward strand.
AGGTTTCACTTTCTTCTTGATGAAACCTGAAGTATCACTTATAAATTCAATGCTTTTAATGTTCGTTTCTGAAAGAATTAGCTCTTTTACCTGTTCCACCTTCTCCTGAAAACTCGCATCAAGTACCGGCAATAAAATCTTATTTAAAGGCTGACGTACATTGATACCTACTTTCTTTCGTAAAGAAAGCACCATAGACGAAATGTTTTGTGCAAGAGACATCCGTTCTTCCAAAGGTTTATCTACCAGCTCTGGATTATATGACGGAAAATCTGTCAGATGAATAGACTCTGCGCTTTCCTTTTTAGTAATGGTATTCAAATCCTGAAAAAGACGCTCACTAAAGAAGGGTGCGATTGGCGACATGAGTTTAGCAATCGTATTCAAACAGGTATACAGCGTTTGATAAGCAGAGATCTTATCCTCTGAATAATCGCCCTTCCAAAAACGACGGCGTGATAACCTGACGTACCAGTTGCTTAAATGCGCATCCACAAATTCCTGAATAGCACGGGCAGCACGAGTTGGTTCAAAATCACCATAAAAGCCATCAATATCTTTCACCAATGTATTTAACATGGAGATAATCCATCTATCTATTTCCGGACGGGATGAATGTGCAATGTCCATTTCTGCATACTCAAACCGATCTATATTGGCGTAAAGGGCAAAGAAGGCATAGGTATTATGTAAGGTTCCAAAGAATTTGCGGCGTACCTCATCTAATCCTTCTTCATTGAATTTTAAATTATCCCAAGGCGAGGCATTGCTAATCATATACCAGCGGGTGGCATCTGCACTATATTTTTCAATCGTTTCAAACGGATCTACGGTATTGCCTAAACGCTTAGACATTTTATTACCCGCTTTATCCAGGACAAGCCCATTGGAAATAACATTTTTAAATGCTACAGAATCATTCAGCATTACCGATATCGCATGGAGCGTAAAGAACCATCCACGGGTCTGATCAACACCTTCAGCAATAAAATCTGCCGGGTAAGCCTTGTCAAATTCATCTTTATTTTCGAATGGATAATGCCACTGTGCATACGGCATCGCACCTGAATCGAACCAAACATCTATTAAGTCTGGCTCCCTGTACATCTTTTTACCAGATGGCGAGATTAATATAATATCATCCACATAAGGACGATGAAGATCGAACGTGGCATTGTTATAAGTATCCTGAAGTACGGAAAGTTTCTTAAACTCCTCCTCAGTTAGCAATCCGGATACTGTTGCTTCCGCAATTTTAGATTTAAGCTCCTCCACAGAACCGATACACAATTCTTCAGTACGGTCTTCCGTTCTCCATATCGGTAGGGGAGTTCCCCAGAATCTGGAGCGTGATAGGTTCCAGTCAACCAGGTTTTCAAGCCAGTTACCAAACCGTCCTGATCCTGTAGATTCAGGCTTCCAGTTGATATCCTTGTTTAACTCAACCAGTCTTTCTTTCACAGCTGTTGTTTTTATAAACCAGCTATCCAAAGGATAATAAAGTACCGGTTTATCTGTCCGCCAGCAATGCGGGTAACTATGCTCGTATTTTTTTACATCAAAAGCCTTATTTTCTTCTTTGAGCTGTATGGCTATCAATACATCAGTAGCCCTAAAATCGGGTTCATTTCTGATCTCGTCTGAATAGTATTCTTCCTTTACGTATTTACCAGCGTAGTCTGTCACCTGATCTACAAATTTACCTTGACGATCTACCAGTGGAAGCTCATTTCCTTGGGCATCAGTAATCATGACGGCAGGGATCCCATTTTCACGGGCAACTTTAAAGTCATCTGCACCGAATACAGGAGCTATATGTACGATACCAGCACCATCTTCTGTAGTCACAAAATCACCAGGCACAACCCGGAAAGCTTCTTTTTCAAGATTTTCATTTGTCACATAAGGCATAAGCTGATGATAGCGTAAACCGATCATTTCAGCGCCTTTAAACTCTCCTGCAACTTCCCATGGAATGATTTTATCCCCATCATTATACTCCTTAAAAGAAGCATTTTCTCCCTCAGCTTTAAAATATTTTGATACCAGATCCTTGGCAAGAACCACACTAACCGGTACATAGGTATAGGGATTAAAAGTTCGGAGTTTTACATAAGATATGTTCTTTCCAATCGCCAGAGCGCTATTAGAAGGTAAGGTCCATGGTGTTGTTGTCCAGGCCAGAAAAACAGTATCTTCTGCCTCATTCTGAACCAGAATAGGCATCAACGGGTGTACCTGATCCTTCACCACACGAAATTGTGCAACGATAGAAGTGTCTTTCACATTTTGGTACGTACCAGGCATATTCAGTTCATGCGAACTTAATCCGGTACCTGCAGCCGGTGAGAAAGGTTGAACAGTATATCCTTTATATAAAAGGCCTTTATTATAAAGCTCTTTTAAAATCCACCACAGGGATTCAATATAATTATTTTCGTAGGTGATGTAAGGATGTTCCAGATCAACCCAATAACCCATCTTTTCAGTCAGGTCATTCCATACATCTGTATAGCGCATCACTTCACTGCGACATGCTGCGTTATATTCCTCTACGCTGATCTTTTTGCCGATGTCTTCTTTTGTAATGCCAAGCGTTTTTTCAACTGCAAGCTCAATTGGAAGGCCATGCGTATCCCATCCGCCTTTACGCTCTACACGATAGCCTTTCAGCGTTTTATATCTGCAAAATATATCTTTGATACTACGGCCCATGACATGATGGATACCAGGCATTCCATTCGCTGAAGGGGGACCCTCATAGAATGTATATGGCTTTGATTCCGGTCGGTTAGAAATACTCTTTTCAAAGATTTTATGACTTTTCCAGTATTCAAGGATTTCTTTTCCTGTATCAGATAAATTCAGTTGTTTATATTCTTTGTACATCAGTGCTTTAACCCAAATTTTAAGGTGCAAAGTTACGAAATTAGAAGGTAATTTTTAATCAAGCGTTCAAAAACAAAGGTTAATGACGCCTAAATTATACTGCATTGTGTTCAATCCCAACATAATCATAGGATTATCAAGTTTTTTAACCTGCTTGATAATGGCATACACTTTGATTAAATTTGAGTATGAATAAATTTATGCGAAGAGGCCTCGTCATGGTAGCTGTGGGAGTAGGCCTAAATCTGGTGGGGTATTCCATCAAGCGGAATGAGTTAGAAAACTACGGATGGGCCATGATTGTAGGAACAATCTTATTTGGTGTAGGTTTCTTGTTTATCTTTTATTCTTTTGTCCGCAAAGTTGAATATAAGGGAATTGTAGAAGAGCGTGCCGTTGTGGCAGAAAAAAAAGAACAACGCGAAACCGATATGCAAAATAATGATGATGACTCAGAGAGTCTTCGAGCACAGTCTTAGTATGAATAGAAATGCTGATATGATTTAAAATTTACTTTATACTTTTGGTTTTCCCATTAATAATACGGCTATTTACACCTGGAAAAAATGTTACATAAAACCAGGGGAATTGTATTTAAGACTACTGTTTATTCAGAAAGTAGTGTTGTCGCACAAATTTTTACTGAAAAATTCGGCTTACAATCTTATTTAGTGAATGGCGCGCGTAAGCCAAAAGCGAAGATTCGAATGAATATGATACAACCACTTCACTTATTGGATATGGTTGTTTATCACAAACCGAATGGTAATATTCAACGTATCTCTGAACTCCGTAATGCTCCTCTGCTTGAAACAATTCCTTACGACCTAATTAAAAGCAGCCTTGTTCTCTTTCTCAATGAGGTATTATATAAAGTCGTCAGACAACATCATGATGATGTGCTTTTATTTGAATTTATATTCCACAGTATTATTTTGCTCGATAAATTAGAGAATGGGCTTGGTAATTTCCATCTCTGGTTTTTACTGCATTTAAGCAAATATCTTGGCTTTTATCCGGAGCGAACCAATGAAAATATCTCCTCTTATTTTGATCTTAAAAATGGAGTATTTACAAATTTTGTCCCTGGACACGCTTACTATTTGCATGGGAAATTAACCAGCACCTTCTCCGAAATTTTAGTTATGAATGTGGATAGTATGCATTTATTGAAGATCTCGTCTGTAAACAGGAAAGACCTCCTTTCCAAAGTACTCGATTATTACCGCATGCATATCGACAACTTTGGAGAGATTCACTCACATAAAATAATTGAAGAGGTATTTAATTCTTAAAGCGTGCTACTTTTTCAATCATATCTTCCAATTCGTTTAAATCAAATGGCTTTTCAAGATAAGTATCCGCACCAGCTTTAAATGCAAGCGTTTGGATGTCGTTATTTGCAGAGAAGTAAACAACGGGAATATCTTTAAGATCAGGTTCAGATTTTATAGCCCGCGTAGCAATCACTCCACCCGACTCAGGAATCCAATTATCCATTAAAATTACATTAGGATCAAAGGTTCTCACTTTATTTACAATATCATTGCAGTGAGCTGAAGTCTGAACATCCCAACCCTGTTCCTGAAGTATATAGGTACATATTGATAATATATCAATATCATCATCAAATATTAGTATCCGTTTTGACATGCTTTAGATAACCCCAAACTATAATAAACAATAACTACCTGTTGGGTTATAACTCCGCTTTTTATTTTATGTTTTAATTTATTACACCTTGTGTAAAATAGATGATACAATACTATTGTAACTATCTCATTAGTAGATCAATTCACTTTTATATAATAATCGGCACGTTAAAAAAAGTTAAATGTTTTGCAATGATTTAACTCAACTGTATCTTTGAGAAGAAACATAACCGAATCTTATATTAAGAAACAATAAGGTTTAGGTTTATAATTGGTTAGTTTGAGCTCCTGCCCATCAGGAGTTTATTTGTTTCTCCTTATAAAAATTCAGCAAATCATCATTAATCAATCCACTCAAATTTAGTATAAGGAACTAAAGCAGCCGGAATTTTAATTCCTCTCTCCGTTTGGTTATTTTCAAGTAAGGATGCAACTATGCGGGGCAATGCAAGAGCACTTCCATTCAGCGTATGTGCATATTGTGCCTTTCCTTCCTTTCCTTTATAACGTAATTTCAGCCTGTTACTCTGAAACGTTTCAAAGTTTGAGACAGATGAAACTTCCAGCCAACGTGCCTGAGCAGCACACCATACTTCCATATCATAGGTAAGCGCAGAGGTAAAACTCATATCACCACCACATAAACGGAGAACCCGGTAAGGAAGCTCCAGCTTTTGAAGTAAGGATTGTACATGTGCACTCATATTTTCTAATATTTCATAGGAATGATCAGGGTGCGCAACCTGCACAATTTCTACTTTATCAAACTGATGCAGACGATTTAGTCCCCTTACATGCGCACCATAAGAACCAGCTTCCCTACGGAAACAAGGTGTATACGCACAATTCATGATCGGCAATTCATCTTCTTTAACCGTTACGTCGCGGTATAAATTAGTAACCGGAACTTCAGCAGTTGGAATCAGATATAAGTTATCTACGCCAACGTGGTACATCTGACCTTCTTTATCAGGTAGCTGACCTGTTCCAAATCCTGATGCTTCATTCACAACAATAGGAGGTTGAATCTCTCTGTATCCCGCTTCTTCCGCATTATCAAGGAAAAAGTTAATCAAAGCGCGTTGCAGTTTAGCACCCTTTCCCTTATAAACCGGAAAACCTGCACCTGCAATTTTATTCCCTAATTCAAAATCAATAATATCATATTTAGTGGCCAGTTCCCAATGAGGCAAAGCACCTGCATATAATGCTGGCTTGTCACCAAACTCAAATATGTTCTCATTTTCTTCCGGTGTGGTACCCCGGGGTACACTGCTATGCGGCAGGTTTGGAATCAAAACAATGTGCTTCAATAACTCAGCTTCCGCTTTGTTTAATTTTTCACTAAGTGTTTTAATCTGTTCTTTTATGGTTACTGTACGGGATTTTAAAATCTCCGCTTCTTCTTTTTTACCTTGTCGCATCAACTCACCCACCTGTTTTGCAATGGTGTTTGCTTCTGCGGAAATCGAATCCAGAGTGGTCTGTGTTTGACGGCGTTCTTCATCTAGTGAAATTACGGCGTCTACAATTTCAGGCTGTTTAAAATTTTTAACAGACAATCGTTCTAAAACCTTCTCTCTGTTCTCGCGGATATAACTAACTTGCAGCATCGTTTGTAAATTTTTGTCAAAGATATAATGACTTGGCTAGTTTACAGGTAGTTTTTGCATTATTTTAAATATGACAGGGAAACTTTATCTCGTACCCACTCCAATTGGCAATTTGGAAGACATTACACTCCGGGCAATACGGGTTTTAAAAGAGGTGGATTTAATCCTCGCTGAAGACACGCGAACCAGTGCGCCTTTATTAAAACATTTCGGTGTTGATAAAAAAGTGTATGCTCACCATCAGCACAATGAGCATAAGGCCAGTTCAGAAATTGTACGCTTTCTTAAAGAGGGACAGCAGATTGCATTGATCACCGATGCCGGTACACCCGCTATATCCGATCCTGGATTCTACCTCGTACGGGAGGTGTTGAAAAATGATATCGCTATCGAATGCCTGCCGGGAGCAACCGCTTTTGTGCCTGCCCTAGTAAATTCCGGATTACCTACCGACCGTTTTATCTTCGAAGGCTTCCTGCCCGTAAAGAAAGGTCGACAGACCCGCTTAAAGGAGTTGGCCGAGGAACCGCGGACTATGATTATCTATGAATCCCCACATCGTGTGCTAAAATCTCTTGACGAATTTATCGTTGTATTTGGTGAAGACCGGCTTGCTTCTGTATCCCGGGAGCTTACAAAAATCTTCGAAGAAACCATAAGAGGTTCATTAGCTGAAATTAAAACCTATTACGAGACACATACGTTAAAAGGTGAATTTGTGCTTGTTTTAGCTGGAAAAGAAGTAAAGAAAAATATTAAAAACTATACTGAAGATGAACTTTGAGCAATTTTTAACTGATGAGCAGGATCCTAAGGCAACAGAAAAAATCTTAGCGAAACTGAATGATATGCTTACACCGGGTGAAGAAGTTCTCTACCTGGCTATTCAGAAAAAACCAGCGGTAACACTCGTGCCCGATTCTATTGTAATCACCAACAAACGCTTGTTCTTTTGTATCCCAGGCAACATGGGACTAACCACCAACTTTGAGATCTTCTCCTGGAAGGACATCAAAGAGGTCTCTTTTAAAGAAGAGTTTTTTGGAGCACGCTTTACTGCAGTGCCCGTTCGGGGAGAGAATTTTACAGTAGATTATATTCCTAAAGTACAGGCTCGTAAGCTATATCAAAGTTCCAACCAGCAGATTGACAGAATAAAAGATGAGTTGGAGCAGGAGCAATCCCGAAAGGAACAACAATTACGTCAGGAGCAGCTAGAGAATGACTTAAAAAAGTCAACTCAATTTATGCAACATACTCCACCTGCAGCAGAATTACCCATCTCTAAACCAGAAAGTATTGAATTTAAAGCTGAACCTGTTGTAGAACCCCAGGCCTTTGCACCCATTCCTGAACCTGCTGTAGAGCCTGAAGATGAAATTACGCTAAAGCTTAAAAAGCTGAAAGTCCTGTTTGAAAAGCAGTTAATCTCCCAGGAAGAATACGAAGCTAAAAAATCTGATATTTTATCCCAGTTCTAGGTGAAAAGAAATTATTTCCTTGCCCTCATCAGTGCTTTTCTATTGTGGATCGCATGGCCTCCTATGCAATTCACTGCACCAATTTTGCTTGTCGCACTTGTGCCTTTGCTGCGAGCTATCGAAAGTGTGATCCTCTCGGATCAACCTGCCAAGGGTAGAAAGGTCTTCTTTATTGCTGGCCTGACTTATTTAATCTGGAATACGGCCTCCATTTACTGGGTTTTTAATTCCTTAAATGCGGTGCTGCCCGTATGGGTTGCCTGCTTGATCTCTATCATTCCCTTTGGCCTTGCCGCCGTACTGATGACCCTGGCCTTTTGGCTTTATTATAAGATGAGAAGGGTAGCAGGGAAAATGTTGAGTTATGCAGGACTGATTAGCTTCTGGATCGCATACGAATATCTGCATCAAACCTGGGATCTTGCCTTTCCATGGATGAACCTGGGCAATGGCTTTGCCGAAACAAGTAGCTTAGTGCAGTGGTATGAGTATACTGGTGTTTATGGTGGAACATTATGGATCTTAATTGCCAATATACTGGCTTTTGAAATAGGGGCTCAAAATGACACGGTTGATGAAGGCCTTAAACTCAAGAAAAAACTTACCATGGCACTCTCTGTCTGGATAGTTGTGCCGATCACTTTTTCTATGATCATCTATACCCTATACACAGAAGCTGTAAACCCTGCCAATATTGTGGTGGTGCAACCCAATGTAAATCCCTACGATAAATGGGAGAAACCGGCAGATGTACAGATTGATCATCTCATCCATCTCTCTGATTCACTGGGACAAGCCAATACAGAATACTTTATCTGGCCAGAAACAGCCGTTCCCCAATTTATAGAGGAGTATACCATCCGGGAAAACCCCAGCTATCTCCGCATTCAGCAGTTTCTTTCCAAGTATAAAAACGGGAATGTGCTCACGGGCATAGAAAGTTTTAACTTATATGATAAGCAGGAAACCCCTACTGCTGCATTTAATAAAAGTGCAGGTAAGTATCTGGACTATTATAATGCCGCAGTTAACATTGAGAACTCCTCCAAAGTGCAATTTTATCACAAATCCAAACTCGTTCCCGGAGTAGAATCCCTTCCTTTTGCAACAGCCTTAAGCTTTCTGAAACCTGTATTTGCTTCATTTGGAGGATCTTCAGGAGGTTTTGGCAAACAGGATCATCCCAGTGTTTTCTATACGCAAAGTGGTTTAGCAGCAGCGCCTGTAATTTGTTACGAATCCATTTGGGGAAGCTACGTGGCCGATTATGTAAAAGATGGGGCACAGTTCATAGCCATTATCACGAATGATGCCTGGTGGGGCAATACATCCGGTAAGGATCAGCACTTCGCCTATGCCAAACTTCGGGCAATTGAAACACGTCGTTGGGTTGCCAGGTCAGCCAATACCGGGATCTCTGGATTCATTAATCAGCGGGGCGATATTGTGCAGTCCAGTAAATGGTGGGTGCCAACAGCTTTAAAGCAAGATATTAATCTCAACAGCGATCTGACCTTTTATGTACGATATGGCGATTACATCGCCTGGATAGGCTGTATTTTTGCAGGTCTATTTATTGGATTGATTCTGATCCGAAGTCGTAAAGGAAACTATAGAACAGAAAGCTGATTATCAGTGAATTGCAATAACGAAAACGCTTGCAACTTCTTATAAATGGACTCGTACTACCTATAGTTTTTTATAGTGATTTCTAATAGTTAAATATAATTACAACTGCTTTAATCGTTTTGTTCATGGCAGTGCTAAGGGTTTTAACAGTATCAACTTTAGTCACGAATGCAGCATGAATGAATAACAATAAGGATAAGGATAGAAAGTACCTGCGAATAAGGTTCATGGTTACAATTTAATTGATGGGTATTGATTCGATAAAATTAGCTTTTTAATAACAATACTTGTAATCTCTTACAGCTTTGCACGTCTGTTACTTTATAAAAAAACAGAATCATGTTAATAGCAGTTTGAAGGAAAACTAATTATACGGGAGCGCTAACTTCTTAAAAAAACAGCATGCGGTTAGTCACAGTTTAAAGGAAAACTTTACCCTGTAAAACTTTGTATATAAAAAAACCAGCTAGGTGTAATTACCAGCTGGTTCCTTTATTAAATGAAATTTATTTTTATGCTTTTACAAGAACAGCTTTACCTACGTTATACCCTCTAACTGCATAAAACAGGATAAAGAGATAACATGGAATCATAATCCAATATGCTTGTTGAGGACTCCATATATCAGCTAACCGTCCATAAATTAACGGCATTACTGCGCCACCTGCGATACCCATGATCAGTAAAGAAGATCCCATTTTAGTAAACCGTCCTAAACCTGATAAAGCGAGCGGCCATATAGCAGGCCATACCAGCGAATTAGCCAGACCTAATAAGGCGATAAACAGTACGGAAACATATCCATGTGTCATAAGTGCAATAACTGTAAAAACTATTCCCATGATAGAGAAAGTTTTCATCGCATTTGCTTGAGATATATACTTTGGAATACAAAAGATCCCAACCAGATAACCTACGATCATACCAATAAGAGTAAAGGTGGTAAAGAATTTAGCCGTTGATAAGGCAATTCCCTGAGAAGCTCCATAACTGATTACAGTATCTCCAGCCAAAACTTCCACCCCTACATATAAAAAGATGGTCAATACCCCTAACATCAGATGAGGGAATTGGAAGATACTGGTCTTACCTGTATTTGCAGCAGCAACCGTCTCATCTTCGATGTCGGTATCTACTTCAGGAAGACTAGACTTACTAACCAAAACCCCCAGGATGATGAGTGCCACCATAATAACTATGTATGGAACGATAACCCTTCCGGCAAGTAGATCAAGCTCTGCAGCCTTATCCACTACACTCATTGTCATGATACGGACCTTCAGTACATCTACATCTTTCAAGGTAACTGCACCAAGTACAATCGGCGCAATGGCACCAGCCACTTTATTGCAAATACCCATGATACTGATTCGTTTGGCAGCACTTTCTGCAGGTCCAAGTATAGTGATATAAGGGTTAGAAGCCGTTTGAAGTAAAGCTAGTCCTGTTCCTTGTACAAAAAGTCCCAACAAAAACAGTTCGTAGGTTCTGGTCATTGCAGCAGGTATAAATACCAGTGCTCCCAGCGCCATAACGCCCAAACCTAATGCCATACCTTTCTTGAATCCCGTGATCTTTAATACCCAACCCGAAGGGATTGCCATTACCAGATAAGAGATATAAAAAGCAAAGGTAACCAGATAAGATTCAAAGTTATTGAGTTCACAGGCGATCCGGAGATAAGGGATCAGAACAGAGTTCAGCCAGGTAACAAACCCGAAAATAAAGAATAAGGCCCCAATAATTGCAATTGGAGGGATACCGGAATATTTAACCGGCTCAGATGAATAGGTGCTAGGCTTTCCCATTTTTTATACTAATTCTATTTGCTTCATCAAACTTAAAACTTATATCTTACAAATGCTTCCATTGCTTCATATTCTGCCAAACCAAGTTGGTCATATGATTTTGCTGTTTCACGGTTTCGTTCTTCAGCTCGCACCCAAAACTCACGGGCATCATCACCAGGGAATACGGGAAGGTCTTTTTGTGACTGATGTTTGTAAATAGCCATCTTTTTAAGTTCTACTTCCTGAGGAGAAAGAGGAACAGCCATTTCAATTTCGTGCACTTCAAATTCATGCCATGCACCTCTATAAAGCCATAACCAACAATCTTTGGTCCATTCTTCAGTTGCTTTTAAACGGGTTAAGGCTTCCAGAAGAATATCGAAACACACTTTATGTGTACCATGAGGATCTGCAAAGTCGCCTGCTGCAAAAACCTGTTGTGGCTGAATCTGCTGAAGCAATTTCATCGTAAGGACGATATCATCTTCAAAAGATACATTCTTTTCTGTTTTTTGTCTGTCATAAAATGGAAGATCCATAAAGTGAATCTTTTCATCAGGAAGACCTGCAAACCTTGCCCCTGCAGTAGCCTCCCCTTTTCTGATCAGCGCTTTAATGGCCCTTATTTCATTTGAATCAGGTTGATTTGGTTGTTTTACAGCTATAAATCTGCGCATCTCTTCATATGCCTTTTCCTGATCAGTAACATCTTTTCCTCTTGCTCTGGCAAAATCCATAGCAAATTCCGCATAACGCAGAACTTCATCATCCCATACCGCTGTATTTCCTGATGTCTGATAAGCTACATGCAGGTTATGACCCTGATCGGCCAAACGGATAAATGTTCCACCCATAGAGATCACATCATCATCCGGATGTGGAGAAAATATAATGGTACGTTTCACTGCAGGGATAGCACGTTCCGGACGCTGACTATCATCTGCATTAGGTTTACCTCCCGGCCAGCCTGTTATTGTATGCTGAACCTGATTGAATATATTAATATTTATGTTGTAAACAGGTCCTTGCTCTACTGCGAGCTGAGCCATGCCATGATTATTATAATCCTCTTCAGTAAGCTTAAGAATAGGTTTTTTAAGTGTCTTAGCCAACCATATTACGGCCTTTTTAATTAACAGCGCGTCCCAGATACAATCTTTAACCTCCCAGGGAGTGTCAAAACGCGTAAGTTCGGAAGCCGCTTCCTCATCAAGCACAAATCCTACCTTATCTGATAATTGAAGATAGGTAGATGGCACATCTGAAGAGATCTCTCCTTCAACTGCCTTCTTTACGATGCCTGCCTTTTTTCGATTCCAAGCCATCAGAATAATTTCTCTGGCCTTGAAAATAGTACCTATCCCCATCGTAATCGCTTTTGTGGGTACGTTCTCCTTACCCCCAAAATCATGTGCAGCATCCCGACGAGTCAGATCATCCAATGTTACCAGACGTGTTCCTGAGTTTGGAGCTGATCCTGGTTCATTGAAACCGATATGACCAGTACGACCAATACCGAGAATTTGTAAATCTAAACCACCAATCGAACTAATCATTCTCTCATATTCCAGACAAAATGCTGCAATATCTTCTTTTGCCAGTGTACCATCCGGGATATGCACATTGTTCATATCGATGTCAATATGATCAAAAAGCTGCTCTTTCATGAAATGCACATAACTCTGCACCGCATCAGGCTGCATCGGAAAGTATTCATCCAGATTAAAAGTGATTACATTAGAAAAGCTTAACCCATCTTCTTTATGCATACGAACTAATTCGGCATAAACTTCTATCGGCGTTGCCCCTGTAGCTAGTCCCAATACCGCATTTTCTCCTAAAAGTTGTTTGCTTTTAATTAAATCGGCAATTCTTTTTGCTACAGAAAGAGATGCTGATGCGGAGTCTGGAAATACCGTTACCGGTAATTTCTCATAACGTGTTTCTTCTAATAAATTTAATCTTGACATGTTAAAATTTTATTATTTGACTATTTAGCTATAGAACGGAATGAACCTGATACTAATCTTGTAGCTCAAACCTAAACAATAATTTTAAAGAAAACAAATAGTGTGTGCGCACAAACACCATAATTTAACGTTTAAGCCAACTTAAATCGTCCATTGTGTCCACGCCCACACTATAGCGTAATAGAGCACAGTTTACAGTATATAGAAACAATTTCAATTAATCCTCGTGTATAAAGTAATTTATATTTTCTTTTACAATAACATCCAAAGGCAAATATTTTATTAGCGAAACTTTCTTCTTAAATACCAGATAGTCAACCATGTGATGCAAACTCCAATAACCTTGTCCCCGAGGATTCTGATTAATTAAGAAACTTATGATTCCCTTATTCAAAAAGTGAATATTTTTAGGCACCAGGTCATAGCAAATCAAATTAATACTTTTAATATGCCTTTGCTCCAGGTAAGTTGCAATCGCATACCCTTTGGAGGTGGTTACGTAGATACCCTGCAGATCAGGATTATTCTCAATTACGCTATCAATCTGCTTTTGAAACAAGGAATAGTTTTTTCGCTGAAGCTCAATCCGGTGTAAAGTATATTTATCAGCAAGGTTATTGTGACTAAAATAATTACGAAACCCTTGCTCTTTCTTAATCAAGTGGGTAGCGTTGCCAATATCCTCATCAATATGCGCTATTAAAATAGAACAAGGGTCCGGATTAATCTGACTAAAAAGCCTTCCTGCCAGCAGACCACTTTGATACGAATCCTGCCCGATATAGCTCAGTGGACTATATTCAGAAATCTGCGTATTAAAAATAATAAACGGGATTTTCATAGTGCTCCATTTATCAAAAAACGGCAATGTTTCCTTGTAAAATAAAGGAGCCAGAATTATTCCATCAGGAGCACTATCTGTTATTTCCTGGGCCTTTTCTATAAAAGTAGCTACGTTATGAGGATCAAACTTATACCTGGATACATTGATCCCGTATTGTTTAAGTTCCCGTTCCGCCTTTTCAATTCCCATAACCGCCTCATACCAATACGAATCATTCGTATGATTGGGAACCAGAGCAACAATATGATAGATCTTATTTGAGCCAAGCGCACGGGCACTATAATTTGGCTCATAGTTCATCTCTTTGATGATCCTTAAAACCTTTTCCTTGACATCCTGTGATATTCGTCCACGATCATGCAGTACACGATCTACCGTTCCAGTTGAAACCCCTGCCTTTTCGGCGATATCTTTTATACGAACAATTTTACTACTCATAAGCTATCCGTAATATGGTCTGTTCCAAACAGTATGGCATCTTATTTCTGACCATCAAGTCTCTGAAATTTTTGGCTTTTATGCAGGATCACTGCAGCATCAATGGAGTGCGATTTATGTATATCGCCCTCTGCTTTGGATAATTCAGACAGCTTTTGATAATATTTGTGCAATACATCCATTTCAAGTTCAGTCAGATCCTCTATGTCAACCATCCTGTTGCTCGCTTGTTTACTTGCAGCAATCAATTCGTTGAGTTTAAGTTGTACCGCTTTCGATTCTTTATTCTGAGATTTCTGAATAACAAAAACCATCAAAAAGGTAACGATGGTCGTACTCGTATTGATAACTAATTGCCAGGTGTCAGAATATTTAAACAAGGGCCCTGTAACAACCCATATCAGGATAATCAAAAAAGCGGTAACAAAAGCTTTGGAGCTTCCTGTCCATGCGGTTATTTTTGTTGACATCCTTTCAAAGAAAGGATCTTTTTTCTTTTCCATTGATCTGATAATTACTAAAAGATGTGCAAATATATATAGCGCAAATGAGATTGAGACGATAATAAAAGTTTAATACACGACTACGGATTTAGGAATAAGATTTCTCCCCTGAACTCATGGAATAATGCCTATCGTGCTTTTAAATCGGATCTCTGATGTTTCAAAACAATTGAAGCTAAAATACGGTGAATCAAAAAACACGAACAAACACGTTTTTACGATATAAATAAGTGGATGAAAACAAATGGAGGATTAGTCATAGTCCGTCTTTGCTCTTAAGATCACTTAACGAGTAAACTCCCTATAATTAAAAGGGACTTAAGTAGGATTTCCTCCACAGCATATACGCTTCGGAGCGGAGAAGGTGCGGACAAGGTGCGACTGAGGTGGGTGCAGGCTGCGCTTTATTTAATAGGCAATCTAGTCCATAAAAGGAAATGATCCTGCTATTAACCGTATTTAAACATAAATCCTAATTTAGCAATTTTCCGCTAACAATCAGCTATACAGATCTGAAAAACCCTTATTATTGTCATTTTAAATTCACCCATGTAAAAAATTATTTAATGTAATACCTCTAATACTCAAATCCATCTACAGATTTAAAAAATGCAATACTTCTATTACATTTTTTAATCACCAAAAAGCCTATTTTTGTTCCAAATTATCAAAATAGAGGTCATTATTTTATAATATTATGAAAAGAAAGTACATGAATCTGCTTTTACCTGGATTAGTAGCCATTAATCTTCAGGTTAATGCACAACAAACACCTTTAACAAAGTACATCGATCCAGCTAACATGGATCTTTCCGTAAAACCAGGCGACGATTTCTATCAATATGCCAGTGGCACATGGATTAAAAATAATCCCGTTCCCGCCAAAGAAACACGCTGGGGAAGCTTTAATGTATTACGCGATTTCAATATTAATGCAGTAAAAACCATTATCGAAGCAGCAACATTAAATACAAACGCCACTCCTGGTTCAGTTGAAAAAAGAGTAGGCGATTTTTATACCGCAGCAATGGATAGTGCTTCGATCGAAAAGCTGGGATATACGCCAATAAAACAAGATCTGCAACGCATCAAGGCTATTAAAGATTTGAATGGCATAATCAACGAAACTGCCTATCTTCAGTCTACCGGATATGCCTCACCATTCTTTGGTTTTTACGTTGCGCAGGATCGCAAGTACGTAACCAATATGGTTCCACAGCTTTCACAAGGAGGCACTAGCTTACCAGACCGTGATTATTATTTGAAGTCTGATGCCCGTAGTTTAAAGATCCAAACTGCTTTTAAAACATATATAACTACTCTATTTACCCTGACAGGTTCCACAGAAGCAATAGCAAAAAAGAATGCTGAAGTGATTTTCAACTTTGAGAAAGCACTGGCAACAGCACAATTGAGCCGTGTTGAACTTCGTGATCCGCAGAAAACATATAATAAATTTTCACTCGCAGCCTTAAGCAAAACAACTCCAGAATTCGATTGGAAACCATTGTTAAGCAAAATGAAGGTAAACGGACAGGATACTATATTAGTTAATGTGCCTTCCTTTTTCAGTTCACTCAGCACGACAGTTAAAAATACACCCATCAGTGATTTAAAGATCTACCTGCAGTGGAATGTACTAAAAAGCTCTGCCGCTGGTCTGAGTTCTCCATTTGTATCCGCTCAATTTGCCTATAACCAGGCTTTATCCGGACAAAAGGTACAAACACCAAGATGGCAGCGCATGTCGTCTTTAACCGACAACACTATTGGCGAACTACTTGGACAGCTCTATGTGAAGACGTATTTCAAGCCAGAAGCAAAAGCAAGGTTGCAGGTATTGGTAGAAAACCTAAGGAAAGCATATGAAATCCGAATCAGTAAACTGGATTGGATGAGCGACGTGACTAAAGAAAAAGCATTGGCTAAATTGAATGCCTTTACTCCTAAGATCGGGTATCCCGACAAATGGAAAACATATGAAGGATTGAACATCAGCAAAACTACCTTTTTCCAAAATCTTCGCAATGCAGACATCTGGTCTTATAATGAAATGGTAAACCAGTTAGGCAAACCAGTAGACCGCACCAAATGGGGTATGACTGTTCCTACCGTAAATGCATACTATAGCCCTGTGATGAATGAAATTGTATTCCCTGCCGGCATACTTCAATTCCCTTTCTTCGATCCAAATGCAGATGACGCAGTCAATTACGGAGGAATAGGTGCCGTTATTGGTCACGAGATGTCACATGGATTTGACGATTCAGGAAGCCAATACGACAAAGACGGAACATTGCGTAACTGGTGGACCGATACAGACATGACGAAATTTAAAGCAAAAACAAAAGCATTAGGTGAGCAATTTGATACCTATACCATTTTGGATACGCTGCATGTTAATGGCAAATTGACTATGGGAGAAAATATTGGCGATTTAGGAGGTTTAAACGCAGCATACGAAGCATTTAAAATGACTAAACAAGGCCAAACAGAAGAAAAGACTGATGGATTTACACCCGATCAACGCTTCTTTCTCGCTTGGGCACAGGTTTGGAGAGGTAATATTTTACCAGAAACTGCCGCTCAGTATATTCTGACTGACCCGCATTCTCCAGGTGAATTCCGCACCATTGGTACTCCTGTAAATATGGATGCCTGGTATAAGGCCTTTAATGTGCAGGCTGGCGATAAACTTTACAAAAAACCAGAAGACCGTATCAGAATCTGGTAAAAAATAAAACATCTCTAAAACACAGGCTATTCCAAAAGAGTAGCCTGTGTTTTTGTTTAAGACTCAAAATTAATTTGAAAAGCACTATTCGTCCTTATTGATTACCCTTGGTTAACACCTTGTATATATTGCACTTGTAACTTGCAGAACAAAATAAAAAGCAAGATGCAAGTAGCAATAAGTCAAAAGCACCTGAAAATAAGCTTATCCCTTCTTTTAATTTGTTTGGTGTTCAACTGCCAATCTCAAAACGTTTTATTTACTCAGGGTTTTGCACACAACGATTACTGGCATCAGCGGCCTTTGTACGATGCACTGGAAAATGGGTACTCCTATGTAGAAGCTGATATTTATTTGCGAAACAACAAACTGATTGTTGCACATATCCTCCCCTTCTTTAAAAAAAAGAAAACTTTAGAACAGTTATATTTTAAACCTTTGCTGAAAATCACTCAGGGAACTAATAAGGAAATCCGAAACCTTGCTTCACCCATTACGCTGATGATTGATATTAAATCCGAAGCCAATGAAACCTACTCCAAACTAGAGCATCTGCTCCATAAATATGCATCCATACTTTCGAGTTATGATAATGGGAAGACGACAATCAGACAAGTTACCGTTATCATCACAGGACATAAGCCCTATAAACGAATAAAAGAACAAACCAGCCGCATGGCGTTCATAGATGAAGACCTGTTAAAGATTGAACAGTCTATTGAGTCTGCCGACGTTTATCAAACTGCAAGTTGCAAATACGCTCATCTTATCAATTGGCAGGGAATTGGTGAAATGCCATTGGTAGAGAAAGAAAAACTAATCAGGTACGTCTCATATGCACATCAAAATGGCAAAAAAGTACGGTTATGGGCATCCCCCGAAAACACAAAAGTGTGGGCAGCTTTAATGGCTTGTGGAGTAGATTTGATTAATACAGATCAGTTAGTTGAACTTCGGGATTTCTTGTTAGCACAGCAAATTATTTATGCTAAAACAAACGTTAGATAGTCAATTGCAACTACCTGGAGGACCAATCCTTCAATTGCAGATTTTCTATCCCCTTATTTGCAGCATCATTTTCAGGAATTAACAGCACTGTAAAAGAACGTTTTGAACCTTTAGGGATGCGTACTTCAAAACCAACACGGGTAACTCCAGGATTAGGAGCATCATAATCATGAACAGGCTCCGTATTCCAGGTCTTTATCGTAATACCAGCATCCCCAAAAGCCTTTAATTGCAGTTTCTTACCATGTTGAGAAAGTTCTGCTGTTCCATTCTTTCCCAGCTTTACATTTGCCGGCGTAAGCATCACCCATCGGTAAGTCGTAGCCGTATCAGCACTAATAAGTTCATCCCTGATCATCACAAATCGCCGATCTACTATAGCAATACCCCGTTTTACTGTTAAAGCTGCATTTCTATAAATTTGACTCAGATCTATTGAAGCACTTAAAAAAGAGGGTTTGTCCGTAAAATTAGTTATTGGTGCAAAGCCATCAACCAGCTGCAATTCATTATTCAGCGTAATCGTATTGTGGTAGTAATTATTGTAGCGCAAAACATCCCAACGCTGTCCAGTTTGCTTAAAATCCCAAAGTGCAATCCCTTTACTTTCAAGAGAATTATAATCCTGCATACCCAGATCCATTGCCCATCTTTCGTTATTCGCATCCATCACAAAAGAGCCCGCATCCATATGTGAGTGGTTCGAAGAAGGCATTCCCCCTTTTATTCCTACAAACAAGGCATTCGTATTAACCCAGGATGTTCGCATCAGGGCAACAGGTGTAGGTCCTTTTCCTACCCACATCAGTTCTTTAGGTGCTTCTATCTTATCGATCGGAATCCCTTCTCCCCAAATTATTAAAGCGGGCAGAATCCTGTTCCTAACAAGCCACTTATCCTGCAGATATTTTTTCTCTTCAAACAACAGGGATAATTTATTCTGCTTTTTTGCCAGCCAAAACATTGGAGGGTGCACTTCTGCAGCATCAGACACATCCGAATAGTTAAAGCTTTTCCCTATAGGGCCTGACATATTCTCCATATAGGCCGCACTTTCTAAAAAACCAGTTTGTTTACTCAGACCGAAATCGCTTTTGAAAATCTTTTCAAGTGCATCTATCAGTAAAATATTAAAGGTTGTACCATAATCCCAATAGCCATAACCTTCCGGATAAGCACCATCAGGAGCGTACGCGCTCATGGAAACAGGAACCGATTTTATTGATCGGGTAATAATTGCTTTTGCAAGTATCGGTTCATCTTCATAAATAGCCAGTGCCCCATAAGCCATCCCTGCATTACACACCTGATTCCAATTATTTGCGCTTTGCAGCCAGGCATTATTTTCCGCTTTTAATGAAGGCTCTATTCCTTTTTTAAGGATTGCATTTTTAACAAGAGCTTTTACTTCAGCTGAAAGGTCAGGAAATAACCAATCATACCCTATTGCCGCCGCCGTAGTCATCTCTGCAACATCCAGAAAATGTGAGGGATTCCAATCCGTAAAACCGGCAATGGAACGTAATTCTACTTCTGCCTTTTTAAGAAACAGGCTATCTCTGGTCATCCTCCAGGAATAAGAGAGAAAAAAGATCCTGCGTAAACTTTCCCGCGACATACTTAACAATCGTCTTCCATTCATCACCCGCTCTACTGGTGGATGCGTTAACATCTTTCGGCTTTCCTGTAAAATCAGTTCATGAATTCCTTTCCATGTTGAATCATCCTGAATTGACTTTTTTATACCAGATTCCGCTTGTGCTAGAAGTAAGATTCTTGGATGTGGAGGCAGAGTTTTTACTTCCAACAAATCAAAGGACTGAGCGGATACCTGAAGACTCAGGATAAAAAACATAAAGAACAATGCTTTAGGATATTGAATACTCATGATCTGTAACTTTAATAAAATTCTTTTTTTAAAATTATTTTATGACTAAAAATCAGGATTTATAGTTTTAGAACGCTCTCTTTTTAAAATTATAGTTGGCAAATTTTATAAAATTAATCCAGTCAAACAAAGTTAAGTCATGCTTACCCTCCCTGATATGATAAGCCAATGAAGCATTTACAATCGGCTCATTGATTGCCGGTGAATTTGCAGGAAGGTTAGGTTTGATGCCATATAAGACATATGCCGGTTCGGCATTTTGTAAGGACAGATAAGTTCCTTTAGGATCTGCCCAAAGATCGTCAGAGGCATTGGTAGCATAAACAGGCCTTGGCGCAATCATCGAAATCAGCATATGCTGGTCAACAGGCAGCAAAGCCTCCTGATCATTGAACTTTTTATAATTTGGACTAAACCAATAAGGGAACTTGGTATTGATCGTCTTGATCCGTTCCCCAAATTGTCTTCTTGCTAATGCTGCACCCGTATTCCCGGAACAATTGGTGATACATAGTGCAAACCGTTGATCTTCAGCGGCAGCCCATAAGGAAGCTTTACCCCCTCGGGAATGTCCAACAACTGCTATCTGTTTTCCATCGATATCCGGATCGGTCAGCAGGTAATCCATGACACGACTAGCACCCCATGCCCATGCACCAATGGCCCGCATTCCATTGTTTGCGGCCAGCTGCTCCGGATACAAACGTAAAACACCATTCATGTATGTGTCTTTTTGGTCCGGAGCCAGCTCATCTACGTTGAACGCCGCAATAGCATACCCACTATCAATCAGTAATTCTGCGGGCCAGAAATCACTTTTATTGATGCGAGTGGGGTCTGTATTTTCTTTTCCTCGGTTGTTAATCAGTAAAAAGGCAGGTGAAGGTCTTTTAGCACGATTTGGAATAAAAAGAATCAGATTTATTTCCAATTTCTGATCCTTGTTAAATACTTTTATCAGCACTTCTTTTAACCGGGCCTTCCCTTCCATGGCAGATTTGTTATCATTTATAAAAGAATAGGTAATGCGATCAAAACCTTGGGGCATCTGTCCGTAAATATTATCCTCGAACTCCCTTATAAGTTCTGGTCTTCTAATCGCTTCCCATACTTGTTTGTTGTTCACTTTAACCCCATCGTTGGTTTTAAGAAGTTCAGGCAAAGTATATTCAGGAACTTTTGATTCATCATAATTAGGCTTATCCGCTGTCTGAGCGAGTGAGTCAACGGTATAAATCATTAAAATGAATAGTATTAATCCTTTCATACTTCTAATTATTAAATCAGATGCCTTTGTTTTTAAGCCCTCTCATCATTGGATATCTGCTATTATACTTTTCCCTTTATTTCAGCCTTTCGGCGATGTTCTTATACTGGCCCCTTTTAACAACTCTATTGGCCGGTACATATCCATAAGCCTGAGAATCTTCGAATTTTTCGATAGTCATTGGAGGTTTTCCCGAAGGATTAACCCGAATTTACAATCATGATAGTGTTACTACGATTATCATCCACAAACTTTACTAATTGATTCAAATCCACATGCAGTAAAATTCTACTTTCCTTCCCTAACATCCCTAACAGGGAACTACCTTGCTAATGAATTATTCTGTAGTTCAATATCCGGGATACCAAATACAAACTTAGTAGGTATTGGTTTACGGGCTGGTGTTGGTATTGCCGCACGCACTCCTGTTAAAATTTCAGCTACTTTATCCGTACGAACCATATCAAACCACCTTTTGCATTCACCAATAAACTCATAAGCTCTTTCCCTTAAAACCAATTCATCAAATTGCAATTGGCTTAGTCCTGCAGGTAAATCGGCTACTGTGCTTGAAACTGCAAGACTTACCCCATAGGCTCGTCGTCTTACCTGATTAATAGCAGCGTATGCATTAACTGGCCCATTTAGTTTATTTTCTGCTTCAGCAAATATCAAGAGCGCGTCTGCATATCTATAAAAATAAAAATCATTGCCATTGCCCGTATCTGCGGGTGCATTAGGATCTTTGTATTTACCCATTCGCAAATCGTAATTATTTGCTTCTACTTCAGCATTAGTTACTACACCGTTAATAATATAGGTGCTATAAAGGCTGAATTGCTTACGTAAATCATTATTATCCCAACCAGCAATAATTGGAGCCTTCGACATAATGCCTCCAAATTTGTTTCCGGTTACAGAATATCCCGCTAATTTCGCTTTAGAATCAGCCCAATAAGAGGCCCAAAAACTTCCGGCACCAACAACCTGAGAAAATTTCAATGAAAAGACATCCTCTTTATTTGTAGCCAAAACAGGTGAGTATAATGTTGCTAGTGAGGGTTCCAAATCATAGCCATAGGTTGCTTTATTATCAATAACCTCTTTAGCTTTATCGCGCGCATTTGTATAATCCTTTAAGGTGAGATATACATCTGCCAACATTACTTTAGCCGCCCCTGAAGTTGCCCTACCAGCATTTGCTGACGGAACTTGTGCTGGTAGGTTAACTTCAGCTATTTTAAGATCTTTAATAACTGCGTCATAAATCTCAGGAATTTCTGAAAGTGGTAAGTCCACATCATCAGAATTAACAATCGGCTTTAAACGTAACGGCACCTTTCCCCAAATACGTACTATATTGTAATAGCAAAGTGCACGGATAAAATAAGCCTCTCCATAAGCTCTGGATTTCTGATCATCACTTAAAGATGTATTCGCATCTAGATTGGCGAGAAGCAGATTCGCCTTTCCAACAGCTTCATAAATACATACCCATGTTGGTTCCAGACTATTGGGAGACATAAGCAAATTCGTATAATCGCTACTAGCTTTCTGGCTAGCCCCACCATCAGCATAATCGCTCATCAACTCAAGATAAAGGCCTAGCCTTGATTCCCATAGTCTGCCACGTGACCTTGTAAGCGGTTCGTATACACCGATTATTGTTTGATCCAGTAAAACCGGATTTAATTCTCCCAGGCTAATTGTCGCTTTAGGCTCTTCCTCTAATAGTTTTTCACATCCAGTGGTACCTATCATGATCAGTACCAAACAAAAGAGCTGTATATAAATATTTCGTTTCATTGTCGTGTTATTAATCCGATCAGTTAAAAATTTGCACTAAATCCAAATGTCCATACTTTTGCTGTAGGATATGCTCCCAGATCAACCCCTTGTCTGCGATCATTCCCATTGAAAGAGTTTACCTCCGGATCAAAGCCTGAATATTTTGTAAATGTGATTTGATTCTGGCCACTTACATACACATTGATGCTCTTTACTGTCCCGAGTTTTGCTATAGGAATCATATAATCTAACCGGACATTCCGCATACGGAAGAAATCACCACTTTCCATAAACCTGGAAGATACCCTGTTAGCTGTACTCACCTTTTCACTGGGTACAGGAAATAGCTCATTGATCACTTTCGCTTTATTAAATTGATTAGCAACGCCTACAGAAGTGAGGTTAGAAAGGTTGACGTTATTGATTAATGAGCCGCTAACACCTGCCCAAACCATACTAAATGTTAAGCGTTTGTATTTCACCAATGAATTAACACCATAGTAAAGATCAGGGTATGGACTGCCTAATATCTGATTATCAAGTGCATTGATTATATCTGTTCCGTCTGCATTCAAATCTCCATTTAAGTTCTCATGTAATGGAATACCCTCTGGACTAAGCCCTAAAAATTTAGGTCCGTAGAACACCGATAATGGTTCTCCTACACGGATAATACTGATACTTCCAGACTTATCATCAGCCGCTGATAAAGCAGCTGAAAGGTCTTGGTTGTTCTTCGTTTTAGTTACCTTATTTTTATTCTGAGATAAGTTAAAATCAAGCGAGAAGGTCCAATCTTTGGTATTCACTACGTTTGTACCAAGCGATACTTCCCAACCCTTATTCTGCACTTCACCTACATTATCAATAATTTGATTAACTCCTGCACTTGGTGCAATTTGCACAAAAGCCAGTAAGTCTTTGGTCTTTTTCAAGTAGTAATCAAATGTGAAACGGAATTTTTCTTGTAGAAATCCGGCATCTAATCCAATGTTAGTCTGAGCAGTTGTTTCCCATTTAAGATCAGGATTAGGGAATGTAGGAGAAAGACCTACAGCAAGACCTGTACCTGCACCCTGGCCGGTATTAACTGTCCTGCCAAGAGATAAAGACTGATAAGGACTGATAGCGGGATTACCTGCCTCGCCCCAACTTGCCCTTAGTTTAAAGTTCGAAACCCAGTCCTTGTCCTTAATAAAGGCCTCCTCAGATAAGCGCCATGCAGCAGAAACAGAAGGAAAAACTCCATACTTATTGTTTTCTGCAAATACAGAAGCCCCGTCACGCCTGATACTGGCAGAGAACAGGTATTTATCTGATAAGTTAAGACGTACCCTGGCAAACGAGGAGATGATCGTATTTTCAATCACATCCGTAATTGGCTTGCTGATTGTAGTTGCCGAACTAAAATTATAGTTCTTAAGCACATCACTTGCAAAACCTGTAGCAGAGAGATCAATCGTGTTATATCGCTCCTGCTGAATAGATACCCCTGCAGTTGCCTCCAGATTAGTCTTTTCAGAAAAGTTATATTTGTACTCCATGAAATCTTCCGCCAAAGCAGAGGTCTTGTCGTAACGCCCTAACTCTGCAACTCCAACATTGTTCCCCAGCCGTGGCAGGATCTTTGGAAAATAAAGATCCCTGCGGATATCATAATAATCTGCCGATAACCTTGTATTATTGGTCAGCCCTTTAAAAAGCACTGCCTTAAAGTCCACTCCTCCCTGAACACGTGTGGTCATATTCTGATCCGTCACTTCTTTAGCCAGGGCAACAGGATTTTCAGCATCTATACCGTTAAAGCTGAAAGGCGTTACTACGGAATAAGTACCATCTTCATTTTTAACAGGCACAGTTGGCGAAGCAAGGAGAGTAGATCCTATGCCTGACTTGCCAAAGTTCCTTGCTGCATTACCCAAAGAAGGAGAAAAACCTTTCTGCATAGCTCTGGATACGGTAAGACGACTTGAAACACTAAAGCGATCCTTAATCTTGCTATCCATATTCAGGCGCATAGAGCCCCTTTTATAGCCCGTATTGATTACTACTCCATCCTGACTGATGTACCCTCCGGAAATATAATATTTGGTTTTGTCTGAGCCACCAGAAATACTCAGGCTATTGTTAGTTACCGGAGCGGTAGTGAATATCTCATCTTGCCAATCAGTACTTACGGTAGGCGCGAAATTCGCAATTGAAGCAGGGACAGGCAAATTTGAATTGGTATAAAACCGGTTTACATAATCTACATATTCAGCACTGTTCATCATCTCTATCCGATTGGTTACTTGCTGCTCACCGTAAGAACTTTCAAAAGAAACCACGGCCTTGCCTATTTTACCAGACTTTGTAGTAATCATTACAACGCCGTTTGCACCACGGGAACCATATATGGCCGTTGCGGACGCATCTTTCAATATTTCGATGGATTGTATGTCCGATGGATTAATAGTGGCCAGACCATTAGCACCCCGTACATCATCGTTAAACTGAGGGAGTCCATCAATCACATACAAAGGTTCATTTCCCCCGGCAATGGACGAAACACCACGAATACGCATACTAATGCCGCCTCCAGGCTGTCCGGAAGCCTGCTGTACCTGCACGCCGGCAACCCTTCCCTGGATCGCTTTCTCAATACTCATTACCGGAATTTCACCTATCTGCTTTGCATCAATGGACGCAACAGATCCCGTTAAATCACTTTTACGCTGTGTACCATAACCCGTAACCACTACGGCCTCCAGGAACTTCGCTCCTTCAATCATCTTTACGTTGATCACTGTATGCCCGTCTACAGCAAATTCCTGCGTTTCAAAGCCGATATAGGTAAAAACAAGTACAGCATTTTGATTAGGCACCGAGATACTATATCCACCATTCAGATTAGAAACGATTGCCGTCGAAGTCCCTTTCACCTTAATACTGACGCCAGGAAGTGGAATATTCTTTTCATCCCTGATCGTTCCAGTGATGACAATAGCTTTCTGGTCTAATACAAAAGCATATTCACGAGGCTTAACGATGATCGTCTGGTTCTTGATAATATAACTTAAGGGCTGGTTTGCAAAGCAGTATTCGAGCACTTCATTAAGAGGTTCATTATTAAAACTGGCATCAACAGGCTTAGATCTTTTAAGCTCTTCCACATCATAAAAAACATCAAACTCTGTTTGTGCCTCAATTTGCTTCAATACCTGCTTTAGCGTTGCATCCTTTTTCACGTAGGAAACCATTTGCGCAACACTATTTGCACTGACCTGCAAGAGGCCAATAAACAATATAGAAAACGTTAGGTTTATCCGCATGATTAGTCCTTTATTCAGTAATGCCTTACTCCTTATAAATTTAAAGAAATCATTACTATGATTACAATTCGAATAGGTTAGTATTCCAAATTTACTGTCACTGGCATCATTACACAGGAACAGTTTTTGAGCATAAAATTTCATACATTTGGTTAGTTTATGGTTCATTGTAAGCGCAAAATTTACGATCGAAAACTTAAACTAGAACCGGGAGTAGGTCCAATTACTCCTGGTTCATTTTTAGTATCCTATAAGTAGAGGTTAATTCATCACAATAACCCTCCTTCCTTCCACTTTAAAACGCACCGATCCGGTTAGTTCTAAAATTTCCAAGACTTGATTTATACTTTTAAAACGTGAAATAGTACCTCCAAAAGCCTTATTAACAGCCTTATTCCCTGCAAATTCTACATCCACATCATACCATCGGGAAATCTGTCTCATGATAACTGCTAAACTTTGGTCGTTGAAGACAAACTTTTCATTCTTCCATGCCATAGTTTCCTCCAGATCCCCATTTCGAATAATCACTGAAGCATTTGCCATTATTATAGATTGCTGACCGGGACGCAAAACCCGTGTAAGCTGTGTACTGTTCTGGAAAACCCTGATGCTGCCTTCCAAAAGTGTAGTTTTAGTTTCATTTTCATCCGCATAGCTATTTACATTGAAATGCGTTCCTAAAACTTCCACTTCCTGATTCCTGGTCTGTACCTTAAAAGGCATTGACTTGTTAGGAGCCACTTCAAAATAGGCTTCACCATTCAGTTCCACTTTCCGTTCCTTGCCAATAAAAGAAGTTGGGTACTTCAATGAAGTTGCCGCATTGAGCCATACATGCGTACCATCAGGTAATACGATCTGGTACTGGCCTCCACGGGGTGTTGTAATCGTATTATAGGCTATTATTTTTGCAGAATGTTCAGTCTCCGAAATGGTATAGATCAACTTTCCATCTGAAGTCTTAATAATCTGCACCCCATTTTCTTTAGCTATTCTACCACTTGAAGCATCAGTCAATGATATTTTAGACCCATCTGCCAAAGTAATAAAAGCCTTATTACTTCCCGGAACGATCACCTCTTTAGGCTTATTCAGAACCTTTACTATTTGCTTCTGATGAACAGTTTTATTATTGGTGTGGAGCAACAATGCCACAGAAATAATAAGCAATACAGAAGCTGCAGCAGCAATTTTTGGCCACATTCCAATCACCTTATTCCTTTCTTTCAAGGGAAGCCCTCTCCTTATTTCTGCCAGATCTGCTACTATTTCCTTGTTACTCAAATCAAATTCAGTCACATGACCAAACATAATCCAGTTTTCAATGATGGCTTTTTCTTCATCAGTACAAGTACCCGCTTGGAATTTAGAAAGGAGTGTTTTAGCGTCTTGATCTTGCATAGCCTTTGGATTATTATTCTTATTATATACAAGACACCTAACCCAGCATCAAGGGTTAAAATAAACTATTTTTTTATCAGAAAAAACAATTTAGGGATAGATCAGAAAGATCAGGAAAAACATTGAACCCAATTTAACCCTCAGGATCTTTAAAGCATGATGCATATGACTTTTAACCGTTTCCTCCGAAAGGTTTAATTCCTGAGCAATTTCCACCCGTGTATAATGGTCTTTTCGGCTTAATTCAAACACCATCCGCATTTTGTAAGGTAACGCTTGTATTTCCTTTTCTATAAAAGCAGTCAGCTCCTTCTGTTGAAGAACCTCATCTGCTGCAATTTGGTTGTTAACCATATAGAGTTGGAAGGATTCTACATACACAGAAGAAACTTTCTTATGTTTAATTAAATTCAATACCCTATTTCGTACTGCCGTGAATAAGTAGGCAGCCAGCCCTATCTTGACATCCAGCAAGTTTCTACGTTCCCATAGTGACAGGAAAAGCTCATGGATAAGATCCTTCGCTTCTTCCCTATCATTCAGCTTCTTATAAGAAAAAGCGTAGAGAATACCATGATAACGGTCGTAAATTTCTGTATACGCTTCCTTGCTATCCTGCTTTAACAGCACAACTAGTTCTGAATCGCATATAGTACTTAAAGAGGACATTGGTCATTGGTTATGTACAAATATAATAATGCATATGCTAAAATTCAGATAAATCCAGTTAGAATTGATACAATAATTTTTATCATATATTTCATTAAATAAACAAATATTTTCGCCTTAAACTATTACCCTTCCCATAAATGGATCACTAAAACTGCTTGTACCCGTTTCCACTCTTCCGGCAAACCTTTGTTCATATTGGTCATGCCCTTTTACTTTTATACTAAAGTCATACCAGCCGTAACTCTTACTTAAATCCACACCAACAATTCCAGATTTACCAGAAACCCTAATTGTTTTGGTGACGCCTCCGTATGCTAAATCAGTTACAACAATTTCCTTAAACTGCCCAGGCGGCTCACTGATTATTGTTAATTCCACATTCCCTGTTAATTTATTCTTGTATAACCTATTCCGCTGATATTCAACTAAAATCTTTACAGCCGGATCTGAATGATCTCCTTTAAATTCCCTATAAAACCCATTAGGACCATGTAATTGAAGGTGATATTTGTTATTTTCAAAACTCTCTAAGGCAATCAGATCCATTATGTCAGCATCAGCTTGAACAGCATACGAGCGAAGTCGCATATTTTCCCATTTCAGCAACCCATTAGCATCCTTAAAGGATGTCCTTCCCGGAAAATATACATTATATGGCGATCCGGCTGTTTGCTTTCCAAAAACTTCTGTTTTTGATTTAAGACTTAAAACAAATCCATGCTGTTTTGCATCATAATAACCATCCGCATATATTTGATAAGGAATAGCATTGGACGGTTTCATCCCCTTTTCCTGTATTGGAACTACTGTATTTGCGAAAGGATTGATTTTCACCTGTTCAATATCTTGTTCATTCAATATTTTATATCCGGATGGTAAAGCCTTAAATTGTGCTTTATGGATGCTTTGAATAAACCTATCCTTCTCTACAGGTGCCGGATTTTTAACAACCTTATCAGGTGAAGGTCTGAATACAGATGTTAAGTCGCCACAAACTGTACGCCGCCAATCGCTTATTTCTGGTTGTGTCAACTCCTTACCTGTCTTTTTAGATAACCAGTGCTCTAAGAATTGCAGGTTTGAGGTATGGTCAAAGACTTGCGAATTTACCCATCCCCCTTTCGTCCAGGGTGAAATGACTAACATTGGTACCCTAAATCCAAGTCCTATAGCACTTTCGCGCTGGTCTTCAAATCCCCGCTGCTTTTCTTGTTCAAGACTAACATGCTCTACCCTGGTATCCATTCCGCCGGAAACTTTACCAGTTTCTGGTCTTGCACTATGTGGAGGTAAAAAAGGCGGGACATGATCAAAATAGCCGTCATTCTCATCATAGGTAATAATGAAAATAGTTTTCTTCCATGTCTCCGGGTTCTTAGTCAATATATCCATCACCTCAGAAATATACCAGGCACCATACCATGGAGATCCTGGATGATCTGAAAAATGAGATGATGGTACCAACCAGGATACTGCAGGCAACTGTCCAGCATCCACATCTTGTCTAAACTGGTGCAAAACATCGCCTTTAGGAACTTTCATCTTTCGCTTAACCCCATCATCCATGTAATCCATCTCTACCAATTGATGATAATCAGGATCCTGACTATTGGTTACAAACGCTTTACGATGAATACTCTTCTGGCGTTCCGACAGTTGTTCAAAACGTTGTTTGTTCCATGTGCCCATATCATCCTGAATCGATTTTAGTAACTGCTCTTTCTCTTCGAGATTCTTATGCAGCTTACTATCGTCAGGAAATCCTTGTAACTGATTCTTTAATTCTGTAACCTCCTTTTGAAGCGCAACATATCTGTTAGTCAAAAAATCAAGATGTTTTGCATGCAAGCGAACATTAAACTGAGCGAAAAATTCAAGATCATTGTCAGTGAAATTAGCTAACCAGTCTTCTTCCTCGCCCTCAAAGCCAACAGGAATACTTAATTCGTTTTGGTAGGCCTTCCATGAAATCCCTAAGTCTTCCAACCGCTCTGGAAAAGTAGTCCAATGAATATCTTTGTGATCAATTTCACCATTCCAGATATGCGCTTTCGAATTTTCATCCTGTTCTGCCCGTACTGTGCCTGTCCAGAAAAATAAGCGATTAGGACTCGTACCTGCTAAAGCAGAACAAAAATGCTGATCGCAAACCGTAAATGCATCGGCTAATGCATAATAGAAAGGAATGTCAGTTCGATTATAATACCCCATTGTCAGCGGCATTTGAGCAAACTCTTTATTCCCCGATTTTTTGCTTTCCAACCATTTATCCATTTTCCCACCATTTAAAGCATCCACCTGATTTTCCCAGGAATGAGGAAGTGAGCTCATCCAGGTAGATTTAGTGTCTTTAAGATTTAGTCGGAACGGAGCATAGGTATCTCCCAAAGCATTCGTTTGTAACCAAACCGGATTAGTGTTGGCCAATTGGAAAGCCCTTGGGTCATTAAAACCACGGACACCATTTAAAGTACCGAAACAATGATCAAAAGAACGATTCTCTTGCATCAAAAAAACCACGTGTTCCGCGTCCATATACGTACTCCCTGGTGCGGCATCAATAGCCAATGCCTGCTGTATAGATGCTGGCATGATACTAAATAACCCGGCTGCGCCTGTCAGCAATCCTGCCTTTTTTATAAATGCTCTTCTACTCTCATTCATGTATCTTAAAAATAAACAGTATTATTTATCCCACCAAACTTTGGTATTAATATCATCAGGCCCTTGTCTTGTAATAGCTTCATTTAAATTTGCAGGATTTTGCGACTGTTCATTTAACGGATATTTGTAGCGCACAGGTATCCTGCCCCCATTCTGATTATCAGGACCTGCTACCAGTACAGGAAATCCAGTACGTCTCCATTCAAACCAATTTTCCAATCCGGTATAGAAAAGGGAGATCCACTTTTGTGTAATAATTTGTTTCAAGGCATTTGAACTATCGTATATCACACCAGTACGGGTTAAATAGTCGCCTGGCATCGTTAAATTCAAGTAGGTAAAAGCACCTGAAACACCATGCTCATAATAGGTTTGAACTGAAGTCGTCGTCGTAATCAGGTTCTTAAGCCTTGCTTCAGCCAAAAGAAACTGCAACTCCGGATAGGCCATCATATATCCTTTTGCAACAAGAAGTCCTGCTGGAGTAATTGAATTTTCATAATAAAAGCTTCCTATTCTACTGATGTTATTCGAACCTCCATTATATTTCAATGCCTCCGTATCACTTAATCCATTTGGCATTCCTACATATACAGGCGATCCTGCAGTGACAGAAGCAGAGGTAGGTCTGGCAAAAATAGCAAGTCGTGGATCATTAAATGCCTGCAACACATCGCTGAAAGTTTTACTTAACCGAAATTCATCAAATCCACCAATTCTATTTGTGTAATTTGGAAACTGATTAGGAGCCTCTGCATAATAGGAGTAGTCCCCATCATCCGCATTATTTTCAAACAAAGGACTGCTTGACGGATTATCTACAATTGCCTGCAATCTTAATTTCACATCTACTTTAGCAGAAATCCGCATGAGATACCTGATGCGCAAGCTATTGGCTAACTTCCTCCATTTCAAAACATCGCCCTGGTAGATCAGATCGCCTCCAACAGAGGATGCAGAGGTAGAAAGAATCGTGTTAGCCGTCTCCAGATCTTTTAAAATACCAGTATAAATTTCTTCCTGTGTATCGTATTTAGGCTTCAGGATATTCTGATCGCCGGCAGTGGCTTCGCTATAAGGGGCATCCCCATAGGTGTCGGTTATTATAGAAAACATCCACGATTTTAGGATTAAAGCAATTCCTTCGTAAGCAGGCTGAGAGGAAGATTCTGCAAGTTCGGACAGTTTTTTGATGTCTCTCAAATTCGTATAAAAAGAATTCCAAATATTATCCCTATTTCCCCAAATGTATCGGTCGTCATCTACAAACTGATATTTTGCTGTTTGTTGAACGACTAGCGTACCCACACCCCAAGCCTCACCCATCATGGTATTAACAGAGGAGCGAATCACGGAAGGAAGCAACAGATCTGGTGTAATGATCGTAATGGCGTTTTTGTCTTCATTTATATCAGCAAAATCCTTGGTACATCCGGCTAATAACACCAAACCGTTCAGCAGGATATAAGAAAGCAGTAGTTTAGAATATTTCATCTTTAAATCAGTTTAGAAATTAAAATTCAGATTGAGTCCCAATGAACGTGTAGTAGGAATAGAAGCAGATTCAACTCCCGGCACATACGTTCCCCCATCCAATGCGATTTGCTCCGGATCAATATGCGGAACTTTAGAATGTACCCATAGATTCCTTCCTACCAAGGATAAGGCCATATTGCTGATCCTATACCTTTGCAAAAACTTAGAAGGAATAACATAACCCACACTGAGCTCGCGGAGTTTGATAAATGAGGCATCATAGATAACCGGCTCCGCAATAGATCGTCCATTTGTAAAAGCAGAATTCCATGCTCTGGCAGAAAGCTTGACATCATTTGGGCGGTAGGAACCATCTGCATTCTGGATCACTCCCGGACTAATCACACCGTTCCCTTCTAAAGTTAAATCATATCCATTTGCTCGCCCCAGAAGTGTTTCTTCTAGTTGTCCTGCTTCCCTTCCCACTACCTGAGTAAGCGAATACACCTTACCACCCTCACGGACATCAACTAAAAAGCTCAGATTAACTCCTTTGTATGAAAACGAATTCCGTATCCCCGCAAGCCAATCCGGATTATAATTACCCAACCGCTGTGCAGTACCCGTAGATAAAGGCCGACCGGTATCGTTATTGATGATCTGATTAAAATAAGGACTTGATTGATCTGTTACCCGTTGGTAAACCTCTCCATACATATCTCCCATCCTATTACCTACACGGGCTTCTATAGATATGGCTTCTTTACTAGCCATTTGATAGATAGAAATTTCGTCCGTTAACTTAAGCACCTTACTTCTGTTAGCAGAAAAGTTCACATTAATATCCCAATTAAAACTTTGTTTGATTGGTGTGGCATTTAATGAAACTTCTATACCTGAATTGCTGATCTCTCCCGCATTCAGAATCTGTGTACTGAATCCACTCGTAATAGAAATCGGAACGTTATTCAAGATCTGATTCTTAGTAGTCACATGATAATAAGTGACATCAAAGCCTAAACGATTTTTCGCAAACTTCCACTCTAATCCTCCTTCTAATGAAGTACTGATTTCAGGTTTAATATTAAAATTCCGTAACACACCAGAGGTGCTGAATACAGGATTACTTCCTATTGGATTCTGCTTGTTATAAGCCTGCGTAAATGAATAAGGACTAGTATCATTACCAACCTGTGCCACACTTAACCTTACTTTTCCATAACTGATCCATGACGGCATTTTAAACATTTCGCTTATCAAACCACTTAAAGATGCAGACGGGTAGAAGTAAGAATTATCTGTAATGCCCAGTGTGGCTGAATTTACAGGTAAAGTTAGTGCGCTGGACCAATCATTACGGGCCGTAACATCCAGATATAAAAAGTCTTTGAAGGAGAACTGTCCGAAAGCATATAAACTATTGACCCTTTTCTCCGGACTAAAAACCTCTGTTACCAATGGAATCGCTGAATTATTTAGGCTATAAATCCCTGGCGTAAGCAATTGTGAAGTATAAGTAGCAATTTGATCTGTATTATTGATCCGTGAATTACCTCCCGCATTAAGCGATACCTTTAAATCTTTGCTGATGGACCGGTTTGCATTAATCAGAAAGTCAAAATTTGTTTCTATATTTTCAATCCGTTCTTCTCGATAAGCACCCTGAGGAAAACGTTGTGTACTATAAGCTCTTCTTCGTTCCCGTAATTCGTTACCATAGTCTGTACCTCCCCGCAACAGCACATTCAGCCAGCTGTTAATATCATATTTAACGGCTATATTTCCAATAAGACGGTGGGCGTTTTGTGCGTTCGTATTCTCATAAAGATTAAAATACGGATTATCATGGTAGTTATAATTGAAATTAAACTGCTGCCGATTCTCCATACCCGGCATCCAATAGTCCTTTAGAGAATTGATGTTGACTTGCTGCCCCAACCAATTGTTCAGGAGATAAATGATATTTTCAGTACCATAACTGATGCTTGGCCTGTTATCACTATCATTTAATATATAATTCACACTCGCCTTTACATTCAATTTAGAGGTGACATTATATCCAGAATTGAATGCGAATGTATTCCGCTTCAAATCAGTGTTAGGCACTATACCCTTTTGATCCAGATTGGTATAGGAAAACCTGAAATTACCTTTATCATTTGATGAGGTAACGGCAATATTATTATTCGTTGTAATTCCGGTTTCATAAAAGTCATTCAAATCAAAACTGTTCAACCAGGGTGTAGGTGTTATAGTACCTCTTGCAGCAAGATTTGCAGCAGAGCCCAATGATCCGTCGTTAATCAGGTAAATATCACCACCGCGAAAACCATTTGATGTGGGTGAGTCAAACTGATCAATGAGTTGTCCATTAAATGCAGGTCCCCAACTTTCATCCACACCATCCCTGACACCTGATCCAAGACCATCAACAAAGGAAAATTCTCCATCATTACCCTGTCCATACTTCTTTTGAAAGTCAGGTAATACCAAAGGCCTTTCAAAAGTAACCCCAGAATTCACACTTATTCCAGCTCCTTTACTGCGCCTGCCACTTTTAGTAGTAATTAAAATTACTCCATTCGCAGCTCTTGAACCATATAAAGCAGCAGCATTTGCGCCTTTCAGCACATTTATGGACTCCACATCATCCGGATTGACAAGTGATGCACCATTTCCATAATCCACCTCCTGATAGCTGCTCCCCGATGATCCATAATTATCATTGCTGATTGGAATCCCATCAATTACATATAAAGGCTGATTGTTATTGATATTTAAAGATTTGTCTCCTCTAATGGTGACCCGTGCAGACCCCCCGACTCCGGAAGGACTATTCATTACTGTAACTCCCGCAATCTTTCCAGCTAACCCACTGGAAAAATTAGATTCACGAGCTTTATCCAGCTCTCCACCTTTAATTTCCTGTGCGGCATATCCCAAAGACTTTTTCTCTCTGGAAACGCCCAGCGCAGTCACAACCACTTCATTAAGCTGATTGTCTTCTTCGCTTAATACGATCGTAATAGTTGAACGTCCATTAAGTGCTACTTCCTCCGTTTTAAAGCCAATGTATGAAATCAACAAGACTGCATTTCCGTCGGCAACCTGCAAGCCAAATTTTCCATTGATATCGCTAGTAGTGCCTACAGTTTCGTTTTTTATCCTGATAGAAACCCCAGGAAGTGTTTTCCCTTGTTTGTCAGTAATCGTTCCTGTAATGGCAACATCTTTGAGGTAAGATTTGCTCCCTAATAATGGCTTAGCAATAGCTTCAGAAACACTCATTTCCATCGTAAATAATAGAAATAATGGAATAATTGCCCTTTTAAAAATAAAAAAATGCTTTCTCGTAGTAGAATCTCTCATAAAATTAATCTTAGGTAGTGTAAATCTTAATCAGAAATAGAAATAGTAGATGATTTTAATAGCGGCAAGAATAATTAATCCGTGTTAGAGCAATTAAAAGTTAGTATTAAGTTTAAATTAAGGAACTATTAACCATTGATAAATTATATGTTAAGATAGAAAAGGCTGATTATGCGTTGAGTGGCTTTCAATCTATTACCAAAAACCGGATCTGGCAAAGAAAACTATATGCTTGCTAGAAAAGCATTTTTCTGTAATTTAAGGACATGCTTTAATTTAACATGAAGAATCGCTAACCGATTGAATCAATTGCTATGAAGCCTGATTATGCAAATAGTATGTTTTAAGCGAAAAACAAGATAATAGGCACAGTATTACACTAAACTGCATCAATATGATAGATAAGATTATTTATGAATTTAAAAATGTGTCAAATTTAAAGTTACTGATAACTAAGATTGACAATAAAAAACTAATCCGGGTGAACCTGATGGTCATTGGCGGATTGATAGGAATATATTTTGGGGTATTTATACTCTCTTTTAAGTTTAGTGTCAACTCGTTGTGGTTTTTAATACTGTTACCAATCTCATTTTTATTAGTATATGTAGGGAATAACCTTTGTAACCGATACATAATAAAAGCTCTTACCCAAGAAGGCTAATTTGCCCCACGGTAACAATAGGCATTTCAGAATTTGACAAAACAGAACTTGAAAAGATACTGAATAGGCACGAGCTTTTTACTTTTGAATCAATCTTGTTGTTACAGACCGAAATCAACAATCGCGCGAAGTCTACTGAAATGATAATTAAGCTTCAAAATTTATTCCCTTTATCTATACTTATTACTTTTTTTCTTGCAATGATATCTTCTTATACGGGGAAATCAAACTGGGACCTTAAAGATATAGTTAGTTCCCTGTATATATTATTGGCAATAACAGCTTGCTATTTTGCAATTGTAAAAGTCTGTAATACGATTTATAGTTGGACGTACATTTCCCGTCATAAAACGTTAACAAACATGTTTTTCTTATTAGGGAGTATAGCTTTAGAAAAAAGGAAAGGCCATCTTACTGATATACATACTTTGTAAGAACCGCCATTACCGCCCCTAGGAATAGAACTCTAAAAATTCAACATCTTAAATTGAATAGAGGAGTGCCACGACGATATTAACAAAAAAGGTATGTCGTTGACAAACCTGAAGCTCTTTAGGCAGTTTTACCAGACCTATCCTGAAATTGGTCAGACGTTGTCTGACCAATTGATAAGCGAAAAAGATCAAGTATCTTATCTTTCTCCAAAGGAACTGCTGAGCCACCTTAATTTTTCACATTTTATTGAGCTATTAAAAGTGGAAAACTCCTTGATACGACATTTTTATGCGGTGGAAGCTGTAAAAATAAATCGCATATATTACTCGACTTAAAATTGGGCCGTTATGACCATGCTGATGCAGGTCAAATGAACCTTTACTTGAATTATTACCGCAAACATGAAATGAGTGAAGGAGACAACCCTCCAATAGGAATAATTTTATGTGCAGACAAAAATGATGCTTTAGTGGAATACACGACCACCGGATTATCTAATGAAGTGTTTGTGTCTAAATATCTTGTCCAATAGCCCAGTAAGGAAACTCTTGAGACATTTATCAGAAATGAAATGAATCAGTAATGTCTTAGATTGAAATATGTTTTATCGGTTTGTACACTCCTAAATACAAAAAAACTAGACAAGTTCAGAATTATCTGACTTGTCTAGTTTTGTGGTGGCTACTTTACAAGTATCGAACTATTTCCTGTCTGATTTGCGTTTAATCGCCGATTTAGACATATAATTATTTCGATTAGAATTTATTGAAATAGTGTCGTACCTTGAACATATGAACATGGTACCGTCGTTTTACGTTCCTCATCCTGCGCTAAGAAACCATATCAGTCATATTATGGTTCTTGAAGCTAAGTTCGATAAAGTTACCCTTGAGTTCAGTCCTTTTCCGCCGACTCCTCAACATGCTATTCATTTATATCCCAGGGATGCAGTTATCGTTCGTAATGATAAAAACGGCGTTCAAAAACACCCAGCAAGTATCATCGTAGGGCCACAGGTAAGTCAGGTTAATATTGCAATGGGTCTTCACCACATTATTGTTTCGGTAGCATTTATGCCTGGTGGTATGCACAGGTTACTAAAAATGCCGATGCAGGAGTTATACGATGAACCCTTCGATGCCACGCTATTGTTAGGCCACGAAATAGCGGAGGTAAATGAGCAGTTACAGGAGGCACAAACAGCTTTTGATATGAAAAATGTGGTGGAGCGCTTTTTTATGCACAAACTCAATTATTCTTTGCTGCTGCCATGGGAACATGCTCTGAAAGCCCAATTACAAGGTGATATGTCCATAGAAAGTGCAGCTTCATTGGCATGCCTTAGTTTGCGGCAATATGAACGGCGGGCTAAAGAGGTTATGGGCTACTCACCAAAAGTCTTTTCGAGGCTTGTTCGTTTTTCCAAAGCCTACAGGTTAAAAGAGCGCTACCCCCGGTTAAGCTGGACTAACATAGCCTATACTTGCGGATACTTTGATCAAATGCATTTAATCAGGGATTTTAAGGAATTTACGGGCTCACTTCCCGGTACGCTCGCCAAACAGATCAATAGTGCACCAGCGCTATTGCAAGAACACATGCGTATATAGAATAAGATGTCGCTTTTTTACTATTTGTGCTCATAGTGATCAATTAGTTTTACAAAAAAAAACTTATACCATGAAAAGCACATTAACATTTTTAGCAATTATTTTATCTGTTTTATCTGTACAGGCACAAACAAAAAATGCAGATGTTAAAGCCATTGAAAAGCAAGTTGACGCAATGGTTAACAGTTGGAACAGGCATGACCATAGTGATATGAAAACCTACTGCACAGCAGATTGCAGTTGGGTAAACATTGTAGGCATGTGGTGGAAAAATTTAAAAGAGGTTGAATATTCTACTCAATTTTACCACACTAACATGTTTAAGCAGACTACCATGACTAATAAAGGAGTTTTTGTACGAATCATTAACCCGACAACGGCTTTAGTTCAATTTAAAAGTTATGTAAGCGAGTTTACCACCCCTGATGGTCATAAGATACCAGGTAGTGATGATATAGCCTTATTAGTTTATGTAAAACAAAAGGGTAAATGGCTAATGACTGCCGGGGAAAATGTGGTTATTGACCCGGAAGCCCAAAAAAATGACCCGGTTTTGCATTTAAAAAAATAAAAGGACCGCTTACTAATTTGAAATGATAATACTATAGGTTTTGAATTGAGGTCTATAAACAATATTATCTAAAATCGTTCGCAAGTGTTTCGCAACTTGCGAACGATTGTGGAGGCTACTGGGTTCGAACCAGTGACCCTCTGCTTGTAAGGCAGATGCTCTGAACCAGCTGAGCTAAGCCTCCATTGTATTTAAACAATCTTGTCTCGGATTGGGATTGCAAAGATAGCAACCTTTAGCACAAAAGCAACTTATTCTTTCAATTATAATTTATGACTAAAATGGCTACCAGTTATACCATCAAATGATACAAGACACTACGTCCATAATTTTAATAAAAACCTATCATTTACTCATGCGGCATCCAAGTAAATAGTTCTTCCGCCAATAGATAAATTGAGCACGTATCCTAACACCCAACTTATTACCAGAAGTAAGGAATTGAATACTACTTCTTTTGTTGATCAGATCGTAATCTAATCAACAGATAACCCGTATAGTGCGTCTCCCTATTGATTCTTTTCTGGTCATCAGTATTAGGAACAGTGAGAGATGAAATGACAAGAGACACATCATATGCATCGACTTGTTGCATTAAGACAAAAGAGTCTTTGGAAAGATAATACCTATCTTGATTACCCGACTTACTCTTCAATCTTCCCTTTTTAAATTTTGCAGCAGCATTTTTAATCAATTTGTTCACATCAAGCTCCGCTACAATGCCTTTTCCTATTTTTATATGGAGATTCTTATTTGGCTCCAATCTTTCCACAACTACAGGCAAACCGTTTAATGTTGTTTCCGTTTTATTAGCATAGCTATTGATGTCAACCATATAATCATATCCCTTAACATCAATCATCTCATTACCGGGAGCGATGAAAGTGACATCACGCTGAAAGTTAGAATCATCCTCTTTTACCTTCAACAACGCATAAGCCGTATCTAATAGCTTATTTTTAATCTCATACCTGTAACGAACACCAGCTTTGTTCTCCATCCTACTTTCAAGGGCAGACAGATCTACCTTAGTGAAATTCTGAAGGGAATGCAATCCATGACGGTCCACCAGATAACGCACCACCCCTGCACGCTGTCTAATATCTTCTTTCTCCCTGGAAGCCATCAGTCTTTTCAACCGGAGTACCTGAGAATACCTGGATACAGAAAAAGCACTCTGAGGACCGTAGGTGGACAATAAGGCCAGGATACAGAGACTAATAGGTATAATTTTAATATTTTGTCTCTTGCTGAACAAGAAGTAAATCGTATTAAAAGTAAGCCATACCGCTAGAAGGACTAAGATAAACCGGGATTCTGTAATGCCATAATGACCTACCCTTTTCCAAACAGCCAGCAACAGCAGCACGACCAATGGAATCATCATAAAATAAAATACCTTGGAGAACATCTTAATCCATCCATTGCCGGACTTCTCTCTAATTGGGTAGATCAGCAATAAAGAGAGAATCCCAAATACGGCATACCCTAAAATAAGAGCCGAGACCATACCTTTGGGCAGTTCCCAAATAATGATAATTTTAATTTCGTATACCAGTAAAATCCCCAAATAGATAGTCATTAAGGGGATCAGTACATACTGGGTAAATATTTTAAGCCCTTTAGGGTACGAATCAACTGCTTTATCGGATTCCACAACTTCAGGAACTCCCGAAAGGAAAAAGATCGTCATGAACCCTGCAGTGACTCCTGCAAAGAGCATCATATAGATTTTGGAGTTAATGTCTACACTAAACAATCCATCAATCGCTAATAATGCCACAGCCAAGCCACCATATAACACCCATGCATAGAGTACTGAGGTCAGAAATCGAAGAAACAACGTTTTATTGAATCCCCAGAAATCGTTTAGATTCCCATGCTTAATAAAAGGAACGAAAGCCACTAAAAGATGAAAGGCAAAGGCGATTAACCCAATCCTGTAAATATCAGCATCGTAATATGACGGATGCAATGCAAAATATAAACCTGTACAAATCAACACTCCAAGAGTACGAATGATCCATTTTTTTACCATACTGAAGTTATTTACTTCCGCATAGAGATCACCAGCTAATAAAAGCACCAATGCAAGATTACATACCAGGATAAACTTGATGTAATTGTCTTCCACAATTTTGACGTCTCCAATGGGGTCAATCATATAACACCAAACCAGTGTGGCAGCTACTGAAGCAAGTACCTGCAGAGGAAAGCGTAATACCACTCGCTGGATACTCTGTCCCAAAGAATACAAGGAAGGAAATTTCATACTGCTATTTGTTAGGTCCTAATTGTTCAACAAGGATATGAAAATGGATCGACAACTGAAGTAATTAAACATGGTGACAAAAAAGACCAATAAGCAGCAATCGAAATCTTTTTTAAAGACTGACCTATCAAATTTATTTTTTTTATAAAACCTTATTTAAATATCGATATTTTGATATCTTTATGATATCAATTTAAAATCATATAAAAATGAAAACTGAAAAAATAATTACTCCTCCATCAGGATATGCTGCCTTGGCATTGTTTATCATTTTGGTAGTGTCCGCCGGAATCTGCATGGTGTCAGAACAAATTGCCATTGGTGTTATTGTTGGACTAGCAGCCTTTGTATTTGTATTATCAGGACTAATCATTGTGAACCCCAATGAATCAAAAGTGCTTACGCTGTTTGGTAAATATGTAGGCACCGTTAAACATGATGGATTTTTCTGGGTGAACCCTTTTACAGTTAAAAAAAGAGTCTCCTTGCGGGCATTCAACTTAAATGGACAACAATTAAAAGTAAATGACAAAATCGGCAATCCAATAGAAATTGCGGCAGTTATTGTATGGCAAATTAAGGATACGGCAAATGCTGTATTTGCAGTAGAAAATTACGTTCAGTATGTAGACATTCAAAGTGAGGCGGCAGTAAGGCACTTGGCCAACTTATTTCCCTACGACAATCTGGAAGATGAATTAGCCACCATCACGTTAAGAGGAGGAGCTGAACAGGTGAGCGTTCTGCTTGAAAAAGAGTTAAATGAACGGCTTGATCGGGCAGGTATAGAAGTATTGGAAGCACGTATCTCCCATTTAGCCTATGCTCCTGAAATTGCACATTCCATGTTGCAGGTACAACAAGCTTCTGCAATTATCGCAGCAAGAAGACTTATCGTAGAAGGTGCTGTTGGAATGGTAGAAATGGCTTTAATTAAGTTATCAGAAAAAAATATCGTGGAGCTTGATGAAGAGCGAAAAGCAGCCATGGTGAGCAATCTACTGGTTGTACTCTGTGGTGATAAAAGCGTCAGTCCTGTCGTAAATACCGGCACTTTATATCACTAATACCTGTTGATGCCTTATTCCTCAATAACCAGGAGGAATATGATAACAGGTCGCTACATATTCAATTATTATGGCAGAAAAGAAAGCATTTATATTAAGAATTAATCCGGAAGTTTTGAAGGAAGTAGAGAGTTGGGCAACGGATGAATTTAGAAGCATCAATGGCCAAATCGAGTACCTGCTACAACAAGCACTATTAAACAGAAAAAAAAGTATGCGAAAGAAAAAGCCTGACCTATAAATCAC
Organism: Arcticibacter svalbardensis MN12-7; assembly: GCF_000403135.1. Taxonomy (GTDB): domain Bacteria; phylum Bacteroidota; class Bacteroidia; order Sphingobacteriales; family Sphingobacteriaceae; genus Arcticibacter; species Arcticibacter svalbardensis. The sequence continues at coordinate 113,145 of NZ_AQPN01000145.1, forward strand.
TTATATGTCAGGCAGACTATGGTAAAGCATTGAGAATTATTTTCATGGCTAATTGCTGCTCATCAACATCTGCCACCTATCTATAAAAAAAATTAAACGCATCTACTTTGCCAAAAGGCACAAAATTTTTCTTTAAACTAATTGTCTCTATAATTTAATTTTATTACTAAGCTGAGAACTCTCCAAGTGGAGTCTTCAAAAGAACAGGATATACCATCCAATTGTCATTCAAAAAAAGCTCTTCAGTATAAATTAGACACAACAACTTTCGAATCAGCTTGTTATTATATGATATTTTAGTTTTAAAATTTCAATTAGTAGGATTGTTTACAATTTCATGAAAGCCAATTAATTTTAAAAATAACATCATCTAAATAAACAAACACAAAATGAAAAACGTAGTAAAAGTAGTAGCAATCGCCCTTTGCACAGCAGTCATCGGCTTCGCTACACCAAGTATTGCTCAAAACCATGACACGCTGAAGGTAAATCCTGATCATGCAATTAAAAAAGCTGCCAATAAAGTAGGTAACAAAACAGCTGAATTAGCCGTTAAGGGAGCATCAAAAGTAGCAGACAAAACATATGCGAGTAAAGTTGGTCCCAGCGGTCAAACCATTTATATTGACAAAAACAGTAAATACTACTATGTCAATAAAAAAGGGGCCAAAGTTTATGTCAGTAAAGCCAGGCTAAAAAATAAATAATGAAATACCCTTTATACTCACCAGAGTTATAAACGTCATCCCTATTTTGAGATGAATGCTTTTAAGGCTTTGGTGGGTTTTCCATCATCGCCCCATGCACTTAAACCATACTTACTCCAGCTTCTAGCTCCCTCAGGTTCCCAATACAATACACCCAGACCTTTTCCATCGGGAACAGCCCTAACCTTTTCCTGAACTGCCGTTAACATATCATAGATATTCTGCGCTTTATTATCTTCTCCTCCTACTTCTACTACCATAACCTCTTTTCCATAGCGGGACGCCATGTCCAGAAGATTATTTCCAAGATCATTAATCGAAAGCGTATAATCCGGATTTCCTTCAAGCCAGTAAGGATAATAAGAAAGCCCAATCACGTCATATTTAGCCCCATTTGCTTTAGCATGGTCGAACCAGTTTCTAAAACGCTCATTATTATTCCCCTGGTCCACATGAAGAATCACTTTGGAATTTTTACTGACTGCCTTTATCGCATCATAACCCTTATTTATCAATTGCGCCAATTGAGGCCAATTTGCGGTGCTGCCTTCCGGATAAATCATCCCGCCCGGGGTTTCATTTCCAACCTGCACCCATTCCGGCTCCACGCCTGCCGCTTTTAATGCTGACATCACGTCAAAAGTATAGCTATACACATCCTCAAGTAATTGCTTGAAATCATGCCCTTCCCAAGCTGCCGGCTTTTTTTGTTTGCCCGGATCTGCCCAACTATCGCTGTAATGGAAATCAATCATTACCCGCATTCCCGCCTTTTTTGCACGTAAGGCCATCTGTACCGTTTCGTCTTTACTGCAATGTCCACTTGCCCGATCGTTAGATGGATTGACCCAGGTCCTTAACCGAATGGTATTCATGCTGTGGTCTTTTAAGATTTTAAGGCAATCTTCCTCTACTCCATTATCATTATAAAATTTATATCCCGATGCCTCCATCTGTGGCAACCAACTTACGTCTGCACCTTTCGCAAAGGACTTGTTTTGGGATTTTATGGCTGTCTGTTTCGTGGCGCATCCAGCAAGCAGAACACAGGTTAATGCATAAAGGAGTACATTGAATTTAGGGTTTTTCATTGCCAGGGATCTAATAAAATAGGATTAGTCAATCTGAGGTTTTATTCTTCTTTTTGGAAGATTAAAAATAAGGAATCTTGTCGATTGCCTGAGTTTTTTTTTCCAACCGGAAACGACCAATAACTTAACCTAGTTTAAAGAAGCTTGACGATTCTCTGAGCAATTTTTCCGGACTAGTATAAAATCCTTCAATAGTCCTGCATGCTGATAAAAATTATTTATCTATTTATGTAAGTTTTCCAGGTTTTATTCAACTTATATGTAAAATCAAACAATATGGTTATCGTAGAACTGAATTTCACCCTTCAATCAATTTTGAGAGAAGCAGATGCTCAAACAACCCTTAAATGCTTTTTAAGAAATAGAAGATGTATGAATTAGAATTTGTAACACTGATTAAAGAATATCAGCGGATCATCCATAAGGTTTGCCATTTGTATCGGGATAACAAAGAGGACCGCGAAGATCTGTTTCAGGAAATCACATTTCAACTTTGGAAAGCTTACTCCTCTTTTAGAAGCCAGTCCAAAGTAAGCACCTGGATTTATCGGATTGCACTCAATACCGCCATAGCCACCTTTCGTAAAAAGGGACCTGATATTCAATATGTTCCCGTTTTGCCAGACAATCAGGCAGAACAGGAAAAGGAAGGACATTCAATTCAGCATGAGCTTTTATTTGCTGCATTAAAACAGTTGGACGACAGCGAAAAGGCATTGATTACACTCTATCTGGAAGATTTCAGTTATCAGCAAATTGCAGAGATAGTGGGCATTAGTGAAAACAATATTGGAGTGAAACTCTCCAGAATAAGGAACAAAATACAAAAACTCTTAATTAAATAAAAGATGGAACTTGACGATTTAAAAGCATCCTGGAACAATTTAGATACACCGGTTAAGACAACGGAGGAGATTAAAAAGATGTTATTGGAAAATAACCATCCTGTTTTGAAAGCTATAAGAAGACAATTAACGCTGGAAATTGCAGGTTGGTCACTCTTCCTGATCTGTTATTATACCATGTTTGATGGTGACAAGAAACCTTTGCTTATTAATATCATACTCCTGATTTGTACTTTATTTCCTTTGGTTCATAACCTAATGGGCTATCGTTTTGCCAAATATCTACTAAAGGGTACGACTTTACGGGAATCAATAGAAAACTATTTTTCAAATGTGAAGAGATATGCCATGATATCTATTTTAACACGTGCATTTTACGCTTCCGGATTATTGCTATTTTTCCTATATAATGTTCAATTCACTACGGAGAAATATATGCTACTTGGAGGCATAATATTATTTTTCGGAGTTCATTCTTACTTTGTATACTTATTATGGAAAAGACGTTTGGGACAACTTGAAAGAGCTCTGAGTAATTTTGGTTAAAGAGTTCTAAAAATGATTTAGATCTTCTCATGTAAAAGGAAAGATCTAAACCATTATAAACGAAAAGATAAAACATAAGATAAGATTGAGGACTGATTAGAATTTGGTTACCCTTCAGGCTACAGTGATGCCACGGTGAAGCCACAGTGACGCCACGTTTTTGCGGTAAAAGGTGGCCTCACTGTGGCGTCACTGTGGCCTCACTGTGGCATCACCCTTAATCTGGTCACTACTTGCCTATAATTAGTACTTTATCTGAATGAAGATTGGATAGTGATCTGACATTGCTTCAGTATCATCATCATACACTACCTCAGCAGCTTTAACTTTCTTCTGGAGTACCTGATTGAGCCATATATAGTCAATCCTGATTTTATGCTTGAAGGGTGCGTCGTATTTCTTGGTAGGCATAGTGAAATCAAACTGCTTGCTAAACATGTTCACTGCATCTTGATACCCTGTTGCTGCTATTTCATTAGTCACACTGTAATCGAACTTCGCATGGTTCAGGTTACGGATTTCAGCATTGTTCTGTTCTCTTACTTGCTGCGCACGTAGATCCTTTGCAGAGTAATGACTACTGTCTCTGGCCTGGTAGGAATTGAAATCACCCGCAATCATTACCGCACTGCCTTTAGGTAGGAGCGCCGCTTGTGACAGAATTTGTTTAATTTCATATACCCGCTTTTCGTAAAGGAATGGCGACAAATGTATGGCGAAAACATGGATTCCCCTGATATTGGCATAGATATAACCATGCCACATATTATCCAGTACTTTATGTGCATTTACAATTGGAAAACGCGAGGTTAAAGCCACCGAATAACCGCTCTCTTTGGCAAGCACGGCATAGGGATGACCATAACCCATCGCGAAGTTTTCTAATTGTTTTTTGGGTAAACCCATTCATTTCCTGGTAGAAAATAATATCCGGCGATTTTTCATTTACCCAATTGGTAAAGCGTTTCATATTTACCGTGTCCCCCTGCAATCCTTTTAATACATTATAGCTGAGCACTTTCAAGGTTCTTTGCTGAGCACTTAAGCTGAGACAGGTCAATGAATAAAGATTCATCAGGACGATGGTGATATAAAATTTAAGTCGTGACATTTTTGTTCTTATGGAAATAAATCAGCTTGAATAATCGAAATTACCAGCCTGGATTTTGAGTAGCAGCTTTGTTAACCGATATTTCACCACTAGGAATCGGGAAAAGCACATGTCGCTCAGCTGTATTATTACCAGCTATCGCACCGTAAGCATAGCTACCTGCACTGGCAGTAAACTGAGTTGCTACTTCCTTCATTCTGGATACATAGATGCCCCACCGAATCAAGTCTAATCTCCTTAACGATTCGAAACAAAGTTCTCTTGAGCGTTCATCTTGAATCATTGTTCTGAAATTTAATTGACTCAGTCCTGCAGGAATATCGGCCAGGGCATTCGCTGTATTTATCGGCAACTTATAAGCCCGGCGTCTTACCATGTTGACTGCTTCGTACGCCTCAGCAGATGGATTACTATTGACTTCATTGTCTGCTTCTGCAAGCATCAACAATACATCTGAATAGCGTAATAGCGGAAAGTTAATAGGGGTGTAGTTTTTATCTTTCGGATATAGCGTTTCGTAAGAACGTCTCCATTTTGCTGCGTTACGGTCGTAAATTTTGCTGGCAGCCAGGTAAGTTCTTTTTGCATTTGCATCGTAGGTAAACTTGCCACAATTCCAGTCCCTTCTTAGGTCTCCATTACCATACAGGCGATACAGGCGTTCGGTAATCCTCAAGTTACCATAACAATACCCTGTGTCTGCGAAATTACTTCCAGTAAATTTTATACCTATATTATTGCCTATACGGCCGTTAGATACATAACCATCGGCCCGGTTACCTTTCTGCTCCGATTCCCACATTGCTTCATGGACGTCGTATTTATCCTGAGCTTCATTAACGAATACCTGGCTATAACCGCTGTTGTTGTCACCGTCTGGGGTTCCTACAATTTCCGTAAGCAGGCTGTGTTCTCCTGATGCTTTAACTTTCTTTGCCCAGCTTAAGGCTTCGGCATATTTGCTTTCGTCCTGAACAGGAAATCCTGCCATAGTGAGACAAACTCTTGCTAAAACACCCTGTACCGTTGTTTTACCTACTCTGCTGGCATGACCCAATTGTACCAATGTAAGCACTTTTCCTTCAGCTTCAGTCATGTCACTAATAATCTGTGTGTACACTTCTTTATCAGTGGCACGGGGAATGGAAATGGTATTAATGTTGGTTGTAGGCTCGAGTTTCAAGGGTACACCTCCGTAATAGCTTACCAATAAAAAGTAATAATAGGACCTCAAAAACAGGGCTTCTCCAAGAATAGCCTGTCTATTGGTTTCATCCATTTCAGGAATGTTAATATTGACAATCAGGCTGTTCGCACGCTCAATTCCGATATAACATTGCTGCCAAAGATTGTTTACGTCCAGGTTGGTATAATCAAAGTTATTTACCCATACTCCTGTAGTGCTTGATACTGCAGAACGGAAATGTTCATCTGTTCCTGCACCAATTTGGTTAAATAGGGCATCTCCGTACATAGCCGCTGAAGACAACGGACTGTAAACGCCTGCCAGCACTTTAAGGAGGTTCGCCTCCGAATTATAATAGTTCTCAGTGGTCAGAAAGTCGGTTGGTTTGGTATCCAGGAATTTACTGCAACCACTGAATAACAGTACTATCGCAGTTAAGAGATAAGAAATATGTAGTTTCATGACTAATAATATCTATGTATGAATTAAAAAGTTAAATTAACACCCAGCACCATTGTTCTTGCTCTGGGATAGGAAGAAAAGTCGAATCCTGGAGTCAGCACCGTGTTATACGTGTTTACTTCAGGATCGGAGCCGCTGTATTTGGTCCAGGTGATCACATTTTGTGCTGAAGCATATACCCTTAGGTTCGAAATTTTTAAAGTTTGCAATACTGATTTCGGCATCGTGTAACCTAATGCAAGTGTTTTCAGGCGTAGGTAAGAACCATCTTCAACTGTTCTGGATGAATATCCGCCTCCAAAGAAACCGTTCGTGCGGTAGTTTTCACTCCCGGTATTTTCCGGTGTCCAGCGATTTGCATAAGAAGCCAGTTGGTTCAGGTAAGGCTTATTAAACGCATTTCCTTCAAATACAAGGCGATTGATATTTTGAATATCATTGCCATAAGACCATTGAAAGAATACATTCAGGTCGAAGCTTTTATAATTAAATGTATTGTTAAAACCTCCGATATGTTTAGGCAGACCACGACCGATTACGGTATAGTCTGATGCATCAACTACACCATCTCCATTTTGATCTCTGTATTTAATGTCGCCGGGTTGGATGCGGTCAGCCGTATTACCATTGGTCGTAATACCTTCCTTTAATATGTATTTTCCATTAGCGTCCTGATCAAAATCACTCACCTGGTAGTTTCCTTCCCAGATATAGCCATACATATTTCCTACCGGCTGGCCTATCTCAGAAATGTATGCAGGTAGACTCTGCCAATTGTTGTCCCACTGAATGGAAGTAGCGATCGCTTGCTGTCCCTCAGTCAATTCCAGTATTTTATTCTTGTTGAATGAGATATTTAAACTGGAGTTCCATCTGAAGTTACGATTGTTTACCGGCGTACCGGCAAGGGTAATTTCAAGACCTTCATTTTTCATGCTTCCTATATTCTTAAATCCGGATGCATAACCTGAAGAGAATGGTAAGCGTGCATTCAGCAGTAGATCATAAGTGGTCTTGCTGTATACATCAGCCGTCAACGTAAGTCTATCCTTCCAAAATCCGAGATCCATACCCAAATCAAATTGACGGGTTGTTTCCCATTTCAATTCGTCATTTCCTGGAGAAAGTGGGACGATAACACTCTGGTAGTTGTTGTTGAATATATAGGTATTCTGAATTGGAAGCCCATATGATTGGAGATAAGAAAAATCGCCTACACGGTTATTCCCGGTTAAACCATAACTTCCACGAAGTTTCGCGTCGGATATCACCGGTATATTTTTCATAAAGTCCTCATTGATGATTCTCCATGACAGTGCTGCAGAAGGAAAGTACGCCCAGCGGTTATCAGGAGGAAATTTCGATGATCCATCTGCCCTAAAGCTTATTGTAGCATAGTACTTCGACTGGTAATTGTAATTTGCCCTACCCAGGAACGACATAAGCCGCCAGTTAGAACTAAAGGCTTGTGTACGTACTGGCAAAAGATTACCTTCTTCCAATCCACTCAACCCTAGCGCTTCGTTAGGTAAATTTGAAGCACCAAATTGGTATCCTGATGTCTTTCCTCCCTGCTCAGTTACGCCACCTACGATGTTTAAATTATGATCACTGGCAATTTTTTTATTCCATGTCAATGTATTTTCATTGATCCATGAATTATTTTCACGATGCTGAACATAACCATTGACGCCATAGGTTGCACCCCATACAGTTCTGACATTACCATACAACGTATTTGAATTATTGAAAGCGTCAAACCTACCCATGGTGTTGCTGATTCCACCGGTGACTCTTAAGGTCAGTTCAGGAATGATGGCATATTCGGCATAGGCATTTGCAAAGAGGTTCCGTGTAGTGGTATTCCGAACCAGATTTTCCTGATTGATGATCGGGTTGATGCGGTAATCGGATGTTAAGTCGATGGATGGGTCAAATAGTTCATCGTCAAGACTAACGTTACTGCGGGGAGAATTAACCGGACTAGAACCATATACACTGTATAGCAATGTAGTAGCAAGGTTACCTCCCGACTCAGACGGACTTATACCGCTGCGTTCCAGGTACGAATAATTTGTATTAATGCCAACTTTCAATTTTGAGTTTACGGTCTGATCTATTGCTGCACGGCCCTGATATCGTTTGTAAAATGAATTGATAATTACACCCTCCTGGTCATTTATAGATCCGGACAGGGAGTATCTTGTTTGCTGATTACCACCACTTAATGATAAGGAATAGTTCTTAAATGGGGCATCACGAAGCATCATGTCTTGCCAATCCAGTTTTTCTGCCGTGCGGTAATAGTCCAGCGTACGTCCTTCTGAAAGAAATATAGCCGATGGTGCTAAAGTATCTGTCAGACTAGGGCTCCGATCAATTTGATAGTTGACAAAATCGTATGGATCCATCAGGTCCAACTGTTTCGTAGTTCGCTGTGTACCATAATAAGCATTGAAGTTAAGCACAGGAGTACCTACTTTTCCTTTTTTTGTGGTCACCATAAGGACCCCATTTGCACCCCTTGATCCATAAATGGCAGTTGCAGACGCATCTTTCAACACCTCAATAGATTCGATATCATCGGGGTTAATCGTATTCAAGTCCAGATCTTCAGTTGGAAAGCCGTCGACAACGATCAATGGCGAATTATCTTGTGTGATGGAGTTGTTTCCTCTGATTACAATGTTTATTGGAGAACCAGGTTGACCGTCGGTAGAACTAACCTGTAGACCTGCTACTCGTCCGGCAAGGAATTCATCAAAAGACCTAACAGGTGCTTTTTGGGCATCTGCTAAATTGACTTTACCTACCGAGCCGGTAAGGTCGCCTTTTTTTACCGTTCCGTAACCAATTACAACGACGTCCTGTAAGGTGGAAATACTGCTTTGTAAACGAATATTAACGTTGGTACGACCTTGTAAAGGCACTTCCTGACTTATGAAACCAATGTAATTGAAGACCAAAGTGGCATCAGCATCAGCACGTATGCGGAAAGCACCATTCTGATCCGTTACTGTACCTTTTGATTGATTTTTAATGCGAATGGATACGCCTGGAAGTGTTACTCCAACTGAATCCTTTACTGTTCCGCTGATTTCAATTTCTTCAGGAACCTGACGCAGGTCTGTATTTAATGCGGCAAGATCACCTTGTTTGGTAATTACGATAGCGTTGTCTATAAGGTAATAGGTTAACTTGTATGGTGTTAACAGTTTAGTTAATACCTCTCTCAGACTTTCGCCGTTAGCAACCTGATTAACTAATGCAGACCGGTCAACCAATTTCTGACGGTAGGCTATTTTTACACCTAATTTTTCAGAAAGTTCGTCGAGGGCAGTTTCCAGGCTAGTCTGGTTCAAGCGAATATGTACAGGTTTATTGACTACTTCCTGACTAAATGTAGACTTTGCCATGGCCAGAGTACATAAACAAAAGATCATACTGTTGATTAAGATGCCATATTTCATAAAAAGCAAGCAATAATATACCACTCCATTGGGGCATAGAGATTTTTTCATAATTTTATATCCAAGTTTTAAGTGTTAGTGATGTTCCCCTATGATTCTCAGGTCGCCGGGGGATAACATCCATTTTTTTAATAAAAATCTCCGTTCTGCACTCTGCGGAACGGATTTGTTACTTTTTCATACTAGATCTTCATATTCGATTTTTATAATTCATTTACATTCTGTTTTATTCGCATATAGCACCTGTTAGCCGATAATGCCCATTTTCATAGCTTACCTGCCCATTCACCAGTTTAGCGAGAACCCGCATCACCCTCTCTAAAGATTCATTGTTAAAATTTACGGTAACCGGACAGCTCATTGTTTTCTCCATTTCTATGCGAATGGCATAACGACGTTCCAGGTTATGAACAACTTCGCTGAGCTCTGTATCCTTAAATATGAGGTTACCTTCCTTCCATGCAACTGCTTCCTCCGACTTGATATTTTTTTTATTCAAGGAGATGTTTTTTTGTTTTTTCGAATAAACCCCTTGCTGATTGGCGGTTAGAAAGAGCGTCTTGTTTAGATTTTTCTTACCCTGCATTTCCTGTTCATAGACGGCTACTTTGCCACTAAGTACGGTTACCTTAATTTGATTTTCTTGAGGAAAAGAGTTGACATTGAAACTGGTACCTAATACCTGGGTAACCAAGTTCTGCGTATGGATGAGGAAAGGTCTTTGGGGATCGTGTTTGACTTTAAAGAAAGCCTCCCCTTCGAGGTTAACCTCCCTTTTATCACTATCAAATTCACTAGGAAATGAAATCTTGCTGCCTGCATTAAGCCAAATTTCGGTACCATCCGGCAAGTTTACTTTGGTAAGTGTTCCCGGGGCTGCTTTTTTCTCTTGCATGGCCACTTGAGTTACATTAGCACCAGATTGGTAATAAAAATAAAAAGCACCAGACGTCAAGAAGATTAATAAGACTGCGGCTGCAACCTGATAAAACCAATTAGGATGATTGCTTTGCTTTTCTTTACTGCTGATGGTTTTTAGTATTCTCTGATAAGTTTTATTCCCTTCGAAGTTTGACTCCTGTTCTATTGTGGAAGGATCTTCAGCATCATCAAAATAATTATTGATCTTTTCTTCAAGTTTGGAGCTTAATTTCTTTTTAAAGGGGTTCATTCTATCTATTTGCTGTGTCTTGCCTGTATAATGCAAAACCAGCACTTATCCCCTAAAAGAAATTTTAATATTTTTATTGACCGAAAAAGGTCATCTATAAGATTAGAGTCATGTAGTCCTTGAGGGCCGGACGTAAGCGTTTAAGTGCAATTGTGATTTGGCTTTCAACCGTTTTAGTAGAAATACCTTTTAGTATCGCAATTTCTTTATGGGAACGCTGCTCCAGGCGGCTAAGCTTGTAGATCTCCCGACATTTGTGGGGTAAATTTGAGATCTCATGATTAGAAATTTGGCTGACTTCCTTTAAGGCATAAAGGTGTTCAGGTGTACGCCCGTTATCAGTAAATTCCATGGAAGAAATATCAATTATTGATTTTGATGAACGCAGATGCATGAGCACCCGACTCTTTATTGCGGCATATAGATAAGGCTTCAGGACATTGATGTTGTACGTTTCTCTTTTCAGCCAAAGATCCACAAACAGGTCATGAATCAGGTCTTCACAGACTTCTTTATTGCGAAGCAGGTTGTAAGCCGCATGGTATAATTTTTGAGCGTACCGTTGGTAAATGAGCTCCAATACATCATTATCAGCGGCTTTAAGCTTCCTCACCAAATCCTGATCGGACACTATATTTGTTTGACTACTCAATACCTCATTTATTATGTGTGCAAATTTATGCATGAGAAGTACTAAGCGTATTAGGATAGTGTTAAGTTATCATTAGGTTTAATGGAGAATTTGAATAAACTTAAAATCTGTTTAGCAATAGTCTAGAGCATTAGATAGGTTGTATTTCAGTTCTGTTAGGGTCGCTCTCATCTTTACTGTTTAACAACTCGACTAACAAACTAATGATGATTACCATTGCACAACCCAATACATTTAACCACAGGTAAGCCATTACTTTATAATAAAAGGCCGAAAAAACAATTATTTCAGTTAGGATAGCAGCGATAAAGACAGCATTTCCTTTCACTTTTTTAATGTAAAAGGCGACAAGAAATATGCCCAATATGGTTCCATAGAAAAGTGACCCCAGGATATTAACAGCTTCTAAAAGATTGCCTAATTTACTCGCGTAGAGTGCCATTCCTATACTTAGAATTCCCCAAAACAAGGTAGTAATTTTACTTATATTCAAATACTTAAGATCCGATCCGGTTTTATTTATTAACCTTTTATAAATATCTACGGAGGTTGTGGAAGCCAACGAATTTAACGAACTGGCAGTTGAACCCATGGAAGCCATACAAACAATCGCGATGAGTAGACCGATCAAACCCTGAGGTAAATAATGGGTCACAAAATTCAGAAACACATAGTTGGTATCGTCCAGATCGGCATTGTTATCATTTTTCTTGATGACGGCTATGGCTGCTGTTCGGGTATCAAGGAAATTGGCATTGGCCTTGTTTAACTCATTTTGGTACTTTGATACATCTTGTCCCTGATTAAGCGCATTTTCTAAAGCGATAACTTTTTGTTTTTTTGCTTCGAATGCTTGACTAAATGCAGCTTCCTTTTGTGCAAATTCATCTTTATAGACACCACTTTTTACTTTGTTAATTTCAAACTGGTTAAAAAATACCGGAGGCTTCTGGTATTGATAAAAGGAAAAAATAAGAATCCCTATGAGTAAAATCATGAACTGCATGGGAATTTTAAGCATCGCATTCATCAATAATCCCATCCTGCTTTGACCAATTGTGCTACCTGTTAGGTATCTGCCTACCTGTGACTGGTCTGTACCAAAATAAGAGAGCTGGAGAAAGAAACCTCCAATGAGTCCTGTCCAGATGGTATACCGGTTATTAAGATCGAAATCCCAGTTGATCACATTCATCTTCCCCATTTTTCCGGCTATTGATAATGCCTGTCCGAAGCCCACAGCTGGAGGAAGTAGCGAAACAACGACAACACCCGCCATAAATAATCCGGCGAATATAATACTCATCTGGAGCATTTGTGTATAGGAGACTGCCTTTGTTCCCCCAAAAACGGTATATAATACCACTACACATCCAATAAATAAAGTAGTATAAGAGGTGTTGATATTTAAGATTGTGGACAATATAATGGATGGCGCATAGATGGTAATCCCTGTAGAAAGGCCTCTTTGGATCAAAAACAAGAAAGCTGTTAATGCCCTTGTTTTTAAGTCAAACCGCTGTTCCAGAAATTCATATGCAGTAAAAACTTTAAGGCGGTGAAAGATGGGTATAAACGTGATGCAGAGCACGATCATGGCTAGTGGCAGACCCAGATAAAACTGGACAAACTGCATTCCGCTGGAGTAGGCCAACCCTGGTGCAGATAGGAAAGTGATGGCACTGGCCTGAGTAGCCATCACTGAAAGGCCGATACTGTACCATGGCATAGAACGGTCGGCTAAGAAGTAGCCATCCATGTTTTTATTGCCCCGGCTTTTCCAAATACCATATACCACAATAAAGAGGATGGTGAAACCAAGGACCAACCAGTCGACTAAACTCATGAATAATAAAGTGTTATCAGGGAGAAGAAGACAATCAATAAAATCAGCCAGCATACAACTATCCAGTAATAGTGATTCCAGGATTTAATAAATGGTGGTAGTTCGTTTCCTTTATTCATTATGATCGATCAGATGTCTTTCTTTACTGATGACCACAAAATAGTAAAGATTTTCCTTAAAAAGGCATTAAACAAGAAAGTTACATCAATGGATCTGTTGTATTACCCTGTAGAATTACCTACATGCTTTACTATTTATCTTGTGCGCCGGCCTAGAACCGACTTCTGGGAGCTTCACGTTTAGGTGTAGCTATAACGGAATCTATTGTATCTTTTTTAATTTCAGTTATAGCCAAAGTTGTATCTAAAGTATCTGTTTTATACCTGTAATTTCATTCTTAGTGAAATTACACTCGATATCAGCAGCATGATTTCTACAAGAGAAAACAAATATGGAGAGCAGAAAAAATAAAACAACTTGGCCTCTTTCAGTGAATTTGGTGTTCATAAGGAAGAATATTTTGTTGAATGTAATTGGCTTATATTATTTAATAATACATTGATCCGCAGATAAACACTGCGCAATTTCCATCGTGCAGCAATAGAATATTTATTATTTTTCCTTAATTGAAGCTAATTTTTTAAATGAATCAGCCTAAGGACTACTGTCTGTCTTACACCTGATCCAGCCAGGAGAACAAGATGAAAATTCAAATGATATTAGGATTAGCGCTTTTAAAACTTTCATAAAATACCGGTTAGAGGACTGAGAGCTAAATTTTTATTTTTGAAATACTAGATTAACTATTTATACACGTTTAAATATTAGATAACAAAATATATTCTGATATATAAATTTGAACTTGCTAATTAAAAGCTTCTTGCCAAATAAATAAATATTTTTATCTCTTATTCTGGCACATTCTTTAATAGATCTAAATTTCGGCTTAGAGCTAGGTTTACTCTCCTTATTCGTTCAGAAAGGGCATTAATTAAAAATTTATAAGAACTGAATTCTAAATACTTTCAAACTAAAGAAATAGGAGGGTTTAAATAAGTCGAGGATCTTTATTTAGGGTTATGGCAAAAAAAAGGACAAAACCAAATGCGGCGTTGTCCTAATTAAAGTGGAGGCTACTGGGTTCGAACCAGTGACCCTCTGCTTGTAAGGCAGATGCTCTGAACCAGCTGAGCTAAGCCTCCTTATTCCCGAAACAGTGTTTCTGTTTGGGATTGCAAATATAGGCTCAGATTGTAAGATTACAAAATAAAATGCAAAATACTATACTGGCTTGATCTATAGATATTTGGTCAATTCGGGTGATAGTGGTTCTGTCTTTGACCTGAACCTATGGATCAATTTACCGTTTTCATCTATTAAAAACTTCTCGAAGTTCCAATTAATATCGCCTTCAAAATCGGGGTTTTCGGCAGTAGTTAAATACTTAAACAGTGCCGTCTGATCATCCCCTTTTACACTTACCTTTTCACTCAATAGAAAAGTAACCCCGTAATTGGCTTTACAGAACTCTTTAATCAATTCATTAGAGCTCAATTCTTGTTTGAAATTATCTTCGGGAAAGCCAATCACAACCAGCTTGTCTTTATACTTCTTCGAAAGCTCTTCTAATCCCGCGTACTGCTTGGTAAAGCCACATTTGGATGCAGTGTTCACAATCAGGATTTTTTTACCCTTATAAGCACTTAAATCAATCTTATTCCCATCAATAGATTGCATTTTAAATTCATACACAGACTTAGGAGGTGTCATGAATAAAGCGACCAGGAGAAATGCTAAAATTTTCATAGATGTTTTTTTTAGATGTTGCTATTTTAATTAAGAGAGGTATTTTCCTACCAGAGGCATTCTTCTTCCCATTCCAAACGCTTTAGGTGACACTCTCAGTATAGGAGCTGTTTGATATCTTTTAAACTCTGCAGTGTTGACCATCTTTAAGACTTTTTTGACCATTGCCTGATCAAATCCTTGTCCAATAATATCTTTAGAGCTTTTCTTTAATTCGATATATTGATAGAGTAAGGCATCCAGAACTTCATAATCAGGTAAGGAATCGCTGTCCTTTTGTCCGGGTCTTAATTCTGCTGAGGGTGGTTTAGTGATACTATTGACCGGAATGATCTCTCTTTCCCTGTTGATATAATTAGCAAGCGTGAATACCTGGGTTTTGTATACATCACCCAATACAGATATTGCACCTGCCATATCGCCATACAGGGTTCCATATCCCACTGCACATTCACTTTTATTTGAGGTATTTAATAAGATGAATCCGAATTTATTTGAAAAAGCCATCACCACAATAGCACGGCAACGTGCCTGAATATTTTCCTCAGTGGTATTAAAAGGCAAACCTTTAAAGGCCGTTTCCAACATTCCCTCAAAAGCATCAGCTGCATCTTTAATCGCAATGATCTGATGTTTGCAACCCAGGTTATTAACCAAGTCCATGGCATCTTTAACAGAATGGTCAGTGGAATATTTGGATGGCATCAATACGGCCATTACATTTTCGGGACCTAGTGCTTCGGCTGCTAATGCGCATACTACGGCTGAATCGATACCCCCAGAGAGTCCCAATACAGCTTTACTGAAGCCTGATTTATAGAAATAATCCCGGATCCCCAATATCAGGCCATGATGAATTTGTTCGATATCCGGCAATGGTTTATATACGATTGGCGCCAGTCCTTCTATTTCACCGTTATTAAACTCATAAATCCTAAAATCTTCTTTAAAATAGTTCATTTGATCTAGCAGAATCCCTTCTTTGTTAAAAGCAAAGGAACCGCCATCAAATATTATTTCAGTCTGTGCGCCAACCTGGTTGATGTATAAGAGCGGAAGATTGTATTTTTTGCAATTGTCACCTAATACCTTTACCCGGTTATCGTCGTGTACGTAAGAAAATGGCGAAGCTGCTATATTCAGCATTAGAGCTGGTTTTTGTTTAATCAGCTCATCCATAGGAGACATGAGATATAATGGATTATCGTTTATGTTCCAGAGATCCTCACAAATAGTTAATGCAATCCGGGTGCCTTTAACCTCAATACAATTGAAGTTACTCAGGCCTGGCTCAAAATAGCGGTATTCATCAAAGACATCATAATTGGGTAGTAGCGCTTTGTGTACCTGTTGTACGACTTTCCCATCCTGGATAACATATGCCGAATTGAAAAGGTCTTTACCTTCGCGGGCAGGATTTTTTGAGGGCACACCTACCACACAGACGATATCGGTGCAAGCCTCTGCTATTTTATTGATCGCCTCTTCGCATAGGTCGATGAATTCACTAAACTCCAGAAAGTCCCGTGGTGGATAACCACATACAGCAAGCTCTGCGAAAACAACAAGATCTGCTCCTTCCGTTTTTGCTTTATTGATTGCCTGAATAATTTTAGAGGTATTGGCTTCAAAATTACCAATGTGGTAATTAAGTTGGGAAAGAGCTATCTTCATGAGCGTATTTACTTTATTACTTAAATCTAGTTAAAAGAATACACCCAAAGTTAATGCCAGATAGGAATTTTTGATTTTAGTACCCTCATCATTCATTGATGTAAATCCATTATTATAGGTAATCCCGGTCATTACATTTAAACTTTCATTTACTTTCCATTCCACACCTGCCCCTGCAATCATGCTGATGCGAAAGAAATTAATATCTGATGAGATATCAACATCCTCGCTTTTTGTACTGCCTACGCCGTTTGAAATATCAGCCTTTGCACCAATTTTATATCCGGTACCTAAACCGAACTGGCCATAATACCGACCTATGGAAGTAGGCTGACTTTTCAACTTTAAGGTTAAAGGAACCTCAATGTATTTTATTTTATAATTGGTTGAAGCAGATTCTACCATAGATCTTCCATTGATAGACGTTACAGTAAATCCTGAAGAAAAGTAATAGTTCGGTGAAAGTGCCAGGTCTGCTAGTAAGCCATAAGAGACTCCTGCACGGGTACCATCATTTATTGATCCATCACCAGATAACCAACCTAAATTCGGAGAGACGGTAAAGCCTAGTTGCGTATTACTTCCAGACATCTGAGCAGAGGAAACAAAAGGTGTAATAAAACATATAATTACAAGAAAAAGATTTTTCATATTTGCGTATCTGATTTAACTATGACTTTTAAAAACACGCTTCAAATCTACTTGTTTTTTTTCATTACATTATTCTTATGTAATTGCCGGAACAAACAGGGAGTTGACACCAGCCAGATTAAGCTGGATTTGAAAATTGAACGATTTGATCAGGAGCTAAGTGCTTTAAAAGCTTCCGATCTTACATCTGAAATACCTCCATTGGAGAATAAATACGACCCATTTTATTCCGATTTTATTGGGGGAATGGTCAATGCAGGATCTAGTTCTGATACTGGGTATTATGCTAACATGCGCCTTATACTTCAAAATAAAGATTTCAATGAACTGAAAACCGAAGTTTCCACAACGTTTAAAGACATGAGTATGGAGGAAGAGGCTTTGACTGATGCTTTTAAAAGAGTAAAATATTATTATCCGCAGGAAAAGATTCCACGGCTAATTTCTTTCTTTTCGGGCTTTGCCGTACAGGTGCCAATTGGAGAAAATTATATAGGCATTGGTTTAGATATGTTTTTAGGTGCACAATCTAAGTTTTACCCTGCGTTGCGACCCGGTATTCCACAGTATATATCCAGACGGTTTACACCTGAAAACATCACACCCAGGGTTATGGAGACGTTTGTAAGAGAGGATTTATTTCCAGAGCCCGAAGTACAGCATACTTTGCTGGAGAGAATGATCTACAATGGTAAGGTTCTTTATTTCATGCAGGCGGTTCTGCCTGATACTCCCGATTCGCTCCTGATCAATTACACTTCCGAACAACAGCAATGGGCAGAAAAGTATGAGTCTGGGATATGGGGATATTTTTTGGAAAATAATTTACTCTATGAGAGTGATTACATGAAAATTCAGAAATTTTTAACTGAAGCCCCCTTTACTCCAGGTATCGGAGATGGTAATCAATCGGCCCCTAAGCTAGCGTTGTATAGTGGCTGGCAGATAGTGAAATCATACATGGACAGGAATCCAAAAATCAGTATTCCTGCTTTAATGAAAGATGAAGATTACCAGTCCATCTTAAATAAATCGCACTACAAGCCTAAATAAAAGCTTTAATCTTCTAAATCAGCAACCGGTGTCATTGTAAATTTACCTTCGCCTCCTGTGTTACCGGAATAAACACGACCGTTAGGTAACTGGCTTAATGGGCGACCTGGATTGCCGGACCTAATTTGTGAAAACACTACGACAAGATCTGTCTGTGCATTGGTGGTATACCCTCCTGCTGAGTTTCGGATATCTAAAAAGGCTGGCTGTTTTGAATTTTCAGTTTGGGGCTTAATACCTGAGGACAAGTACTTAACGACTATTTTACCCCCATTGCCATTATCAAACTTCCTGTTTGCAGTTTTAGCATCCAGGCCTGGAACATTAATTGATAAACTTTTAAGATCTGCAAAATTGATACTTAAATTCAAATTGGTACCGTTGTTTTTTCCATCATTGCCATTCAGCTGAGCTCCATTATCAATTTGCGCATAACCGACAACCATACTTGCTTCTTTTTTGTTCAAAAAGTTAATTCTGGCGTTAGCATGCATGATAAGTGTATCTATTTTTATAGATACACTTGAATCTCTTGATGAAAAATCATATGATTTCCGCTTGTCAATGACCAGCTTCTTTATTTCAATATATTTTACTTTTTGTTCTGTTTGCGAAATGGCGAACAGTGGGATAAGCATACCCAAGTACAACATGATTCCCTTCATAGTAATAACATTAACGATTTAATGATGCTATTCGTTTGAAGATTCCATAATTAATTTTATCTCAGCACGTTATATATAGCTCTTAAACAAATACCAACTCCTACGACAAGTATAACATTTGATATAAGGTCAATAAAGCTAAAATGACCTATAAAACGCAACAAGACGCCCAATAAAGTTATTATAAGCCCAATAGTTAACAGTTTGTAATGACTTGAATCATTTGCGTTAATACCGTCATTCTTTGTTTCGATCGTGTTATTCGTGTTTTCCATTTCTAGCGTAAGCGTTTTAAAATCTAATAGATACAATATCAGGCTTTTCAACCGCCTTCATATTATGTGTTGCAAACATACAATATTAAGTGGTGTATTTTTATTCCGGCAAAAACTTTCAATCGATTAATAATTGATCCAATTGAGAATTGATAAAGCTCATTTGATCAGGTGAAATCTTAACATGAATAGCTTTAGCATTTTGAATCGCCTGTTCGGCATTCCTGGCACCTGCAAGTGCAATTGTGATTCCCGGTATATCAATTGTCCATCGAAGAACAAGTTGCCCAACACTTATGCCTTTATCTGCAGCCAGAGGGATAATCTCCTGAAGAAATGCATTTACTTTGATGATATTGGTTTCAGTAAAAAAATGATTAGTGGCACGGTGGTCACCATTGGCAAATACGTGTCCGGGGTTAATCTTTCCGGTAAGCAATCCTCTTTCAAGCGGACTATAAGCAATAATTGATTTTTTATTAGCAAGTGAATAGGGCAAAACCACTTGTTCTATCCCGCGATTAACCATACTATAAGGAACTTGATTGGATACCAGATTAATAGTTTTCGCAGCTTCCATCATTTGATTTTCATTATAATTACAAACACCGGCATACAAAACTTTTCCCTGGGTAATAAGATCTTGAATAGCTTCCATGGTTTCCTCAATTGGCGTAGTAACATCGGGCCAATGAATTTGATATAAGTCGATATAATCGGTACCTAATCGTTTGAGACTATTTTCACATTCCTTGATAATACTTTCTTTTCCGCTGTATTTGTAGACATCAATATCCTGACCATCATTATTTTTGCTCTTGAATGCAAAATCACCCTTTTTTAGATCCCACCTCATTCCATATTTAGTAAGAATCTGAACCTTATCCCTTGGAATTCCTTTTATTGCCTCACCAACAATTTCTTCACTTAACCCCTGACCATATATTGGTGCTGTGTCGATTGACGTTACACCTTCATTGTAGGAAGCCTTAATTGCCTTAACAGATTCATTCCGTTCAGTTCCTCCCCACATCCATCCTCCGGCAGCCCATGAACCAAATGTAATTGCAGAGACTTCGAGATTCGAATCGCCTAATTTTCTATATTCCATATACCTTTTGAACAAAGAGTATTGTATTAAGTTTAGCTATAAACTTTATAAAAAGAGACAATCCAAATTAGCTCATTAAAGCTAAAAACCTACTCTATTTGAGAAGATTTAGGAAGATTGGACTTTACAATCGTTTCTCCTAAATACCCTATTTACATTTGTTCAACAGAAAGATTTAGTTTCATTATTCATTTCTTAATAATGAGTTTGGCATGAGTCGGAAGCAGCTTAGAAATAAGGATTGGATCAGGAGCGGATAGAATCGTCTATATCGCAGATGCCGGACTCAATAGGAATAAAAAAGTAACCCATTTTTGGTTTGGCACATAATGAGATCATTGTATCGGGATTGTAGAGATGGACAGGAATGTTCGGCCTGATACAAATAATTATTCTCTCAACATTCCATCGTTTGACCTAATGGAGATAAGGATCGGATGATGGGATGTCTGGGAGTTTATGTAAATATTTTAAAGGAATTCCAAAAAATAAGCTTAAAATGTCGCATTCAGGATATATTGTTCGTAAAGACAAGGTAATGAATTGATAACCCTTTATTAAATAGGGCTATGATATATAAGGAAAATGAATAAATTATTGTTAAATATTTTTTTAATACACTTTCTATTTTTGGGAGGATGCACGGTTGAGGATAACCTTTGCGAGGCTGCTAAATGTGAGGCACCTGTTGCAACTCTTAAGATTAAACTGGTTGATAAACTTACAAATAAGAACTTACTAGATAAGGGGGCAGATTTTAAACTCACTGACTTATCAATAACCAGCACAGCTTACCACTCAAACCTGGTGATTAAAATTGATAGCACTGAACTAAACAGTAACTATATCAGTATTCTTTCATCAGGAAATGAAGCCCTATCATTAAAGTTCAAAAACTACCCTGAAGACGTGATCAGTATAAATTCCCGAATAGTAAAAAGTGGATGTTGTAGTATAATGGAAATTCAGAGTCTTACCTTAAATGAATCAGAAATTTGCAGCAGATGCGCTTCTGTTCAGATCATAGAAATCAGGAAATAAAGCTTAGTAAATACAAAAGTCCCGAACTTTTCAGTCAGGACTTTCAAAATATGTTTTTTAACGAATAATTAACCGTTGGAAAGAGCAGCAGCACCACTTACAATTTCTGTAAGTTCAGTTGTAATTGCCGCCTGACGGGCCTGGTTATAAGA
Source organism: Arcticibacter svalbardensis MN12-7 (assembly GCF_000403135.1). Classification (GTDB taxonomy): domain Bacteria; phylum Bacteroidota; class Bacteroidia; order Sphingobacteriales; family Sphingobacteriaceae; genus Arcticibacter; species Arcticibacter svalbardensis. The sequence goes on from NZ_AQPN01000145.1 coordinate 134,660, forward strand.
AAGCTTAAGGGACTTTATAAGGTCACCTGCGTTTTCTGTAGCCTTATCCATTGCAGTCATACGTGCACCATGTTCTGACGCCCAAGAATCTAAAACTGCTTTATATAATTGAGTTTTGATAGATTTTGGTATCAGGCTATTGACAATCTCCTCTTGTGAAGGCTCCAGAATATAATCCACCCTGGATTCTGCAGCCGCATCTCCAGCTTTAGCAGCAGGACGAGGTAATGGCAATAACTGTTCAGTTACCAGAATTTGCATTCCAGCATTTTTGAATTGGTTGTATATCACATCTACCCTGTCATAATCACCATTTACAAATCCATCCATGATGGTTTGAGTAACAGTAGAAACATTCTCAAATGATAAATCTGAAAATATTTCGGTATGATTTCCGATAGTTTTGTATTTACGCCTTTCATAAAAGTCTTTACCTTTCTTACCAATGGCCAAAATGCTTACATTTTGATTTTGGTTTTGAGTGGCATATTTACCAGCAATAAGACTATTAGCGGTTTTAATCACATTTGCATTAAATGCACCCGCTAATCCCCTATTAGAAGATACGACAACAACTAATACCCGTACAGGTTCTCGTTCCTGAATAAATGGAGAGGTTGAATCCTCCAGGCTCGTAGACAAATTGGTCAGAATATCCTTTAGCTTATTTGCATAAGGACGTAACTGAACAATTGCATTTGTAGCCCTTTTAAGTTTTGCAGCAGATACCATTTTCATGGCTTTAGTGATCTGTTGTGTTGAACTTATGGAAACAATCCTGTTTCTTACTTCTTTTAAATTAGCCATCTTATAAAATTTAAATCATAAGTTCAAAAGATGAATTCATCCTTTGAACTTATGAAAACGAACTAGTAGTTCGCAGCAAGTTCTTTTGCAACCGTTTCAAGAACCCCGGTAATCGTATCATCTAATTTCCCAGCTTTTAAGCTTTTCAGCACTTCCGGATGACGGACTTCAAGCTGTTGAGTATATTCTGCTTCGAATTGTTTTACTTTATTAACAGGCACCTGTCTCAATAAACCTTTAGAACCAGCATATATGATTGCCACTTGTTTTTCAACTGCTACAGGAGAGAATTGACCTTGTTTTAGAATTTCAACGTTTCTGGCACCTTTATCCAATACAGATTGAGTAGCAGCATCAAGGTCAGAACCAAACTTAGAGAAAGCCTCTAACTCACGGTACTGTGCCTGGTCTAATTTCAATGTTCCAGCAACTTTCTTCATTGATTTGATCTGCGCATTACCACCTACACGGGATACAGATATACCCACATTAATAGCTGGTCTTACACCTGCGTTAAACAAGTTAGATTCAAGGAAGATCTGACCATCAGTAATTGAAATTACATTGGTCGGAATGTATGCAGAAACATCACCTGCCTGAGTTTCAATGATAGGAAGTGCAGTTAATGAACCTCCTCCTTTAACAAGATGCTTGATTGAATCAGGCAAATCATTCATATTTCTGGCAATTGCATCAGAACTGTTAATCTTTGCTGCACGTTCTAATAAACGACTGTGAAGATAGAACACATCACCTGGATAAGCTTCGCGGCCTGGTGGACGGCGTAACAATAAAGACACTTCACGGTATGCAACTGCCTGTTTTGATAAATCATCATAGATGATCAAAGCAGGACGACCAGTATCACGGAAGAATTCACCTATTGCAGCACCTGAAAATGGAGCATAAAACTGCATTGCAGCAGGATCAGCAGCAGAAGCAGCTACAACAATTGAATAGGCCATTGCTCCTTTTTCTTCAAGAACACGTACAATATTTGCAACTGTTGAATTCTTTTGACCAATAGCTACATAGATACAATATACCGGCTTGCCTTCATCATAAAACTCTTTTTGATTGATAATGGTATCAATACATACAGCAGTTTTACCAGTTTGGCGATCACCAATAACAAGTTCACGTTGACCACGACCAATAGGAATCATGGCATCAATAGCCTTAATACCTGTTTGAAGAGGTTCTGTAACCGGTTGGCGATAAATTACACCAGGAGCTTTACGCTCAATGGGCATTTCATAAGTTTCACCAGTTATTGGTCCCTTTCCATCAATAGGATGACCTAATGTATTTACAACACGGCCTAACATACCATCACCCACCTGTATAGAAGCAATTTTTTCAGTACGCCTCATGGTGTCACCTTCTTTCACATTGTCAGAAGTACCAAGTAAAACAACACCTACATTGTCTTCTTCTAAGTTCAAAACTACACCTTGTAGTCCGTTATCAAATTCAACCAATTCGCCTGATTGAACTTTGGTGAGCCCATAAACCCGGGCAATACCATCGCCCACCTGCAATACGGTACCTACTTCTTCAAGTTCAGCCTCTGATTTAAAGCCCGACAATTGCTGACGCAATATAGCCGATACTTCATCCGGTCTTACCTCTACCATAGTTTTATATTAATATTTTGTTTCTTAATCTGTTAAAAATATATTTCGGGTATGTTTTAAAGTAATAGATACTTAACTAACAACCTTCTGCAAAAAATCTTTCCTTAGTTTATTCAGGCTACTTGAAATACTGGCATCAAATTGTTTGTCGCCAACCTTCAGTACAAAACCGCCGATCAGATCTTCATCAACTAGTGACTCCAGAACTACTTCATTGTTAGTTGCCTCTTTTACTACGCGTAATATTTCAGCTCTATTTGCATCCGTAAGAGGTGCTGCTGAAACAATTTTAGCTTTAATAATTCCTCTAATTCGGTTATAACCGTTTACAAACTCTTTTGCAGTTTCGAAAAGAATTTCAGAGCGACCTTTACTGATAACTATTTTAAAGAACGTCAACACGATCTCATGAACAGATGGACCGAACACTGCCTTAATAATCGCGAATTTTTTATCAGGATTAATAATTGGGTTTTTCAGCACAGCCTTCAATTCGGGCGTTGAACGCAGAACAGCTAGAAAAGAATCGATATCAGACTTAATCATTTCCAAAGAATTTTGTTCCTGGGCTAAATCAAGTAATGATTTTGCGTACCTTGATGCTACTTGAATTTCAGACATCTTATTTTTTGTGAGTGTGTGAAGTTAATTAGTTTAATTTCACGTCTTTTAATAGGTCAGATACTAACGCCTGTTGTTTCTGTTGATCTTCAAACTGTTTGCGAAGAATTTTCTCTGCTATTTGGATTGAAAGTTCGGCAACCTGATTTTTAACTTCGTTAAGAGCAGTCACCTTTTGAGCATCAATCTCGTGTTTAGCTTTCTCGATCATCTTTGCGCCTTCAACCTGCGCACTGGTACGGGCTTCAGCGACAATTTTATCTTTAAGCTCTTTAGCTTCTTTCAAAATCAAATCACGTTCTACACGTGCTTGTTTCAATAAACTTTCGTTTTCATTGGTAAGACGCGCCATCTCGTTCTTTGCCTTTTCAGCAGAAGCAAGTGCACTTTCAATAAAACGCTCACGTTCAGTTATAGCATCTAAAATAGGTGTCCATGCTAATTTCTTAAGCATGATCAGTAAAAGCAGAAAAGCAACAGCTGACCAAACTACAAACCCGAGGTGGTGATTAAGTATACCCTCAAATAATTCTCCCATTTTCTATCAAATAATTTTTTATTGCAAAATTAAAGGACCGGAATTAACCAATCGTTAATCTCCGGCCCTTAGACCGAAGTCCTTTTAATTATTGAGGATTGTTACCCAATAATGCTACTACAACACCGAACAAAGCAACACCTTCTACAAGGGCTGCAGCGATGATCATAGCAGTTTGAATTTTTGAAGCAGCCTCTGGCTGACGCGCAATACCTTCCATTGCTTTACCACCAATTTGACCGATACCGATACCAGCACCGATTACTGCTAAACCTGCACCTAGTGCAGCGATTGAACCTACCATAATTGTATTGATTAATATTAAATAAAAATGTTTCTAACTAATGATGCTCCTGTACCGCTGTTCCGATAAACAGGGCAGTAAGCATTGTAAAAATAAATGCCTGTAAAAATCCCACTAAAAGTTCAAGTACATCCATAAACAATACAAAGGCTACCGATACTGGTGCAATTGCGATTGATTTAAAAATAAATATCAGGGATATCAGACTCAAAACAATAATGTGACCTGCAGAAATATTCGCATATAAACGAATCATTAATGCAAAAGGCTTAGACACTACACCTATGATCTCAACAGGGATCATAATTGGATATAACCACCATGGCACATCTGGTAGTAATATATGCTTCCAGTAGTACTTGTTTCCACTCGTGTTCACAACGACCAAAACAATGAATGACAATAGGAAGGTCATAAAAATATTACCGGTAACGTTAGCTCCTCCTGGAAAAAATTGGAAGCAAGCCTAATAAGTTGTTGATCCAGATAAAGAAAAACAAGGTCAGCAACAAAGGCATGAATTTAGCGTACTTATAACCAATGTTAGGAATAGCGATATCATCTCTTACAAAGATAATAATAGGCTCAATAAGAGACTGAAATCCCTTTGGAGCTTTACCAATACGCTTTTTATAAGCAGATGATACGGATGTAAATATCAATAGTAAAATAATGATAGAAATCCAGGTTGATGCAACATTTTTGGTAATAGAGAAGTCATAGACGTGAGACGATGCTTCTTTGTCGACAGCTCCTGCAGCGTCTACGGCAAAAACCTGATCTTCAATAAGCTTATACGTGTAATGATTACTTTGATAAGCATCTTCGCCATGATTAAACTTTGAAGAAGAAAATAGATCGACGCCTTTATCTGTAATAAGTATAACAGGAAGTGGGAATGAAGTTTCTCCCCATAAATGCCAATAATGAGAATCGGCAATATGCTCCATAATGGCGGCGGTTGGATCGAACTTACCCTCTTCCGGTTTGTGTTCACCATTTTCTACTCCCGGAATCTGGGCATCGGTATTAACGGTGGAACTATCTGTCATTTCACCTGAGTGATTTTGAGCTGATAAAGAGGTACTAAAACTAAATAGAGTGAAAAAAAAAGCGTAAACTATGCTAAGTCTAACTTTTCCTGTACTCAAAATACGCGTAGAGATCATCTAATTGGAGATTTTACTTTTTATTTTGGTGCGCGCAAGTTAACTAACAATGATTTAACTTCAAAGGCCGTAAATAAAAAATATATGGAAAAAAATTCAAGTGCAAAATATGTGCTGCTAACTTTATATATTTTCAGGTAAAAAACAACGAAAAACAAACTGACAATTAACTTTATAAATATAGCAGCCAATAAAATATAAACGGATAGATCACCCCCTGTTTTTATTGCTACATTGGATGTTATATAGGCAAGTAATGTAAGGACACCCAAAAAACCAAAGATAATCCAGAATTTGGGAACAAGAATTGTGTAGGCGGAATCTAATAACAAAGCTACGACTGCAAGGATAAGCACAAGGATGCCGAATTGTATAAGAAATTTTTTTAAACTCAACTTTTATTCTTTTTAACTGAACGAATTACTAAATATAATGAGGCAAACACTCCTGCCAAGCTAAAAAAAGCGGTAAAAATAGGGGTTGCTGAGGATTTTGTTTCATCAATTTTATAGCCTATAAACGTAAAGACACCTATGACGGCTATCATTTGAAATCCCAATCCAGAGTAGTAAGCATAGCTATTAAGAGCCTTCTTTCCATCTTGCTCTTCCAGTTGTTTTGGAGATTTAGGCTTTAACATCTTTCATATTTATAATAATTTTCAAAAGTACGAAATACTTCTCCGCTAACCATAGAATTAGGCATAAGATTTTTTTGTTAAATGTCTTAACCTAACCTTTCAAATTAATTATCGTAAAATTGCTAATTACGAAGCAATGTTGGTGTGAAGCGTTTTCTTACATATTATTATTTATTTATTTTCTTGAGTCTACTTCTTATAGCAGGCTGTGGTTCGGCCAGAAAAATACCGGCTATACAGAATCTTACTGCCCGGTATAATATCATTTATAACGCAGAGAATTTATTAAATAAATGCCGGGAAACCACCGAAAGAAGTATTATCGATGATTACACTCATATATTGCCGGTGTATAAAGAACCAATAAATGAAACAGCGGAATCTAATAGTAAATCGCTCGATTCGGTAATTCAAAAAGCAAATAGTATAATATTAAAAAAAACAGAGAGCAAATATGTAGATGATGCTTACTTTTTGATAGCTGAGGCCAATTTTCAAAAAGCAAATTACTTTGATGCTGCGGAATTCTATACCTATATATATACCTCCTATCCGGATGATTTACGTTTGTCTCAACTTGCAAAATCTAGGAAAGCTCGTGCACTGATTCAACTTAATTACCCATTTCAAGCGGAAGCTATATTAGATAGTGCTTTTGTTCTAAAAAACGCACCTTCTTCTAAAGAGGCATTAACTGATCTATATGCAACGAAAGCGCAGCTCTTAATTTTCCAGAATCGCTTCATGGATGCGGAAGAAATGATCAATCAGGCTCTTAAAGCTAAGCCGCCAAGAAGTCATAAGATCCGATGGACTTATCTTCTCGCACAACTTCAAGAAAAAAACAAACTGCCAGAAAAAGCTTATTCTAATTATACACTTGTTATAAAAGGTAATGCTCCTTTTGAAATGGCTTTTAACGCAGACCTAAACCGCATTCGAATTGATAATGATCATACTAAACAAGACAATATTATTATCCTCAAATCACTACTCAAACGAGATAATAATATAGATTTCCAGGATCAGATTTATTACAAAATAGGAAACATCTATCAGGAAAGGAACCAACTTGATGAAGCTGTTAAAAGCTACAATAAGTCCATAAAGCTCAATACTGGCAATAAAAATCAAAAAGGACTTTCTTATTTGAAGTTAGCTGAAATAACTTTCCAGAAGGGACAATATACACTGTCAAAGACTTACTACGACACCACTTTGTCTACTTTGCCTCCTACATATCCGGATTATTCGGTAATAAAACGCAAAGCAGCTAGTCTCACTTTTCTTGCAAATCGGTTCAATAACATTTATGTTGAAAAGCAACTACAGGTATTTGCAGTGCTTTCCGAACAAGACCTTAAAGAAAAAATAGACAGCTTAATAAGAAAGCAATCGGATCTTACACTTCGTGCTGAACCTTTTCACGCTTCACAAAATAATTCATTAGCTTATTCAGATCAAGCTGTGGAAAGTTCCAGAGATAACACATTTTACTTCTACAATACTGCAGCTTTAACCAAGGGGAGTGTTGACTTTAAGCAGCGGTGGGGTAATAGAAAACGTAGTGATAACTGGAGAAACAGTACTAATTTAGGTATCGAAATCACACAGGCGGTATCTAGTCCGCTTACTTCCCCTCTTGCCGACACAATAAGCACCAGCTCTGCGTACACAGCTTTATTCAACGAATATATGAAAGAGATACCGCTGGATAATAAAAAAATGCAGCTTTCAAATGAACGAATTGCAGCTGCAATGTATGAAATTGGTGATTTTTATCGTACCGAACTTCAGGATAATGAAGAAGCACAGAAGACATTTGAAAATTTACTAGCTCTTTATCCGGCAAGCAGTTATGCCAGTTCTACCCTGTATAGCTTATATCTTTTAAATCTGGATAAAAACCCTGCTAAGGCCGATAATTATAGAAAACTGATTATAAACAGATACCCGGAATCAAACTTTTCAAAAAGCTTACAAAACCCATTATTTAATATGCAGTCGGCTGAAAAGGAAAAAACATTTAATCAGGACTATACCGCTATTTTTGAGTTGTACACTCAAAAAAAATACAGAGAGGTTATTCAACTTACAAATGAATTTAAAAATCGAAACAACCGCACCTTTCTTTCAGCACAATTGGCTTATCTGGACGCTCTTGCTACAGGCCATTTACAAAAGCTTCCTGCATTTGAGGAGTCACTTCAATCCATTATTTCCACCTTCCCAGAAGATTCTCTGGTTACCCCCCTGTCAAAACAACAACTTCAATATGTGGATCTAAACAGGCAGGAGCTTATGAAAAGGAATACAGCTTTATTGGAAAATGATTCAAAGAGTGCGATCTATGAACCGGAAATACTACCCGAATCAAACGGACATGTAAAGCATATATCAAATCCTTCGAACCAATCAAAGTTGGAAAATAAGATTTCAACAATTGAGAATGATGGTATTCCGGATAAAACTAAATCAAGCGAAGGTCCAGCAGTTCCTACAAATCAAGTCTTGGCTGAGGCTCAATTTAGTTTACCAGATTCAGCTGAATATTATTTTGTTATTAATATCTTAGATTCAAGAACTAATCTTAGTCCGTCCAGATTTGGTATTGGACAGTTTAATAGAACCCGATATCTATCTTTACCAATAAAACATCAATTAAAAGTGGTGAATAAGGAAAATCAACTGATATTTGTAGGTCCATTTACGTCAAGAACTAGTGCTAATTCATACGAAAATAATATTGCTCCATTAATTAAAGACATAATGAAAATCCCTTCTGATAAATACAATACCTTTATTATCACCAAAGAAGGACTTGAAAAACTAAATACAGGTACGATTATACAATCGTATGTTGAATACTTTAATAAAAGTAAGTAGAAATATGCCACAAAATAAAACTTTACTCTCCAAGCAGGAAATTACCAAGTACACCATAACCTTTTGGAAAATCATTATTGGCTGTATCGCATTTGGCATCATTTTAATTTTCAGTATTGGATTAGGCCTATTTGGGAAATTGCCATCATTCCGAGACCTTGAAAACCCTAAAAGTAACTTATCATCGGATGTAATTTCTGATGATGGGGTAGTTTTAGGATCCTACTATGTGCAAAACAGAACCAATGTTCGCTACGACCAAATATCGCCCAATGTAATAAATGCCCTTATAGCAACTGAAGATATTCGATTTTATAGTCATTCAGGAATTGACTTCAAACGTATTTTCACGATTATATTTTATAATCTGATGGGAAACAAACAAGGAGCCAGTACAATAACACAGCAATTGGCTAAAAATCTTTTCCCACGTGAGGGCGTAAATGGTTTTTTTAGTACCGTTATTGTTAAATTTAAAGAGTGGATTATCGCCTTAAAACTGGAGCGTAATTATACCAAGGAAGAAATTATAACCATGTACCTGAATACGGTGGATTTTGGTTCTTACAATAGTTTTGGTATTAAATCAGCTTCACAGACCTATTTTAATACATCACCGGATAAATTAGCCCCTGAACAAGCTGCCATATTGATAGGTATGCTTAAAGGGCCATCATGGTACAATCCTGTACGTAATCCAGACCGTGCTTTAGCCAGACGAAATACAGTTCTGGATAATATGGGAAAGGCCGGCTATTTATCAGATCCGGAAACAGAAGAGTTAAAGAAAAAGGATTTGGTATTATCCTTCAAAGCCACGCATCATTTTGACGGATATGCTGCCTATTTCAGAGCAGTGCTTAAAAAAGAAATACAGAAAATATTTGACGAACAGAATATTACTAAAGCAGATGGCACTCCTTATGATCTGGATCGTGATGGTTTAAAAATATATACCACTATAAATTCGCACATGCAGCAATACGCCGAACAAGCACAGCGCGAATATATGAAAAAATTACAAGCATCATTTAACAAGGTTTGGGTAAATAGAAACCCATTTAAAGGGGAAGCAGCAAAGATCCTTGAATTGGGTATGACCATGTCAGACCGCTATCACCAATTAAAGGAAGATGGAATGTCTGATAGCGAGATCCGAAAAAACTTTAATACCCCAGTAAAAATGGTTCTATTTAGCTGGAATGGTGATGTCGAAAAAGTGATGACTCCAATGGATTCTATCAAATATAACAAGCTGATGCTACGTAACTCCTTAATGTCGATGGAACCTCAAACAGGATTCGTACGTGCCTGGGTAGGTGGTATTAACTTTGAGCACTATAAATATGATCAGGTTAAGACGGGGAAACGGCAGGTAGGATCAACAGCTAAGCCCTTTACCTATGCTGTAGCCATTGAAAATCAAGGTTACTCCCCTTGTTTTATGGCTCCCAACTCACCTATAAATGTGGATGGTTGGGAACCGCGTGCCTATAAACCAATTCCAGGACCAATTTCTTTAAAAACGGCCCTTGCATTTTCTCAAAATTATGCAACAGCCTATTTGATGGGTCAGGTAGGTGCAACGGCAGTATCAACCCTAATTAAAAAGATGGGAGTGACAAGTGATGTCCCAGCTTATCCATCCATTGCCTTAGGAAGCTTTGATGCATCCGTCTTCGATATGGTTGGTGCTTATGCCGTATTTGCCAATCAGGGTATTTGGACCGAACCCACATACCTGAACAGAATTGAAGATAAAAATGGAAATGTGCTTTATGAACGTAAGGCAAAGGTTGTGGTTGCACTGAATCCTCAAACTGCCTATGCGATGACTGATATGCTAAAGGGCGTAGTTCAACGTGGCACAGGACGTCGGTTATTGTATACCTATAAATTAACCAATCCTATAGGTGGAAAAACTGGAACCACTCAAAATAACTCCGATGGTTGGTTTATTGGTATTACACCTCAATTGGTTACAGGGGTCTGGACAGGTGCCGATGATCGCGGGATACATTTTCTCTCTACAGATCAGGGTGGTGGCGCCAATTCCGCATTACCCATATTTGGGCTTTATATGCAAAAAGTATACAAAGATCCAACTCTTAAATACTCTAAAGGCGACTTCGAACCACCAAAAGGAGGAAGTACCATCACTCTAAACTGTGATGCATATGCCCCTAAAATCACAAAAGACTCAACCGTAGTTCCAACGGAAGAACCAACCCCATAACAAATCCTTGCCATAGAAAAGATGAAGTTTGATTATCGTGAGGCTTTAAAAAAGATTCCAGTTAATCCTGGTGTATATCAGTATTGGGATGAAGCTGGTGAATTGATTTATATTGGTAAAGCCAAAAACCTTAGAAACAGGGTAGGTTCTTACTTTAACAAGGACAATTACCGCATTAATTCAAAAACAAGGGTTCTGGTTAGTAAAATTGCAAACATTACATTTACAATAGTTGATTCTGAGATAGACGCCTGGTTGCTGGAAAACAGTCTGATTAAAAAACATCAGCCCCGGTATAACGTACTCCTAAAGGACGATAAAACGTATCCCTGGATTGTTATAAAAAATGAAACTTTTCCAAGGATTTACTGGACAAGAAACATTATAAAAGATGGATCAAAGTATTTTGGTCCCTATGCCTCTATCAGCATGATGCATACTATTCTTGGTCTGATCAAGGAGATCTATCCATTGAGGACCTGTAATCTACCTCTCAGCCAATCCAACATAGCAGCAGGGAAGTTTAAAGTATGTCTTGAATATCAGATTGGAAATTGTAAAGGACCCTGTCAGGCATACCAGTCAGAAGAAGATTACAATAATAATATAACCAACATTTATGATATTTTAAATGGCAAAACTGGCCAGGTAGTGAGAAGTGTCAAATCGCAACTTGATATTGCTTCATCAGAACTTAACTTTGAACTTGCTCACAAATTAAAAAGGCAGTATGATTTGCTGGAGAAATACCAGAGTAAATCGACCATAGTGAATTCTTCGATTTCCGATGTAGATGTATTTAGCATCGCTTCAGACGAAAAACTAGCATTTGTTAACTTTTTGAAAGTAATGAATGGGTCTGTGATCCAAACACAGACATTAGAGCTAAAGAAACGACTAGAAGAGACAGATGAGGAACTTCTAAGTATTGCTATTACAGAGTTCCGAACTCGCTTTAACAGCAACTCCAAAGAGATAATTATACCCTTTGAGCTTGAATTGGAAGACCCTCTGCTTAAGTTTACTGTGCCTAAAATGGGAGAAAAGAAAAAACTTCTGGAGCTTTCTCAAAAGAACGTAATTTTCTTTAGACGGGATAAGATGGAACAGTATGAGAAGCTCAATCCTGAAGTTCGAACCGATCGGCTGCTCAATCTAATGATGAAGGATTTAAGGCTAAATCAGTTGCCCCGACATATAGAGTGCTTTGATAACTCAAATTTCCAGGGCAATTACCCCGTTTCAGCTATCGTCGTTTTTAAAGATGCAAGACCTTCTAAAAAAGATTATCGCCACTTTAACGTTAAAACTGTAGAGGGCCCCAATGACTTTGCAACAATGGAAGAAGCAGTATACCGACGCTATAAAAGGATGTTGGAAGAAGAAACACCCTTACCTCAGCTAGTGATCATAGATGGTGGAAAAGGTCAACTGTCAGCTGCTCTAAAAAGCTTGAAACTATTAGGTATTGATAAACAATTGACAGTTATTGGAATCGCCAAAAGGCTGGAAGAGCTCTTTTTCCCTGGCGACCAATACCCATTATACCTGGATAAAAAATCAGAGACACTTAAGATTATACAACAACTCAGAGATGAAGCACATCGCTTTGGAATAACCTTTCATAGGTTAAAAAGAGATAAAGGTACACTTGTAACTGAGCTTTATGATATCCCGGGAATAGGAAAAACAACAGCAGAAAAGCTTTTAGTACGCTTTAAATCAGTTGTAAAAATCCGTGAAGCATCGAAAGAAGAACTCCTAACCGTTCTTAATTTAAAACAAACAAAATCGCTGCTTTCTTATTTTGATGATGGCAGCAGCATCGATTTATCAACATCTGCAGATGACGAAAAAGATCTTAGTAACTAGTAAGACCACAAATCATGCTCGTAATCCATTAGTTCTTTTTTGACTCGCTCTGATTCATAAAGGCGATCAATACCAATGGTGTAATCTTTAAACCTAAGATCATCCGGATTTGATTCCTTAACGATATAACTTGAAAACAATCGCTTCATAAATATATCATCATAGCTTAATCCTGTAGCATCATTATTTTTTGTTGAAACAGCTTTAGTCGCGAAAATATGTCTTGCTTCTGGAAAATAAATCCAAAATGCAGGTTGTTCGCCTAAATCCTGACCGGCAGCCTTAATTTTAACCATTGGAGCAATCCCAATTATACGGGGTTCGAAAACCGAACGTTGTTTATCAAAAATCCAGTCTTCTTTGATTTGAAATCGCGTTACACTATCAGGATTAAACTCCCCACTTGCCACATGCGACCCAATTTGCTCTCCATTGTCATTAAAATCAGGAATTACCACACTATCAGCAAATTTAGCCATTACATTACCAGCCGGTAAAAGCGTACCAAAGGCATCACCACTAGGATCTGATTTTGTGCTAACAGCATCATATGCATTAAGCTCTCCAGCCATAACAGCATCCATTATCACATCAATTAAACGTGATTTTGGTGAGGCATATACATGATTCATTCTTTCCCTGGTATCTATTTCACGCCATACACGCTTAGAAAACATAACATCTGCATCTCTTAAATTTGCATAAGGTGTTACTTTAGCATTCTCTATATTGCTACGCTTATAATAACCATCCACGGGTCTCTCCGTTGCAGGTTCTTCAGAGATAGGGGTTATTGAATTGTTTTGATTAGGCTTTTGCGCACTTGCCAATGCCGCAAACAAACTAAAAAAACGAACAGGTAATATCTTTTCATTTTCTGATTAATTAGCAGTTAATGCAATAGAATTTAAAGCCCTTTGAGACCCATCAGGACCCACTGCAACAATATTGTCGAATATAACTCTTGAACCTGGACCTATTCCAGCTAAAGCAGAATGCATAGCAGCACTTAAGCTATTACCCGAAACACTTAGTACCACTGCATCAGCTCTTGGTTTAGCAATAATTAGAGTAAACCGGGTTACAGTAAACTTAGCGTCAAAGTCAAAGTTTTCTAACATCGCAAATACTTTCCCCTGGGATTTTATTGCCACTGAGCTCATTACGCCACCTGTTTTGCCTGCAAATTTTGCTACCGGATCAGGTATCCGCTTCACGCGAAATTCAGTACTTCCAATTGTCTGAACTCTGCCGGGAGCTATTTCCGCTGAAACAGAAACCTTAGCAGCGCCAGGAGAACTAACATTGACTGTATATTTCCCTTGAGAACCTTTTATTGAGCCTCCACTCATACTAACCCTCAGCTTCTCTTTGGATATTCCAGGAGCAGACACCGAAACCGGATTAGATACTCCTATATAAAAAACATTCATTTTATCTGGCGAAACAACAGCAGAAGGACGTGCAACCTGATATTTTTGCTCAGGGGTACGGTATTCCTTTATTTTGCCATCTGTTTGTTTTACTTTGATAATTCCTGACCATGAAAATATTCCTTCACGTGTAGTTGATACAGAATATAGACCCTTTCCATCTCGCAAGGTAAGGTTTGAACCTCCTACACTTATTGTAGGAGTAGTCCTTGAATCATAAGCTGTCAAAAACACTTCAGCAGTATATGGTTGCCCTTGAATTAAATAAGATGTTGGAGCAACAGCGACTGCTGCAAATTTATCCAGATTTACAATTGCCACATCCATTTTTCCTAAAATCCTTTTTATAACATCAGCTTCTGTATTCTTAGCGTCCGTCTGTATTTTAGTTAATATGGTCATTGCTGCAGTCAGCGGTGTACCTTCACCAAAATTAGCCTCTTCCCATTTAGCCCTGCCCTTAACCGGATCATTTGCTTGTAGTGACATTGATAAACCTGCGCGTTCCTTAGGATCAACTAACGCAATGAGCTTTTCTCGGGTTTCGTTAATTTTTTCCTTTAACATTTTACCCTTCCTCTTATTTATCATAATACCAGGAGCAATATCCATATTATCGCGTTGAACCAGGTCGCCTGTTTCAGGATTGTAGCCTTGACCAGCTGTTACAAATTCTTTTTTGAGTTCTTCAATGTAAGAATTAAGCTCTTCAGCAACGGATTGTGCTTTTTTAGCTTTCTCATATATTGGGCGAGCTCTTTCTGGTTCTTTTTGAAGCTTCGTAGCTTCAAATGCTGCAAAAAGTTGCTCTACACTTGTATTGACATTTGAACGAGACATTTCCAAACTGTCATTAATATTTTTAAATGCATTAAGAATACTATCCGACACATTCAACGCGAGCATAGCTAGCAATACCAAATACATGATATTGATCATCTTCTGTCTCGTCGTTTCTTTTCCTCCTGCCATTGTTTAATATTGAAATAATTAATAAACCTGATCTGATTAAACTCTTGGCTGGTTCATTGCTGAAAGCATATTACCATAAATAGCATTTAGAGATGCTAGATTTTTAGCCAGATGGCCAACTTCATCTTTAAATTTCTTTGAGTCCTCCAATGATTCATTAAAGTTCTGCATAGTAACAGAAACATTCTGATAGAATTTATTCATTGACTTCAAATGAGCACTTGAATCTTGTAATTCAAGCTCATATACGGTGTTCAGTGCTGATAAATTTTTTGCCAAATTATTAACCTGATCATGATAAGATTTTGTATCAGAATTAGAATTTCCCAGTTCTCTAAGATTTTCGGTTGCTCTGTCAAATGTTTCACTCAACCTGCCAAATCCAATAGAAGCTCCTTTTACCTTATCAGTAAAATCTTTTGCTATCAAAGAAGCATCCGCAACATTCGATATAGATGCTACTTTATCGCCAAAAGTTCTTAATCCAGTGCCTAAGCTTTCTATAAGTTCAGGACTAATTTTCGCATCTGCTAACATCTTATCTAAAGCCACTGTTGTCGATGGAGCTTGAGTAGCAGGCTTTACCGATTTAACTGATGGTTCTCCTGAAAAATCATCTGCCAGTTCAGGATATACTTTAGACCATTCAAGATCTTTTGCTGGTGGAACAAACCCCGTGATGAAAAACAAAAAGGCTTCGACTCCCAGTCCTATCCCAATCATATAATTCCCCCAAATTCCCCCAAGATGCAATATTTTAAACAATGCGCCTAAAATCACCACACTTGCTCCCCATGAAATTGCTTTATGTAGAAAAGCCTCTGCACCTGCACTTTTTTTATCAGCCATTTTATTGTTGAATTATTTGAATTTCTAAATTGAACTCTTGTCTCTAATATCCCTTCCCGGGAAACGAGTTACACAGCGGAAACCTATATATGATTTTGATGTATCCTGATATTCATAAGTTCGAGTTGAATTTTGCAGGAAATAACCTATGTCTTTCCATGAACCTCCTCTTACTACCTTTCTCTTCATTACCTCCGGATCACTGGCTTTCGCTTCATAACTAAATACCGGATTTAAATCATGAACAAATGTAGAAGCCGACTCATCATAAGCAGACGAGGTCCATTCTGCTACATTACCTGCCATATTATAAAGACCATAGTCATTTGGAAAATAAGACTTTACATTTACAGTAGTGGCTCCTCCATCGTCATTATAGTTTCCACGTCCTGGCTTAAAGTTAGCCATCAGACATCCCTTTGCATTGCGTATATAGGGTCCCCCCCATGGATAATCAGTTCCAATCCGTCCACCACGAGCTGCATATTCAAATTCTGCTTCTGATGGTAAACCATAAGGAAGACGAGGACCTCTTTTTCCATTTTCGGAATTTCCATATAATCTGGTTCGCCATACCGTAAAGGCCCTGGCCTGTCTCCATGTCACTCCTACTACCGGATAATTAGCATATGAAGGATGTGTAAAATAGCCCTCTGTTAATGGATCATTTTGCGCATAAGCAAAGTCAGCTAACCAACTAAGGGTATCAGGATAAATTGCGACTGTATCTCTAAAAATAAAGTCTGACCTCTTCTTTGTTCGATCACCACGGTTATTTGCGGCATTCTGCAAATTCATCATAGCAAAATTATATTTCAGCAAGCGCACATCAATCTCATTCTGATCGAATATCCTGTCCTCTCCCTGGTAATACATTCCCTGAAGTTTGTTTACGTTTGCTGTGTTCTTTTTGTTTCCCCAAATTGAAGATCCATCTCCAACCTTTCTCCAATCTATATTTTTTCGGGACGAAGTATTCTCTCCTTGCTTATTCGGCTGTATAAAAAATTGTGGATCCTGTAAATAGTCAGTAATAGCAATCGAATCTCTAACCCAGTTTACAAACTGATGGTATTCACTGTTTGTAATTTCAGTTTCATCCATGTAAAATGCCTGAACAGTGACTTGTTTATTTTGAGCAACTTGAGAAAATGTTATATCCTGATCTGTTTGACCCATAATAAAAGTACCAGCCGGCACATAAACCATTCCATAAGGGACTTGATTTGTACTCACTTTCTTGCTCTTTACTCCTATTAATTCTCCTCCTGCTCCACCTTTACCGCAACTTGCGAAAATAACTGAGATGAGGAAAAAAGCAACAATGGAAACTTTTTTCATTTGTAAATGATACACTTTAAATATTAGACTAAGATATTAAAACCTTTACTAATTGAGGCCAACTGTGTAAAAATTTTCTCATATATTCTCAATTAATACTCAATATGCTTAAGATAGACTACTTTAAGTTCATAAACCTCTACTTATTGGCTATTTTCAGATATTGTTCTATAGCCATAGTCATACTAGGGGCTGCAGGTGTTGGAGCTGGAATATCAAGAATTAAATTCCTTTCATGAATTGCTTTCTGCGTACTGACGCCAAAGGCCGCAATACGCGTATCATTTTGTACAAAAGTTGGGAAATTTTTATACAGCGACTGAATACTTGATGGGCTAAAAAAGGCAATAACATCATAAAACACATCAGCTAAATCTGAAAGATCACTACAAACAGTGCGAAATAATACAGCAGGAGTTATATCATAACCATTATCCTGCATAAATTTCAACATTTCTTCGGCCGCCATATCAGAACATGGATACAAAAACTTTTCTGACGCATTCTTTTTTAAAACCTCTGCAAGATCTGCTGCAGTTTGCTTACCAAAAAAGATTTTACGCTTCCTGTACTGGATATACTTTTGCAAATACAACGCGATATTCTCTGAAAGACAAAAATATTTCATTTCTGAGGGGACGTCATATCTCATCTCTTCACAGATTCTGAAAAAATGATCAGCTGCATTTCTACTAGTAAAAACAACAGAGCTGAAGTCAGCTAAATTGATTTTTTCTTTTCTGAAATCCTTTGCTGATACGGCATCAACATGTATAAATGAACGAAAGTCAACTTTTACATTGTACTTTTTCGCAAGTTCATAATAAGGCGATTTTTCTGTTTCCGGTTTTGGTAAAGTAACCAAAACATTCTTAACTTTCTTTCTTCTTGAGTCTGATAACTGCATCTTTATTTTAGAACCTGAGAGCTTTAATTAACACTAATATTGGGCAGATTTCGAGGGCACAAAGATACAGAATTAAATATAGTTTAGGGAACTTGTAGCTTGTTAAAATATTTGAAACAGCCCGGGTGAACTGAAAAAAAGCAATAAATAGGATTAAGGCTAAAGACAAATAGATATAATACGGTGCAAAGCGTGTAGGGGTTAAACTAAAGGCAACAACAATTGGCAGAAACAATAGAGCTGCACTAAAATAGCTTAAAAATAGTATTGAAATATACTCCTTAACCAACTTTACCGAGTCAAACAGAAACCCAAGCAGTCTTAGCAAAATAATTTTTAATGTAAACAACCCAATTACAATCATGGAAAGCCTTAAAAACCATTGAAAACCACTATATGAATAGGAGAGTTGAAAATATTTCCCACATTGATATAAAAACATACCAATAGTAAAGCCAAACAGTAAATAGAGAAACACAAAAGGCCATGAATTAAAAAACTTCTCCTCCTTATTTATCTGACCTAAAACCCGGTTACTGAAAAAAGCATTTATGATAGCTGATAGTTCATTAAAGAACATGTTTCTCAAAATAGCGAAGAGAATAAGAGCCACAAATACAAATGCGATAACCCATAGTTCCCCTTTTTTTCTTGGAGCACCTTTATTATACTGCTGCTCATTTTTTACAAATTTTTTTGCCCAACCAACAAAATCCAGGTTTTTTACAGTATGTACAGCAATAAGGCTATCCTTAAAAAGATTTGCTCTATTAGGATCCGGTGCCTGGAAAGAATTTATATTTAAAGAATATACTGAATCAGATAGAACAGATGAATCTTGTAAAGAATGCATTTCCAGAACCGCAGAATCGACCTGAGCTTGCAGCGTAATACTATTTAAAAAAAATAGAACTGAGAGAAGAGGCAGAAATCTAACCGAGACCATAACTTATATATTCGCAAATGTAGTTATTTTGCAGTCACTTTTCGAGCAGTAACACGTACTGCATCTGCCTCCATGGTTTCAAATACCAAAATATCCTGATCAAATTTCTTTATCAAAAAACGAATACTCCTAATCTTCCCGTCAGCCATACTTTCCTGATAACTTATCGTAGGATACTCAATTTTAAAAGTACCATGAGAAAGCTGCTTGCCTCCCCACATCATCACTATATCCCCTTTCGAGGTAAAGGTAATAGATGGATCATTTGCAGAAAGCTCTTCCTCTGATGTTGTATTTGGAGGATTTTGATTAGGGTTTTCCACTTTAATATACTTCCATTCTCCATAAAAGTCTTGCGTTTTTGGAGATGAAGAACAGCCAAACGATATCAACACAGTACAATACACAAGTATTCGAAAAGTTTTTTTTAACATATCATATTAAATTAAATCAATAATGAGATTGGAATCCGCTATTCTTCTTCCTTAAAATAAACTTAATAATTCATAGACTTTCCATCATCAAAACCCTTTTCAATGAATTCCCTGTTTCCATGAATATAAATATGAAAATTCTTATCTAACTTTAAAACAGTTTTATAGTTTTTAGTCTGGCTTTTAACTGCCGCTGCTGAAATATCAAAAGAATCACTAATCTCTGTACTGAATTCTTGTTCATAATTGCTCTTGAACGTTTTAAATGATTCAATTGCTATAGTATTACCTATCACCTCCCTGGAAAATTCATCTATATCAAAGCTGTCCTTATCTTTGAAATACTTCATTGATTTATTTAAAAGGTCAATTTTGTCAGCCTTTGTCACTTCAAACTCTGCTTCTACTGCTGAGGTAATAAAACTTTTATATACGCCCAAAGTGTTGAAAGTTTGATTATAACTATCATTACGAATCCCTAATTTCAAAAAATCATCCTTCCAGTATACGGCTTCTGAACTTCGGTTCGTTTGATCTGCCACCATCACCTTGTACCCCAATTCTTTTTCTGTCTTAAAAATCAGCGCTCCCTTATCCAGCTTATTGATGTCAATTCCACTTTCTTCATATTCCATCTCAAACCCACTTTGAACTGGCAATATTTTTAGATAAGTATCCTTTGTCTCTGATTTAAATATGCCAAGGGCATCCAAAAGCTCACCTTCAATTTGAACATTTTTAAACAAGACGACATAAAGTTCACCTGATTTTATCTTAGGATGACTAGAGACCTCGTACAGATACTTTGCCATTAATTCACTATTTTCATGAAAGCATCCTGCATCATCAAAAATAGAAGTACAAAAATGAAATATCTCGTTTAAATCCAGATTATCACTTGAATGGATCAACCGATAAACTTCGTTTATTTTCTCAAAAGGTTTTAGAAAATACTGGAGAAGGAGTTTACTTAAAAATTCATCCTCTATTTTTAGAGGTTCTTCAGATAGAACATAAAATTCATCCTGCATCTTGTTTCCAATACGATGAATGGATAGTTGCTCAATTGAAGCTTCAAAAAAAGTGACCATAATAAAATTGTAAAAGGACGAAACTTAATGAAATATTTCTTCATTAGTATACTCTTGATCAAAATATACCGGATCCTTATGCCAAAATAGTAGGATATGGGCCATAATTATCCTTCCAGAAATTCCAATTTTTATAGAGATAGCGTAAATCTAAAGGGAGTTAAAAAGGTATTTACTGTTGAGCCAGCAACGAAATACCTCAGAAATTAAATCAGGTTATTAATCTTAAACACTGTCAAATATATTTTCAGGAAGCTTTATTAAAATAAAAAATGGCAATTTCCAATTAGAAAACTGCCAATAATTAATTTTTTATACTGTTGGGTACTAGTTAAAATCTGATTGCCAAGTACATTTTTGATTCATCATGTAGCCTCAATATCAATAAAACAGTGTTAATCGAAGAAAGCAGGTACATCCTCATCTTCCGTCATTAAGCTATCAATACGGGTACCACAATTCTGACATTCAAAAAAATCTTCCTGAATTCTCAAATCATCGTTTAATATTTGTACGTAATTTAATGGTGAGTTACAGCAGTGACAGGTAAATATGGATGTGCTCACTCTTGATATTTTTTCGTTAGCCATGACTTCTGGTTTGATGCATCAAAGTTACTTTCTTTCCACTTTCCTAATCTGATCAATATCATTTATCTACCTGACATTTGGCATAAAGAATATCTTTTAGCAAACATTAATGATAAAATTGCTACCTAAAATCGCAATATGTTAGAAATTTTACAAGGATTTCGATCATCTCATCCAAATGTCATTATCTAATCGAACACTATTTTTTTTTCATCTGAGCCCTATATTTGCAACCGAATGAACGTTCAATTAAACAATTTTACCTGTAAAAAGACAGCAATTTTTGATAGCACATTGTGCTTAATTAAGGAGCACGGCTTCCATGGTACACCTATGAGCCTGATCGCTAAAAATGCAAATGTAGCCGCCGGCACAATTTATCATTACTTTGAAAGTAAAGATGCCCTGATCAAAGCACTCTACATTTACGTCAAAGATGGTCTTGCCGACACAATACCCTTAGAAAACAATATCCTGTCTTACAAAGATCTGTTTATTCAATACTGGGTAGATCAATGCGAGTATTTTATAGCCCATGAAAATGCCTTATATTTTCTTGAGCAATACTTGACTTCCCCCTACAGGAATTCAAATCCTGAAATAGAAAGCAAACTATTTTTAACCCGAATCGTTCCATTTTTCCAAAAGGGCATTGATTCGGGACATATCCGCAAAATGGATTACCAACTGCTTATGCCTGTTATCCATGGAAGCATTGTTGCTGCGGCAAAATACCATTTATCAGGTCATTATGAATTTACAAAAGAAAAACTTCGAGAAACAGCCCTGATAATCTGGGATGGGATAAAAAAGCAACCTACTACAATTACCACTCACCCAATCATATGAAAATCAACAAACTAATCTTCTCATTAGTATTAGCTATACCCTTTGTTATACCGGGGAAAATAAACGGACAAACAGTAGCAGGAGATTCATCAATCAATAATGCTACTTTAGATCAGTGTATTCAATATGCGTTAAAAAACCAGCCAGCTGTTAAACAAGCACTCATCGATGAAGAAATTGGTGAACGGGACATCAAATCAGCACTCTCCGGTTGGTTGCCCCAAATAAATGGTAATGCAAATCTCAACCATAACCTTAAACAACAAGTTTCCGTATTCCCAGTGGATGGAGTGCCCACTAATGTAACTATAGGAACCAAAAACACCTCCTTAATATCGGTACAGGCTAATCAGAATATATTAAACGCAGGTTTAATCCAAGCATCTAAAACGGCAAAGTTCTTCAGACAACAGTTCAAACAAAACACAGAGAACAATGAAATAACTACAGTTGTCGATGTTAGTAAAGCTTTTTACGACATTTTGACCAGCAGAGAGCAGTTAAACATTACAGATGAAAATATCGCACGCCTTCAAAAACAATTAAAAGATGCATTTGCTCAATATGAAGGAGGCCTTGTCGATAAAACAGATTATAAACGTGCACAAATCAGCTTAAGTAACTCCCAAGCCGATAAAAAAAGAATTACCGAATTATTAAAATACAAATATGCTTACCTGAAACAGCTTATAGGTTACCCGGTAACCGCTGATTTTATGATCAATGCAAATAATACCAGCATGGAAAATGAAATATTGCTGGACACCACACAACAACTCAATTACCAGAACAGAGTTGAATACAGACAATTGGCCACACAGCGTGAACTGCAACGAATCAACACAAATTATAATAAACTAGCATACCTTCCAACCCTTTCAGCTTTCATTAATTACGGCGAAAATTATTTAAACGATAACTTTAGGAATCTGTATGATACCAATTACCCTAGCTCTGTTGGCGGCCTGACCCTCAGTATCCCTATTTTCCAGGGAACCAAACGTACCCAGGAAATACGAAAAGCACAACTACAGGAAAAAAGAGCCGATCTGGATCTGATACAAGCAAAAAATTCGATCTATAGCCAAACGGAAGCCGCTATGGCCTCATATAAAGCCAATCTGAATGATTGGAAAACATCCCGTCAGAACGTTACCCTTTCCCAGGAAGTGTATAATACCATCAAGGTTCAATATGATGAAGGTATTAAATCATACCTGGAACTGATGACAGCAGAAACTGATCTGCGCACCACTCAAATTAATTATCTCAATGCATTATACAGTTTGCTATCCAGTAAACTCGACGTACAACAGGCTTTAGGAACCATTACCATTCAACAATAACCCATGATGAATAACAAATTAACACTTGCTTCTTTACTAATAGGTGCCGTTTTATTTACGGCCTGTGGAGGATCAGATCAAAGCAAGCAACAAGCACAGGCAGCTCCACCAGCTGTCCCTGTCACTACTTATACCGTTCAAAAGGAACAAGTTAACGGCATTGATTCTTACCCGGGAACTATTGTTGCATTAAATGAAGTAGAACTTAGGGCCGAAGTAAATGGCTACATCACTGCTATTTATGTAAAAGATGGCCAAAAGGTATCAAAAGGACAGAAATTATATGAAATTGATCGTAGCCGATACCAGGCCGTCTACAATCAGGCAAATGCACAGCTTATGATAGCAAAAGCAAACCTGACTAAATCCCAAAAGGACTCAGAAAGGTATACCAGGCTTGCCGCACAAGATGCCATAGCGAAACAGCGTGTAGATTATGCACAGGCTGATTTACAAACCGCACAAGCACAAGTTTCCGCAGCGCAGGCTACTCTATCTAACGCCGCTACCGATCTTCGCCGCTCTACAATCATCGCCCCCTTAACAGGAAAAATAGGGATCACTATGATTAGAAAAGGAACATTAGTTACCGCTGGTTCAACCCTAATCAATACTCTTTCTGCGCCTGATCCAATTGGTGTAGACATCAATATCAACGAAAGTGACATCTCTTACTTTACCAGATTACAACAACAGAAAGCAGCCAGTTTTGACATTATTTTATCTGATCAAACGAAGTACTCCTCTAGCGGGAAAGTACTTGCTGTAGATCGAGCGGTAGATGCACAGACCGGCACCATTCGTGTTCGTGCCAGTTTCCCTAATAATAGCGGAAAACTTATTGCCGGTATGAATTGCACTGTTGAGGTACCCAATAAACAATCCGGTGAACAAATCACTATTCCTTACCAATCTGTAATTGAGCAATTGGGCGAATTTACTGTATATGTTGTAGGCGACAGTAATAAGGTAGCTCAACGTCAGGTTAAACTTGGCATTAAGGTAGCCGATAAAATTGTGATTCAGGAAGGACTGAAAGCAGGAGAAGTAATCGTCAGTGAAGGCACACAAAACCTCAAAGAAGGAGTCAAAGTGCAAACTGGAGCTCCTGCACAGGCAGCTACTGCCGCAAAGAAATAATGTTATTACAAAGTAGATAAAATCTATATGATCTCAGAAGTATTTATACGACGACCCGTCACCGCTATCGTCATCTCCATTCTGATTGTGCTGATTGGTGTTATTGTTTTAACCACGCTACCTATCAGTCAATACCCAAATATTGCCCCTCCAACGGTAACCGTAAGTAGTACCTATACAGGTGCAGATGCCGAAACAGTTGAAAAAACGGTTACCACACCCATAGAAAGTCAAATCAACGGTACACCAGGAATGTCTTATATGTCCTCCAACAGTACATCTGACGGACGTTCTGCTATTACCGTCACATTTGATGTGGGTACCGACATTGACATTGCCACACTGGACGTACAAAACCGGGTAGGTATTGCAGAACCTGCTCTTCCAGAAGCAGTAAGACGCCTTGGAGTAACAACCCGTAAAGCCAATACAGATATCCTGATGGTATTGGGACTATATTCTCCCAAAGGCACTCACGACGTTAAGTTCATGTCCAATTACGTGAATTTATATATACGGGATGCCATCCTTCGAGTACCTGGTGTAGGTGACGTACAGTCTTTTGGACAACCTTTTAGTATGCGTATCTGGCTGGACGCCGGAAAGATGGCCCAGCTGAACTTAACTCCAGCAGATGTATCTACCGCTATTCAGGAACAAAATGTAAGGGTTCCGGGAGGAAGTGTAGGTGGTGCCCCTCAACAATCCTCTCAGGCATTTGAGTTTTCGGTAATCCTTGATGGAGACCTTGAAACAGAAGATCAGTTTAAAAACATCATTATAAAAACGGGTGCAGACGGATCAATTGTATATTTAAAAGATGTCGCCCGGGTTGAACTTGGAGAATTCTCTTATGCAATCAATGCTAAAGTAAATGGCAAAGCAGCATCCATGATGGCTATCAATCAAATGCCAGGAGGAAATGCAGTCCAAACAGCTGAAGGGATTTATAAAACGCTGGAAGAACTAAAAAGATCCTTTCCAAGTGATATGGATTATACCATCGGTTACGAAACCGTTTCTGTAATCAACGTATCCATTGAGGCTGTTATTCATACCTTAATTGAAGCGCTTGTCTTGGTAACTCTTGTCGTATTCCTGTTCCTTCAAAGTTGGAGAGCGACTTTAATACCCGTACTGGCAATTCCAGTATCGATTATTGGTACATTCATTTTCTTTACTTTGCTTGGCTTTTCCATTAATACGTTAACCATGCTGGCCTTTGTACTGGCTATTGGTATAGTGGTGGATGACGCCATTGTGGTGGTAGAGGCTGTCCAGCATTATATCGATCACGAGAAGCTCTCTGCCAAAGAAGCAACCTCCAGAGCAATGAAAGATATTACAGCTCCGGTAATTGCCATCGCACTTATCCTTGCTGCAGTATTTATACCCGTTGGTTTTATTCCAGGAATGGTTGGTCAGCTCTATCAGCAGTTTTCCATTACCATTGCCGTATCTGTAATTATATCTGCCTTTATTGCATTATCACTTACACCGGCATTGTGCTCGCTGTTATTAGTACCAATGAACCTCAATAAAGAGTCAAGGGGGCTTAATAAATTCTTCTATAGATTCAATAGATGGTTTCAACATATTACAGGCAAGTATTCTAATGGTGTTCAATGGACCATTCGCAAAACACCTATGGCATTGATCCTTCTTGTATGTATTTTTATCGGAACAGTTGGATTATTTAGAAGCAAATCCGCCGGTTTCATTCCTAACGAAGATGCCGGTGTCTTTCTAATGGGAGTATCTCTTCCTGAAGGAGCTTCAGCAGCCCGTACGAATGCATTTATTGAAACCATTATAGGAAGAATTAAGAAAGAAATTCCTGAAGTCAAAAACATTACTTCAATCCAGGGAATTAACATCCTGAACAGGTCATTTAAATCAAATGCCGGAACTTTCTTCGTGCAAATGAAGAATTGGGACGAGCGCGAAAAAACCGTTGTGGAGGCCATAGGTCAAATCCAAGGTATGTTTGCTGGCAGCAAGGAAGGAAGTATACTGGCTGTTTCTCCACCCGCAATTCCCGGCTTAGGTGTCAGTGGGGGTTTTAGTATTCAAATTGAAGAGCAAACTGCTGGAAGCCTTAAAGATTTTCAAGCTGCGGCATATAAATTTCTTGGAGCAGTAAGCCAACGTCCGGAGATTGCCATGGCCTATACTTTGTTTAATGCCAATACGCCAAACTATCAACTTACAGTTGACCGGGAGCAAGCTAAAAAGATGGGTGTATCCGTTGGTGCTATTTATAGTACAATTTCCAGTTATCTTGGTAGTAGCTACATCAATGACTTTACCCGTTATGGAAGAAATTATCGGGTAGTTACACAGGCTGATACCACTTATCGTCAGCATATTGAAGATATAGGTAAACTATACGTCAAAAATTTAGCTGGGAATAATGTTCCTCTAAGCGGATTGGTCAAGTATCAGATAGCACAAACTGCTACAATTATCAATCATTACAATTTATTCCGTTCAATTGAAGTCAGTGGAAGTGCAGCAGCAGGATATAGTAGTGGTGATGCCCTTGATGCCCTTGAGGAAGTTGCCGCGCAAACCCTACCACAAGGTTATTCGTACAGCTTCTCCGGTTTAAGTGCCCAGGAACGTGAAGCAGGAAGCAGCACGCTACTCATTTTTGGATTATGTATTGTGTTCGTATTCCTTTTACTTGCGGCACTCTACGAGAGCTGGTCTGTCCCTTTCTCTATTTTGCTATCAGTTCCATTAGGACTCTTTGGTGCGATACTAGCGCTAACCTTCCTTCCAAAAATTGATAACAATATATATGCTCAGATTGGATTGGTTACCCTGATTGGTCTTGCCGCTAAAAATGCAATCTTAATTGTTGAGTTTGCTAAAGAACGTGTCGATTGGGGAATGGAAGTTGTTGCTGCGACTATCGAAGCTGTAAAATTAAGACTTCGACCTATTATCATGACCTCCATGGCCTTTATATTAGGTATTATCCCATTGATGCTTTCCTCAGGTGCTGGTGCCATCGCCCGTACAACGATTGGATGGACCGTATTTGGAGGGATGCTTGCAGCAACCCTACTAGCCATCTTTTTCGTTCCAGTTCTATTTATATTCATCACCCGCCTGGCTTATGGAAAAAAGAAACTTGAAGAACTTCAGGCTAATTACAATGCTGAACAGCATACAGACACGCTTCATGTTGACGAGAAAGACAATGAAGATGGTAAAATATAGTTAATGTTAATCGTTACAAAGAGGTTTATACCAAACAATTAAAATCGCTTTGTTCTCATAAAAAGGTATTAAACCAAACTGTCTAAGTTTGGTTTAATACCTTTTTTTTGCTAAAGTTCTAAATTGTCTCCTGATTCGTACCTCTCCCTCCAGTACGAACTCTAATCATAATTGTATATCTTCGTATTGGTATATGGATCATGTAAATTTAAAACGACTCGCAAAAGAACTAAACCTGGCCGTCTCTACGGTTTCCAGGGCATTAAGCGATAGTCACGACATTAGCATAGAAACCAAACGAAAAGTAATCAATCTTGCAAAGGAGTTAAACTATCAGCCTAATCCATTTGCAAGAAGCCTAAGAAAACGCAGTAGCAAGACGATTGCCATCATT
The DNA here is from genome assembly GCF_000403135.1 of Arcticibacter svalbardensis MN12-7. GTDB lineage: Bacteria > Bacteroidota > Bacteroidia > Sphingobacteriales > Sphingobacteriaceae > Arcticibacter > Arcticibacter svalbardensis. Next base: position 162,890 of record NZ_AQPN01000145.1, read on the forward strand.
TTACCCGAAATAGCTAATAATTATTTCTCCCTTGCCATTAATGGAATTGAAGAAGTTGCCCAGGATTACGACTACCATGTGCTGATCTATCTTACCCATGAGAATCATGCTAAAGAAGCTTCCATTATCCGGCATCTTTTGAATGGACGAGTAGATGGCGTATTAATGTCCTTATCAATTGAAACCGAAGACATCACTCACCTTCAGGAACTTCAGGAAAACAACATCCCCATCGTTTTCTTTGACCGTATTTGCGATAGCATTGATACCGTTAAAATAACCACAAATGACTATGAGAGCGGTTATCTGGCAACCAGTCACCTCATCAGTAAGGGTTGTAAAAATATTGCTTACTTAACCTTTTCAGGAAATCTCTCTATAGAACGGCAACGGATGAAGGGTTATCAGGATGCTTTAATACAGCACAATCTAGTTCCCAATGATCATTACATTGTGAGGTGCAATACCAACACTAAAGAAAGTCACACCAAAATTAAAACACTTTTTTCGGAGGAGAACAGGCCCGATGGGATCTTTGCTTCGGTAGAACTTCTGGCCATCCTATGTTATGAAGTATGTGCGGAAATGAAAATAAACATCCCGAATGATATCAAGATCATCGGATTTTCCAATCTTCGGACAGCCTCCTTACTTAATCCTGCACTCACTACGATAACTCAGCCCGCTTTTGATATGGGAAAAGAAGCCGCAAAAGCTCTATTTGAGGCACTAAAAAAGCCTCAGATACCAATGGAAAATAGAAATATAGTTTTACGGTCAACGCTAATTGAACGAGTATCGACTTCGAATACATAGACATTGAAATGAGGTCTAAATAAGTGTATCCTTTAAGCCGTAAAAACCCAGCACCTCTACCCTTGAAATTTCTGAGATATTAGAATTTTCATCAATAAAAAGTTTTCGAAGATATTCGTATTCGTCGGAAAAAGAATAGATAATAATGTTCCTATCTAAAAGAAACGGCATAGCTAAGAAAATGGAAGTTCCCTATCTGCGCGCTGTTCTCTTTCCCAATTAGCAGGATCCCTGAATGGAGATGGCCCAGTAGATTTGAAGTTTAATATTCGTTGTTTAATAACCTCCCTGGCACTCTTACCCGTATCAGTATCCTTCTTCTCAATAACAACATTAAGTTTCTTAGCCAGGGCTAAAATTTCAGCGATGCTCTGTCGTTACTAGATCTTAACATTAGTTCCATAATATCGCAGGTAATATTTATATAAAATTCCGAGTAAGAAATCTTACCCGGAATTTTTACTTTAACTCATTCATTGCAAAAATCAATCTTTATTTGATTTACCCCTTGCTCCTTATAATCCCCAATTCTAAACCTCTTAATTCTGCAAGACCTCTTAAACGACCAATGCCAGAATAACCCGGATTGGTTTTTTTCTTTAAATCATCCAGCATCTTATGTCCATGATCAGGTCTGAAAGGCATCCGCAAATCTTTACGACCAGCTGCCTTACGTTTATCCTGTTCTTCAACAAGCGCCTTCATCACTGCATACATATCGACATCACCATCCAAATGATCTGCTTCATTAAAATTCCCTTCATCATCACGACGGGTGCTTCTCAAATGAATAAAATGAATTCGATCGCCTAACCGCTCTACCATACCAGCAAGATCATTATCAGCCCGTACACCAAAAGAACCGGTACAAAACGTCAGGCCATTATTTGGACTATCAACTGCTTCATACAAGTCTTTAATATCCTGTTCTGTACTTACCACACGTGGCAAGCCTAATATTGGGAATGGAGGATCATCAGGGTGAATACATAATAACACACCAGCCTGTTCAGCAGCAGGTACTATATCAGTCAAAAAGCTATATAAGTTAGCCTTCAACTCTTTTGGCCCAGTTGCATCATATCCGGCAAGCACCTTTAAGAAATCATCAAGCGAATATCCCTCTTCAGATCCTGGAAGTCCCGCAATAATATTATTAACCAACTTCTGCTTATCATCCTCAGACAAAGCCTCAAAATAAACCTTCCCTCTAACCCGTTGCTCTTCGGTATAATTCGCTTCAGCACCAGGTCTTTTTAGAATATATAACTCAAATGCCGCAAATGCTGCTGCTTCAAAACGCAATGCAGTTGAACCATCAGGCATAGGATAATCCAGATTGGTCCGCGTCCAATCCAGTACAGGCATAAAATTATAACACACAGTATCAATACCACAAGCCCCCAGATTAATCAGTGTTTCTTGATAATTCGAAATATACTTCTCGTAATCACCCGTACGTTTTTTGATATCCTCATGCACAGGTACACTTTCCACAACAGACCATGTTAAACCGGCTTGTTCTACTATCGCTATTCTTTTTTGAATTTCCTCCTGAGACCATACCTGGCCATTCGGGATATGGTGTAAAGCCGTTACGATTCCCGTAGCGCCCGCCTGTCTGATATCGGATAAAGATACTGGATCATTCGGTCCGTACCATCTCCATGTTTGTTCTAATGACATGTCTTTAATTTAAAATTAAACTCCACTAAATGCACTGAATCCACCATCAATTGGAATCACTACACCAGTTACAAACTTCGATCCATCACCACACAACCATAATAAAGTCCCGGTAAGATCATCTGGTGTACCAAAACGACTCATTGGTGTTTGCGCAATAATTGTATTTCCACGGTCGGTTAAACTCCCATCCGTATTGGTTAACAATGTTCTATTTTGATCAGTAAGGAAAAATCCAGGAGCCAACGCATTTACACGGATCCCTACTTTCGAAAAATGAACCGCCAGCCATTGTGTAAAGTTTGATACAGCCGCTTTAGCACCACTATATGCAGGAATTTTAGTTAATGGAGTAAAGGCATTCATGGATGATATATTGATGATAGAAGCACCAGTTTTGCCAATCATATCTTTTGCAAAGACTTGAGTAGGCAGCAGCGTTCCTATAAAGTTTAAATCGAACACAAATTTGATACCTTCAGGATCAAGGTCGAAAAAAGTTTTAAGACCTTCTTCTGTTGAGGTCAGATCTTCTGCATATAAATATGGTTTAGAAGTTGTTCCCTTAGGATGATTACCACCGGCACCATTGATCAGAAGATCGCAAGATCCAAGTTCCTTATTCACTTTTTCATGTGCCAATTTAAGGCTTTCGACCTCCAACACATTGCAGGCAACACCTATTGCCTCACCACCGTTTTCCCTTATTTCTGCAGCTACACGTTCTGCTACTTCTAATCTTAAATCTAAGATGGCAATTTTTGCTCCTTTATTAGAAAGCGCCTTTGCCATTGTACTGCATAACACACCACCACCACCGGTAATCACTGCTACTTTGCCTGAAAATTCTGAAGACATATCCTGTTTGGTTTAATTTAATCTATTATTGGATGAGTAAAATTGATGAAAAAAAAGGGATCGCAACAGCTTTTCAAAGGATTTATTTACGGAAACGATTGTGTATGATTCCAATAAAAACTCATGCATTTTGAAGTTTAAGGAAAATTTTTACACAAGTGCATATGTTTTTTGTTTTACAGCACAATTACTTATTGTAATGATATTGAGCGTTTTAGTTCAAAGAAACAACAGGTATACTTGCATATAAATTCACATGACGTTTTTATGCGCTATACACTTCCTGTCTTGATGCTGTTATTTGCAGCAGTCGCTACTTCAAAACCAATTCCTTCACGAATACCGGTTACTCTACTGTTCATAATTTGGCCACTTTTAAACGCAGCATACAGGTAGCATACCTCCTTCAATTGCGATAGAACAATTCATTAACTGATCAGGTAAATTCAAAAGGCTCCAATTTGTTAGGAGCAGGTGTAAACGATAATATAGAACTATCGAATTACGGTATTATGGCCCGAACAAAAATCAATGCGCACTTTGATGCTAATATTCTACTTAATTTGACCGATTTTTCTAAAAACAGAAAAAATTTTATCTGACTGTGTCAGATTCATGGAATTTAAACAAAACCTATTTCGTGTAAACTGGTGTAATTCGTGTAAGAAAAATCATAAAATAATTTTATTACGTTTGACCTGATTATTTTCTGAATTAGCCATAGGCACGTTAACTTTTAATATTGAAATTAATATAGGGAGGTACTAATAACCCCTTTTAGAATATCCAATCTTAGAATATAAAAATAAATAGATGAGAATAGAAAAGTCAAACGGGTGAAATTAACCTATTACCAGCGCTTCCAGACGCTTGGCCTTCAGGAACTATAAAAGGATTGAAAGCAAGAGGAAATATAACTGTTGGTATAAATTGGAAAGAGGCTAAACTGGTTAAAGTGAGTTTAAAATCAATAAAAAACCAAACCATTATAGTAAGATACGGAAATTTAAAAAAGGAAGTAACCTTAAAAGCAGAAAAAGAAACTGTTTTTGATGGAGCATCGTTTCAATAAAACTTCATCCTTAAAAGAATAAAAATAAAATTTAAAAAAAAATAGAAAAATACAATTAGTCTACTATTATTAACAATGATTCTGTTTTCGGCACAAGCCAAAAACAACTTGCGTGATACCATCTTTATCAATTCAGTAGAGAAACTAGCTGAATACGCAGAAAAAAGCAATGTGTTGGTTAAAATGAAACCAGGTGAATATACCATTAAGTCCGTTTCAATAGGAAAGTTGAGTGTTTTTAAATATGGTGAAAATAATAATAAGAAAGGTGATTTTAGTATTGGTTCATTAATTCATTTTTCTGGAAATAATAGTAGTTACTTTCTAACGGGTGTAACTTTAAATCTCGACACCAAGCTGCATAAAAACTATGGGAAAAGTGAATTCGCCGAATTTTTAGTAAGTGGAAATAATAACTACATCGAAGGTTTAAAAGCTAAGGATGTTGGCGATGATGTTCCTGCAAATCGTATACAAATGCTCACTATCATGGGTGATGATAACACGATTAAAAATGCAGATTTAGTTATTCAGGGGTCTTCTCCTTATGGTTACGGACATTTATTAGGTAAAGGAGGAGGAGCCTTGGTTCCCTTACATAAGCATTCTATTTTGTTGGTTGAAGGAACTAATACCAAACTAATAGGATGTAAGGTGGTGACACATGCGTATGGTCATGCTATTTTTATGCAAGGAGCAGTGAATACATTGATACAAGATTGTTATGTAGAAGGAAAAATGAGGTCAACTAATGAAATGCTGGCCGAAACTTCAGGCTTGGCTTTTAATGTTGGGTTTAAAAGTGATTATCCGCCGGGGAAAATTTTGGCAAATGAAATGAAATCACTTTCTGAAGATGGCATTAGAAGTTATCCCACAGGAGGATTAAGCGGCAGACGCACCCAAGGCATAACCGTTATTAACTGCACTGTAAAAAATATGCGTTCTGGGTTCGATTTAAGCGCAAATTTGTCACCAACTAAAATAACTAATTCCACCGCAATTGGTTGTCAGGAAAAAGCATTTTCTATAGGCACAAATGGTGTTATTGAAAACTCCAAAGGGGACGCTTTATACGGGCCACTTATTACCTTTGTGGGGAATGATGTAAAAAATTGTAAAGTAGAGCTAGAGTTAATCGATAGCACTAGCGAGTACGCTGTCGCTCGCTTGGCCGAAATTAATGGATCAGGACACAACATCACCATACGTAATTATCAAAATAAAAAACGCAGTGTTGCATCTCCAATAGTATTTGGCGAATCGTTTTGGGATGATGTACATCGCTATAGAAACCCTACCGATCCTCAAGGCACTTATGCTGGAGCAGCAAATATTAAACTGTTTAATTATACAGGAATGCCAGTGAGATTAAACGATTTGGCAATTAATTGTACCGTAAGCAATACTGAAAATACTATTAACAAAGTAGTGAATGCTGGTATTGGAGGAAACGCTACAAGCGATTTACTAAAACGAGTAGATAAAGATGTTGTAGCCAACAAACCCGATTTAGTCATCATGATGGTGGGGACCAATGATATGTTGAATTCTAACAAAATGGTTGATTATAAAACATACACTGCCAACTTAGAAAAATTAATCAAAAAAATTAAATCGGCTGGAAGCAAGTTGGTTTTAATGAGTCCTATTCCAGCAGACAGCATTTACTTGTTTTCAAGACATGACAAAAGTCTCTTTTCGGAAACGCCAAATCAAAAAATAGATCAGGTTGGTAAAATTGTTAAAACTTTGGCGGCCGAAAACAATGTGCTTTTTTATGATTTAAATGCCGAATTTAAAGCACAGAACTTGCCGCTGCACAATCAAGATATACTAATTAGTAATGAAAAGAATAGCGGAAAGAAAGATGGTGTACATCCCACAGCATTAGGATATCGCTTTATTGCCCAAAATGTATATTTCTTTTTAAAAGCAAAAGGTCTATTAGATCCAAACCAAAAAATCATTTGCTTCGGGGACTCAATTACCCGCGGAGGTGGACAAGGTGCAAATTACCCAACTTATCTCAGTGAGCTTCTAGAATTATAAATAGTGTAAAATAGGCATATGCACGAATGAACTGTTTATTCTGGGTTTTTATAAGCATAGAACTTAAAAAAAACTGCATAAATGGGGGAGTTCTGCAAGACCCAAATTTGATACTCCAGAACCGTATTATAAATATGGTCAAGACCACGATTTGAATATTTATTTGGAATTTATGTCCCATCAAATTGATGAATTATTGACAAATTATTCACCTATAGCTGGGATATGGTTAGATGGTATTGGTGGTCCATTATCAGGACATCGTTCTCTTTTTAAATGTCAAGAATTGTATGATATGATTCATTCTAAACAGCCTAAAGTACTAGTTTCTTACAAACAAGGTTTATTGGGAACTGAAGATTTTTTAGCTCCGGAACGAAAGTTTGATGCCAAAGATAAAATAACAAAACCACTTGCAACGACAAGGTTGGGGATATACCAAAACAGAAGATGGTAAACACAAAACCAAAGAAGAGGTCATCACAATGTTAAAAAAAGCAAACAGTTATCCTGCAAATTTATTATTAAACACAGGACCACTTCCTTCGGGAGAAATGCACCCAGAAGATGTTAAATTTAAGCTTCGCTTCAGGAAGTATGCCTTCCTCAAAGTACAAAAATGTACTTTCCATACTTTGTAAACTTACGTAGCTCTCTTTTAAACCATTAACAGAATCTGGTGTGTCAAAACCTGTTATACCTAAAGTGAAAACGCTAACTAGTCCAGACCGAATGCTTTCTATAATTTGACTTGAATTTAAATGAACTGGAATATATATTTCTGAAGCAAAATCAACATGTTCTTTTAATTTTTTAGCAAACTCTTTTATGTTTTGTATGATTTCTTTTGTAGGCTCACCATAAACAGCTTCATGTAACGCTTATAAACCAGAGGGTTCAATAATATTACCTACTTCATAATACTCACTTATTTTAGGTAAAGGAGCACCATTAATATACGTTCCGTTATAGGAGGTTTGGTAGTAATCAAAAATAAATTCAATCTCTTTATAAGCTAACCTCGTTATTTCAATCTTCTTTTTAAATTTTTTAATTCATTTATAGGAGTAGATTCACTATTTATAGATATTAGTATATTAACTTCATTTTGAAATTTATAAAAATTTAATGTA
>NZ_AQPN01000146.1 GCF_000403135.1 Arcticibacter svalbardensis MN12-7
AAGAAGCTTTTTGGTATTTGCAAGAAAAAAATTACTTTTCTTTTTGCTCCTATTTCTATCTCTCTTCATCTTCCGCTCCGCCTCGCGCTTTGCTTTTTCCCCCTTCGATTTGGGATTGCAAAAGTGCACATTCTGTAGCAATACTGCAACTATTTCTCAGTCATTTGCTCAGAAATACAAGCCCTAATCTTAATGAACAGACAGGGGGCGCTTATCCGACAGCCTGTTAACAGGTGAAAATAAAATGAAATAATTGTTGACTTAAGCCAAACAAAATGCGAATTCAGCAGATAATAATCCCAATCCATGCGGATTATTAGGAATAAAGACAGGATCTTAACTGCTAATGCAACAGGAATAAAGTATAAATAGCTTAGCAAATCATTTAATATACCTGCATTCTGCCCAGATATAAGCTGCATATTAATTTATTTAAAAATTCATAAATAGAAATCAAGCACTTTGTAAATGGAAAAGTCCTGCTTATTAATAATTCACTAAAAGCAACACCACGTAGAATCATTAATTGAAAACCTAGGCAATTCACCATTTAACATCGTTTTAAAAATGACCAGGGATATTTAAAACTAAACAAATCTTACCACTAATTTCACACTCTATGTTCAAAACAAGTACACCTGTCCTCTTAAACGCAAACACATTTCTATATTGCGCAAAATTATTTCACACATGAAAGTGCTTAGCTATTTCCCTCATAAGATTAACCGTACTCTAATGATGACCATTGCTTCTCTTGGCAGCTACTTCGCAATGACTCAAAACTCTGATGCGCAAACCTACAAAGCTCCACAGGATACAGTAACTATAAAACGCAGTCCGGGGGAGTCGCTTACAACCTATACAAAGATCACTCAATCTCTAAAAGAGGACACCCGACTTACCGGGGCAGCAGTAAAAGCCGCTGAAATACTTGCTGATACTACCAAGTATGACAAACAGAAAGGCATACTCATAACCACATTATTGAGCAAACCAGATTTAGAATACGTTGCCAAACAGGGCATAAATGGAACAGTTGCCCTATTTGAACTGATTAATAAATATCTGACTAAAGGACAAAGTATAACTTTCAGAACAGAACAGAATCAAGAGGTTACTATCGGAAAAAATCCATTGGTATTAAAAGACCTTCGGGCAATGATATCAGTTAAGCCTGCTACGATACAGAGCAATCAGCCGCAATGGAAAGAAAACGTATATCAAGCCTATATGGCACGCGATTATGGCACAAAACTACATAATACAATTACGATTACCTCTGCAACAAGAGAAATCCGCGAAAGCACCAACCTTGAAATACTTGATTACAATGGAAGCTCCATTACACTAGCTGAAATACTTCAGCGGGAGCAGGCAAAAAATAAAAACAAATATGCCGCAGAAAAAGCAGCCGTTGCTGAATTCAGGGCACGTACATTCCCTGGCGACAAAATCTCTAAAGAGAATGCCAATGAAAACTACAAACGTGCACTCTTTGAATTGATCCGTTTGCAGGAAGGCGATATAAATCGACATCCTGAAACCAAAAAATTTGTAGAAGCGTTAACTACTGATCTTAAAAAAGGAAAAGAAAGTAATACCATCAATGCATTAAAAAGCAGTCAGTTTTTCAATGCGAATGTACCTGGTAATGTAGGCCCAGTTTTACTTACAGAAGATCAGGTAATTAGTGCCGAACAGGTAAGTAACCAAGCTGAAGCAAAGGCGCTTGAAATAACCATGCTTACCGCCCTACATTATGGCGAACGAGATGCTGTGAAACTATTAAGACAACTAATCAATGGCAAAGGTTCAATTTCTGCAACTCAAACAGGTGATTTTACACCTAAACGTTTGAGTGAATTAACGGATCATGGCACTGAAAAGATGAAATCATTAGGTTATGGATCAGATAAAACAAAATATATGACCAGTTCTGATCTTGTTCTGGTAGCTGTAGCAGGACCAGAAACTCCAGTACAGCCCTCATCAACAGCATATATCAGCGTACAACAGGTGGGTATGAGCATTATGAATCAATATTCAACTATCGAGATACAAGAAACAAAAAAATTGATCCTGTTTAATCCCAGAATTAAAATGGCAAGTCGCCATTCTGAATACCGTACTGCATTTGATGCTGTTGATTTTGTTCCTGAGTATGTTAACGGAGAGCCACAACAAGGATCACGCATTTCACAAAACGGTATAGAATTCAGACTAGAATCAGACGTTTACCTCTCAAACCTGCTTAAGATTGCAGAAAAAGGAGTAAAGCCTGTTATCTATCCCGAGTTTGGTATTATAGGAGGAACAGGCAGACGCCAGGTGGGTTATGATGATAAAACAATGTTGGGTGAGCATGGTGCAGTGCCCAAGTTTAACCAAAACTATATCAATTGGGGTGGTCACTTCGGCATAAACGTAGGTCCGGTTATGTTAGGTGTTGACGCAACTGTCCTTTCAACCCCGGGTCTGGACGATCCATACAAACGTTTCTTCGACCTTTCCCACGTTATGACCTATTACCGATACACCCTGTTGACACATATCTTGAATCTTGGATACGGAAATATAGAAGATGGAAAAGGCACTAACTTTATAGTAGATTTAGAGCTAACTGGTGAAACCAATAACGAAGGAACGACCAATCACACGCACACGCAAAGCGGCGCATCACAAACAGGTAGTGCAGAGTGGAAACGTGATTATAACCGTTCTCATCCTGATGGCGTATATAATGCAGAGATTGCCACACAGATGATCTTGGATGGTGATGTAAAGGCATCTTATGCGTCAAGTAATTATGCAGCCCTTCACCTAGGTATACAAAAATCAGCTTTTCTCATAAAGGGTACATTAGGAATGTATGGAATCCGAACTATTGAACATTACAAAGAAGGTTTTGTTAAATGGAATGAAGAGGTATTCAAAAGCACAATTTTCCACGGTAATTTCTTTGCCGGTCTTAGTCTGACTTATAATTTTGGATCAAGAAGTATCATTGAAAAACGCAGAAAGGTTGAATCCTATCAATCAACCGGATCAGGAGATCAATCACCTCATCAGGTCCAAGAGTCCTCAAGCCGTGTGAATTCATCCTTTGGCCCAAGGGATCACGTCATATTTACTAACAAAAAATCAAGGATTACACCTCAAGCAATAGAGGCAAAACTGTAATAATAAGATTCATCTGAAAATAGATTTCATTTCGCAATTCAGCCTATGCGTGAAATGAAATCTATTTTTCATAGCGGCATTAATCAGGCATACTAAAGGATGGCGGCAATGCATCTTCATCTGAAGCCCATTTTTTATTAGGCTGTTTTCCCATAACAAATTCTAGTTTCCCCCCTTGCATTAGCTCCTGATGCGAAAACCACGATTTGTTCCATTCCTTTCCATTAAGTTTTGCAGATTGAATATATTTATTATCAGGTGAATAATTCAAACAAGAAATCTCAAAGATCTTCCCATTGCCAATATCTATTTTTGCATCTCTGAACATAGGAGCACCTATTACATACATCGGTAAACCAGGAGTAATTGGATAAAACCCTAAGGATGAAAAGACGACAAAGGAGGTCAAACCACCACCGTCCTCATCTCCTGGAATACCCATTAAATCGTTTCTAAACCATTGATTTAATAAAGAGCGAACGCGCTTTTGAGTTCTCCAGGGTTGCCCCCCGTAATTATATAGATAAGGAATGTGCATACTTGGTTCATTACCCATTGAATACTGACCTACAATTCCGGTATGATCACCAAACTGATGATGAAAATCAGGCCTTCCCATACCAAGAGGAGTATTATACATCCGTTCCAGTTCATTAACGAAAGAATCTTTACCGCCCATCATTTTTACCAGGTCACTTATATTGTGTTGTACATCCCAACGATACACCCAACCATTATTTTCATCATAAGCATCACGCGCACCAATGCCACCCGAAAACCGATAATCAAAGGGCTCAATAAACTTTCCATCTTTATCTTTAGGATGAAAGAACTTCGTTTCAGGATTGAATACCTTATGGTAATTAAGACTGCGTTCTGCAAAATAAGCAGCATCCTCATCCTTCCCCAAAATCTTTGCAATTTTAGATAAACACCATTCATCGTAAACAGTACCTAGGGTAACAGCTACCGGCTGGCGTTTTTCCCAGGAATGAACCTCTGGAATTGTTTCTTCTTCTCCTGGATGTAAGGCAGGAATATAACCGTTCTTCTTATAAAAAGCATCCAGTGCACCCGCTTTTTTAGGCGACCATGGAGCTAATGTTTTTTGGGTAATGGCATTTTTGCAGGCCAGATATGCTTTTTCCAGATCAAAGCCTCTTAACCCCTTATTATAAGCATCAATTATTGTAGCTACGCCGTGATTCGAATTCATTCGTCTACTATCTCCAGTGATTTCCGGAAAAGTAGGCATCCAGAAATCAGGCATCTGTTCAGCCATGCGGATGAATGAATTAATCATATCCTGTTCTTTTTTCGGTTCAATGATTGCCCTAAGCGGATGTGTTGCCCGATACGTATCCCAGATCCAGTCATCCGTATAAAATGGAATGCCTAGATCTTGATGAACCTTGCCGTCAAAAGCACTGAAATAATTTCCATCCTCAGATATACAAATCATCCGTTCGTATGTACGGTACAGCGAGGTGTAGAACACCGTTTTATAATTTTCATTATCACCGTCTATTAGTATCTTCCCTAATGTTTTATTCCACACCCCCCTTCCCGTTTCAGCAACTTTCTCGAGACTGTAATCTTTAATTTCACGTTGCAGGTTTTTCTTTGCCTGTTCAATGCTGATAAACGAAATACCGTATCTCACTTTAATCTGTTTCGTATTTAACGGATATTTTAGCACCACACAAGCATCTTTTCCAGTTGCAGTTTTTACAGCAGGATTTATTTTCTGATCAGATAAAATCCCACTTGACGTAGGTTTTAAGTCAGTTTCCATATACAGAAATACTTTTGTGTTATTTCCCAATGACTGATATCCGCTAATGGTATTTGCGTTTACTTTCATTTCACCATCAAGTGAATTAAGAATCAAATAAGCAGGCCCGGTTTCGGTAAAATTTATCTGGTATATAGCCGATTGATGCGATGGAGCAAACTTTACAGCTATTCCATAATCATCAAGGTCAACGTGATAAAAATAAGGCTTAATGATTTCATTGTCATACCCATAATTAATTACAGCATTCAGTTTTTTTTCATCTCCCTGATAAGGACTTAAGTTGAAAGCAGATGCTCCTCTATGGCTGGTGACACTGACGGGAAGTCCACTAATCTGATTTCCTGTAAAATCTGCCCTCTCCGGATAAACTCGAAGCAAGCTATTGGGTAAGTGTATAGTTGGATAGGTAGGTACCAGTAAATGACTGATATTCCCTATGTAAGGATTTACATAATCTACTGGCTCCATCCCTGGTTTTAAAGTATGTTGCTTTGCAAATAGGCTGGCTAATGACAAAACAAAAATCAAGAAAGTAAATATACTTGGTTTGATAATCTTACTATTGCTGGTTAAACACATAAAAGGGTTGCTAAAAGGATAAAGCTTCTCAATTTTAAATAAATAAAATAGGTTATTCAAGAAATACTTAGGGAATTATTTTCAATCAATACAGGTAATACTTCCAAGTAATGGCGTATCAGCTTTATTGAGTAAGGTATTGTTTTGGGTTTATCTTGTACTCTCTGGTTATAAAAAATTTAATTCTGGTTTAAAATGTAAGTCAAGTTTATAGCATTACTAATAGTGAACTAGGTTTATGGGGTTATAACTTATTTATTAAAATTTCAATCTGATGTAATATAAGGTTATACATTTAATAATTGAACTGTAAGAGCGGAATGTATGAAATGCTAATTTGAAATAAATCAAGCTGAGATTCTTTTTTCAATTATAATGTGGTTAAAGAGATTCTACTTCTTGTTCAGAAAGGCCAGTTATTTCAGCGATAAGTTGAATATCTAACCCACGTTTTTTCATTTCTAGCGCAACAACCCTCTTCCCTTCGTCTATCCCTTCTTTTCTAGCATAATCAAGCACATTCTGATTATCCCATTTCCTTTTTAAGCTGATGTCATACATTTTCTTATCCTCCTTGCTCATTTTACTATATTCAGCGACCTGAAACAACTTCTCAAAAATCGGTTTCCTAAGATAAGAAGGAATTTTGTCCATTTTGCTCATATTCTTCAACACATAAAGCCATTTGTCAATTCCCGATATCAGTTCAGCCTCTTCTTTAACAAATTTAACTAATTCCAAATAGATATATCCGAGTCCATTGTAAAATATTTCACCAGTCTCCCGATTACACATACAAATATCATGCAAATAGCGTTCGGGGTTATCGTTAATAGTAAACGTTTTAATTAATCCAATGAAGTAACCCTCTTTTACTCCATACGCCCATATTGCCCGTTCATCTCCACCTTTGGGTACGTCTTCAGTAATCAGCATGGAGGTGTAAAAATGCGAACGCTGAATAAAGTTTTCCTGTTTACCACGCTGAACTTCGATCAGAAATTTTTCTCCATTATCACCAGTGCACAGCAAGTCAAAGATAGCCGCTCCATCATTTTCGGTCTGCCCCCTATGCTCATTCTTATTATACTCTTTTGCCTGGTGATTGAATAAGGTTAGCCATCTAAAAAATATACAATTATAAGCGGCGTCTTAACATATTTAAGATGAGAGAGAGAATCTATCAATGCACCATTATATTAACTAACTAATCGAATTTAAACTCCTGATCGTTTTTCAAAATTGGACTAAGGCAGGATAACAGGTAAAATGATTGTTATTCAACGCAAAAATAAAGCAATAAAAATCCGGTGTAAGTCCGACTTTAACTAGTCTAAGTCGGACTCATACCGGATTCTTACTGCTATCATATTAGAAGGATTTAATTAAAGGTAGCTAACTGATCACTAAGCAACCACTTGCATCACTCCAATTAATAAGTAAACTCCTATTTCATTATTACGAGCAATCAAACACTAAAACTGACCCGTTGAAAGCATTACTAACGTACATCCCTCCACCGTCTCTATACCCTTTGCCTGCGCAAGCGCTTCCAGTTCTTCATTCTCTGTGCCTGGATTAAAAATAATCCGTTTAGGATTGGTGTTCAATATATAATCATAAAGAGGCGGCTGATTGCGGGTTCCAACATAAAGCGTCACCGTATCGATATCCGAATGAATATCCCCTGCTGCTTCAATAGCAACACCGGCTACCTCTCCTTTTTTGATTCCTACATTCACAATTTCATGTCCGTGGTTTACTAACCTATTTGATGCAAGAAAAGCATACCGGCTTGAATCCGGAGTGGCTCCTAATACTAATGTCTTTTTCATAAAAGCATTTATTTAATAAAACTAAGCTGTTAAACCTGCGTATTTAATTTAAAAGCCTCAAGGCTGCATCTGCACAATTCATGCCATCAATTGCAGCCGAGACAATACCACCAGCATATCCTGAACCCTCTCCGCAAGGAAATAATCCAATTGCATCCGGATGCTGAAGGCTCTCCTTATCACGGGGAATTCGTACTGGTGCTGAGGTACGGGATTCAACCCCCACCAGTATCGCCTCATTGGTAAAATAACCTTTCATCTTTTTTCCAAAAGCAGGAAGAGCCTTTTGAAGTCTGGAATAAACGAATTCAGGTAATACCGCAGAGAGATCAGCACTGCTGGTACCGGGCAAATAAGAATTATCCGGCAAATCGTTAGACAGCTTTCCATTAGAAAAGTCGACCATGCGTTGTGCCGGGGCAACCAATGCTCCTCCTCCTGCAAAAAAGGCTTTTTTCTCCGCTTCTGCTTGAAAATGGAGAAGTCTGAATGGATCTTCAAACGATCCGGGAACATCTTCCAGATTAATCTGCACCACGGTTCCTGAATTGGCGAATGGGTTATTCCGCTTGGAGGGCGACCAGCCATTCACGACAATTTCATTAAAATCAGTTGCACAGGGCGCAATGATCCCACCGGGACACATACAAAATGAAAATACTCCCCGGTTTTCTACCTGCTCCACCAAACTATAATAAGATGGCGGAAGATCCGGATCGCGAACCTCACAATGGTATTGCGCCTGATCAATAAGTAATTGGGGGTGTTCAATACGAACGCCTAAAGCAAATGGCTTGGCCTCGATATGTAAATTATGCTTACGCAGGATATAATAAATATCACGTGCGGAGTGTCCGGTTGCCAGAATGACAGCTTCTGCATGAAAATCGTTTCCCAATGCGGTTTTAACGCCCTTCATTTTATTACCGGATAATATAAATTCAGACACCTTGGTATCGAAATGAATTTCGCCACCGGCATTCAAAATATTTTCCCTCATAGAAGTAATAATTTGCGGCAGTTTATTTGTTCCGATATGGGGACGGGCATCGATCAATATGTCTTCTGTAGCACCGTGGGCAACAAAAGCTTTCAATACATACTGCACATCGCCCCGTTTGTTGGATCGGGTATAAAGTTTACCGTCGGAATAAGTTCCAGCCCCTCCTTCGCCAAAGCAATAATTAGACTCCGGATTGATGATTCCTTCTTTGTGGATGGCTGCCAAATCCCTCCTTCTTTGCTTTACATCTTTTCCCCGTTCCAGAATAATGGGTTTAAGACCCAGTTCGATGCAGCGAAGAGCGGCAAACAAACCTGCCGGACCAGCCCCAATAATTAAGACCGGGTTTTTATTACTGACATTTGGATAGGAAACTGTAAAAATTTCAGGTACCGGAATTTCATCCGTATACACCTGTACTTTGAGGCGAAATACGACCTGTTTCCCACGGGCATCTATAGATCGTTTATGGATTTGTACGTCTTTCAGGCTACTCCGAGCTATATTTAGTGCAGTTGCCGCTTTATCAAACAGAATCTCACGATCATTACTTTCGTGTGGAAGTAGCACTATTTCAATTTCTTTCATAATAATAGCCAGGTTTTTATCCGGGAGAGTAACAAAGGTATGAATTTTGACATCTTAGATATGAATCAAAAACTTTAACTTTAACACTATGAGAAAACTAGTTTATACGCTTGCCGGTTTAATCGGCATCTTTACCTTTTCGTCATGCGATTATAATGGCATGGTTAAATTGGACGAGCAAGTTCAATCGCAATGGGCACAAGTACAAAACGTGTATCAAAGACGTGCTGACCTGATTCCTAATTTGGTAAATACCGTAAAAGGAGCAGCAAATTTCGAAAAAGAAACCCTTACACAGGTGATAGAAGCTCGTGCTAAAGCGACTTCCGTAAATATAGACCCCGATAAATTAACTCCTGAAAATATTGAAAAGTTCCAGAATGCACAGGGACAGTTAAGTTCTGCTATTGGCCGTTTATTGATGGTTACAGAGAACTACCCGGAGCTGAAGGCAAATGCTAACTTCCAAACCTTACAAAGTCAATTGGAAGGAACAGAAAACCGTATCACAGTAGAGAGACAAAAGTTTAATGACGTCACTCAAACGTACAATTCGAAGATTAGAAGTTTCCCTAATAACTTAACTGCAGGGATGTTCGGCTTTTCCAAAAAAGGTTATTTCCAGGCTGAAGCAGGTGCCAATAAAGCCCCTTCCGTTCAGTTTTAAACCAGCAACATGAGTAAGAATTCAGCCATTTTTACGGATATTGAACAAGAAGATATCCGTAAAGCAATTGAGCATGCAGAGAAGAGTACATCCGGAGAGATAAGGATCTGTGTGGAAAAGAAATGCCCTGTTCCTGATGCTTTTGAACGGGCATCAATCTATTTTCTTAAAATCGGAATGGACAAGACTGCATTACGCAATGGCGTCCTGATTTATATTGCAACGGATGACCATAAATTTGCCATTATAGGTGATGAGGGAATAAATGTCCGGGTTCATGCAGATTTCTGGGATTCTACGAAAGAGAAAATGCTAGCACATTTTAAGAACGAAAATCTTTCTTTGGGCATAATTGCAGGGATAAATGCTGCCGGCGAGCAGCTTAAAAAACTATTTCCTTCAAGGGATGGTGATAAAAATGAGTTATCAGATGATATTTCTTATATCTGATAAGATTAGCGAACCAACATGAATGTAAAACAAGGTTTATTACTAGCACTTTCCTTTCTTTTATTTACTGCAGGCCTAAGGGCTCAGGAGCTTCCTCCTAAATCGGATCGACTGGTGACTGATTTTACCGGTACCCTTTCGGCGGAACAAACTGACCGTCTGGAGCAAAAACTAGTCGCTTTTAACGATACTTCATCTACGCAGATTGCGGTCGTGCTGATCAAATCGGTAGGTGTTTACGACATCGCTGATTATACGGTTAAGCTGGCAGAAAAATGGGGAGTGGGTCAGAAAGGGAAAAATAATGGTGTAGTGCTTCTTGCAGCAATTGAAGATCGAAAAGTAACGATTCAAACCGGATACGGTGTAGAAGGTGCTCTTCCTGATGCCATTACACATCAGATTATTGAAAATGATATTAAACCTGCTTTTAAACAAGGAGACTATTATTCGGGCTTAGATAAAGCTACGAATTCCATTATTTCCTATACAAAGGGTGAATATAAAAATGATGCACCTTCTAAGGGTAAATCAAAATCCGGAGGATTTCCGGTTGGATTGGTCATACTCGCTGTTATCGTAATTGCTGTTATCGCCTCTAAAGGTGGTGGTGGCGGTGGCGGCGGACGAGTGATTGGAGGTCGTGGTGGTGCAGGATTATTATGGTGGAGTTTACTTGCCGGCATGGCTGGTCGTGGCGGTGGTGGTGGCGGCAGCTTTGGCGGCGGAAATAGCGGAGGCGGTTTCGGTGGTGGAGGAGGCGGTTTCGGTGGATTCGGAGGCGGTAGTTTTGGCGGCGGCGGATCCAGTGGCAGCTGGTAATTTTTGGAGTTTAACATAGAATATTAGTAATTATGATACGAAAAGACTTTATAGAAGCTGAAATTCAGAAGCTAGGACAGATACTAGCTAAAATATTAGGGCTTAAAAATGATGGTAATGTAGATGATGGAATAGACTTAGCCTTTCAGGCGCTTTCTGATACTTTCGGTCTGACTAAAGAATATCTGGAGACGTCAGGAGTGGAAGATTTCCAGTTGTTTTTAAAAACGAATAGTTATTCGGCAGAAAAGCTGAACCTATTAGCGCAGCTGATGTTTGAAACCGTTTATCCATTTCAGGAAGAAAAGGAAACTATTTTGATTCTTCATAAAACTGCTGCCATTCTTAACTTATTGGAAACTGAACACCATCAGCAAAGTTTTGAGAACATTGCGCGACGGGAACAGATTACCAATTTCTTAAATAATCTGCAGTATGAGTAATCTGAATTGGGAGAAATTATCTTCCAAATATCTGGTTAAGGAGCAGTGGGCGACATTACGGGTAGATACCTGCCGCATGCCTGACGGCAAGATAGTGGATGATTATTATGTGCTGGAGTATCCGGATTGGGTAAATGCGGTAGCTTTTACGGAAGATGGGGAGGTGCTGCTCATCCGGCAGTATCGTCATGGAGCAGAAAAGGTCTTTACCGAAATACCAGGCGGTTGCATCGATCCGGGGGAGACGCCTGAAGAGGCGGTTGTCCGGGAATTGCTGGAAGAAACCGGTTATGCTTTCGATACTCTGGAGCCAATTTGCACGGTTTATGCTAACCCCTCAACTTCATCTAACCGGACGCATAGTTTTATCCTTACAGGCGGTAAAAAGGTGCAAGAACAGGATCTGGATGGCAAAGAAGAGATCGAAGTGTTTACGGTAAGTGTCGCCGAATTAAAAGAACTGGTATTGCAGAACAAAATTGAACAGGCATTACATATCAGCAGTATCTTTTTCGCTTTGGCGAAATTGGGAAAGCTTTAATTTAATTGTCTTATAACAAAAAAGGCAACCTCGTAATGGAGATTGCCTTTTTTTATGTCTAAAACAAACACGGGTTTAACTCATTTTGAGTTTCTTCTGAATGTCCTGTACGTAATTCTTGAACTTCTTATCGGTATCAATTAAATCCTCTACCGTCTGACAAGCGTAAATTACTGTGGAGTGATCGCGTCCACCAAAGAACTGACCTATTGATTTCAATGAGGTCTTGGTGTGGCTTTTAGCAAGGTACATAGAGATCTGGCGAGCCTGAACAATCTCTCTCTTCCTGGTTTTTGATTTAACCATCTCTATTGGCACTTCAAAATACTCGCAAACAAGCTTTTGAATATATTCCATCGAAATCTCTCTGGAAGTATGCTTAATGAAGTTTTTGAGCATGGATTTAGCCAATCCCAGGTTGATCTCCTTTTTGTTCAATGTTGACTGAGCCAGTAAAGAAACCATAGCTCCTTCTAATTCACGAACATTGTTGTCAATGTTATGCGCTACGTATTCAATTACCTCTGTAGGGAGTTCAATACCATCGGCATACATTTTCTTCTTTAGGATAGCCATACGGGTTTCCAGATCAGGAACCTGGAGATCTGCAGAGAGTCCCCATTTAAAACGACTCAAGAGTCTGTCTTCTAATCCTGTAATATCTTTAGGCGCACGGTCTGAAGTAAGAATTAACTGTTTGCCGGACTGGTGCAGGTGATTAAAGATATGGAAGAAGATATCCTGTGTTTTTTCCTTTCCGGCGAAGTTATGCACATCATCCATGATGATGACATCCATTGCCTGGTAGAAATTCACGAAATCATTGATGGTATTATTTTTCAATGAATCCACAAACTGCTGACAGAACTTTTCGCAAGACACATAGATTACGAGTTTTTCGGGATTAGTGCGTTTAATTTCGTTTCCGATAGCCTGACCAAGGTGAGTTTTACCAAGACCAACACCTCCATAAAGCAGCAGTGGGTTAAAGGCGGTGCCTCCGGGTTTTGCTGCTACAGCGTAACCTGCTGAGCGGGCAAGACGGTTGCAATCACCTTCTATGAAATTCTCAAAACAATAATTGGGATTTAACTGAGGATCAACCTGAAGTTTTTTCAAACCAGGTATCACAAATGGATTTTTAATGTCCTTATTTAAAGTTACGGCTACTGGTATGGATTGGTATTTTGCTTCGGACCCATTTCCGGTAGAGGGCATATTGGTAGTAAATGGTTTACTACTTGACGACTTCTCAACTACTATATTGTATTCCAGGCGACCTTCATCTCCTAATTGCTTTTTTACGGTTTTCCTTAAAAGACCAACATAATGCTCTTCCAGCCATTCGTAAAAGAACAAACTAGGCACTTGTATAGTCAACACATTTCCTTCCAGACGCAATGCTTTTATTGGCTCAAACCAGGTCTTATAGCTTTGAGTCGGAATATTGTCTTTTATGATCTGAAGACAGTTATTCCAAACATTAGTACCAGTTTTTTCCATGAAGCTTTTGTTAATAATTTGATTTCCAAGCGATGCAGTGAAGATTTCAACGACCGATTTGGAACATCGAATATTCGAAAAATTACTCGGTTTAGGAATTAAAATTTGAAAATAATTTAACAGGCTCAACAGCAGAAGTATAGGTCATTTTTCCTGAAATTTTACTTTCGAATACAAAATCCAGACGTCCCAGATTAATTCCTGCGAAACCTACCTGATTAATGATCACCTTTTTACCTCTCTTATTTGGAATGTTGTCGGGAGCGGGAAGGAACGTATGGGTATGTCCGCCAATGATCAAATCCGTATAGGATGTATTTTGGGCAAGCACCACATCGGAGACTTTATCCGTGTCGTATTTATACCCCAGATGCGATAGACAGATGATCATATCGCAATCTTCCTTGCTCTTCAGATGTGCCTCAATCTCCTGCGCCTTCTTGATAGGATCGAGGTATTTTGTATTTCCAAATTGCTCCTTATTAACCAAACCATCGAGCTGGATACAGACTCCATAGACCCCTATTTTCAATCTGCCTTTTTTAAATACCTGATAGGGTTTTGTTTTCCCATATAAGGGCGTGTCCGAAAAGTCATAGTTTGCGGTCAGGATTGGGAAATTAGCATGTGGCAGTTGTTTGACGAATCCTTCTACTCCATTATCAAAATCGTGGTTGCCCATTGTTCCAGCATCATATCCCATCAATGACATCATCTTCACTTCAGGCTCTCCACCATAGAAATTAAAATAAGGGGTTCCTTGAAAAATATCGCCGGCATCGAATAGAAGAACGTGTTCTTCCTCCTGCCTGATCTTTTTAATTAAGGCGCTGCGAGGCGCTACTCCACCCATACCTGCATATTTTATGTCGTCCACGGGGAAAGGATCTATCCTACTGTGCACATCATTGGTATGAAGAATAGTCAATTTTACACGCTGATCTGCAGCAAAAATAGATTGATATCCGGAGCTCAATGCAATAACAGCAGATCCGGTCAATGTATTTTTTATAAATTTTCTTCTATTCATGGTTAGAGTTTTATAGTTTGGATGCGGTGATCAAGTTTTGGACTGATGGATTTGCCGGCGGCTTGTTGTTGTTTAATATAGTTCAACAAGGCGTCTCTCACTTTAATAGTACTACCTATGCGCTTTATTGCTTTGGTGTAAACCACTGCCTTATCTCCACCATTAGCTAAATAATCATTGGTTAATACGGTATACTCTTTCGATATATCAAAAGGGATGCCCTGAATCATAATATCAGATGCTTTGCCATCTTTAATGCAGAATGTAGCTCCTGAGATTGGATCGCCCCCTCCTGCTGCCATATAGTTAAATAGGTCGAGAATGTCAGCTCCTTTAAGCTTTACTGTGACGAAATAATTCTCAAAAGGCATGAGTTCATAGATTTTGAAGGCTTTTATAGGTCCTGCGCTGATGGGATTTCTAAGTGAAAAATAATTGGTGTGAGCGAAATCAAATTCGATGTGGTTCTCTTTACCGGCCTGATACATGACATCGGCAACCAGGTTATTTAACAATCCCTCTGGACGACCTCGCTCTATATTGACCGCTGCCAATCCAATTACTGTATTCATCTGAGAATCAATACCCGCTTTATAAGGTTTGTAAAAGGCCAGCATGCTTGAATCTACCGGAAGATTTTTGATCGGATACAACTGAGGTGTATTGCCGGCAAGATGAAGCTTTGGACTGCATCCTGTTAGTGTAATTAATAACACAGGCAGGATCCACTTGCCTTTACGCATGATTTGTGATAGGAATAAGACCATTTTTTATGTGCGAGTTTTTAGAATAACTGTTGAATATCCTGTCTGATGACGACTAGAGCTGCATCATAGGGATTAATTTCCAATGTTGATAAATGCTGCAGTACAAGTTTACTTAATTCAATATGTGAAGCATCGGCAGGCAATGATTTACCTGCATTATTGATTAACGCAATTGTATCTTCTTTCAATTTTGAGATCAAAGCCCATGAGGACTGATTTACATACAATTGCTGCGTAATATTATGCTGATACTCATTTCTGATTTCTGAAGTGAGGATCTGTTGATATTCAATAAGGGTAAGACCGGGTGTATTCGTGCGCAGCAGCAGATTAACCGGATTAATCCGCTCCATCAATAAGATGATTCTTTCATAAGCCTGAAGCCGAAGAGGTAGTATGGCTGCCTGGCTGTTTTTTTTTAAATCGAGTAGCTGGACTTTAAGTTTCTGATCCAGATAAGGTCTTGCGAAGAGATATCCGATAAAAATGAGCAGGGTTCCTGATAATGTTAATTTAGCAATATCAAGTAAAAACAGTGTGGTTGATTGCATTATACTATTTGTAGTCAGAGCGTCAAATCGCCCTTGGATAAACAAAAATGAGGAATTAAGGTTATATTTGGTGTAAATATAAAAAAGAAATGAGTATGGAGACAGCAACAGCACTTATACCGGTTTCTTTCACTGAAGGAGCAACAAAAGAGCTTAAAAAAATACAACAGCAACAGGAGCTTAACAATGAGTTTGGCTTGCGCATAGGTGTTGAAGGTGGAGGATGCTCAGGTATGACTTACATTTTAGGTTTTGATCAGAAAAAAGATGGGGACCAGGAGTTTTTACATAACGGTATAAAAGTATATATGAATAAGGCACATGGTCTTTATCTTGCTGGGATGCAAATTGATTTCCAGGATGGATTGAATTCTCGTGGGTTTACATTTAACAACCCGAATGCCTCGAGTACTTGCGGATGCGGTACTTCATTTGCGGTATAACATTTTCAGATACTAAGGAAAGGGTTTATGATAATCCTTTCCTTAGTATTTTTCAGAAAGGGCTATCCAAATACTTTATTCCTTATTTCCCCCTAATACCATAAACAACCTCTTCATTTTTATTTTCCAGCAAGCTTAACTTGACAGGTTAAATTCCCTCTATATCATGGTTTTCAGTTCTTTATAATTTACCCCCTCCATTTGGGCGAATGTTTTTATTCTATTATTATTGAAATTATTCAAAATATAAACCCACATTTGTCTTAGTGCTAAATGCATTAACTAATTAATTATTCTTTAAACCTGCTCCTTCTATTTTTGCTTGCATCAACCGCTGGTAAAAGTCAAACGACAACGTCTCTTACCAAATATATAAATACTTTTATTGGTAAAGCACCACTTACCGATCCTAAAATTTTAGGTTATACGCTACCAGAGGGGTGAAATCATGGGCAGGGCTTACCTTTCCGGGCAGCTCATTATTTTGTTGGTAAACCAGAGATGTCGCGAAGAGTGATCGATACGATATTAAATAACTTATATGGCATAGGCGAGCAGGGATTGGCACTTTGCGGAATGGATGATGCAGGTGAAATGTCCGCTTTATTTGATGAGGTAAAATGGAAAACCAGCAGTGGGAAAGTACTCACAATAACCAAGCGGGGAAAGGGCAGAGTGTTAATTTCGATAAAAGTAAACGG
>NZ_AQPN01000147.1 GCF_000403135.1 Arcticibacter svalbardensis MN12-7
TAAGTTTAATGCTATTTTTGTACCGATGATATTTGAGCTTGATGATCTGGATGCCCGTTTCCCTCCTGCAGAACTGGCAGAAGAGGATGGCCTATTGGCTGTTGGTGGCGATTTAACCGCTCAACGACTCATAAATGCCTACCATAATGGCATTTTCCCCTGGTATTCGGATGATTCTCCTATCTTATGGTATTCCCCACATGAACGCTTTGTTTTATTCCCTGAAAAGATCACAATTTCTAAAAGTATGCGTCAGACTTTAAGATCAGGAAAATTCAGAGTAACTAGTGATACAGCTTTCGAAGAAGTAATTAGCGCCTGTGCAGCAAAAGAGCGGAAGGATCAGGATGGTACATGGATCACCACGGACATGCAGGAGGCCTATATCCGTCTGCATCAAATGGGAATAGCCCATTCAGTTGAAGTATGGCAGGACGATCAACTGGTCGGCGGCTTGTATGGCATCAGTTCCGGGAAGGCATTTTGCGGCGAGAGTATGTTTAGCAATGTTAGCAATGCCTCTAAAATTGCCTTGATCTGGCTGTGTCATACCAACCTTTATGCGTTGATTGACTGCCAGATCTATAGCGAACATTTGGCTACACTGGGCGCTGAAATGTTAAGAAGGAACTTATTCCTCCCTTATGTCGGGATTTAATTTAAAATATCCCTGATATCCTCTGGTGATAATGATTTTACAAAGCTTTCTTCGGTAGTAATAAGCGTTTCGGCTACAATCCGCTTTCTATTTTGTAAGGCAAGAATCTTTTCCTCTACACTATCTTTAGTGATAAACTTATAAATAAACACATTTTTAGTCTGGCCTATCCGATGTGTGCGGTCTACTGCCTGTTGCTCCACAGCAGGGTTCCACCAGGGATCAAGAAGAAACACATAATCAGCCTCAGTAAGATTGAGCCCTACACCTCCCGCTTTTAATGAAATAAGGAATAACTTAATTTCATCATTCCGCTGAAATCCTTCTACTACCTCACCCCGGTTCTTCGTGCTTCCATCCAGATAAGCGTAGGTGACATTTTCTTTATCCAGATAGGCCCTGTAGATATCAAGCTGTTTTACAAACTGAGAAAACACCAATACTTTATGACCTTCTGCTAACACATTTTCCAGGGTATGGATTACATTTTCAAACTTACCAGATTCCCCTTCGTATTCCTTATCCACCATCAGCGGGTGATTGGCAATCTGTCGAAGTCTGGTTAATCCCTGTAACACCTGTATCTGTGATTTCACATACGTGCCGTCTTCTAAGGAATCCAACAGTGCATTCCGATATTCAGATTTCACATTTTCATAATATTCAGCCTGATCATCGGTCATACGGCAATAAAAAAGCTGTTCTGTTTTGTCAGGAAGTTCTTTGGCAACCTGATTCTTTGTGCGCCTTAATACAAAAGGTTTGATTAAAGCGAGCAGTTTCTTCGCTTTTTCATCATCTTTCTTTTTCTCTATGGGGTTTGTAAAATCATTTTGAAAGAACGTCTGGGTTCCAAGCAACCCAGGGTTAATGAAGGACATCTGCGCCCAAAGATCGTTCACCGTATTTTCTACGGGCGTTCCGCTAAGGATCAACTTATTCTTTGATTTTAGCTGCCTTACGGCTTTATAAGCTTTTGATGCGGGATTCTTAATATTCTGACTCTCATCTAAAATGATATAATGAAAATAGATATGCACCATCAGCTCGATGTCGACCCTGGTAATGCCATAAGTGGTTAACACCACATCATATTCAAGAAAGCGGCTGAGATCTTTATTTCGCAGACTCCCTGTATGTACAAGTATCTTCAATTCAGGTGCAAACTTGCCCGCTTCATTCTCCCAGTTATAAATTAAAGAGGTAGGCATAATGATCAAAGAAGTAGACAATGTGCCTTCCTTTACATTTTCCTCTTTTATTTTTTGCAGCAGTGCAAGCGTTTGCACTGTTTTACCCAGACCCATATCATCAGCCAGACATCCTCCAAAGTGATATTTACGGAGGAAATGAAACCAATCATAACCGGCTTTCTGATAGGGGCGCAATACCCCTTTAAAATTAACAGGTACAGGAGCCTCCTCGATTTCCTCAAAGGCACTGAGCATTTGAAGTTTTCTTCCCATAGTAATGGTTGCCAACTCACTATTCGCATAATCGGCAATCAGTCCAATATGGTGCTTTTTAAGTCGTAAATGCTGACCATGAAGCTCAGTAAACATCATCAGATTACCATATTGGGCAAACCATTCTTCGGGAATAATGGCTATTTCGCCAGATGGCAATACATATTCCCTTATTTTATTTAAAATATGATGGCGCAGATCAATAAATGGAATCTGATAAGGCCCAAAAAAGACAACCGCTTTCAGGTCGAACCAATCATTATTCTCCTGGAAGTCGAGTTCTACCTTACTGGTACCAAACAGAAAACGTTTCTTCCCTTCAACCTGTTCGATTACAAAGTTCAATTCAGCCAGTGCAGCATGATTGGTATTCAGCCATTCTATGATAGAAAGAGCAGGGTCTGTTTCCTCTGATACAGGTTCTACTTCGAATTGACTAAAGAGATCAGTGGTTTTCTTTAAGCCAAGATGTAATAACTCATCCAGTTTATTCTTCTCCCAGAGTTGCGAACGCTTGATGCGATGGAAAATATAGTCATCACCTTCTATTTGCATACGCACAGAAACCTTCCTTCCCACCCCGGCAGGGAAAGTATATTCCCCATATTTAAATAAGAGTTCCAGCCTTGATGTTCCACCGGGTATAAAATCAACTTTTAACACTGGAATGGCATCAAACTTTTCTGTATTGATTTGAAATCCATCCGCAAACACATTATGTTTCTCAATAAGAGGAGCTACAAATCGTTCAAAATAGTTTTTTTCAGAAGTCTTGGGAATGGAAATAAACCGTTTATTAAGAAAAGGCTGCAGTTTTTTCCCTTCCATTTCATCCTGAAAGTTATACACCACATTCTCCAATAACAACCAGGCTGGTTCATTGCAAACGATCTGCGCATCCTTAAACATAAATTCGATGCGAGTACCCTTATATTTTATGGTTGGAAAATAACGCGTCTCTTCTTCATTACGCCGGAAATGAAATAACACAGATGCAGGTTCTTCAGCGATTTCAAGCAGATGATCTACCGGCCAGCCTTCCCTGCTCATCAGGTAGAATCCTTTATGTCGCAGTAAAGTGATCGCTTCAATAAGACGTTTTTCTATTTTGGGACGGATAATCTGAAATAATTTATCATCAAAGATCCGCGCAAAGAATTCTGCCGGACGGATTAGCTTTTTATAATACCGCTTAATGACATGAGATTGTTCAGTTTCATCCAGAAGCTTGATCAGTTTAAAATCTATCTCATCGAACTCCTTGGAAAACTCCTGTATGGTATTTGAAAAAAGCCTTTGGTAGGTAAGAGAAAAGCCTCCATCGGAGTTTAACTGAACCACATGAGGTTCTATTAACCAACCAAGGTACTCATGTTTGCACAATGAATACACAACTTTAAAAGGCTTGGAACTATCAACACGAAGCATGAATATGTAAAATAAGGAAAATAAGCCTAAGTTAAAAATCATAAAAATAAGCAGAAAAATAGGTATTTCAAAATTTGATACTTAACTTCGTATTGTCTTAAGGGGTGCTTGTGTAAAAACAGGCTGAGATTACACCCATCGGAAGGATTGTTATACAAAAGCGTATACTTTTCTCCGTGAACCTGATCCGGATAATGCCGGCGTAGGAATTGTAACAAAGATAATTGCGTGTAGCCCCAATACGCATTCATATTTAAAAAAATTTAGTTTTGAAAAAAATTTACTTAGTAGCCCTTATGGCGCTCCTGCTTCCTGCTTTAGGATGGGCACAGTACTCAATCTCCGGAACAATTACAGATCGTTCTAGCCGTCAACCTCTTTCAGGAGCAAGTATACTGAGCGGAAATACGTTAATAAAGAGCAATTCTAACGGGGATTACAAGATCTCAAGATTAAAAGCCGGAACTTATACGTTAACTTTTCGCTTTATTGGTTTCTCCGAAATAAGTACAACAATAAGCCTGACCAACGACCGGATCTTCAATGCTGCAATGGCACCCACAAACATTATTACCGATGAAGTGATCGTAAAAGCTACCAGAGCTACAGCAAATACGGCTACCACTTACAAGAACCTCGACAAACAAGAACTTGAAAAGTATAATCACGGTCAGGATTTGCCTTTTCTTCTTAACCAGACCCCTTCTGTAGTCGTATCTTCAGATGCAGGTACAGGAATTGGCTATACCGGGATCCGAATCCGAGGAAGTGACGCCACCCGCGTAAATGTAACCCTAAATGGAATCCCATTAAACGATGCGGAAAGTCAGGGTTCCTTTTTTGTCAACATTCCTGATTTTGCATCATCTGTAGATAACATCCAGATCCAAAGGGGAGTAGGTACCTCCACAAATGGGGCAGGTGCTTTCGGCGGAAGTTTAAATATTCAAACCACTACCCGCAGGGATTCTGCCTATGCCGAAGTGAACAACACCTTCGGATCTTTCAACACCTGGAAGAATACGGTTAATATTGGAACCGGACTAATCAATGGTAAGTTCACCTTTGACGGACGACTTTCAAGGATTAAATCAGACGGTTATATTGACAGAGGGGCATCCAACCTGAAGTCCTATTTCCTATCCGGAGCCTATTATGGCAAAAAAGATCTGTTGCGCGCAAACATATTCTCAGGAGACGAGAAAACCTATCAGGCCTGGAATGGTATTCCTGAAGAAAAACTGAAAGGAACACCAGCGGAACTGGGGGCTTATTATCAAAACAATAAAGGCCAATCTTTTTTTACACCAGCTGACTCATCCAACTTATTCCATTCGGACAAACGGAAATACAATTCCTTCCTATATAAAAACCAAACTGATAATTACACCCAAAACCATTACCAAGCCTTCTATACCCATACCTTTAATGATCAGCTGTCTCTAAATACAGCCCTGCATTATACCCATGGAAGTGGTTATTATGAAGAATATAAAAATGAGCAGGACTTAAAAGATTATGGTCTTGCAAATGTGATTTTAGGTTCAGATACAGTTAAAAGCACAGATTTAGTACGCCGCAGATGGCTGGATAATGATTTTTACGGAATAACTTATTCGTTAACCTATAAGCCAACAACACGGTTTAATTTCACTCTGGGTGGCGCTTATAATGAATATGATGGTGACCATTTTGGGGAAGTTACCTGGGCTACTTTTAATTCTAACGGACAACCTGGAGATCGCTATTATAACGGAAATGGGTTCAAAACCGATTTCAATATCTATGGAAAAGCGACCTATGAGCTAGGAAGTCTGATTTTATACGGAGATCTGCAATACCGCAAAATTGGCTATGACATCACCGGAACAGATAAAAGCAGAATAGAGCTAAACATACATGACAAGCTTAACTTTTTCAATCCAAAAGCTGGAATTACGTACCTGCTGAATAATGAAAGCAATGTTTACGCCTCCATTGCAGTAGCCAATAAAGAACCTAACCGGGATGATTATGTCAATATAGCTGCAGGTTTGAGTCCTGTAAGCGAAAACATGAAGGACCTGGAAGCAGGATATCGTTTCACCGGCAATTCAATTAAAGCAGGACTAAATGGCTATTGGATGATCTACAAAGACCAATTAGTTTTAACCGGACAATTAAACACAGAAGGAGAGGCTTTGAGGCAAAATGTAGCCGACAGTTATCGCCTGGGAGCAGAAGCAGATGTACAAATTGCCCTGCTTCCTAATCTAAGCTGGGGAGTTACCGCTAATCTGAGCCGGAATAAGATCAAAGATTTTACGGAATACGTGTACAACTACGACACCAAAATTAATGACAGTTTCAATCATACCCATACGAATATTGCCTTTTCCCCCTCATTTGTAGGCTCAAGTGAATTATCCTTCCGCCCATTCAAAAAGGCAGAGATCGGATTGTTAAGTAAATATGTAAGCAAGCAATATTTGGATAATACCTCCAACAACACCCGTAAATTAGATGCCTTTTTTGTTAACGATTTGCGTTTAGGCTACAATACCTCCCTTGGAAAGGTAAAAAACATCGGCATCACCTTACTGGCTAACAATATTTTCAGTGAGCTCTATGAGTCAAATGGATACACCTATAGTTTTACTTATTACGGAGTTCAAACCACAAGTAATAACTATTTTCCACAGGCGACACGGAACTTTATGCTTTCGTTAAGTTTAAAGTTTTAATAAGAATAGTACTGAAGGATTTACGATATTTGAGCTCACACATTCAAAAAAATGAAATTAAGCTATCTATTTGGTACTGCATTCATTTTGCTTACCATTGGTGCTTCGGCGCAGAAAAAAAGTACTTCCTCTTCGATAGAAAGACCCAAACTTGTTGTTGGGATTGTGGTCGATCAAATGAGATGGGATTACCTTTACAGATACCAGGAGAGATATTCTAAAAACGGATTTAAACGTCTTCTTCAGGAAGGATTCTCATGCGAGAATACAAATATTGATTACATCCCAACTGTCACTGCCATTGGACATTCC
The DNA here is from genome assembly GCF_000403135.1 of Arcticibacter svalbardensis MN12-7. Taxonomy (GTDB): domain Bacteria; phylum Bacteroidota; class Bacteroidia; order Sphingobacteriales; family Sphingobacteriaceae; genus Arcticibacter; species Arcticibacter svalbardensis. The sequence continues at coordinate 6,588 of NZ_AQPN01000147.1, forward strand.
ACTATTTATACCGGATCGGTCCCTTCACTTCATGGCATTGCCGGCAACGACTTTATCGTTCAGGCAACCGGAAAATCCATGTATTGCACAGATGACAGCACAGCCAAAACAGTAGGCAGCACTTCTAGTGCAGGTGAAATGTCACCCAATAATTTACTGGTTACCACAGTAACTGATGAATTGAAGCTGGCTACTAACTTTCGCGCTAAAACAATAGGCATTGCCATAAAAGACAGAGGAGGAATCTTACCTGGGGGACATGCCGCAAATGCCGCCTATTGGTTTGATGATTTAACGGGCAACTGGATTACAAGTACCTATTACATGAAAGATCTTCCAACATGGGTTAAAACAGTAAACGCGCAGAAGCTGGCTCAGAAATATCTGGACAAAAACTGGAATACCTTATATCCTATTAATACCTATGTGCAGAGTGAAAAAGATGATAGTCCCTTTGAAGGAAAGTTTCCTGGTGTAAATGCTCCTGTATTTCCATACGAGACCTCTACCATGTATAAAAAAGATTTTTCAGCTATACGGGCTACTCCTTATGGAAACTCAATAACCCTCGATATGGCAAAATCCACTATCGACAATGAGCAAATGGGACAAGGTGATGTACCCGATTTCTTAGCCGTAAGTTTATCATCAACTGACTATGTGGGTCATCAATTTGGTCCTAATTCCATAGAGATCGAAGACACTTATTTACGTCTTGATCAGGATATTGCATCGTTTTTAACCTATCTGGATAACAAAGTAGGGAAAGGAAACTATACCGTTTTCCTTTCTGCTGATCATGGTGCTGCACATAACCCTAATTTTTTATTGTCACATCATATTCCTGCAGGTTTATTTCCTTCCAGTGTGGTTACTAAAGATTTAAATGCTTTATTAGAAAAAGAGTTTAAGCAACCAAACCTCGTTCTTGGTCTGCCAAACTATCAGGTAAATCTCAACAACTTAGTAATGGAGAAAAACAAGCTGGATGAATCTGCTATTATCAAAACATGTATTGAATATCTCAATAAAAGAAGTGATGTTGCTTATGTTGTTGAAATGGAAAAGGCAAGCCAAGCCTCTGTACCTGAGCAGTTAAAAACCCGAATTATTAACGGATATAACAAAGAAAGAAGCGGCGCCATTCAAATCGTATTGAAGCCAGGCTTTTATAGTGGAGGAGCAACAGGTACCACACATGGTACATGGAACCCTTATGATGCGCATATTCCCTTTGTATTGATGGGATGGGGAATTAAACATGGGGCCACCAATCGTCCGGTTGCCATGACTGATATTGCCCCTACCATATCTGCCTTACTTCATATCCAGGCACCTAATGGAAACATTGGCAAACCGGTTACAGAAGCTTTGATATCTGAGAGTAAATAACCTTTTAATAAAAGGTAAATAATTAAAAAAACATGCAAAAGTATATATCAAAATTCCATTACCTGACACAGGATCTTTCTGGAAGGAGCCACTTGGAACAGGTCATGATAGCATGTCAAAATGGAGCAAACTGGATCCAATACCGTTGTTTTTCTAAAGATGAAGAGCAACTTTTAGATGATATTAACCGAATAGCTGAGGTTTGTGATGATTGGGGCACAACCCTGATCGTCACCGATCATATCTCCTTAATTTCAAAAGCAGATATCCAGGGGATTCATATTGAAGATATGAATGCTGATTTTAAATCAATAAGGAAAGAAATAGGGCCAGATAAAACGCTCGGTGCTTCTGCTAATACTATAGCAGATATCCAACGTATTGCAGACAGCAAGGTTGTGGATTATATAGGCTGCGGACCATTGAGAATAACGCTTACTAAACCTAACGATTATCCTCTACTTGGCATAAATGGCTATCTGCTTATTACAGAGGAGATGAAAAAAAGAGGAATATCGATCCCCTTACTTGCAGTAGGTGGTGTTATCGCAGATGATGTTGATGCACTCTTGAAAGCAGGAGTATATGGGGTTGCCGTGTCTGCAGCAGTAAACTTGTCACCCGATCCTTCAATAGCGTTTAAGGAAATCTATAAAAAGCTGCATTAAATCGAATTTATGTCTTCTTCGTTATACAAGGTCAACCGACCTTTCATTGCGCCCAGAAATAAAATAAAAAATTGAGTACTAACGATAAAAAACGAATAGCTGTCTTAAAGAATATAATTAATTCTCAAGACAGCTATTCGTTTTTTTATAACATTCAAAACTACTAATGAATTCGACCATCACTATACGCACAGCCACAATAGAAGACTTACCTGTAATACATCAATTGGCAGAAGATATTTGGTGGCCAACCTACCGCGGTATCTTGTCAGAAGAGCAAATACGATTCATGCTGGACCATATGTACTCCATAGAAGCGTTAACTCATCTGATTAACAAGGGAATTATATTTATGCTGGCTGAAGACTTAAATACTGCTGTTGCTTTTGCAGGGTACTCTATATCAGATACTGATCCTACTCTTTTAAAAGTACATAAGCTTTATGTTCAGCATGCAGAGCATGGTAAAGGTATAGGCAGACTCCTTCTTCAATACATTGAAAATGAATCTTTAAAAGCAGGCATTTCAAAGTTGGAGCTTAATGTAAACAGGCAGAACAAGGCGTTTGACTTTTACAAAAGACAAGGTTTCGAAATTTTTAAAGAAGAGGATATCCCCTATTATAACTATTGGATGAACGACTTTATTCTTCGTAAACAGCTGATTTAGAAGAATTAATAATCTCCCTTTTTTGCCTTTCTGTTTCAGCCTCTATTTTCGTTTCCTGTACATTATCAATAACGGCTATGTGATAGTCTTTATTTTTAAATGATCCATGGATTGACGACTCTTCCGTATTCTTTAAGGCAACATCATAAGGACCCTTATCACTCATCAGTTTAACGAATACAGGCAAACATTCAAAAAGAATAAATAGCAATCCGATAAAAGAAATAGCAAGAAAAGTTCCCAACTCCCGGGAGCCATCTGCTTTAAAACTTAATTGTCCTAACGCCCAGTTCCGATCAGCAAAACCGGCAACATTAGCTAAACTATCCAGCTGTTTACCGCTAAACATGCGCTCACTGGTAATCCCATCCAAATCTCTGCGTTGCCTTATAAAGCCTTCCATCGCGGTAATATCATTATTTACCACGCCGAGACGATTCACTTTTTGAGCAAGCACCTCTTCCTTTTGCTTCGCGTAAGTCCCGTATCCTACTTGACCTGAAGTCTGATTTGTTTTATCACCAAAGATCTCCTGGTTTAAAAGGTAACGGGACCTGTTTATATCAGTGGTAAGCGAATCCCGCTCAGTCACCAGATCTTTAATCTTCTTTAACTCCAATCCATATTTATAGGTGAACGTATTATTCAGGGTATCAATTTTAGAACGTTGCCCATTTAAATAAGAGAGTTTTAATTTCTCCCGAATCTCCTTATTGAAAATCTTAAGTTCCAGAGGCCTTGATATCACGATACCAATCATAAAAGCTAAGAGAATCCGTGGAGTAGCCTGTAGAATTTGTTTGTTTACTGTCCCGTTTTTACTGATGCTGGATACAATATAACGGTCCATATTAAAGATCGCGAGTCCCCAGATAATCCCAAACAGGATAGCAAAAAACACCGCAGCCGCATCACCAGAAAACACAAAATACATGGCATACCCTCCGGAGAGAGATGCGAATAATGCGGTAAAAAAAATGGTAGCCCCAATTCCTACATACTTATTTTGCTCGGTAGGATAATCTTTTAATGTATTGATATGTACTCCTGAACAAAACCAGAAGAATTGATTAAGATTTTTCATCTATTGATATAATCATTTATTAGAACAGCTGCAGGTGGAACTTGTTACAGTAGGATGTAAAATTACGATATTATAACGCTTTGGAACAAGCAACTGGTATGTTTCATCATAATTCATATCTTTGAATATACAAACTTGATGTCATGAAAGAAATTACAGTTGAAGAGCTTAAACAGAAAATAGATAATGGCGAAGATTTTCAGTTAATAGATGTTAGAGAAACTTTTGAATATGAGGTATCTAACCTGAATGGCGAAAACATTCCTTTATCGGGCATTTTAATTGAATCGGATAAAATTGCAACAGATAAACCTGTGATTGTTCAATGCAGAAGTGGCAAAAGAAGTGCTGCTGCTATTATGCAACTGGAACAAACGCTGGACTTAGAAAATCTATATAATCTGGAAGGTGGAATATTGGCTTGGAAAGAAAAAATTGATCCATCAATGCCTGTATATTAATAGATCCAATGGGAAAAAAGATTTTTCTTAATGTATTATACAACTTAGCTTTAATAATTTTAGTGTTATGTGTGTTCTGGAGCGCTAAAGATGGTCAATATGCCATCACACTTGGCTCCGTAGTCCTATCCGCTTTTATCATATTCTTAAAGATTAAGCTTAAAAAAGAGGTTAATGAGCTAATAAAGAAAAGAAACAATAAGATTTAAGGAGCAGGTACTGTTCCTTTTTCTTGTTGTTTAATGGCTTTAAATTCATTATACGATTTACGGATATAAACGACCATATCATATTCATTCCATAAGCGAACCTGCTCCAATGTAGGCATATAATCTGATCTGAAGTCAGGCAATTCTTCCGGCGTAATTGCTGGTACCGCAGTGTTGATAGATAAATCATTAAACTTTCTCGTCACTTCCTGATATTCAAGTTCCTGCGAGGCAAAGTTATTAAAGCGCCTGGCACGTTTCCCTGTTTTGCCAAATCGGTCACCAAGTGCGGACAATGGACTAAAAATATAAGCAAGTACAGGCGGTTTACCACTAAAATAGGAACCTTTACTCTTATAAGCATTCCTGATGTCATTAAGATCCGCTTCCAACGACTTCCCATTTACCACCACTTCATCCAGCTGGGTAATTTCCTGAAGATAGAGAATCACATCTTGAAAGTTGGAAACCACAATATATTTGGTCATATAGCCCATCGCCGATACTTCAAGCGTATCTCCCGCTGAAGATAGAATAGTAAAGATCCCCAGCTCATTAGATACGACACTAAAATTACTCCGCTGATTTTTAATGTTTGCTCCACTAATCCGCAAATTACTTCCCGCCTTTAAAATAGCACCTTGCTGCCCTTTTATAGATTGTGCATAACTCTGAAAAAAGCAGCATAACATCAAAGTGGTCAAAACAAACGGAATTATGCGATTTGTGCTCATATTGTACTACAAATCTAACTTATATATTGATTTGTCTTTGAAATTTATTATATAACGAAGCCTTGTTAAAAATAGTTCTACGAGATTAGTATCTTTGTCAATGATTAAGTCAATGACCGGCTATGGTATAGCCTCTGATGATTTTGGTAATACCAAATATACTGTCGAGATCAAATCACTTAACAGTAAATTTCTGGAACTAGCATTAAAACTTCCTAAAGCATTTTCAGACAAAGAACTTATTTTACGGAACGATTGCTCCAAGCAAATTGAACGTGGAAAAGTGAACATAGCCGTAACTGTTGAATATGCGACTAATGAAAAAAAGACCGCAACAATCGATCAGGAACTCCTATATCTTTACTACAACCAACTAAAAACGGCTGCGGCAAGTTTAAATGATAACGGCAATAACCTGCTTCAGTTAGCACTAAACTTTCCGGAAGTAATCCGGTACGAAGAGGATGTGATCTCTGACCAGGAATGGAAACATTTACAGGGAACTTTTACTCAGGCAATGAATAACTTTCAAACTTTTAGAAAAGATGAAGGTAATGTCTTGCAAAAAGACCTCGAATTACGGATTACAAATATCCTCCAGGGATTAGCTCTTGTTGAAGAACAGGATCCAAAGCGTATCCCTGCCATTAAAGAGCGTATCGCCCAACTTCTTGAGGAATATGTAGGCAAAGAGAATACAGATAAAAACAGATTTGAGCAGGAATTGATCTTTTATATCGACAAGCTTGATATTACTGAAGAAAAAATACGACTAAAAAGTCATTGCAATTATTTCATGGCTGCGTTAAAATCAAATGATGCTAACGGCAAAAAACTAGGATTCATTTCCCAGGAGATCGGTCGTGAAGTCAATACAATGGGTTCTAAAGCAAATGATGCCAAAATTCAACAAATTGTTGTTGGTATGAAAGAAGAGCTTGAAAAAGCTAAAGAGCAACTATTGAACGTACTTTAGGCGCAGTTTTATTTATATAATACTTATCACAATATGTCACAAGGCAAACTTGTTATATTTTCAGCGCCATCAGGAGCGGGTAAAACAACAATTGTTCACCATCTCCTGGAACGTTTCCCCCAGTTATGTTTCTCTATATCTGCTACCACCCGTGAGTCCAGAGGTATAGAAACCCACAAAAAAGATTATTACTTCATCACTAAAGAGCAGTTTCTGCATAAGGTAGCCAAACACGAGTTTGCCGAATTTGAGGAAGTTTACTCTGGCACCTTCTACGGAACCCTAAACTCAGAAATTGAAAGTATCTGGGAAAAAGGGAAATGTGTTGTCTTTGATATTGACGTACAAGGAGGCTTAAGATTAAAAAAGAAGTTTGGCGATAATGCCTTAGCCATATTTGTTCAGCCACCATCTCTGGAGGTATTGATTGAGCGTCTTTCAGCTAGAGGCACCGATAGTCCCCAAAAACTTAAAGAACGCATTGCCAAAGCAGATAAAGAGCTTAGATATGCTCCCCTTTTTGACGTCATTCTTCCTAATAATGATCTGAAGACTGCTTGTGAGGATGCTGAAAAGTTAATTGCAGATTTCATAACGTGTTAAATGAAAATTGGTCTTTTCTTCGGCTCTTTTAACCCGATACATATCGGGCATCTGATCATTGCCAGTTACATGGCCAATTATACAGAACTTGAAAAGGTATGGATGATGGTATCTCCCCATAATCCATTGAAGGACAAGAACGCACTGATCAATATGTACGATCGCCTGGAGATGGCTAAACTGGCTACAGAAAACTCCGAAAAAATAGCAGTCAGTGATGCTGAATTTAAACTCCCTAAGCCCTCCTATACCATTGATACGCTCACTCATTTAACCGAGCGCTATCCTGAGCATACTTTCAGTCTCATCATGGGCGCTGATAACCTTGCTTCGTTAAAGAAGTGGAAAAACTACGAACTACTGCTCAGGGACTATAAGATCATTGTCTACCCACGACCGGGAATTGAACACATGGAGATCATGGATCACCCTTCAGTTACGATGACAAACACGCCTTTAATGGAGATATCATCCACTTTTATCCGCAAATCTTTAAAAGAAGGAAAGTCTGTTGAATTTTTAATTCCCGATGCCGTTTTACGCTTTATTGATTCTAAAAACCTCTACGGCAGCCTTTAAGACTTTCGCCAGCCAATTACCTCTTTCAGATAAATATCGATTAATTCCAGATCAACTACATCATGAATATACCCGATGTATAAATCCGGACGTACGAGTATAGCCTTCTTTGCATTCTCTTTAATCTCAAAGGTTTCGAATATGCTCTTATTGCTTTCCGAGGGTGGTAAATAATAAAAGTTAAGGTTGAATGGATAACTGCTTTTAATCCATTTAGCCAAAAGGGCCAATGAACGGGCACTCAGTTCCCCTATAACAAGCAAAGTAAAGCCTGGCTTAGCACACCAGGAATGAAGATCTGTAGACTCCTTTAATTTTTCATCAAACACAGGAAGGAAAGGTAACCTATCGCCTGCCCGAACGTGTGTTGTATTGGAATGATGAACCGATAATTTACTATTTCTATAATGAATAGAAAGCTGAGAAATCCTTTCAAGTAACCATTTCTTAGAAGCAGGATGTCCTATAAATTGCAGCAGACGCTTCCTGATAAAGCCATTTATAGCCACTTTTATAAAGTAATTAGCTGATGTAAGAAGAGCAAAAAACCGGTCTGTTGTCCTTAATAAGCTTTTAGCCACCGACATGCGCTCCCTGGCATACGTATCGAGAATAGAAGTGTTAAATTCGTTATTCAGCACACCCGCCAGCTTCCAAGCTAAATTAGCAGCATCTTGAAGGCCGCTATTCATTCCCTGCGCCCCTAAAGGTGAATGATGATGTGCAGCATCCCCAATAAGAAACATCCGCCTTGACCGAAACCGTTCTGCCATCCGATGACTTAACTGATAGGTGCTGAACCAGCTACAGGAATCTACGTTCAACGGAACGCCAAGTATGAACGTTACATATGGTTTAATATCCTCAAAGCTGAGGTTCTCACGTTGTTTTAGCGAATTGGGGATGACCCCGGTACAGCGGATCTGCTGATCCCTCAATGGAATAATCTCCAGAAACCCTTCCCTTTTAGAAAAGATATGTACGGATTCCCAAGCCATATCAGTAGTTAATTTCAAATCGGCAAGGAAGTAGTGATGAAGCTTACTGCTCCCCGATAGAGGAATCCGATGCAAGGCGCGGACTTTACTTGAAATCCCATCTGCGGCAATCAGCCAGTCGCAGGTAAGGTCCCTTTCCGTCCCTTCCTGATTCACATGCAGGAATACCTTTTCATCGGTTTGCCGACTTTCCTCTATACGGGTATTCCAGTAAACCGGACAAGCATGTTTCGTTAGATCTTCCAGAAGAATCCTTTCTGTCTTTCCTTGTTCCAGAACCAGCATAAAAGGATAAAGTGTCTGAATATCAAAATTAAGCTCCAGTTTCTTCTCTTCCTCATGAAAGCTGATCCTCGAAACCCGATTACCCGTTTTTAACAAGGCCTCATCAAGCTTTAATTGACGGAAAACTTCTACAGATCTGGAATGAAGAACTAAGGCCCGAGACTGCCTGGTTAATGTTTTTTTCGCATCAATGATGACCGGTTGAATCCCGTAACGCAGCAGTTGTGCCGCCATCATTAACCCCGAAGGCCCGGCTCCTACTATAACAACAGTACTGTGCTCAGGCAGTTTAATCATTTAAGTAACAGAAAAATAGCTGGTATTTTATGGAAGTCAACCTTTTTCTTACGCCATTGTTCTACCGGAAGTGAAATTATCTGCTCATTTTCTGCAGTCAGATTAACGGCCACACAGAGTCGCGTTTTAGCAGAACAGGACCGAAGCACCTCTTCAAGCAACTGATTATTGCGGAATGGAGTCTCTATAAAAATCTGCGTTTGATGCAATCGCTCTGAAACCGACTCCAGTTCTTTTATTTTATGAGCCCTTTCCACTTTATCAATAGGAAGATACCCATGAAAGACAAAGTTCTGACCGTTAAACCCGGAAGCCATCAGCGCCAGTAAAATCGAACTTGGTCCTACCACTGGAACTACTTTTATGCTCCTGCGATGTGCTTCGGCAACAATATCTGAACCCGGATCAGCAACCGCAGGACAACCTGCCTCACTCATCAATCCTACATCTTCCCCTGCTTCCAGTTCTTTAAAAAAGATACCGAAATCATTCTTTTCAGCATGTTTACCATAGGGGTACAGTATCAATTCGCTTTGTGGGGTTTTTAGTCCCATGGCCTTTAACCATTTACGTGCAGTTTTTTCATTCTCCACAATATAGGTTTTAAGACGGTTGATGAGAGGTGTTTGTGTTGCAGGGATCACCTGTTCAGCCGATTCATCAGCTAACGGTACCGGTATAAGAAAAAGCACTCCTTTGGACATGCTACAAATTTGAACAATTTTATCCTGATAAGAAGAGTTGATCTTATGGTCTGATTGTTATTTATTCTATAATGATCCCATGTTGAGTCCAACATAAGTCCATGTTTGTACATAAAAACACGGACTTAACATGGATTGAACCTAGTTTCAATATAGGTTCAACATATACTAGTTATATATCAAATACTTCCTTGAGGCTGGCTCCATAACTCCTGCCTGAATTCAACTTACTATTCTGTTGATCATTCATAATAAAGAAAAATGCACCATTAAAGCCTTTCCTGATCTCTTTGATCTGCTCCGAATTGATAATGATACTGCGACTGATGCGTACAAAATGAGAGGGAAGTTTTGCTTCAAGCGCAGAGAGTGTAAAATCAGTTAAATGCCTTTTGCCATCCAGCTGATTTAGAAAAACATACTTTTCTTCTGCCTCCATATAAATAAGTTCCTGCAAGCGGACTAAAAGAATCCGATCCCCTATTTTAACAGTAAGCGTTTTAATCTCCTTTTTAACATTAAGCTGCCTGATCAGGCGATCAAGCGGAATGGTATAATCAGCATGGACCTGCAATCTGTTGATCGCCTTGGCTAACCTTTCCTTCTCAATTGGCTTCAGCAGGTAGTCAACGGACTCCTCATCAAAGGCCTTCAGCGCATACTGATCATAGGCAGTAGTAAATATCACCTTAGGAGGCACAGAAAGACGGCTTAACATTTCAAATCCATTTAAGACAGGCATTTCAATATCGAGAAAAACCAGATCGGGACGAAGGCTTTCAATAAGCTTCAACCCTTCGGCACCATTGGCAGCTTCTCCAATAACGCTAATTGTTGATTGGTCAGCCAATAACCGTTTTAAACGAAGTCTGGCTAACGCCTCATCATCAATAATCAGGGTATTCCAAATTTTATCCATGTGTTATCGGGATTTTAATGCTGATTTGTTTAATTGGCTGGTTGGTAATCTGCACTTCATAATGATCCGGATATAATAAGCCAAGTTTATCATATGTACTCTGTAAACCATACCCAATCTCCAGGTTTTCAGGGAAAGGTATTCCATTGTCGGAAACAGAAATAACCAGTCCATCCTTTTTTACTATCGAAATGCGGAGTAATGCATGATCAGCCATATCCTTTAAACCATGTTTTAAGGCATTTTCCACCAATGGCTGGATCAGGAACCTTGGAATCTGAACTTTTAAAAGCGATTCATCTACCTCTATGACAAATTGAATCCGATCGCCAAACCTTACTTTTTCTATATCCAGATAAGTACGTAAGATCTCTATTTCCTCCTGCACCTGTACCGTTGCTTCCTGACTATTGTTGATGCTATACCTGAATAATTTAGAAAGCTTAAGTGTCATACTCTCCGCTTTATCCGGATCTTCATGGATTAGGCTGGCAATTGAATTGAGTGAGTTATATAAAAAATGCGGGTTAATCTTTGACTGAAGGGTAGCCAGTTCTGCCTGAGTCTTCAATTGTTTGAGCTTCAGCACATCAAGACTTTTCTCCTGAATCCGGGCATTTAGCCTTTCTTTTTGTGCGTTATACAAATACATTACGGTACATACCACCAGTACAATAACCCCAGAGAATTTTGAATCCTGAAGATGAAAGAAATGATATTCTAAATTAAAAACGTAAGCCCTTATCAAGTAAACCAATTCTATCGCAACCAACATGGCTACAATACTCGTGACGTAATATATCACGATAAATACCCAAATATTATCTGTATTAAACTTTACAATTCTTACAACCAGGTAGACACCATTAGTAATACAGAGCGTGATGACTGTACTGCTAAGCATATTAAAGACGAGCTGTCTTAAACTGATCCAATCTCCATAAAAAGCGCTGATTAATAGGGATATTATTACCCCTATTAACAGCCCTAAAAAGAAATTATAAAGATTTAGTTTAAGCCAACCGCGACGGGTAAATCTAAGCCTGCCTTTTGCCTTATCCTGATTTAAGTTTTTAAACATTTTTCTTAGTTACACTGTGCCAGTAAGGATTTAGCTGCTTCCAATCCCCAATTTGGTTCAATTGCATTTTTAGTTTTAAATATAGCAAATTTAGCGACTGCCTCTTCCAATAATGGCTTAGCTTTAGCCTTACCTCCTCCAAAAGCTTCAGGAGTATGAAAAGTATCCTGTCCCTTAATCAAATAGATCCTGGGATTATCAGGATTAAGCGCCGTAGCTTTACCCAAAGATGCCGCCGATAAACCCATAAACGACATTCTTGCCTGTGGGTCGATACTCATTTTCATAAATTGAATATACCCCTTTAATGCATAAATTTCACTGTTATTAGGAGATACTGCATCAGCCTGATCCACTTCCAGTAAGGCCTTGTCCCAATACTGATCCTTTAGCGTTTTATCCTTAATCAAGAGTCCTGCTACCAGATTATTGTAGGCTGCATAATACGCTGGCGTCCACTCTTTAAGCTCCACCTGTGCAATCCGTTCAAAGTGATTCGCCGCTTTAAGAAAGCCATCTGATGTTTGAGCCGCAGACATGAGTTCCAAGCCTTTTTTGACTCCTAGTTCTAGTTTTTCGTTTGGAGTTTGCGCTATACCATGGATACTTAATAGCATGAATAAAATGACAATCGATGTTTTTAAAATTTTCATAGCTGTTGTTTTTAAATTATAAATGGATTTGATTTGTTTTCTATCTTACGAATGTATTATCACCTATTGTCATCAACAGGCCTATAAACACATCTCTTCTTGCTGGTTGTATTGCTCGCCTGTTTAAACCGTCTGTGCTATATTGATAGCCATACACATTTTTAAATCCGGGCACATTGTTCACATTCAAATACAGCACTGAAAACTGTTTTAAGACATGTGTTAAATAGCTGACCGTTAAACTCAAACTGTTATAACTTTTAGTACGATCTGACAGGTAATCAGGATTATTTGGGTTCACATACGGCCTTCCTGAAGCGTAGGTATAGGTTCCACCTACTTGTGCATTGATCGCACTTATAAATTGCTTATATACCATGGATGCCGTATGTTTTGCCGCAAACTCAGGTGTAGCGAGGATGGGAAAGTCTCTGAAATTCCTTTTGGTATCCAGGTAAGAATAGGAAACCCAGTAATCGGCATTTTTAATACTTGCTTTATCCCGCCAAAACACCTCAAATCCCTTTGCATAACCATGACCCGAGTTGTTGGGATCACCATTATTATCCTTGGTCAATTTTGCATAATCCTTATAATACCCTTCAATTCTGAAGTTCTTTTCGGGTGTATTCACTTCATATTTCAAAATATAATGGTCAGCCTGCTCAAAGTCCAGCGGTTTAATTACCAGGTATTCATCCTCTGGATTTTGATAAAAGCGGCCATAAGCAAGTGATATTTGAGACAGTTTACCCGTTTTAAACCCTAATGATAATCGGGGAGCAGTATTGTATTGTTCCAGGTAGGATGAATACTCTGACCGAACACCCAATCGTGCTACAATTTTAGGTGTAATAAACAGATCCGTTTCTACAAAACCAGAACTTAGCTGATCATTATATGCTCTTGAAAGTCCGTTTAAACTTTCAAATCGCCCGGTACTAAAGGTTTCTCCACCGAACTTAAAATTAGACAAGCGGCCAAAATAATGCGTTAACGTTGCTTTGCCTTCCAATAAATGATCCCTTCGTGCGTAATCATCAGCAGACATAAAACCACCATCCTCATCTTTGTTATAGGCAAAACCTGCTTCTATCTTCCAGGTGTGACTGATGTAGTCCTTATAAGTAGAATTGACATATACGTTTTTATTATTATTACTCAGATAATTGGGGAGATCAGGTGCGTTTATATTTGTGCTGTTCAGCGACAAGTCCGTTTTACTATACGCAGCGTATACCTTGAACATGCCCGTTTCTGAGGTCTTGAGTTTATATTGTAAATTTCCACCCAATTGCTCCGGAGCATGGATATAATCATTAGCCTGTTTGATCACAGCGTATGCCGGTGCCAGGTTATAATAATAGCCACCAAAGGTAATTGCGCTATTTTTTAAGCGGATGTTTTGGTCGATCCCTCCCCCTACAGTGAGTAAGGAGATTCCCGTAGTCGTTTTCTCCGGAAGATCCGTACTTTCCAGGATCAGGGCAGAAGATAAAGCCTGGCCATATTGGGCAGAATATCCACCGGCAGAAAAAGAGGTTCCTTTGAATAAAAAAGCAGACAACCGTCCTCTTGATGCCTGATCGGGCACTGTTGCATTAAAAGGGCTTTTAACCAGCATTCCATCAAAATAGGTTTTAGTCTCTGCAGCAGAACCTCCCCGCACAAATAGGCCGCTTTCAGAAAAGGAAGTTTGTGTCCCGGGTAAGGTTTGAAGGGCAGCAAAAACATCAGCACGGGTACCGGCAGTAGTAGCAATATCCAATGAACTTAAGATAGCGCCTTTTTTACCATCGCCGGCTATAAATGACCCGGCACTAATGGTCACACTCTCCAAAAGATTGGCAGATTCTTTAAGCGTTAAATTGAGGGAAAGCTTGTTTCCGTTTAAATTAACGGGCAAGGAATCGGTATCATAATTTAAAAGGGAGAACTGCAGTACTTTTAAGCCCTTTTCATCTGTGGTAAACTCAAAATTCCCTGTACTATCTGATGATGCGCCATCATAGGTATTCTTTAAAATGATGTTGGCATTTGATAAAGCTAATCCCTTTGCGGATTTGATCGTCCCGGATACAATCGTCTGCGCTTGTGCATAATTAAAAAGTAATATGGTTATGAGGAGTAAAGCACCTGATTTCATGTCCTGTCATTTGAATTGTTATTCAAATATGACCTGAAAGAAGAAAAAAGAGAGGGGAAAGCTGACGAGTGGCCGGAATATTCGGATGACCTGCATTATATGCTGATAAAGGAGTTTATTAAACGGCAACAAATTTTGTTTCATCATCCAAATGCCCCAACATTGCAAATACGGTAAAAAGAAATGCTACTGATGTTATGGAATGGAAGTTTAATCAATCTTTTGTGAGTAAAGCAGATAATTAAATCAATAAAAAAAAGACGA
>NZ_AQPN01000148.1 GCF_000403135.1 Arcticibacter svalbardensis MN12-7
TTAGTTATATTAAAATTGATGATTAAACTAATAGTACTAAGATTGGGAGTATGAATTAAAAGGAATGAATCAGCTAAAATAAACTCGCTGTTATTTTTCAACAACAAATCAGATATAAGATTACACTCCATAATTTGCATTAAGGTCCACCGATCATCGGGTCTTCCTCAGGGTCAGAAACGTTTGATTCAATTTTGCACATTTTTTGGATATCTTGTTAGAGGGCTTGATGTTTTAATTAAGTTCTGGCACTTTTGTGAAGAAGTATCATTCAAATTAAAAATAATTAGCACCTAGTTTACAGTAATTCAAATAGAAAGATTTTAAGAAAAAAACCTACTGTTTACATCTTTTAGTATTTAGGATTTTGTTCCAACTGTGGGCTATATTCTAGTACTGTGGCAGGTATTGGCCATAAATAATCTCTACTTGGATTAAATGCATGCTGATATATTATTACTCCTGTTAAAGATTTAACAGGTGCGTTCATCACTGTTTCTGCTGTTTTCCAACGTTTTATATCGAAAACGTAAGTTCCTTCACCAAAAAATTCAATCCTTCTTTCGTGGCGTATTAGAGGTTGCATTTGTAGCTGAGATTGGTATATCACCTTTGGCATACCTGCCCTTAAACGCACCAAGTTAATACTAGCATCAGCAATAGTTTGTGTCATTTGTCCAAGCTCATTGATTGCTTCTGCATACATTAATAAAATATCAGCATACCTAATAATCTGGTAATTTATCTCTGATTGTCCATCTATAAGATATGCAGTTGGTTTGGCTTCATCGTAAATGGTGTATTTTTTAACCGTAGCACCAGTTGAAGGGTATTGGGTAGTGGTTACTACTCTGCCTGCAAAAGTACTGTTTGGGTAAGCAATGGTTTGCGCAAAGCGAGGATCACGATTAGTATATGAATTCTGTGGATCATATAATGCTGATGTGGTTATTGGAAACCCGTCCTTCATATAATAATCATTTACTAGGTCAAGGCTTGGCGATTCATAGTCGTAACGTTCTAAACTGATATCATAACTGGTTTTCTGAGCTTTTGCATCATTTTTAAACTGTACATCAAATATTACCTCACTATTATTTTCATTAGCTAATGAAAACAGGTTACGGTAGTTTGCAAAAAGCGTGTACTTTTTCAAATCCATTACAGCTTTTGCCGCATCAGCAGCCTTTTGCCATTGCCCACTGAATAAGTAAACTCTGGCTTTTAGTGCCAAAGCTGCACCTTGGGTCACCCGTCCAACATCTGCACCAGAATAACTTAATGGCAGTACTGGACTTGCGGCATCCAAGTCACTTAAAATAACTGCCTGAACTTCGTCGTGTGTATTTCTTGGCAATTGCTGGTCTTCTGGCTTCGCTTTGTCTAATATAATAGGAACACCACCATAAAAATTCAGCAAATCAAAATAGTACAATGCTCTTAAAAATTGTGCTTCTCCTTTTATACGAGCTTTTAAAGTCGCATCCATTGTAATATTATCAATATTAGCCAATAGATCATTTGCCCGGCCTATTCCTTTATAATTGGCAGCCCATCGGGTTGCAAAAATTGCATTAGTTAATGGTGAAGCCAGTCCTTGGGAAATGGTTTGTACTTGATTAACATTGGCATTACTCCCTGCATTAGGAGTAAGATTCTCTAAAAGCATAGGCATAGAGCCTCCGTAAAGTGCACTATTTGTTAGGTCCTGGTAAATACCATTTACACCAGCTATCGCATCATTACTGGTTTTCCAGAAATTAGCAGAGGTATATCCATCATTTTTGGTGGTTTCCAAAAAATCTTTTTTGCAACCTGCCGTACCAGTAATAATAACTATCAGTATTAAATATATCTTTTTCATTTTCTTGATTTAGAAGGTTACGTTTAAACCGAAAGAAACTGTTTTGATCGCAGGGTAATCGAAATCACGATCGGATGTAATGGTTCTTTCAGGGTCTGCATCTTTATAATTAGTAAAAGTGATTAAATTTTGGGCGTTAGCATATAAGTATATGTTTTTGACTCCAACTTTACCAGCTATATTAGCCGGTAATTTATAACCGACTTGAATATTTTTCATACGCAAGTAAGAAGCATCCTGAAGCCAAAATGTAGAAGCCTGTCCATTTGATACGCCACCACCTACCTGCAAACGGGGCAATGTTGCATTAGTATTGGATGTGGTCCATGCATCAGTAAGCCATTCATTTGTTAAACCCCCACCACCTGTGAATGGTTTATTTAAGATTCCAAAAGGCATAGAGGTAACATCTTTAACGCCCTGGAAGAATATCCGAAAATCAAAATTGCCATATCCCCCACCAAGATTAACGCCATAAGTATATTTCGGCACACTGCTTCCAGTTACTATTCTATCATTATTGTCAATTTTGCCATCCCTATTCACATCTTCAAACTTGAGATCGCCGGGAGCAGTTTTGGCTCCTGCGATAACAGTCGATGCGTTCACCTCATCAATTGTTTGAAAAATACCTGTAGAATGTAGTACGTAATAAGAATTAATTGGCGAACCCACTATGGTAATCTGGTTACCAGAATAAAGCGGGGTACCGCCATATAATTCTAATACCTTATTACTATTAACTGCACCATTAAATGATATATTGTAATTGAATTTTCCTACCTTATTTTTATGTCCCAAAGTAACTTCTAGACCAGTGTTACGAACCTTTCCAATGTTTTTAACTGGTCCTTGCAAATCGCCTACTATAGATCCAAGTATGGTAGATTGCAAAATATTATCGGTAGTTTTATTATAAAATTCCACTTCCATATTTAATTTATTTTTAAAAAATTCGGACTCCAGACCTAGGTTGCCAATGGTTGTTGTTTCCCAAGTAATATTGGGATCTGAATAATTTTTAGCATAAATAGCTGCTGCAGTAACACCTCCAAAAGAATATCCACCTATGTCGTAATTATTACTATACAGAAAGTTGCCTATTCTCTCATTACCCAATGATCCATAGGATGCTCTCAGTTTTAATGTTGACAACCATTTCAGGTCTTTTAAAAAGTCTTCGTAACCAATATTCCACCCTGCAGAAGCTGAGGGGAAGAAACCCCATTGATTGTCAGGAGAAAAACGAGAGGAGCCGTCATATCTGAAACTGGCCTCTAATAAATATTTGCTTTTATAGTCATAATTAACTCGTCCAAAATAGGATTTCAATTTGCTAACGTAAGCTGTGTTGGTTGTGCCATTAAATGTGGGGTTAGTGGAACCGGCACTAATATCTGTTAGATTATCTCCCACAAAGCCATCTACATAACCGTTAAAATCATCGCTTTGGCTATCCTGCAAACTATAACCTCCCAGTACTTTAACATTATGATCTTTATTAAGAGTATGTTCCCAGTTTAACGTTTGGAATAATGTTAGCGAGTAATCATTCAAAGAGTTCCTAATAGCACTACGCGGTTTAATATCACCCTGAAAGTAGTCGCTACTTGAAAAAGTGTTGGTTTTATTATTATAAAGAGTAATAAGCGGAGCAAAATTTTTCTCCATACTATTGAGGTTATTTAAGCCACCAGTAATATTGTATTTAATATTAAACGGAAGTTTTACAGTGGCTGAAATATTGGTTAGCAAACGGTTACTAGTTGTGTTGTGCATACCCTCCGTAGCCAAGGAATAAGGATTTCTGAAAACATTTTGCCCGTTCAATTTATAAGGCTGATCTGCATAATAAGTTTGCCCATCATTTGGATTAATAGCAAATGCCTGTTGGAATGGCAGCGCCCTGTATATAATGTACATCATATTATAAGGGGTTAGCAAAGACTGATCTTGACTCAATCGAGTACCAAAAAGACCCAAACTCACATCTAGCCATTTAGTAACATTACTAGTTAAGTTTGTCGAAATAGAGTATTTTTTTGCTGATGAGCCCTCAAGAACCCCTTGATTATCTAGATAATTTAAAGCAATAGAATAAGTGTTTTTATCGCCACCTCCAGACACCCGTAAGTTGTGACTTTGGCTTGCTGAATTTTTGAACATTACATCAAACCAATTGGTATTGGGTATTGTAGATGGGTTAGCCCTCAAATCGGCTAAGGCGTCAATAGCTACATTATCAGTAATACCATCATTTGCTTTAGCTGTAATAAGAGCTTGAATTACTTGTTCTGAATTATTAGCAATATCTGGTAGCGATATAGCTTTAGAAACCCCATAGTATCCCGAATATTCGATACTAGATGAATTCTTTTTTCCTTTCTTAGTAGAAATAAGGACTACGCCATTAGCAGCCCGATTACCGTAAATGGCGGCTGATGATGCGTCTTTTAAAACTGATATTGTTGAAATATCATCAGGATTTAAATCTCGCATGCTACCTTCTATACCATCAATCAAAATTAAAGGCGAATTATTTCCCAATGAACCAAGGCCTCTTATTCGAATATCGGCACCGTCGGCTCCAGGTTGACCCGATGACTGATTAACATAAACCCCTTTTGCTCCCTGCAGTGCTTGTGTAGCGTCGGTTATTGGACGGTTGTGTAAAAATGCACTATCCAGGGTAGTAATCGAACCGGTTAAATTTACTTTTTTTTGTGTGCCATATCCCACAACAACTATTTCATTGAGCTGTGTTGATAAGTCTTCTAATGTAATATTTATAACGTCGCGATTATTGACAAGTTCTTCAACGTTTTTAGATCCTATGTAACTAAACACAATTACATCAGTTCTGTTGGCTTTGATGCTGTAATTTCCACTACCGTCTGTTGAGGTTGCAACTTTACCGATTTTTAACTTTACGACTACCCCTATCAGTGGATTACCAGCTGAATCTGAAACCTTTCCGCTGATAGTTTTTACTTGGGCTAAAACCTCTTGGGCTAGCATTAAACAGCAAAGCAAAAGTAGTTTTGTGAATTTTTCTTTCATCTAATTTTAAATTATAGGTTATATTTAGTTACACCTTGTGGAAGGATTCATCCCTGCAGATCACAATATTGGTTTAGATAAAATTATAAATGCATAAGGTACAACTTATCTCAAAATAGAGTAAAATCGTATCAATAATAATGAACTGATAATCAGCGGTTTAAAAAAATCTTATAAATTGTGATAGTATTCAGATTTACTTTGTTTCGTATTCCTATATAATAGAACCTTAAAAGAATATTCAGAAAGCCCTTGCTTTTAATAGCATTTAAGAAGGTTCGTTTATATACAACATCTACTCCATAAAATATTTGGAAAAATAGTTGTTAAAAGCTTTTTCGACATAAATGAAAAAATTCGGATACCATAAGTGCTTATCCATATTTTTATTTATCATAGATTAAAAAATGAGACTTTCAATAGAGAAACGGGTGTTATTTTCTTCGATCTACAGAATTGTATACAATATTTTCAACTATAATTTTTCATACAGAAAGTCACCAGAAAAAACTGGGATCCACTAAAAATATGGTTAATTTTAATAATTTACTACTACAGTCGCAAGGTATTGAAATTCAGCCACATTAATATACATTTTTAAAGCTGTAAAGATAATTTCTTATCTTTCTCGAAATAAAATTTGGTTATGGAATCATTTAAAGGTGAGAGCATGGTTGATTTTTTTGACACATTCATAACGGATTTGGACTGTTTGGGTTATCTGGCATCCATAAAATGGGGAAAAGGAGTATGCATACGGGCTACGCCCTCACCAATTCTCATTGATTAGATCTGTGTATTGTTCCAGCGGTGAGGCATAAGGTCGCTATATTTCCCGTCATATTCAGGGTAAATAACTTTACATTTCTATCAATTTTTTATATTTATTAAGGTTCAAAAACTTAAAACCAAGGTTTACTTAGTTTACTTAATATAATTTGACGGAGGAACTCCAAACTCTTTAAAAAAACACTTACTGAAATAATTAGGAGTTTTAAAGCCGGTTTTAAAAGCAACCTCTGATATAGTGTATTTTTCGGATTTAATATATACTGCGGATTTCTTTAAACGGGTTTTCCTGATAAAATTTGATGGGGATTCCCCAAAAAGTTGTTCCATTTTACGATAAAATGTAGCCCTACTCATCCCTATTTCATCAGCTAAATAATCAACTGTTAAAAATTTGGAACCAATATTGGCATCGATCTTATTGACTACTTTATGGATAAAAATTTCATCTGCCGAATCACTTTCGTCAATTAGTTGGGTGGCTACTACCACCTTTTGTACATTTTGTACCAAATTCTTTTGTTGGCGCAACATTGCTTTAACACGCCATTTAATGAGTTCTAAACTAAAAGGTTTTTCAATAAAATCATCAACGCTTGATTTAAAAGCTACCAATCTTTGCTCTTCAGAGTTTCGGGCAGTCATAATTAAAAAAGGTAAAAACGACCATCTCTTGTCTTTTTTTAATTGTATACATAGGGTCAAACCATCCATATTAGGCATTGATAAATCACTTAAAACCAGGTCAACCTGTTGTTTTTCCAACATCTTTAATGCCTCTAAACCATCTCCTGCTTCAATTACCGTAAAATCTTTATTCAATGTTTCATTTAATAAGGTTCTAATCTGCGGATCATCATCTATGATCAAAATTATTTTACCGCTTATTTTATCATCTATCAAAATAGATGAATCATTTGGATGTATTATACTTTGGTCGATGTTATCATCATCTGGCAATATAATAGGTGTATTTTTTATGTTTACTTTAAGCTCGTTATTGGCATATTCATCCTGACTGATAGGTATTTTAAGTTCAACTACCGTAAACACCAGCGGCTCACTATCTATACATATTTGACCATGATGGATATTAATCAGCCTCGATACAAGGTTTAAACCTATGCCATCTCCTTCAAACTCCTTCTTATTATTCCTTACATTGTCTCCTCTATAAAACGGGTCTAAAATCTTCTTAATATTTTCTTTTGGAATACCAACACCATTATCTGTTATTTTTATAATTAATATTTCCCTTGGCGATGAAGATGAGTTTTCTTGTTCTACTGAAACAGAAAATTTCACTTTTCCGTTAACTACAGAGTATTTTATGGCATTCCCTAATATATTCAATACAATTATCTCTACTAGTTCCTTATCATACCAACCCTCATCTGTATTGAGTTGATTAGCAAAGTTTAATTCTACATTTTTTAAAATTGCTAAAGGTTTTAATTCTTCAATAATATGTTGTAAATGGTTTTTTATATTTTCTTTTGATACGTTGAGCATATAACCCCCGCTTTCGTTTTTACGGATATGGATAATTTGATCCGATAATCTTTTTAAACGTTGAGCCTGCTCATATAAATTGTTAAGTACAATCTGATTTACTTTTTTGCCATGTAAAGCTTCCTCTAAAGGACCTAAAATTAAGGTTAGCCTATTTTTAATTTCGTGAGATAAATCGGCAAATTGCACCATCCGTTTATGGTGTAGCTCGGTAACTTCTTGTTCTATCTCTAAATCTTTATTTAATTTATACCATCTCCGTCTCAAATAAAATATGCCAATCCCGCAGGCTATAAAAACGCAAACATATAAAAACCAAGCAAATGGTGTATTCCAAATATTTGCAGCTACAGTAATATGTAATTCGGAAGGGGTATTTAGCCACTCTCCTCTGCTATTTGAGCCCCTTACCTGAAAATCATACTCGCCCGGTGATAAATCTGAATATTGCACTTCAGCATTGATTCCTCTAATGAAACTCCACTCTTCATCTTTACCTTTTAACCTGTAGGCATAATTTATATTTTCCGGATTGGTATAATCTAATGCGGCAAAACCTATACTTATACTGCTTGATGAGGCTAATGAAATTTTGTTGGTTTTTATTATATCGTTTAAAAGATTGCTGGCAGAGCTGTCTTTTTTATTTAAGATATTAAAACTAGTCCAAACTACAGGCAAAACCCTCGATGATTCTGATTTTGGTAGATATGCTACCTTATAAAAACCGTTGCCACTACTAAAAAAAAGTTGATTGTTAGGACCGTTGCAGCCCACTCCAAAATTAAACTCAGGATTAAATATTCCATCATCTAAACCAAACGAAAAAAATGGCAACATTTGACTATCATCATATTTTGATACTCCATTTAGGGTTGATACCCATATTTCGCCAGATGTACTTTCTTCGATATCGCAAACGGTATTAGAGGGCAAACCCGATGAAATATTATAGACAATAAAATCATTAAAAGATGGTCTAAATTTTAATAACCCTTCACCTCTAGTTCCAATCCATATATCCCCTTTATTGCTTTCTTTTATACAGACAATACGGTTTGACGGAATACTTAAAGGTCCGCCTTCATTATAATGGTAAATTTTCTTTTTCTCTAAATCTATTCTTACAACTCCATCTCCTCTACTAATTAACCAAATCTGATTGTGGCTATCTTTTAAAATGCCGAATAAATGTATTTTACCGATCACACGCTTAATCTCATTAAAAAATTCTCTTTAGTGATTTCCGATTTTGGTTTACAAAACCTTACAAGGCCTTGTCTCCAAGACGTAATCCACCATTCACCCTGAGCAATCTCCGCCATATCAGTCACATCGTTTGGTAAGTGACGATCACTATATTCCAAGTAGGCATCACTATTTGCATCAAAAATCTCAAACATCTTACCAGACCCCACAAGCATTAAACTGCCATCGTAAGCTCTCTTTATAGAGTTAAACTCTTTATAAGGAATTGGAAATTTGGAAATTTTATTGCTCTTAAGCTCCAATTTATATACCCCTTCCGCCGAGTTTAAAATCCAAATTCTATCTTTGTGATCGTAAAAAAGATCATTTATGGTATTGCCATCCTTTGCATCTCCGGCAAAATCACTATAGAAAGAAACACCGATCTTTTGCCTCTTAATTTTGTATAATCCTTTTTGCGTACCTATCCAAATATTTAAAGATTTATCCACAAATAAAACCTTAATATAAATGTTGCTTAATTTAATAAAATCCTGAACTAGTGATACTGCCGTGGGCTTATCTTGCTGATCAGCTATTGCGAAAATTTTATTTGATGTTGCGGTAATAATTATTTTTTGAGGATCGCCAACCAACTGTTTCAACCCATTTATATTTAAACCCGAATTTTCAACTAGATAACTATTATTGCCTTTTAAATGGTTTAATTGATACAAACCATTATCTAAAACAACAAACATTTTACCTAAATCGCTACCAAATACTTTTTGAACATTATTATTGATACCCGTATAAATAAGCTTTTTATTTTGTTGATCTATTTTAAACAAACCTTTATTAGTAGCTATAAATAGCTCGCCGTTAGTGTTAAAATACAGTTGATTGATTTTTACATTCTGAAACCCAGAAGTTTTAAGCAAGCTTAGATAAGGCGAAAGTTTATGGCTCGATTTTTTTGAGTTAACCTTATAAATTTCTTGTTTGCTATTATAAAACCATATTTCCCCAGCTTTAGAAACTAATACTTCAGAAACAAACTCATCACTAGTAGTTACAACCTTTCTGTAACTTGACAGAGGGTTAATAATACCTACCCCACTTTCTGTTGCAACAATGATATTCCCATTCTGATCTTCTGTTATACTATTGATAGAATTATTTAAAAATTTGGTTTGAGTATAATTACTCATGTCAAAATTTGTAAGCTCATGGGTATCATACCTAAAAAGCCCTGCATTGGTACCAATCCATAAATACCCTTTTTTATCTTGAAAAATACACCTTACAGATTGTCGTGGAAACCATTTTTCCTCATCTAAATGGGAATAATAATGATTTATTTCCTGCGCAGCTGTTTTAAATTGGGATAATAAGGCAAAACAAATAACAGCTAAAAAATATCTTAATAATGACAGAAATTTTGTGGAATGCATTTATTTGAGGTTAGTAGTCAAAAATAACGGATTAAATTGCTTAACCAAAATAACTGCTTAAAATATTTTTCTGAAAATTTGCCTATTATATATAAATAGAGGTAATATCAAAAAAATAGCTAACCTATGAGGTAAATCTTATATTCATAACCTGAATTTGATAATTAAACAGGAGGGTCTGCTGAGAAAGTAAAAACATTTTGATAATCAGTTAGTTATTCGGATTTTAGGGATATTAAGTGCAAGGAAAGATGAAAAAAACGGTAAGCTTGTCCGCAGGACATAGCCTATCCTACAGACATTCACCTTTTAAATTCGTCCAGTAAAAAACAGAAGAACTGATCGATCTTATCTTTGATGCGA
>NZ_AQPN01000149.1 GCF_000403135.1 Arcticibacter svalbardensis MN12-7
AGCAGTTTCAATATCCTGTTAGGCCTTTAGTAGCCTGTGAATGCTAATACTAACCCCAAGATGTTCCTGCCGAATTTTGTACATAATTGGTTTGTAATTTTTCGTTATGAACTACAATATCTAGGTTTGAACATCTAATAATCGTATCTTTGCTTACTATAAGCCTCAAACAATGGACTTCAATATAGGATCTAGAAGAGAAGTAATGCAGCATATTGAAAAATATATGTTGGATAATATGTTTAATTATCTTAAACCTATTGATACAATTTGGCAACCTTCCGATTTTTTACCTGATTCTACAGATGATAATTTCTTTCAAAAAGTAAAGGAATTACGTCAGAGTGCAGAAGGACTTCCTTACGATTTGATTGCAGTTTTAATAGGGGATACTATAACTGAAGAGGCTTTACCTACTTATGAATCGTGGTTAGCTGTTGTTGAGGGAGTATCTAAAAGTGAAGAAGGTGGCTGGATGAAATGGCTTAGGCATTGGACATCAGAAGAAAATCGTCATGGTGATCTTTTAAATAAGTATTTGTACCTGTCAGGTAGAGTAAATATGCGTCAGCTTGAGATCTCTACTCAATACTTATTAGCAGATGGTTTTGACATTGGCACCGATCATGATCCTTATCGGAATTTTATTTATACGAGTTTTCAGGAGTTAGCAACTAATGTTTCCCATAGAAGGGTCGCTTCCCAATCTAAAAAAAACGGGGACACGTTGCTTTCTAAAATGTGTGGTGTTATTGCCGCAGATGAAGCACGTCATGCCCGTGCCTATACTGATTTTATTTCTCAGATTATAAAGGTAGATCCAAATGAAGTGATGATTGCTTTTGAAGATATGATGAAAAATAAAATTGTGATGCCGGCGCATTTCCTCCGTGAGTTAGGGAAGAAGGCTGGTGAAACATTTACGCATTTTGCAGATGCTGCACAACGTTTAGGGGTTTATACTGCATTGGATTATGTAGATATTCTGAATCAACTGATTAAGGAATGGGAATTGGAAAGTTTGCAAGGACTTAATGAATCAGGTGAAAAGGCTAGGGACTATGTGATGAAACTTCCTAACCGGTTGTTGAAAATTGCAGACCGGATCAAAAGTCCTTCGTTAGATTATAAATTTAGTTGGATTCATTCCATTTAAAAAGTACGTTGCGTTTCATGACGCAACATACTAAATGTGTATTTACTGTTGTTGCTGCTGCTCTTGTTGTTGCTGCATCAAATCTTCGTGCCTTCTATAGCTATTATCCCCTAAATTGCTTTGTGCTTTTTCAATTACTACAGTAGGGGAGTCCTCGCTTATTGTATCATCATCCTCATAAGAAACAGTAACTGAAACTTCCATAAGATGTTGAGGAAGACCTTTATAAACACCTTTAACTGGTGAACAATCAGTGAAATTTCTGCCTACAGCTAATCGTACATGAGTCTCATTTGCAATGCAGTTATTAGTAGGATCAAGTCCCAACCATCCGTAATCAGGAATATAAGCTTCCACCCAGGCATGCGTAGCTCCCTCACCTCTCATTCCGTTTTTATGTGGGCAAATATATCCGCTCACATACCTTGCAGGAATTTTGGCAAGTCTTAACATCACAAGCAGAATATGTGCAAAGTCCTGACATACTCCTGCTTTTAATTGCAAAATAACTGCAGAAGTCGTTTCGACAGTAGTAATTCCAGGTATATAATTGAAGTTTTGAAAGACATAGTCACAATAGTTTAAGGCGTTATTATACGGGCTTAAAGTAAAAGGTTGACTAGCAAAAACTACATCTTGTAATTCTTTTATACCTTCAAACATATCCTGATTCAGAAAATCAATAAAATTTATATTTGAACGCAAAGATTTTAGCTTTTCCCATTGTTGTTCAATTGGTAAATTATCAGAGGGTAGGGGTTTGTTACGTGTACTTACTACTGTCGTAGAAAGAATGATAAGTTCGGAATGTGGACTACTATAACTAAAGTTGCCTACATCGTTGCCATAATAATCTTTTGACATATAAATTGAAGGATTGCCACTGATTTTCAAATCCTGAGTTTGAACTTCCTGGTAGGCATCGTTTACTGGGAAAAGTATAATCTGGTTTGCACTATCCCGTACCGGACTTTGATATGTATATTGAGTTAAGTGCTTTATTTTAAATTCTGGCATAAAAAATAATTATAGGTTATGCATAGGCAAAGTAATTAAGATCTAAGGCATTTCCTATACCAAAAAGATCTTTCTTGACTTGTGACAAATAAGGATGTAACCCTCTGTTTGTAATTGAGGCTATTGTGCTATACTTGATCGTACTTTGCAATCGTCCTATCATAAATGATAGTTCTTTAGATTCAATAATATCCTTATTGTGTTTTAATCGTTCAAAATAACGGTGAATATTATTGACAGAATACATTACTGAACGTGGGAAATCATTATTAAGCACAACTAACTCTAATACATTTTCAGGATCAAATCCCTGTCTGTATGTTTTTAAATACAAATCATAGGCACCTAAAGAAAGTAACAAATAGCGAAGATATGATGTACCAGTTAGCAGATCAGGGTCACTATTTGCTGTATTAAACTTGATATCCAATATATCTGTTGACTGAATACTTCTTTCTAAATATTTTCCAATATTCATAAAGCTTCTTCCTTCACCTCTTTCCATGGTCACTTCTGCAATTCCATAATAGAGCATCACCTGTTTGATCAGTTCGTCCAGAACAGATACGGGGTCACCCATTTTGAGCGTAGCAATAAGACGTTTATCTTTAACCAAGTGGTAATATTCATTGAGGCATTGCCATAAATCTTTGGTAAGATGATCCTGCACACTTCTGGCATTTTCCCTGGCAAGCGTAATAATGTTAATGATCGAGTTTGGATTGTCCCGACCTGTAATCATATATTGCAATACATCCCTACTATTAAATTCAATCTTATTGATGATCTCTTCGTCAGGAGAATGATAAATTTGAATTAGAGGTCGCCATGAAAATTCATGTAATGCATCCTGAGATGAAGCGTAATTAATTTTTAAGATTCTTAAAATACCATCGCTTCTTTCCAGGTAGCGACTTAACCAATATAAATTTGAGGCAACTCTGCTTAACATGCTTTATGATTTTAAATTTAAGATGCTAGTACCCAGGTGTCTTTACTTCCTCCACCCTGTGAACTGTTTACTACAAGTGACCCTTCTTTAAGGGCTACGCGGGTTAAACCTCCAGGAACTATTTCTATTCCATCAGGTCCGCATAAAGCAAAAGGACGCAGGTCAATTCTGCGAGGATGTAATGCTTTATTAATAAAACAAGGAGCTGCTGACAAACTTATTGTAGGTTGTGCTATAAATTGGCGTGGGTCTTTATTGATTTCAGCTTGGTAATCGTGAATTTCTTCATCTGTAGCTACATGACCCATTAACATGCCATACCCTCCGCTACCATTGGTACGTTTAACAACCATGTTCTGGATATTGGAAAAGACATATTCTTTCTCTTCTTTATTACCGAGTTGAAAAGTAGGTACGTTTTTTAGTAAAGGTTCTTCATTCAGGTAATATTTAATCATTTGGGGAACATAAGAATAAATGGCTTTATCATCAGCTACTCCATTTCCTACGGCGTTTACAATGGCTACATTGCCCTTTTTATAGGCACTCATGATTCCTGCTACACCCAATATACTATCCGGATTAAACACTAAAGGATCAAGATATTCATCATCCACCCTCCGGTAAATAACGTCTACCTGTTGGCGTCCGTTTGTGGTTTTCATGTATACTTTGTGATTTTCTACTAGCAGATCACGACCTTCAACGAGTTCTACACCCATTAACCGAGCAAGAGTAGTATGTTCAAAGTAAGCGGAGTTGTAACTGCCGGGACTAAGTAAGACAATAACAGGATGAGAAATCTGCCTTGGCGAGATTGCCATTAGATTTTTATATAAAATTTCCGGGTACTGTGTAACGCTCCTTACTTTACATTGAGGAAGCAAATCGGGGAAAAGACGTTTGGTAATCTCCCGGTTTTCAAGCATGTAGCTCACACCAGAGGGAGTACGTAAATTGTCTTCAAGTACGTAGTAGGTGCCATCGAAATCGCGGATCAGGTCTATGCCTGCAATATGAACGTAGATATCATGCGGAACTTTTACATTATACATCTCTCTAAGGAAGTGCGGACATGAATAAATGATGTCTGCAGGCACTATTCCATCTTTCACAATAAACATATTGCTATAAATATCTTTTAAAAAGGTATTTAGTGCTTTTAGTCTTTGTTTAATGCCTATTTCTATAAAGTTCCAATCCTGAGCCGTTATAATACGCGGTATAATATCGAAAGGAAAGATCTTTTCTACTCCTTCTCCACTATTATATACAGTAAAGGTTATACCCTGACTCATGAAAAGATTCTTTGCCAGTTCTTCCTTTTTAGTAAGACTCTCAGCAGATTCTGTAGATAAGTAATCAATTACTTTTTGATACGGAGCTCTGATATCATTACTAGAACTAAACATTTCATCCCATGTGTTGGGAGTAGGTGAATATTGTTTTAAAAAATCCAATTCGTTCATTCCTTAACGTTTTTTTATAAAAATATTAATTTTATTATGAACTTTTCAGAAAAACCAACTTAAATAATAAAATATATAATTAGGTGCCTAATAATATTCGCTAATCAGGACATATTGAATCTAAAGTGTTGATTTTATCGTAACTTCTTGCATTTAGCGTACTAAATTGCCTTATTAGTTTGAATTTGATAATTATTTAATACGCTTATGATGATTTTGCAAGCTTTTTTTATCTCATCATGAGTTATAATTAGAGGAGGAGCTATTCGAAGAGCAGTTTCACAATGTAAAAACCAATCTATAATCACTCCGTTTTCTATACAGAGTTTACTAATGTCTTCTACTTGTTTGAATGTTTCGAGCTGAATACATAACATGAGTCCCTTTCCGCGCACCTCTTTAATAGCAGGATGTACTAATAGACTTATTAAAAGAGCTTCCTTTTCATCTATTCCGTTTAACATGTCTTCTTCTAAGAGGGCTTCCAATGATGCTAATCCAGCTGCACAACATACAGGATGTCCTCCGAAAGTAGTAATATGGCCAAGGATTGGATTTTCCGCCAGGACACTCATCACATTTCTATTGGCACAAAATGCACCTATCGGCATTCCACCACCTAGAGCTTTAGCTAATAAAAGAATATCAGGAACTATTCCAAAGTGTTCAAAGGCAAAGAGTTTACCAGTCCTTCCAAAGCCAGTCTGTATTTCATCCAGAATCAATAAAGTACCTGTTTCATCACAACGTTTACGCAAAGCCTGCATATAAGCAACATCAGGAACGCGAACACCCGCTTCACCCTGAATAGTCTCCATGATTATACAAGCAGTATCCTCGTCAATTAATTGCAAGTCTTCTGTTTTATTAAATTCTATAAAATGGACATCAGGAAGTAAGGGACGATACGCTTCTTTGAAATATTCATTTCCCATCACACTTAAGGCACCGTGAGTACTTCCGTGATAGGCATTATTGCAGGAAATTATTTTACTTCTTCCTGTATAGCGTTTTGCAAGTTTTAGTGCACCTTCTGTGGCTTCGGCTCCTGAATTCACAAAATAAACTGAATTAATGCTATCTGGGAAAATAGATACCAATTTAGTAGCATATAAAACTTGCGGGGACTGGACATACTCACCATAAACGGCAAGGTGCATATAGCGGTCAACCTGATCTTTAATTGCCTGAACCACTTTGGGGTGGCAATGACCAATATTACTTACTGCAAAGCCAGAAACAAAATCAATATATGGTTTATCATCCGGGCCGTACAAATAAATACCCTTAGCTCTTTCTATTTGGAGCATTCGGGGATTTAAAGAAGTTTGAGCATTATTTAATAGAAATAATTGATGTAAACTGAGCATAGCACAAAAATACAAAAGCCTATGGACTTAATGTTATAATTGAAGATAATGATGGTTAATGGGGAAGGAGGTTAGCTAAGTTTTATTTCAAAAATCAGAATAAATAATTATAATGTACACCTTTTGTTGTTGTTAATTACAGAGTAAACTGTTAAGTAGTTCGCAATTCAATCGCAGTAATCTTTCTTGCGAGCGGAAAAGGTGGGTGTCAGCTGCGTCAAATTTAAAAACTAAACAATCACCCAATGATATGCAATGGAAACTAACCTCTATTTTCTCTTCGTTCTTTAAGCTGATTGATCAGATGTTCCCTGAATTCCCTTTCTGTCGAGTATACGAGGTCTGCTTTTGCTTTTGGCAGCACTTCGTAAAATTGTTTCAAATAGCGCTTTTTAGTTTCCAATATCTGTGTTTCATATTTTAATCCATCTACTAAACCAGGGTTCCCTTGCTCTTTAGCTTGTTTCCTTACTTGATGCCGCGCACGAAAAAGATTATTCATTTCCCTACGGTAGTTGTTGTAAACTGGCCAGAAACTTTGTGCTTCTTGTTTATTTAAATTTAAATTTTTTGTCAGGAATTCAGCATTCAGAGCTTCCATTTGTTGATGTCTTTCTGGACTCCCTGGTTGAGCGTAAGTTGAAGTGCTTAATAATAGAATGGATAATATGAGTACTAAATAATGTTTCATTTGAGTAAGTTTAAAGAGTGGACTCCAGATATTCTTCGATCTCTGCATCAGGGATACCAAGTTCTGAGTTTACTGATGATGTACTATTTAAATTATCAATGATGACTGGTAAATCTCCTGAGTCACTATTGATAAGCAGATAATCAATAATTGCGTCATCCGGCATGTATGCTAACTTTGTTTCGATAGAAGACGCCTGTTTTTGATAAAAATACAAACCCGTGGAAATAGATATAATCAAACAGGCTGCTGCTGCATAACTTAACCAGGATGGGACTAGTCTTCTTATCTTAACTTCTTTCTTATTAGGTTGATTTGCTATTTTTTGCTGAATAGAAGCCTGCAAAGAATTGAAGTATCCTTCAGGAACAGTAAAACCGTCTTCCTTGATGTTGTCTTTAAATTGCTCTGCTTTGATAGAAGTAAGGATATGCCCTTCTAGCTCTTCAAAATATTGGTCGGGAACTTCAAAGATTTCAGCAGAGTTAGTGCCATACATTGATTCCAGCTTTATTCTGCTTGATAACTGGTGTTGCATTTCATTGAAATAGTCTGTGGGAACAGTATAAGGATTTCTTTTGCCTGTTGCAGCAAGCCCTGGTGCTTGTTCTTCCCAATCCTCGTTCATGTTATCTAAATCCATTATATAATTCTGATTAATTTTATACCTAAAGGTTTAATCAATACTTAATAAAAAGTTTTCAATTTTCTTTACTGCGTGATGGAATGATGCTTTAAGGCCGCCAATGCTTGTACCTAATATCTGAGAGATCTCTTCGTATTTTAAATCATCAAAATATTTCATATTAAATACAAGGCGCTGCTTTTCTGGAAGGGTAAGCAGCGCTTGTTGTAACTTAAGTTCTGCTTGATTACCATTGAAATAAGAGCCTTCTTTCAAAGAGTCTACAAGATCGTAAGCTACTTCATCTAGAGGAATGTTGTTTTGTTTCTTTTTCTTGTTTAGAAAAGTAAGACATTCATTGGTTGCAATCCTGTAAATCCAGGTGTAAAGCTGTGAGTCATTTCTAAAGGTTGCCAGATTCTTCCACACTTTTATAAAAGCATCTTGTACAAGATCATCTGCATCATCATGATTAATTACCAGTCGCCTAACATGCCAATAGATCTTTTGCTGATATTTATTAATTAATAGGCTGAATGCTTGATCTCTTGTTCGCTCATCAGCGAATTTTTGAAGTATTACTGCGTCGTCAATTTGCTGCATTTTTGTTGCTTTATACGCTCAATCAAGGTTGTATTGTTTTAAATGGTACCTTTTTGGACTTGTTAGATGTAAAGAAGTTTAAACTCATTCCTATATAAAATTTAATCATTCTTCAATTTATTGATTCATATAATAGAAGAGTACTCCCCGATTAATATTCTTTTAAAAACGACAATGTCGTGTCACATGCTTTTTTTAATTCAACAGGTAACTCATCAGATAACCATGGATGCCGGGCATTAAATACATGATCTGCATTTTCAACAATGATTAACCAGCTATCCGGATGTTGTCGTTGTAATAATTGAGCTTGTTCCAATTTTACAGTTGTATCCGCTTCACCTTGCACAATGAGCCATGGCTGAGTCAGTGATCTTGCTGCATTTAATATGTCTAACTTCTCGGTATTTTTATCCAGATCTTCTAAAATTACTGAATACAAGGGCATTTGCTGATTGGTACGCGAGTTATCCATATAAATGACACCATTTTTTTTCCATGATTTTTCCTGATCCATATTCCATAGTCCACGGAAATTACTTATTGAAGCCCAGGTTACCAGTTTGTCAACACGATTATCTTCGAATGTTTGAAGAATGCTAATGCCCCCACCCATACTATGGCCAATTAAAATAATCTTTGAAGGCACAGGGAAAGATTCTCCACTTTTTGCATAGGTAATGACTTCGTCCAGATCTTTAAGTTCTTTGCTAAAGGTATTGTGGCCGAAAGATTCCAGATCATCGAATATATCAATATCTTCTTTGCTCATTCCATTGTGAGAGAAGTTGAATTTTAGGAAGCTAAAGCCGTTATGGGCAAAATAGTTAGCGACTAAGTGATGAGTACCCCAGTCTTTAAAGCCTTTAAATCCATGTACGAATATGATCATAGGTGCATTTTTAACTTGATCATTTAGTAGATAATCTATATGTATAGCTTTGTTTTCTGATCCTGGTATATGAGTTTTTTGTACTTTCATAGCATTGTAATAAGCTGTAATATATTGAATAATGATTAAACAGTAGGTTAATAGTTGATGTTTTTATTATTTGATAACGAGCTTGATTGTACTATTTAGGTACTTATTGTTGTATGGTATTGTCTTACAGTTGATTAAATTATGTGTTGTCTGCCTATTTTATCATGCACTTATTTATAAACGATCTAAATACCTCTGTTTTACAAAGGAATGACAGCCGCTTAAGGCTGTATTGATACATTTGTTGAAGGTTTTTTTAAACATACTCAGAGTTGAAACAATTAAAAGTTTTAGCATTTACACATCAGCAGATTGATCTAAAGGATCTAGGGAAATTAGTAATATGCAATCAGTCTCTGGTTGGTAAACTAAACTTTGTCAGACAAAAGTTTGATATCCCAGAAATCTTTTATATCGGTACCTGTAATAGGGTTGAATTTGTATTTTGTGCATCGCAAACTATCAGTCTTTCATTTATAAGGGAATTTATCTCATCGTTGGACTTCTGTATTCCAGAAGACAAGATGGAAGATTTTATTAGTAAAGTCAAGTTCTACGAGGACCAGGATGCATTTAATCATCTCTTGCGTATTTCATGTTCATTGGAAAGTCTAGTTGTAGGGGAGAAAGAAATTCTTTCTCAGGTACGTAAGGCTTATGAACAATGCCGAGAAGCAGGATTTACAGGCGACTATCTTCGTATGATCATGAGTCAGGTTGTTAAAACTGCCAAACAGGTTTATACAGATACAAATATTTCCAAAAATCCCATTTCAGTTGTATCTCTTGCGTACCGTAAGTTACGCGATCTGAACATGTGCGCGAACTCGCGGATTCTTATTATCGGTGCAGGGGAAACCAATAAAAATATATCTAAATACCTCCAAAAGCATAAATACTCTAATTTTTCTGTGTTTAATCGTACGCTTTCTAAAGCAGAAGATTTAGCCAAAGAATTGCAGGGAGAAGCATACAGTCTGGAGGAGTTAAAGAATTACAAGAAAGGATTTGATGTAATTATTACCTGCACGAGTTGCACAGAACCAATTATTACTAATTCGATCTATCAATCTCTTTTAAATGGAGAAACAGGTAGAAAAGTGATTGTAGATCTTGCTATACCGAATGATACAGATCCTGAAGTTATCTCAAACAATCCTGTTACTTTTATAGAAGTAAGAAGTTTACAGGAAGTGGCTAATCAAAATATGCAGGAGCGCTATCAGGAATTGGTTCATGCAGAAGTAATAATTGAACAAAATATTAACGAATTTAAGCCTATACTGCGACAACGGCGTATTGAGCTTGCCATGCGTGACGTTCCAATTAAGATTAAAGAAATCAGAAGGATGGCTGTAGACTCGGTTTTTGCCGAAGATATAGGACAATTGGATAGTAATTCGAGAGAAGTTTTAGAACGTGTTATCAATTACATGGAAAAGAAATACATCAGCGTACCTATGGTTATGGCGAAAGAAATTTTGGTTAATAATAGTTAATTTGCTTCATCCTTGTAAAGCAAATGCAATATTCGTTATTTTTGCAAAAAGGCTAATTTTATTTTGGACAGAAAACTTATCATTGGAACACGAGGAAGTGAGCTTGCTCTCTGGCAGGCGCATTTTGTAAAAGATAGGCTTCTAGAGCTAGGTGTTGAAGCAGATCTAAAAATTATCAAAACTCAGGGCGATAAAATCCTTAATTTACGATTAGATAAGTTGGAAGGTAAAGGCTTCTTTACTAAAGAATTAGAAGAAGGACTGCTCGATAACTCTATTGATATAGCTGTTCATTCACATAAAGATTTACCTACCCAACATCCTGCTGGATTAATTATTGCAGCGGTATCTGAACGCGAGGATCCCCATGAACTTCTCTTAATATTAAAAGATTGTGTAGATATCAAACAGAAGTTATCCGTAAAGTATGGCGGTATGGTTGGTACCTCATCTAATCGTAGAAAGGCACAATTGCTTGCTGTACGTCCGGATTTAGAGATCGAAGACCTACGGGGAAATGTTCCTACTCGAATACAAAAATTGAGAGATGAGGACTATGATGCCATTATCATTGCAAAAGCGGGAGTATTTCGCCTTGGAATTGATTTAAGTGAGTTTCATGTAGAAGAAATTGATCCAACAGAATTTATTCCATCTCCAGCACAAGGAGTATTAGCCATTCAAATTCGTGAAGGCAATCAGGAGTTATATGATATCTTACAAGGGTTGCATCATGCAGACGTTGCAGAAGTGATTGCAGTGGAACGGAAGGTGCTTAACTTATTCAATGGAGGTTGCCATATGCCGCTGGGCTGTTTTTGTAGAAAAGAAAATGGTAAATTTCAGGTTTGGACTTCTAAAGCTGATGAAGGGGACTCATTTCCAAGCCGGCTCTTTA
Source organism: Arcticibacter svalbardensis MN12-7 (assembly GCF_000403135.1). GTDB lineage: Bacteria > Bacteroidota > Bacteroidia > Sphingobacteriales > Sphingobacteriaceae > Arcticibacter > Arcticibacter svalbardensis. The sequence goes on from NZ_AQPN01000149.1 coordinate 11,263, forward strand.
TTGAATCTGATACTGCAGATGGTTTAGCTGAACGGATCGTTGCCAAGTTCTCCAAACAGCGTAAACATCCTTCAAAAGTATTTATTACCCGTGAGATTTCTGAATATAGTTATTTCAGAAAAGCTATGGAGGCCAATGGAATTTCAATTGATGGCCGCTCATTGATCCGTACCTTTCCTATTATTAATAAACTGGATCCTTATATTTTACGTGATATCGACTGGATATTTTTTAATAGTAAAAATGCGATTGAATATTTTTTCAATTTAGATCCACAGCTGTCTAAGAAAACCAAATTTGGTGTTTTAGGACGTGCATCGGAAGAAACGTTAAGAAGATTTGGAAAGGTGCCCGATTTTAATGGAGAGGAAGAAGGTATTGACACGGCAGAGATTGCAAAGGAATTTGCTCGTGTTGCAGGTGGTTTAAAAATCTTATTTCCTGGTGCAAAGGGATCTTTACGTACCGTTCAACAAATGTTACCAGAAGGTACCCGAATCATTGATTTGCCGATCTATGAAACTGGTTTAGAAGAAAATGTAGAACAATCACACGCAGATGTGTTGATATTTACAAGTCCGTCCAATGTAGAAGCTTATTTTGAAGATAACTTGTTAGAACCCGGACAAAAGGTAATATGCATTGGGCGATCAACAGGAAAGAAGTTTGATGAAATGGGTTTGAGTTATACTTTGCCCTATTCGCCAGATGAATTAGGTTTGTCTGAAGCCGTATTCGGGCTATAATAAATAAAAAAACTATGTTACAAAGACCAAGAAGAAATAGAAAAAGTGAAGTTATTCGTCAGATGGTTAAAGAAACTCATTTGTCGGCATCAAACCTAATATTTCCTCTTTTTATAGTAGATGGGATCAACCAGAAAACGGAGATCTCCTCTATGCCCGGAATCTTCCGATATTCGGTAGATAATTTATTAAGGGAAGTAGAGAGCTGCATGAAGCTCGGCTTAAAATCTTTTGATCTTTTTCCTCGCATTGATGATTCTTTAAAAGATAAATATGCTACTGAAAGTTACCGAGAAGGCTCATTATACCTCAAGGCGATTTCTGAAGTAAAACATTACTTTCCTGAAGCTTGTGTCGTAACCGATGTGGCGATGGATCCTTATAGTTCTGATGGTCATGATGGAATAATAGAAAATGGTGTCATTCTTAATGATGAAACACTGGAGATTTTAGGGAAAATGGCTCTGGCACATGCTCAGGCAGGTGCCGATATCATTGCTCCTTCCGATATGATGGATGGTAGAATTGGTTATATCCGTCAGGTACTGGATGAAAATGGATTCACCAATGTCTCCCTGATGTCTTACTGTGCTAAATATGCCAGTGCTTTTTATGGACCTTTCCGTGATGCATTAGGATCAGCGCCTAAGTCAGGTGATAAAAAGACCTATCAGATGGATCCTTCAAATCAGCGTGAGGCATTGATTGAGGCTACTCTTGATGAGCAGGAAGGTGCGGATTTTCTTATGGTAAAGCCTGCATTGCCTTATCTGGATGTAATTAAGTTGTTAAAGGATCATTCGGATTTGCCGATAGCGGCGTATAATGTGAGTGGTGAATATTCAATGATTAAGGCTGCTGTTCAAAATGGATGGTTAGATGAACAGCGTGCTATAACAGAGGTTTTAACCAGTATCCGTAGAGCAGGAGCGACCGCTATATTGTCCTACCATTCCAAAGAGGTGTTACTTAACAATTGGATTTAAAAATTTAAAATTTCATTATGTCTGATTCTTCAACATTCCATGAACAACCTATAAATACGACAAGTTTGCCGGATATTAGCAGAGCTCAATCTGCTGCACTATATGAAACAGCTTTGCACTATTTTCCAGGGGGAGTAAATTCCCCTGTGAGAGCTTTTAAATCAGTGTTTGGCACCCCTCTTTTTATTAAAAAAGGAGATGGCTGTACGGTTTGGGATGCAGATGGAAACCAATTCGTTGATTTCTGTTGTTCTTGGGGACCTTTGATTTTAGGACATAATAATCCGGTTGTGAAACAACATGTTTTGCAAGCGATTGATAGTGGAATGAGTTTTGGTGCGCCCACTGAACTGGAGAATGACCTTGCCTCCTTAATTTTATCGAATAACAAAAAGATTGAAAAGTTGCGTTTTGTAAGTTCAGGCACCGAGGCAGTAATGTCTGCGATCCGGCTGGCAAGGGGTTATACCAAGCGGGATAAGATCTTGAAATTTGATGGTTGCTACCATGGACATGTGGATTCGCTATTAGTAAAGGCGGGTTCAGGCTTAGTTACTTTTGGAGAAACATCATCTGCTGGTGTACCTAAAGGATTTGCCGATGAGACTATTGTGATTCCTTTAAATGATAAAGAGGCTGTAAAGGCTGCTTTTGATCAGTTTCCCGGACAAATTGCTGCCGTTATAATTGAAGGAATTCCTGCTAACAATGGGTTGTTAATTCAGACTAAGGAATACATTCAGTTTTTAAGAGAAGTAACAAAAACGAATCAGTCGCTTCTTATTTTTGATGAAGTGATTACAGGCTTTAGATTGGGCTTTGAAGGAGCTGCTGCTTATTATGATGTGAATCCTGATATTATTACTTATGGTAAGATTATTGGTGGTGGTATGCCAGTAGGTGCTTACGGTGCATCTGCTGAAATAATGGGACATGTCTCTCCCGAAGGCTCTGTTTATCAGGCAGGAACACTGTCTGGGAATCCTGTAGCAATGGCTGCCGGTATAGGCCAGTTATCTCAATTACTACAACCTGGATTTTATAAAAAGCTGAATGCTAAAGCAGCTTCATTTGTGGAGTGTATACAAGAATTCGCAAATAATAGAGGGTATAAGTTTAAAGTATTTACTGCCGGATCCATGTTTTGGTTTGCTTTTACAGATCAGAATATTCAAGCCGCTGCTGAAATTGATGCCTCAAGTATGACCTATTTTAAGGTGATGCATCGCGAATTATTGAACAGGGGAGTGTACCTGGGTCCTTCAGGTTACGAAATTGGATTTATTTCAGATGCGCATACTGCAGCTGATCTCGACAAAGCAAAAAAAGCTATATTTGATAGTCTGGATATTGTATTTTTAAAAGATTATGCGTAAATCTCTGATTATATTTTATGCCTTAATTATTTATGCGCTAGCAGAGCTTATCTGGTGGGGAGTTCTGCTTATAGAAGTTCAGCCTGAACGCCAAACTATGATCCTTGGAGAGGGTGCTGTTTTTATATTCCTTTTTTTTACAGGAGCTTATCATCTTCATAAGACTCTAAACAAAGAAAGAATGCTGAAGGAACAGCAAAAAAACTTTTTATTGTCGGTTACACATGAGTTGAAGTCGCCTCTTGCGTCTATTAAATTATATATTCAGACCATTTTAAAGCGAAATCTGGATAAAGAACAGATCCATTCTTTTTTAAATAATTCCTTAAAGGATATTGAACGACTCGATGACCTGGTTGAGAATATGCTTCTTGCCACACGGATTGAAAATCACTCCTATTCTTTTCCAAAAGAGAAATTTAACCTGACCGAAGTAATCAGGAGTGTAGCAAGCCGACTTCAGATCCATACCTGTAGTTCCCAGATAATTAAACTCAATGTAGAGCCAGATATTTATATAACAGGGGATCGTTTTGCGCTCACTCTGGTAGTTTCTAATCTCATAGAAAATGCGGTTAAATACTCTCCTCCCTGTGAAGAAATTGCAGTTGAATTGAAAAGAACGCCCCTTGAAGTAAGCTTTACAGTAGCAGATAAAGGTATTGGTATTAAGGATGAAGAGAAGTTCCGCATCTTTGAAAAGTTTTATCGTGTAGGAAGTGAAGATACACGTAAAACTAAAGGGACTGGTCTTGGTTTATACATTGTAAAACAGGTGTTGGATAAACATCTGGCATTTATTAAAGTGAAGAATAACCGGCCTGCCGGAAGTATTTTCGAAGTAACATTTAACACAGATGGCCACTAAACAACGTATTTTATTAGTAGAGGATGAAGAACATCTCCTTGAAGCAATAAAGCTTAATCTTGAGCTTGAAGGTTACAAAGTAACCACAGCAATTGATGGAAAGAAAGCGCTGAAAATTTTCAAAGAAGAGCGATTTAATTTGATCCTACTGGATGTGATGCTTCCCGAAATTGATGGATTTCAGGTTGCGGAAACAATAAGATTAGAGAATACGGAAGTTCCTATTATGTTTCTTACCGCAAAGAACACCAATGAAGACAAGATCAACGGACTTAAAAAAGGTGCGGATGATTATTTGGTAAAGCCATTTAATTTAGAAGAGTTAATTCTTCGTGTAAATAACTTAGTTAAGCGTGGTTTAACAGGTGATGACAAGAAAGAATTGAACACCTATAAAATTGGAGACAAAACGATCTACTTTAATTCATTTGAACTCAGGAATGATGATGGATCAGTAACTCCTCTTACTAAAAAGGAAACCATGCTGCTTAAGCTGCTTATTGAAAGAAGAAATGAAGCAGTGTCAAGGGAACAAATTCTTGAGACGGTTTGGAATTATGATGTTTATCCATCTACGAGAACAATCGATAATTTTATTCTGACTTTTAGAAAGTATTTTGAACCAGATCAAAAGAATCCTATATACTTCCATTCCATAAGAGGAGTTGGGTATAAGTTTACGGAAAGTCACTAAAAATGATCACAAATAGGTTCCGCTTTATTCTAATCGCTTTAGCTGCTGTACTTTTAGCTTGGACGATTACAAAGCAAGAATATCAAGCATCCGCTTTAGTTATTTTAGGGATCTTGCTTTTGATTATAAGTTATTTAAGGGATGGTACTGTAGTGCTGGCTGCTCGTTCCTTCCAACGGAATGATTACGAAAAAACAGAGAAGTTATTACAGGAGATTAGATATCCGGAGCGCTTAAGGGCAAAAAGAAGAGGTTATTATGAATTTATTTATGGTAATATTGAATTAAAGCGTTTGAATTATGAGGAAGCTGAAAGGCATTTTCAAATTGCCAGCCGTTTCCCTTTGAGAAATGAAAATGATAAAGCATACGTGATGGTGCATTTGGCTAATCTTAGTCTGCGTAAGAAACAGTCTGATCGTGCCGAAGCATATCTTGTTAAAGCAAGGGGACTTAAAACAAGTTCCAGAGTGCAGGATATTATATTAAAAATTGAGAAAGAAATAAACAAGAGGTTTGAGCAATAAACAAAAAGATTCGTTATTTATTAAGGCAGCATTCTCCCTTCCCACTGAACGTCCTCCTATATGGTTTATGCGTCAGGCTGGACGTTTTATGAAGGAGTATTGGGAAATCAAAAACAAATATTCTTTCCTTGAAATGTGCAAAACTCCGGAAATAGCTGCTGATGTAACGATGTTACCAGTAAACTTACTGGGTGTAGATGCTGCAATTCTTTTCTCTGATATATTAGTCACTGCTGAAGCGATGGGTGGCGACTTAAGCTTTACACAGGGAGTTGGCCCTCGTTTTGCAAATCCTGTCCGTTTGAAACAGGATGTAGAAAGGTTAACAACTGATGTGTCACAAAAGCTTCAATATGTCCCCGAAGCAATCAAAGTCATTCAACAAAGACTCGATGGATCAATTCCTTTAATTGGTTTTGCAGGAGCACCTTTTACTGTAATGAGCTATTTGGTGGAAGGAGGATCATCAAAAGACTTTAAACTCACCAAGTTGATGATTCATAATCAACCAGAATTGGCTCATCAGTTGTTAAATAAAATTGCTGATGTAACCATTACCTATTTGAACATGCAAATTGAAGCAGGTGTAAATGCTGTTCAGCTATTTGATAGTTGGGCTCTTGCTCTTTCATGGGATGATTATAGGGAGTTTGCTCATCAGTATAATGTGAGAATCCTTGCCGGGTTAAACCGTAAAGATATTCCGGTTATTTCTTTCTGTAAAGGAAGTTCAGTTTTTGCTTCTATGATGGCAGAAGCAAAGCCGGATGTGATTTCTGTGGATTGGAATGCTGATTTACTGGACATTAAAAAGATGCTTCCTAAAGGTATAGCTGTTCAAGGTAACCTTGATCCACATATTTTATATGCGGACAAAAAAGTAATTCGCGAGCGAATTGTAAAATTGCATGAGCGAATGAAGGGAGAGAATGGCTTTATATTCAACCTTGGTCATGGTATAATGCCGGATATTCCTTTTGACCATGTCAAGTATGCGGTTGACGTGATTAAAAATGAACTTACCAATGCTTAAAATTTAATCCTTTGTTGTATTTATACGTAAAAGCTATTCATATTATTTTTGTCGTCTGCTGGATGGCAGGGCTATTCTATATCGTTCGGTTATTCATCTATCATATAGAAGCTAATGATAAAACTGAGCAGGAGAAAATTGTCCTTCATCCTCAGTTTGAGCTTATGGAGAGCCGACTATGGAATGTAATCACGACACCTGCAATGCTGATTTCATTGTTGGCAGGTGTCTATATGCTTTATCTAAATCCTTACCTTTTAGAAATGGACTGGATGTGGGTGAAGCTATCTTTTGTAGTTGGCTTGCTGATTTACCATTTCATTTGTCAGAATATCATGCTTCAACTCAGGAAAGGAATCTTTAAATGGACATCAATGCAATTACGTATTTGGAATGAAGTAGCAACCTTGCTGCTTTTTGCAATTGTTTTTGTAGTCATATTAAAGAATGCACTTAACTGGATCTATGGTTTAGTTGGCCTTTTTGTATTCATGATTATAATTATGATAGCCGTTAAAATTTACAAATATTTTCGTTTAAAAAATTAATTGGGAATACATCCAATGGGTGAATTCTCTTATTGAAATACCCCATGAAAAAGCTTCTTTTGCTGATCCTTTGTCTTCATTCAGCCCAGTTTATAAGCGCTCAAATAAACAACGATTCATTGGAGTATAGGATTCGTCCTGATAGTTTAAGAACAGGCGAATTGTATTTAAGTATTCACAATTTTAATTTTTTAAGGAACTATGAGTTCTTTAGCAAGTTTCAGGATGGTTATACCTTGTATGGCACTCAACTTGAACCTCAGCTTGTCTATTATGCTGATCCTAAACTGGTCCTGACTGCAGGTATCCATATGCGTAAAGACTTTGGGGGAAAGGGCATTTATAAAACCTATCCTTTGTTCAGCATTAAATATCAAAATAAAGGTTTGGCCTTCATAAATGGCGTTTTAGAGGGAAATGTCCAGCACCGGTATATCGAGCCAATATTTGATATGGAGCGCAAAATAACCCAACCTGTTGAATATGGAACGCAGTTGCAGATTACTAAGCCTTCTTTTTTTATGGACGTATTTATAAATTGGAATAACATGATCTATAAATACTCTGGAGAACAGGAACAGTTGTTTGCTGGAGGAACAGCAGATCTTAGCTTATTTAAATCTGCACGTGCAAAATTAACAATCCCTTTACAAGTGCTCGCTTTTCATCAGGGGGGCCAGATTGATACTATTGAAGCCCCTTTGAAAACTATTATTAACGGTGCGACTGGTTTAAAGTTTAATTATAAATTGGGAAAGGTTTTTCAGTCTGTCTTTACAGAAAACTACCTGGTTAAATATATTGACAACTCATCCACGCACCTCCAGGCCTATAATAATGGAAAGGGTTTGTTTCTTAATGCAGGTGTAGAAAGTAAATTCGGAGATCTTATCTTCTCCTATTGGCATGGTAATTCGTATATCTCATCAGCGGGAATGCCTCTTTATCAATCTGTTTCTTATAACGTAGGCAACGAAGGGTATACAGAGAAAATCAGAGAACTACTCCTGGTTAGATATGTTTACAAGAAGAAACTTGTTCCTAATTTATACCTGGATTTCCGGGTAGAACCTGCTTTTGATTTGGGTAATAATGCTTCAAAATCATTTGACTTTCATCATTCCCTGTTTTTGGTCTACAAGCAGGAGTTTAGATTATTTGGAAATAAATAATCCTCCTCATGCAACCTTTGTTGCCAAATGGTCATCTAGATTTTAATTAACATGAAAACTAGTCGTCAAGTACTTATTCTAGATCTACTGGATGGATGCAGGCAAGAAGATCCGCATACCCAGGAACTTTTATATAAGCTGATGGCCTCCAAAATGCTTGGCGTATGTATGCGTTATGCCAGGGATCAATTTCAAGCTGAAGATATGCTGCATCTTGGATTCGTCAAAGTGTTTAAAAAAGTGAAAGACTTCAGAGAAGAAGGCTCCTTTGAGGGATGGATAAGACGGGTAATTGTAAATACGGCCATTGAAGTTTATAGGAAGGAGCAGAAACATCTGAATATTGTAGACTTGGCTGATGTATATGATGCACCTCAGCAGATGTTTAATATGGATGATCTAGAAGTGAAAGACTTGTTAGCAATGATACAGGAATTGTCTGCTGGATATAGATTGGTATTTAATATGTATGCAATAGAAGGCTATTCACATAAGGAAATTGCTGAACAGTTAGGGATCTCAGAGGGTGCTTCTAAATCACAGTTGTCAAGGGCTAGGACTATATTAAGAGGAAAATTAGCTAAAACGGAGGGGGTAAATTATGAAAACACAAACAGATAGCGACTTTGATAAGTTGTTTAGAGATAGACTGGAAGATATGGAACTTGTGCCTTCACAGAAGGTTTGGGCAAATGTATCCAGGGATCTCAGTGTGCCAGTAAAAAATAAAAAAGGGATACCAATAGTATGGCTTGTAGCTGCCAGCATCTCTTTACTTTTTGTTTTGAGTTTATTATTGATTCCAGGAAAAAAACCGATAAAACTTCAGGCGTCAGTGCAGCCTTCCACTGAATATAAAAAATCTGCTATACCGGTAAAGGCAAAGCGTAGTTTAGGCCGTAAGCTTAAAGGAATTACATTTCTTAATAGACTTGCATCAATGCGACTAGAAAGAGATAAACACTTAAAATCATACAAGATAACAGGAAAAGCAATAGCTGATAATTTAAAAAATTTACCCTTATTAACTAAAGTAAATTTAGAGTTGCCTACTGTAGTATTAAGGCAGGAAACTGTTATGATGGCATCTATTCCATCCTTCATTGCTATGCATGTCCCAGTTGCTACTAAGAAGATAAATACGCACAGAATAACTAGAGTGCCTGCGACAGAGGCAGATTACCAGGATTCACAAACCCGAATCCGATCTGTTGGAGACCTTGTAAACTTTGTAGTTCGCCGTGTTGATCATCGTGACGAAAAGATCATTGAATTTTCCAATCATGATGATGGCTCATCTATTTCTGGAATTAATTTGGGCCTTATTAAAATAAGAGCAAAACAAAATGAAATTAAACCTAACTAAGCAAATATTTATGAAACCTTTAATTCTATTCTCTCTGCTGCTTCTATGCATCCAAACTGGATTTGCATCAGTAAAGTCTGATACAACTGTAAATTACTCATCAAGTACGGATACAACCATAATAACATCCTCTTCTGGTTCGGATACCACAGTAATTAAAAAAAGAAAAAATGTCAATTTTGAATGGTCATTAGGTAAAAATGAGAAAGATAATACAGAATCCTCAAGTAAGCATAGAAAGGCTCCAGGCGTTATATATGGATTAACGTTTTCAAGGTTTGATTTAGGCTTCTCCAAATTAGTAGATAACGGAAGTTTCACGCTGTCTGACCCAAATAATTTTCTGGAGTATAATGGATGGAAAACCAGTACAGTAGGATTTGACCTATTACAGTACGGCTATCGGTTCAATAGTAGTTTTAAAATATATTTATCTGCTGGTTTTGATTGGACGCTTATCCGTTTAAAAAAGAATATTACAATGATTAGAAACTCTCCTGTATTAGATTATGAGGTCTCTGATATTGAGTTTGATAAAAATAGATTTTCTTCTACTTATATTCGATTACCGCTATCTTTTGAATGGAGATCTAAGGATGATAATCGTGGAAATAAGTTTAGGTTCATAGCTGGTCCTGATATGGGCTTTTTACTTAATGGAAAAGTGAAGCAAAAAAGCAGTGAGAACGGTAAACAGAAATTCAATGATAATTACCATTTTGCCACATTCAGGTATGGAGCTTTCGCCCGGATAGGTTATGGAGGAACAGGTTTATTTGCGAAATATTACTTTAATGATATGTTTGAGAATAGTCCGGGTCAGGAAGGTTTGCAAAATATGTCCTTTGGAGTATCTTTAGGGTTTTAATCAATGAGCTAAGAAACAGATGCTAAAATTTTGTCATGCTTATGCTTTAATACGTTAAAAGCTTGATTTTTATTTATATTTAAAAATACTTAATAACCCTGCTAATTCCTGATTAAGGACAGCAGGGTTTTTTTAATTCATATTGCACATGATAAATCAACCTGCTATTGAGCTCAAGCAAGTTACAAAATTATATAGTACACAACCGTTATCTGGTGTCGAATCTATTAGTCTAACTATACAGCAAGGAACTATAACTGTAATTGCAGGTGCTAGTGGAAGCGGGAAAAGTACACTGATCAAGCTTATTTCAGGACTTATGAGTCCCGATTCAGGTGAAGTTTATTATCAGGGGAAACATGTTGCCGGTCCATCAGAAAAACTCATTCCAGGACATGATGCTATGAAAACCGTGGCTCAGGATTTTAATCTCAATATATATGCGAAAGTGTACGATAACATAGCCGGATTGTTATCCAATACCGATCTTAAAGGTAAGCAGCGTAAAACTTTTGAAGTAATGGAGTTTTTAAAAATTGATCATCTAGCTCAAAAGCGGGCAGTAGATCTGAGTGGAGGAGAGCAACAACGTGTAGCTATTGCACGCGCAATCATTACTGGTCCGGAAGTACTCCTTTTAGATGAACCATTTAGTCAGGTTGACGCCATGTTCAAAAATGAGTTAAGAGCCGATATCCGACGCATGGCAACCTATTTAGGTATCACAGTAATACTGGTATCTCATGATCCTCTTGATGGTCTGTCGCTCGCCGATAACATGGTGATTATTAAAGATGGGAAATTAATAGAAGAGGGGAATCCTTTTTATTTATATGACCATCCAAAAAAACTGTATACCGCAACCTTATTAACAAACTGTAATGTGCTATCCAAGGAAGATGCCGCTACAGTAGGCATCTTCTCCGAAAAGGATAATATTGTTATTTATCCGGAATGGATTGTATTTAACGACCGTGGACTTAACTTTTATATCAAAGAATGCCTTTTCAAAGGATTCTATGAAGAGTTAGTATTAGAGTACGAAGGAGTTGTTTTACGTGCATTAAGCCAAAGTCCGGGCAGATATAAGAAAGGGCATTGGATACAAGCAGAACTGACTCGTTTTTATGATTATTGAATCCCGTAAATGATAGATATTAAGCTATACCAGATACTCAAATAATGTCTTATCCCGGTTAATTTCTTTGTAATCAAATCGATGTGCCTCCATCCTTTGGATAAGTGAAGCATAATCATCTGCAAATTTAAGTTCGATTCCCACTAAAGCAGGTCCAAACTCTCTTTGCGTTTTCTTTATGAATTCAAAACGAGTAATATCATCCGTTGAACCCAATACATGATTGACAAATAACTTCAAAGCACCCGGACGTTGTGGGAAACGGATCACAAAGTAATGTTTAAGCCCTTCATACAATAAAGAAAGTTCTTTTATCTCTTGCATGCGTTCAATATCATTGTTGCCTCCGCTGATAATACAAACTACTTTTTTACCTTTAATCTGGTCTTTGCAGAGATCCAGGGCAGCGACAGATAATGCTCCGGCAGGCTCAGCAACAATAGCGTCCTGGTTATATAGTTGTAATATGGTGGTACAAACTTTTCCTTCCGGAACAAGAATGATATCTTCAAGTACTTCTTTACAGATCGAGTAAGTTAGTTCTCCTACGCGTTTTACAGAGGCACCATCAACAAAATTGTTTATCTCCTCTAAGGTTATAGGACCTCCATTCTCAATAGCCTTAGTCATGGAAGGTGCCCCCATTGGTTCAACTCCCAGTAGTTTAATAGTAGGGTTTTTCTGTTTAAAGTAGCTTCCAGAGCCGGCAGCTAGTCCCCCTCCGCCAATAGGGATCAATATCACCTCTGCATCTTCAAGATCCTGCATAATTTCAACCCCTACCGTTCCCTGACCTTCAATGATGTTATAATTGTCAAATGGTGGTATGAAATTCATGTCATGGTCTTTGGTATAGATCAACGCTTCCCGAAGGCAGTCATCAAAAGTATCTCCCACCAAAATAATTTCAACCATTCCGTCTCCAAACATTATAGTTTGATCAAGCTTCTGTTTAGGCGTTATTTCAGGCATGAAAATTACGCCACGTGTATTTAACTTTCTGCAGGAGAAAGCAACACCTTGAGCATGATTTCCTGCACTAGCACATACTACACCCTTTGAAAGCTGCTCTGTAGAAAGCTGAACGATCATGTTATAGGCTCCTCTGAGCTTATAAGATCGTACTATTTGCAAATCCTCTCTTTTGAGATATACTTCGCAATCGTATTTAACTGATAGTCTGGAATTGTATATTAATGGAGTGCGTTTGATTACTTCTTTTAACCGTTCAGCAGCTATTTCCGGGTTGAATTTAACTTCAAGATCTGACATGTATATATTTATGAATCGAAGAAGCAAATTTAAACAGTAATATGAGATATCTGCAGCTTTTATTATAAAAAGAAAGGCTGTCCCAATACTGGAACAGCCTTAATGATTAGAAATTAGAATTGGGTCTACTCCGTTTTGATTTATTAGCTATTAACAAGTTTAATTCAAATTAACTTTTGAAATTATGCTATGTTAGCAGCTAACCAATCACCCACTTCAGTAGTTTTATACGCTTTTTTGCCTTTAACCACTATATCTTCAGTCACAATACCTTCATCTAAAGATTTGTTTACAACCGCCCTGATTAATTCTGCTTCTTCTTTCAAACCGAAAGCATCTTCAAACATCATAGCAGCGGATAAAACTGTGGCTAATGGATTTGCAATATCCAGACCTGCTGCCTGAGGATATGAACCATGTATAGGCTCAAATAATGAAGTATGTAGCCCAATTGAAGAGGAAGGCATTAATCCCATTGAACCCGATATAACTGAAGCTTCATCTGTTAAGATATCGCCAAATAGATTTTCAGTGATTAATACATCATATGAACTTGGCCATTGAACCAGGCGCATCGCTACAGCATCTACAAATTCGTAGCTTACTTTCACTTCAGGATACTCTTTTTCCATCGCCTGAACAGTTTCTCTCCATAAACGGGAGGACTCCAGAACGTTTGCTTTATCCACACAGCATAATTTTTTACTTCGGTTCATTGCCATTTCAAAACCAAGCTTAGCTAAACGCTGCACTTCAACTCTTGTGTAAGTACAAGTATCAAATGCGGTATTCCCATCATCTTTACGGCCTCTTTCGCCAAAATAGATACCACCCGTTAATTCTCTTAGAATGATTAAATCGGTGCCTTCAATCCGTTCTCTTTTTAAAGGAGAGTTATCGATTAAAGAAGGGAAAGTAAATGTTGGACGAACATTTGCAAATAAGCCTAATTTCTGACGCATTTTTAACAAACCTTGTTCCGGACGCACAGTTGCTTTAGGATCATTATCATAACGGGGATGACCGATAGCACCGAATAAAACAGCATCTGCTGCCATGCAAACAGCATGTGTTTCATCGGGATAGGGCTCACCAACAGCATCTATAGCTGCAGCACCAGTTAAGGCGGAGGTCCAGTTTACCTCATGTTTAAATTTAATGGCTACTGCATTGACTACTTTTACAGCCTGGTCTATTACTTCAGGTCCTATTCCATCTCCTGCTAAAAGAGCTATATTTAATTTCATTTTTATTTAAGTTATTCTTGTTAAGTATTGAAGGCTAGATGATATTTAACATCTTCTGTGTCGATTTAATGGCACATACCGTTTGGTCCGAATCTAATCCTCTGGTGATAAAGGTTTTATGTATGGTTTCCCATGTGATAATCGTTTCACATAAGGCATCTGAATGACTCCCGGGAGCTATTCTTACCGCGTAATCTATAAGTTTTGGTAAACAAAGATTTTTCATTACGTAAATTTTAGTCAGCGCTTTCATGAATGCATCGAACTGTCCATCTCCTTGTGCACTTTCTTCAAATAGTTCTCCATGAATGCGTACACATATAGTCGCTGATGGTCGAAGTCCTTTTGAATTTGTTAAAACATAGGACTCAATAATCACCTTGTCTTCATAAGTATTACTATCAAGGACGTCCGAAATGATATATGGAAGGTCTTCCATCGTTACCGTTTCCTTTTTGTCGCCTAGTTCGATGACACGCTGAGTCACCTTTTTTATTTCATCATCATTTAACCGAAGACCCAACTCCTGAAGGTTCCTTTCAATGTTGGCTTTGCCTGATGTTTTTCCTAAGGCATATTTACGTTTTCTCCCAAACCGTTCAGGCAGCAAATCATTAAAATAAAGATTGTTCTTATTATCGCCGTCTGCATGAATCCCTGCCGTTTGAGTAAAAACGTTATCCCCTACAATAGGTTTATTAGCCGGGATTCGAACCCCAGAGAATGTTTCCACCAGCTTACTCACTTTATAGATCGAAGATTCCTCTATTGATACTTCAATTTCAGGAAGAAAATCTTTGATTACCGCAATAGCACTAGCCATAGACGCGTTGCCAGCCCTTTCTCCCATTCCATTTACCGTCAAATGTAATCCATCAGCTCCTGCTTTAACCGCTTCTAATACATTTGCATTGCCCAGATCATAATCGTTATGTGCATGAAAATCAAAATGGAAAAGGGGATACCTTAACTTCAAACCAGCAATAAAACTAAAGGTCTCCGATGGTGATAGCACACCTAATGTATCTGGTAATAGAACGCGTTCAATCTTCTGAGTAGTTAAAAAATCTAAATACTCTAGCACATATTCCTGCGAATTACGCATGCCATTACTCCAGTCTTCCAGGTACACGTTGGTAGAAATGCCTTTTAAAGCGGCAAGGCTTATTACATGAGCGACTTCCGAAAAATGTTGCGTAGGTGTTTTTTTTAACTGATGAGTTAAATGATTTAAAGAACCTTTGGTTAATAAATTCTGCACTTGTACCCCAGCACTCACCATCCAATCTATGGATGTTCCATTGTCGACAAAAGATAAAACTTCTATTTTGTTAATGTGTCCATTGGACCTGGCCCATTCCGTAATCGCCTTAACAGACTCCAGTTCTCCTGCTGATACACGTGCTGAAGCAACTTCAACCCGGTCTACAGCTAGTTCTTCAATAAGGAGTTTACTAATTGTTAATTTTTCTGAAGTAGAAAATGACACGCCCGAAGTTTGTTCACCATCCCGCAAGGTCGTATCCATTATCTCAATTTTTCTCTTTTTCATGTAATGGCTTAATCGGTTCTATAAGCATTAAAAAAATGGAAGAGTGCTGCATTGATCTGCGAAAAGCACTCTTCTGTTTTCTAAAACTTTAATTTAGCAACATCATATCTATTAAAGAGGAAGATGTAAGGCAAACTCCTGAATTTCGGTCTTGATGTTTTGTAAATAGTCAATATCATCAAACCCATTGGTCATGTTATCTTTTTTATAAGGACTAATTTCAAAGCTTTCCTGCTCTCCGGTTGAAAGAAGTGTGATTGTTTGTGCAGGAAGATTTATTTCAAGTTCTGCTTTTGGATCAGCGAAAACAGCAGCGAATATTTTTTCTAAAAATTCCGGACTAACTTGTACAGGTAATACCCCAATGTTCAAGCAGTTGTTCCGGAATATATCAGCAAAGAAGCTGGATACCACACATCTGAAACCATAATCATAAACTGCCCATGCTGCATGCTCTCTGGAAGAACCTGAACCGAAATTTTTACCTCCAACTAATATCTTACCACTGTAAACAGGGTTATTAAGAACGAAGTCTTGTTTTGGTGTGTTATCTGCATTATAGCGCCAATCACGGAAAAGGTTATCTCCGAATCCAACTCGCTCGGTAGCTTTTAAAAAACGTGCCGGGATAAGTTGATCCGTATCCACATTTTCAATAGGAAGAGGAACTGCTGTACTTTTTAATATATTAAAATTATCGTATGCCATTTCTTGAATTTTTAAACTTAGAAACTCAAACTAATTCTAGTTCGTGAATTAATGTTCTTGGGTCAGTTACTACACCTGTTACTGCTGCTGCTGCTGCAACCAAAGGACTGGCTAGCATTGTTCTAGCACCAGGACCCTGTCTGCCTTCAAAGTTTCTGTTTGAAGTACTTACCGCATACTTTCCTGCAGGTATTTTATCATCGTTCATGGCCAGACAAGCTGAACAACCAGGCTGACGCAAGGTAAATCCTGCTTCAATGAAGATATCCAATAATCCTTCCTCTTTGATCTGGGCCTCCACAATATGTGAACCGGGAACTAACCAGGCTGTAACATTCGCAGCCTTTTTTCTACCCTTAACCAATGAAGCAAATGCCCTGAAATCTTCAATCCTTCCGTTGGTACAGCTACCAACGAATACAAAATCTACCGGTTTTCCAACAATGGAGTCACCCTCAGAAAATCCCATATATTTTAAAGATTTTTCATACGTAGTTACGCCACCTTCCACATCCTCTGCGTCAGGGATATGATTCGAGATTCCCATGCCCATACCTGGGTTTGTTCCATAGGTAATCATTGGCTCTATAGTGGATCCATCAAAAGTCAATTCTTTGTCAAACGTCGCATCCGCATCCGTTTTAAGCGTAAGCCAGTAGGCCATTGCTTTATCCCATGCTTCACCTTTAGGAGTAAATTCACGACCTTTTACGTATTCAAATGTAGTTTTATCGGGAGCAATCATTCCTCCACGGGCACCCATTTCAATACTTAAGTTGCAAACCGTCATCCGGCCTTCCATACTCATGTTTTCAAAAACTTCTCCAGCATATTCTACAAAATAACCAGTAGCACCTGACGTGGTTAGTTTCGATATAATAAATAAGGCAACGTCTTTTGGAGTAACACCAAATCCTAGCTTTCCAGTCACATTGATCCTCATGCTCTTTGCCTTTGGCTGCATGATACATTGTGTAGAAAGTACCATCTCTACTTCTGATGTTCCGATACCAAAAGCGATGGCACCAAAAGCACCATGCGTAGATGTATGCGAATCACCACATACAATAGTGGCACCCGGTTGAGTTATTCCGTATTCCGGACCTACAACATGTACAATACCATTTTTCTGGTGACCCAATCCCCAGTAACTAATCCCGTATTCGTTAGAGTTTGTCTCTAAAGCTTTCAGCTGTTTAGCAGAAAGAGGATCGGCAACAGGTAAATGCTGATTAATTGTTGGAGTATTGTGATCGGCCGTAGCAAATGTACGCTCCGGATATAATACCTTAATTCCTCTTGTCTTTAATCCTAAAAAAGCTACCGGACTTGTAACCTCATGAATCAAGTGGCGGTCTATAAATAATACATCAGGTCCACCTTCAATCTTCTTCACAACGTGTGTATCCCACACTTTGTCAAATAATGTCTTACTCATTTTTTTATATTTATAATTCTCAAGACACCCAAAAGGGTCGGTCTCAATTAATTTATTGTTTATACAAATTTATTTAAAGCATCCAGATAGGCATTTGCAGAAGCACGAACAATATCAGTGCTAAATCCATATCCCATATACGATTTATCTTCATGAATAACCCGCATATCTACCTTACTGACATCATCACTTCCACCCTGAATGGAATGAATGTTAAACTCTTTTATTTCCACATCCGAAGCCATTATGCTTTGGATGGCATTGATTGTAGCACTAACCGGACCGTTTCCATAAGCGGTAGCCTTATGCTCAGTACCTTTATAGTTTAAGTTTATTTCAGCTGAAGGTTCAGTCTCATTACCACAAGTAACCAGCAATGAATTGATTTTTACTCCGTTTTTATAATTCACTTCCGCTTCAACACCCATTAGAAATAAAATGTCATCATCCTTAATTTCTTTTTTAGCGTCAGCCATCGTTAGAAAACGTTGGTAAACCTGATCCAGATCAAGGCGGTCATTAGCATAACCCAATCGCTCTAAATGATGTTTAAGTGCATGTCTGCCACTGCGGGCTGTTAAAATTATTTCCGATTGATCAATCCCAACATCTTCAGGATTAATTATTTCATAATTTTCACGATGCTTCAGTACACCATCCTGATGGATACCAGAACTATGGGCAAAAGCATTCTTCCCAACAATCGCTTTATTTGCTTGAACCGGCATGCGCATCATTCTGCTTACCATGCCACTCAGTTCATATATATGTTTGGTATTAATTCTATTCGTTAGATTAAGGGATTTGTGCGTTTTTAAAATCATCACTACTTCTTCTAATGAAGTATTCCCTGCACGTTCGCCTATACCATTAATGGTACATTCTACCTGGCGTGCCCCATTTTGTAAACCTACTATTGTGTTAGCAGTTGCTAAGCCCAGATCGTTATGACAATGAACGGATATAATTGCCTGATCAATATTTTTTACATTTTCTTTCAGATACAGAATCTTGGAGCCATATTGTTCCGGGAGACAATATCCGTTTGTATCGGGGATATTCACTACCGTAGCACCTGCTGCAATTACGGCTTCAATCATCTGAGCCAGATACGCATTATCAGCTCTTCCTGCATCTTCTGCATAGAATTCAATGTCCTCTACAAATTTCTTTGCATATTTTACAGACTCTACAGCACGCTCAATTATCTCTTCTCTTGTACTATTGAACTTGTATTTGATATGCATATCAGATGCGCCTATCCCTGTATGGATACGTGGATGACGGGCATGTTTTAATGCTTCTACGGCACAATCAATGTCTCCTTTGTTTGCACGGGTTAATGCACAAATAATAGGGTCGCGTATAATCTTTGATAGCTCAACTACACTTTTAAAGTCTCCTGGACTCGAAATAGGGAACCCAGCCTCAATAACATCTACACCCAGAGATTGCAATGCTTCAGCGATAACAATCTTTTCCCGGGTAGTTAATTGTGAACCTGGTACTTGTTCTCCATCACGAAGTGTGGTGTCAAAAATAAATATACGATTAGGATCGTGTAACATTCTATTTGCTTTATAGCCATGTCTTCAGACAGGACTTCAGTATTTATTTGTGATTTTTTATTAGAAAGCAATACTTAGCCTGAAGCTAAGTATTGCTTTACTTTTTGTAGTCTTATGCTTCTACTGATTGGTTTTCAGGGCGTAAACTTCTTACAGTTTTACCTGATTGCCATATTTCACTTTCGCGAAGTTCAGTTAATTCTGCATCCAATTTCTCACGGTAATCTGGTTGACTGTTCAAATCAATTGAACGCTGAGATTCCTTACCGGTAGCAACACTTTCATATAACTCTTCGAATACAGGTTTAGTTGCATCTCTAAATTTCTTCCACCAATCCAAAGCACCACGCTGAGCAGTAGTGGAACAATTTGCATACATCCAATCCATACCGTTTTCAGCAACTAAAGGCATCAATGATTGAGTCAGCTCCTCTACAGTTTCATTGAAAGCTTCAGAAGGACTGTGTCCTTTACTTCTTAATACTTCATACTGAGCTGAGAAAATTCCCTGAATACAACCCATTAATGTACCACGTTCACCTGTAAGGTCAGAATACACTTCTTTCTTAAAGTTGGTTTCAAATAAATATCCACTACCTACTGCAATACCCAAAGCAACAACGCGCTCAAATGCATTACCTGTAGCATCCTGGAAAATAGCATAACTTGAATTCAATCCGCGACCTTCAAGGAACATACGGCGTAATGAAGTACCTGATCCTTTTGGAGCTACTAAAAATACGTCAACTCCAGCAGGAGGGATGATACCGGTTTGCTCATTAAAAGTAATACCAAACCCGTGTGAAAAATATAAAGCTTTACCTGGAGTAAGGTGCTTTTTAACAGTTGGCCAAAGCTCAATCTGTGCTGCATCACTTAACAAGTAGCAAATGATAGTTCCTTTTTCTAACGCAGCTTCAATTTCGAAAAGAGTCTCTCCCGGTACAAATCCGTCTTTTACTGCTTTATCCCATGATTTTGAATTCTTACGTTGACCAACGATCACGTTGATTCCATTATCTCTTTGATTAAGCGCTTGTCCTGGACCTTGTACTCCATAACCAATTACAGCTACTGTTTCATTTTGAAGTACTTTTTGTGCTTTAGATAAAGGAAACTCTTCGCGGGTTACTACATTTTCTTCAACACCGCCGAAATTTAATTTTGCCATGATTTTTTGTTTTTGCTGTTAAGCTATTGTTTGTTTTTGTTATAATATTATTCCAAAGAGCAATTACATGCTGAATACCTTGTCTCTGCTATTGAGAAACTCATTTTCAATCACATCCTGTCCTGGTTCGATTCGCTCAAATTCGCGCAACTTCCGGTTAAAGCCATCACTGTCTTTAATAATAGAAATTCGCGCACTCCGTACAAATTCAATCAGCCCGAATGGCTGTAAAGCTATGATAAGAGCATCTGTTTCTGATCGGTGTCCCGTGGTTTCAAATACCGTGTAATCTTTCCGGATCACAACAGCCCTTGCACCATTTTCACGCAGTAACCGTTCTACCAATGCTTTTTCAGCAATGATATCAGTAGGGACTTTATATAAAGCCATTTCCTGCCAGATGATATCCTCGTTGGTATTGTAATATACCTTCAAAACTTCTACCTGCTTTTCAATCTGCCGTGTTACTTTCCTCACCACATCTTCCGTTTCAGTAATCACGATATTGAATCGGTGAATACTTTCAATCTCTGAGGGCGATGTGTTTAAACTTTCTATATTAATCTTTCTCCGTGTAAAAATTATCGCAATACGACCTAGAAGACCAATCTGGTTTTCAGTGTAAACAGTAATGTTATATTCCTGCTTAACTATGCTTATTTCTTTTTGATTCTGATCACTCATAACGCAAGGTTCTACTATTATTTAAGTCTTATTTCGCTTACACTACAGCCTTGTGGCACCATTGGAAATACATTATTTTCCTTCGTTACCATTACTTCAAGGAAGTAAGATCCATTGGTATTCAACATAGTTTGCAATGCTGTCCGCAAATCTTCTCTCTTGGAAACACTGCTTCCCGGTATGCCGTAAGCATCTGCTACCTTAATATAATCCGGACTTGTTATGTCAACAAATGAATAGCGCTTTTCCTGAAACAACTCTTGCCACTGGCGTACCATTCCCAAAAACTGGTTATTCAAAACGATGATCTTCACATCAATTCCACATTGCATGATGGTTCCAAGCTCCTGTATGTTCATCTGTATGCCACCATCTCCTATAACTGCGACTACTGTTCGATCTAATGCACCAAATTTGGCACCAATGGCAGCAGGTAATGCAAAACCCATTGTTCCAAGTCCGCCACTCGTAATGTTACTCCTGGTTTTGTTGAATTTACCATAACGGCATGCAATCATCTGATGCTGTCCTACGTCCGATACAATGATAGCCTCTCCCTTAGTCAGTTCATTCAATACTTGAATAACTTCAGCCATGGTCAGTTCGCCTGTAGTTGGAAATAATTCATTATCGATTACTTCAGCATGTTCCTCTCTTTCGAAACCTCTGAATTTTTCCATCCATTCCGAATGTTGTTTCGCATCACAAGCATCCATCAATAGGGGCAGTGTTTCCTTACAATCACCCCAAACAGGCACCGTAGATTGTACATTTTTATCTATCTCAGCAGGATCAATGTCCAGATGGATCACTTTAGCCTGTTTCGCATACTTATCTAAACGCCCTGTTACACGGTCATCAAACCGCATCCCTATAGCAATCAGCACATCACATTCATTTGTCAATACATTCGGACCATAATTACCATGCATCCCCAGCATCCCTACATTTAAAGGGTGATCACTTGGTATCGCTCCAGCACCTAATATTGTCCAGGCAGAAGGAATCCCTGTTTTTTCAATAAATGCCTTGAATTCTTGTTCAGCTCTACCTAATAAAACACCCTGTCCCCATAACACAAACGGTTTTTTAGCCGCATTTATAAGTGCTGCAGCCTCTGCAATATATTCTTTCCTGACAATAGGTTTTGGCCTGTAACTCCTGATATGAGCACAAGGTTTATAACCCTCAAAATTGAATTTTTGAAGCTGAGCATTCTTGGTAATATCAATTAGTACAGGACCCGGACGGCCACTTCTGGCAATATAAAAAGCCTTCGCCAGTATCTCGGGTATCTCTGTAGCATCTGTGATCTGGTAATTCCACTTTGTGATCGGAGAAGTGATATTGATGATATCGATTTCCTGAAAAGCATCTGTACCTAAAAGATGAGCAAATACCTGACCGGTAATACAAACAAGCGGAGTGCTGTCAATCTGAGCATCAGCTAATCCGGTTACCAGATTGGTAGCCCCAGGACCACTAGTTGCAAAAACCACCCCTACTTTTCCTGATGCGCGTGCATAACCCTGTCCAGCATGAATTCCTCCCTGCTCGTGACGAACCAGGATATGCTTTAATTTATCCATATAATCATATAGCGCATCATATATAGGCATGATTGCTCCCCCCGGATAACCAAATATAGTATCTACCCCCTCTGCAAGAAGCCCTTCTAATAAAGCAGCGGACCCCTTCATTTCAATTCCAGGGTTTGTTTTTTGCTCGGACAATACTTCCTGTTGTGCTGTTTCCATAATTAAATCCATTCAGGCCCTTTTTACTTTCGGTTAATAGTTTTGTTGTTTATTATTTAAAGATCTGTTACACATCCAAGTGCAGCATTACTTACCTGTTTAGCATATTTATAAAGAAGTCCTTTTTTAACCTTTAACTCAGGTTGAGACCAGGCCGCTCTTCTTTTAGCAATTTCCTCTTCGGAAACTTTAAGTGTGATGCTTCTGTCTACAGCATTCACATCAATAATATCATTATCCTGAACCAGGCCAATTAAACCACCATCAAAAGCTTCAGGAGTAATATGACCCACTACAAAACCATGAGTTCCTCCACTAAAACGTCCGTCAGTAATTAGCGCAATAGTTTTACCTAAACCTGCACCGATCAATGCTGACGTTGGTTTTAACATCTCCGGCATGCCGGGAGCACCTCTTGGACCAACATTACGGATCACGACAACATCACCATGTTGCACACGACCATTGCTTATGCCATGAATTAATTCAAACTCACCATCAAATACGCGGGCCGGACCTTCGAAACGTTCTCCTTCTTTACCACTGATCTTAGCCACACTACCACCTTGAGCAAGGTTCCCGTATAAGATCTGTAAATGTCCGGTTGCTTTTACAGGTGTTTCAATAGGAAGGATAACCTTTTGGTTCTCAAAATCAATTGCAGGTACATCAGCCAAATTTTCAGCGATAGTTTTTCCTGTACAAGTGATGCAATCACCATTCAACCAACCCAGATCAAGCAGATATTTCATCACAGCCGGTACACCGCCCATATTGTGAAGATCCTCCATCATGTATTTTCCACTTGGTTTCATATCTGCAAGAACAGGAATTCTGTTACTCACTTCCTGGAAATTATCCTGAGTCAATTCTATGTCCACACTAGCAGCCATGGCAATCAGATGCAATACCGCATTGGTAGAACCACCAAGAACCATCAAAAGAACTATAGCATTTTCAAATGCCTCCCTAGTCATGATGTCCTTTGGCTTAATATTTAATTCAAGTAAATTTTTGATTGCTTTACCAGCATCCAGGCACTCTTTATTCTTCGCATCGCTCAATGCCGGGTTCGAAGAGGAATAAGGTAAACTCATTCCTAATGCTTCAATAACCGAAGCCATGGTATTAGCGGTATAAATTCCGCCGCAAGCACCGGCACCCGGGCAAGCACGTTTAATTATTTCTTTAAAGTCGATCTCATCCATTTCTCCTGCAATCTTCTTTCCAAGCGCTTCAAATGCAGATACGATATTCAGGTCTTCACCTTTATAATGACCTGGTGCAATTGTGCCACCATAAACCATAATAGCAGGACGATTTAAACGGCCCATTGCCATAATAGATCCAGGCATGTTTTTATCACAACCCGGAAGAGCAATTAAGCCATCATAATATTGAGCACCACAAACGGCTTCAATAGAATCTGCAATCAGATCGCGGCTCACTAAAGAATAACGCATTCCCTCGGTACCATTACTCATTCCATCACTAACACCGATAGTATGAAAAATTAATCCTACCAGGTTTTCTTTCCATACGCCTTCTTTTACAATGGCGGCAAGTCCATTCAAATGCATATTACAGGTATTGCCATCATAACCCATACTCACAATTCCGACCTGGGCTTTGTCCATATCCTCATCTGTTAAACCAATTCCATAAAGCATGGCTTGAGCAGCCGGCTGAGTCGGGTCTTGTGTAAGGGTTTTACTGAAACGGTTCAATTCTTCCGTTTCTGTAGTGGGTTCTGTTGTATTTGTTAATGTCGCCATAATAAATAATCAATTCGGGAGTATTCCAATCTGTATTAAGATCGTCAATCGTTTTCCTGAATATTAATAATACTCAAGGTAAGCACAAGTTGTTTTATAGTCAATAGGGTATTGTAAATAATTAAAATAAGAATTATATTTTAATTAATACTAATATTAAGAATTAAATATTGAATTATTGCTATTCGTAGTAAGAAAAATTTGGATGAGATATACCAAAACTGATTCTGGTATATGGTTTTCGGTCTATGTTACTTGTTAAATCCAGACCAATTTCTTCTTAAAAGGAGCAGAATGCAGGAAAAATTGCAAAAAAAAACCGGATGAATTGAATCATCCGGTTTGTTATTTCAGGGAAGAAACTTAGGTAACCACTCCTTCAGCGAGAACAATAACTTTGTTATCTATGACTTCAACAACACCACCTTTAATCTGATAGATTTGTTCGGTCTTACCTTCTCGGATAATAACTTTTCCATCTTCCAGAATAGAAATTATCGGAGCGTGATTATTAAGTACTTCAAAAGAACCAAGTGCACCGGGAACAGTTACAGAGGTAACCTCTCCTTTATATACAGTTTGATCTGGTGTTAAGATTTCTAATGTCATAATTGCAATTAATATACTTCAGCAAGTAATTTCTTACCTTTTTCTATCGCTTCTTCAATGCTACCAACAAGATTAAAGGAAGCTTCAGGATATTCATCCACTTCACCATCCATAATCATATTGAAACCTTTGATTGTATCCTTAATATCTACCAATACACCTTTAAGACCAGTAAACTGTTCTGCAACGTGGAAAGGTTGAGACAAGAAACGTTGAACACGACGGGCACGACCTACAACTAATTTATCTTCTTCTGATAACTCATCCATTCCTAAGATTGCGATGATATCCTGAAGTTCTTTATAACGTTGAAGGATTTCTTTAACACGTTGTGCAGTATTGTAATGCTCATCACCCAAAATCATTGGGCTAAGAATCCGTGAGGTAGAATCCAATGGATCCACTGCAGGATAAATTCCTAGTTCCGCAATTTTACGTGATAATACAGTAGTAGCATCAAGGTGGGCAAATGTTGTTGCCGGTGCAGGGTCAGTTAAATCATCCGCGGGTACATAAACAGCCTGTACAGATGTAATAGATCCATGTTTAGTGGAAGTAATACGTTCCTGCATCAAACCCATTTCTGTTGCCAGTGTTGGTTGATAACCTACTGCTGATGGCATACGTCCTAATAGCGCTGATACCTCAGATCCTGCCTGAGTAAAACGGAATATATTGTCAATGAAGAACAAAATATCACGTCCCTGACCTTCGCCATCTCCATCACGAAAATATTCCGCAAGAGTTAAACCGGAAAGTGCAACACGAGCACGTGCACCAGGAGGCTCATTCATCTGGCCAAACACGAATGTACATTTCGAATCTTTCAATTCGTTAAAGTCAATCTTGTCTAAAGGCCATTCTCCTTTTTCCATGCCTTCCATGAATGCGTCACCATATTTTATGATACCGGATTCAAGCATTTCACGAAGTAAGTCGTTTCCTTCACGTGTACGTTCTCCAACTCCTGCAAATACGGATAAACCTTCGTATGCTTTTGCAATGTTGTTGATCAATTCCTGTATCAATACAGTTTTACCAACTCCAGCTCCACCAAACAATCCGATTTTTCCACCTTTAGAATAAGGTTCTAATAAATCGATTACTTTGATACCGGTAAAAAGAACTTCAGATTCTGTTGAAAGATCTTCAAAACGGGGTGGATGACTGTGGATCGGACGACCATTTGATTTGTCCAGGTCAGGGATACCATCAATAGCATCACCTACAACATTAAAAACTCTACCTTTAATGTCTTCACCTACAGGCATTCTGATAGGAAATCCTGTGTCAATAACAGGCATACCACGCAACAGTCCATCGGTGGAATCCATTGCTATGGCACGTACACGGTCCTCACCAAGATGATTCTGAACTTCAAGAATTACTTTCTTTCCGTTGTCTTTAGTGATTTCCAGTGCATTGTAAATTTTTGGGAGTTTCGCGTCATTGGAGAAGCTTACGTCAACTACGGCTCCGATGATTTGCGTTATTTTTCCAGTGCTTGGCATATGATTTAGAAATAAAATGCGTTATTAATCAATGTTTAAGCCCGTTTTTGGTCTCATTTTTGGGTTTGCAATAATACGTTTTAATCTTTGAAAATAAAATGACTTCACTCAAAAGATTTTTAAGATCTGTCAGTTAATGCTTTTTTCTTAAAACCTATCCATTTTTTTAGTGTTCTAAATAGACATACAGAGCATATAAACAATGAAGTGGAGAGTTTTAATAAGGGACAAAGCATTTATATTATTTGCATGTTTTTATTTGTTTTTAGGCCTTCTCGCTTTTCAAATACAGTCATCTTCTCCTGATAAAGGGAAATCTCCGGAAAATATTTTTACTTCTTTTTCCTACGTATGGTACAATGAACCATGGGTATTGGCTATTGTGACTGCTATTCTCATTCTTTTAGTTGCTACATTCGGAACCGTAAAAAAAGGTCCATCCGTTAAAAATTCTTAAAATAAGCTTCCTTTTTATTCTTTTGATGCATCAATTCCCGATGTATCATTGTTGCTTTATATCATACTCCATATATAAATTTACCTATATTAGCCAGAGTCAGTTTATCCAAAGCTTACATTGACATTAAATTTTTTAATATGACATTAACACCTGGACAAAAAGCACCCGACTTTAAATTGTACAGCTCAGAGCTGAAAGAAGTCTCATTAAGCGATTACTCTTCCAAAAAGTTGATTATACATTTCTTTCCTATGGCATTTACAGGAGTATGCACCGAACAACTCTGCACCATGCGCGATTCTTTTGGCTATTACGAAGGATTGGGAGCAGAGATTGTAGCTATTTCTGTCGATTCACCCTTTACTCTGGCCAAGTTTAAGGAAGACAACCACTACCAGTTCCCTTTATTATCTGATTTTAACAAAGAAACTTCACAGGCATACGGTGCATATTATGAAGATTTTGTGTTCGGATTAAAAGGTGTAGCAAAAAGAGCTGCATTTGTTATCGACGAAAATCAGACTATACTATATGCAGAGGTTCTGGAAGCCGCATCAGAACTTCCTAACTTTGATGCAATCAAAAAAGCAATCACTAATTAATTATAAATAATGGATCCTAATAATGTTCAATTAATAATGGTAGTAGTAGGAGTCGTAGCAGCGATTTACTTTTGCTTTTACCTTTTGCCGGTGAACTTATGGTTTACCGCCCAGTTATCAGGGGTGAAGATCAGTCTTCTTAACTTGTTTCTCATGCGTTTACGTAAAGTTCCGCCTTCATTAGTCACCAATGCCATGATCATCTCCACAAAAGCGGGTCTTAATATTTCCTCTAATGAAATTGAAACACACTTTCTAGCAGGAGGAAACGTGAATAATGTGATTAAAGCACTTATTTCTGCTGATAAGGCCAACATTCCCCTTACCTTTAAACTCGCTACTGCCATTGACTTGGCTGGCAGGGATGTATTTGACGCCGTACAGTTATCTGTTAATCCCCGTGTAATCAATACCCCTCCTGTAGCTGCAGTAGCGAAAGATGGAATTCAGTTAATTGCCAAAGCAAGAGTTACCGTTCGTGCCAATATCAACCAGCTGGTAGGTGGGGCAGGAGAGGAAACTATTTTAGCTCGTGTAGGCGAAGGTATCGTAACTACCATCGGTTCTGCTGTAAACCATAAAGAAGTACTTGAAAACCCGGATCGGATCTCCAAGACGGTATTGGGTAAAGGTCTTGATAGCGGAACAGCATTTGAAATCCTTTCCATAGATATCGCGGATATTGATATTGGCGAAAATATTGGTGCCAAATTGCAAACCGACCAGGCAGAAGCTGATTTAAAGGTGGCTAACGCACGTGCTGAAGAGCGTAGGGCTATGGCTGTTGCTTCCGAACAGGAAATGCGGTCTAAAGCACAGGAAGCGAGAGCTAAAGTAATTGAAGCAGAGGCGCAATTGCCACTGGCTATTGCTGAAGCTTTCCGTTCTGGTAACCTGGGTATCATGGATTATTACAAATTAGAGAATCTGAAATCGGATACAGATATGAGAGAATCTATATCCAAACCTGGTAAAGGCCCTTCTCATAATCCTTAATGTTTATTCTGATGGCTTTATTGCTTTGATAATTAATCAATTACAAGGTTTTATTGATTTAAAGCCTTGTTTTTTGAATTTTATTTAGGGATTCTAGAAAGAACTTCTATCTTTGCATTCCATTAGCAAACGGACTTGTAGCTTAATTGGATAGAGCACCTGACTACGGATCAGGAGGTTGGGGGTTCGACTCCCTTCAAGTCCACAATCAAATTCAAAAGCCTTTTCAGTTAACGGAGAGGCTTTTAAAATTTAAAAATAACCCAGATGCTAAATCTCGTATTATTTGGCCCTCCGGGAGCCGGTAAAGGAACCCAATCCCAAAAGCTTATTGAAAAATATCAGCTTGTACACCTATCCACAGGAGACATTCTAAGAAATGAAATCACACAAGGTACTGAATTAGGACTGGAAGCTAAAAAGCTGATGGACCAGGGCGTTCTTGTGCCAGATGCAGTTGTTATTGGTATGATCAGCAATAAGCTTGATTCCAATAAAGAAGCCAAAGGATTTATTTTTGATGGTTTCCCACGTACGGTAGCTCAAGCTGAAGCATTAGATCAACTTCTTGAAACAAAGCATACTGCTATTTCAGGAATGATTGCATTAATTGTGGACAACGAGGAACTTAAAAAACGTCTTTTATTACGTGGAAAAGAATCTGGCAGACCTGATGATGCAAATCCTGAAATAATTGGTAAACGTATCGAGGAGTACAATAACAAAACCGCTCCTGTTGCTAACTTTTACAAAGCACAGAACAAGTTTCAAAGTGTAAACGGCATCGGTAGCGTAGATGAAATATTTGCTTCTATCGCAACGGTTACCAATAGCTTTAATTAAATAATAGTTTTCTTAAACTGAATTTTATATGTCCCAGGGATCCAACTTTGTTGATTATGTGAAGATATGTTGTCGCTCTGGTCGTGGTGGTGGAGGTTCTGCTCATTTACACCGTGATATCCTAACCTCTAAAGGAGGACCGGATGGTGGAGATGGTGGACGAGGGGGACATGTAATGTTAAAGGGCAATAGCCAATTGTGGACTATGCTTCACCTGAAATACCGTAAGCACGTTATTGCAGGTGATGGAGACTGCGGCTCGAGTTCTTTAAGCAGTGGTAAAACGGGTAGAGATGAATGGTTGGAAGTTCCCTTAGGAACCATTGCCAGGGATTCGGAAACCGGTGAAATCTTATATGAGATTACTACAGACGGTCAAACTGAAATTTTAACAAAAGGTGGTCGTGGCGGACAAGGTAACTCTCATTTTAAAACGCCAACCAATCAAACACCACGTTACGCACAACCGGGCGAAGCAGGTAAAGAAGAGTGGGTCATTCTGGAGCTTAAAGTTCTGGCTGATGTAGGTCTTGTAGGTTTCCCCAACGTAGGGAAGTCAACTCTTTTATCTGTTGTATCAGCAGCTAAACCTGAGATAGCAAATTATGAATTTACCACTTTAGTGCCTAATCTGGGGATCGTAGCTTACCGTGATAATCGTTCCTTTGTCATGGCCGATATACCAGGAATAATTGAAGGTGCTTCTAAAGGAAAGGGGTTAGGCCTTCGCTTTTTGCGCCATATTGAACGAAATTCAGTGCTGCTTTTTATGGTTCCTGCTGATACGAAACGTACAATTACCGAAGAATATAATATTTTACTTGCTGAACTGGAGGATTACAATCCGGAATTGATGCATAAACCCCGGATACTGGCCATCAGTAAGTCGGATTTGCTCGATGAGGAACTAACAGCAGAAATGGCTAAGGAGGTTCCTGATCTGCCTTATGTGTTTATTTCATCTGTAGCTCAAAAAGGAATTCAGGAACTGAAAGATCTGCTCTGGAAGTCGATTGTTTAATCTATATATTTAGCGTTTAACATAAATAGGATGCCCGCATCTGTTTTGTTTTAAAAGTAAATACATTTCCTGGTTTAAATAGGTATGATACATAGTGAAGTTTATCAGTTTGCCCAGGATATCGCTTGGAAAAACGCTGGAGAAGGTATTCAAAGGCAAATGTTCGGTCATGATGATAAGGTGATGTTGGTTAAAGTAAAGTTTGAAGCCGGCAGTATCGGTACGTTACATGAACATTATCATTCTCAAACAACCTATGTGGCCAGTGGCTCTTTCGAAATCACTATTGGCGATGAACGCAAAATAATCAGATAAGGTGACGGCTATTACATTCCTCCTCATGTTATTCATGGTTGTCTTTGTCTGGAACCCGGTGTATTGATCGATTGTTTCAGCCCCCCACGTGAAGACTTTTTAATTTAATAAAATAAAATTCCTTACTTTTTTTCCTGGTGCTTTCCAGGTCTTATGTTTGTCCTGTCTAATCAGTATAAATATAAGAACATTGAAAAAGTGGTTAAATGCATTTTTTGGTTTTTCAAAGAGGGAGCAAAACGGACTATTTGTTTTATGTATCCTTATTTGTTTAATTGCTTTATTCCCCTGGGTTTATGCTGTGTTCCAGTCGCCTGTTGTATATCGATTTTCGGAAACTGACAAATTTGCGGAAACAGGCAGTGAAGCTTACTCGGACAATTCAAGCTCCTCGTATACACGTTCACCAGACAACCCAAATTCCTCTTATACAAGATCTCCAGGTTACAATCATTCTGCAGAATCTACGGTTTCTACATCGCGTACAAAAGCACAGTATTTTCTTTTTAACCCTAACCAGTTAGCCACAGCAGACTGGAAGAAATTAGGTTTGTCCGAAAAGCAGATCCAGGTCATTCATCACTATGAGGACAAGGGTGGAAGCTTTCGCAAGAAGGAAGATCTGCAAAAAATCTATTCCATTTCTACTTTTGAATATGCTCATCTCGAACCCTATATCCGGATTCCCGAAACTTCTTATAATAATACCTCTTTTAAAAGGAATGATTATGCCGGATCAAAAGCTAATCCTGATTACCATTATGTCAAGAAAAATTATCCTCCGAATGCAAAACGAGAACTGAGGGTTGTTGAATTAAATGCTGCAGACTCTGCTCAATTAGTTGATATAATAGGCATCGGACCAGTGCTGGCCGTTCGAATAGCCAAATACCGAGACCGTCTAGGTGGATTTCATACCAAAGAGCAACTTCAGGAAGTATTTGGGATCGACTCCCTGAAGTATGCAGAAATAAAGAACCAGGTACGCGTGGAACAGGGATCCCTGCATCAGCTCAATATCAATACGGCTACATTTGAGGACTTAAAAAAGTTTCCCTATTTTAGTTATAAGCAAATAAATGCCTTAATTCAATATAAGAAGCAGCATGGAGAATATCATTCAATAGATGATTTGAGGCAGATTAGCATTCTTAACTCTGAAATTTTGCTTAAAATTGCACCTTATTTAATTTTCCAATGATCAGTAAAAAGATTCAATCCGTTGTAAGGGATATTTATGATTTTCCAAAGCCTGGAATAGTATTTAAGGACGTAACGCCTATATTTAAAGATCCGGCCCTGTGTACTGAAATTGTAGATGCTTTTGCTGAAAAACTCGCTCATCTGGATATTGATGTGATTGCCGGGGTAGAGAGCAGGGGTTTCCTGTTCGGATTGATGCTGGCTAATAAGCTTAATAAACCTTTTGTGCCCGTTAGGAAACCAGGGAAACTTCCGTTTTCTATTGTGACCAAATCCTATGAACTGGAATACGGAACCGCTACGATTGAAATCCATACTGATGCATTCGCTCCTGGAAGCAGGGTGTTTGTTCATGATGATTTACTTGCAACAGGAGGTACAGCTGCGGCAACTGCTGATCTTATATTTGAATTAGGTGGTACAGTTGCAGGTTTTGGCTTTGTGATTGCTCTAGGCTTTCTCCATGGTGAAGAAAAATTGTTACCGTTTTCTTCGAATATTATCAGTTTAACTACGTATTAGGGAATATTTCTGGATCTATTGTAGAAGCTTTAAGGATTTATTTATGAGTTTTCAGGGATCTTCAATCAAACCTATCTTGATGATGACCCCGATAAGATACGATCTATGGGGATAAAAGAAAGCCGGCTCTAACTAATTAGTGCCGGCTACTTATCAACAAACTCAAACTCAAAGCAATTTTATTTTCGAATCTTAAAACGGGTG
The DNA here is from genome assembly GCF_000403135.1 of Arcticibacter svalbardensis MN12-7. Taxonomy (GTDB): domain Bacteria; phylum Bacteroidota; class Bacteroidia; order Sphingobacteriales; family Sphingobacteriaceae; genus Arcticibacter; species Arcticibacter svalbardensis. Next base: position 44,043 of record NZ_AQPN01000149.1, read on the forward strand.
CAATCAGATGATGATCGCTGTTTTTAAGATGAAGATGATCTCTGTTATTTATCAATACAAAAGTACTGGATGAAATCTTTATTGAAATGACACAGGTCATGTATCAAAAAGATTAAAGTCACAAAATAGGGAGTTGATCATCCATTCTCCTAATGGATTGATCTGTAATAAAGAGTTTAATATTCAGACAGGAGACTGGTCTCCATTTATTATTACCAATTAACATGCAAAGTGTATTTTCGGGTTACATGAAGAACATTTTAAACGGAATCGAGATCGATGACTTTCGGATAATACACAGGTGGCATTGAGCTACCTTTATATTGAGGATTCCAAAAAGATAGTAGTATGAGAGCGGTATAAGTCCAACTGTACCTAGTTTACATCGGACTTTCCTCGGAAATATGCTGCTTTCAATAAGATTTATGTCTGTTTCTTTGTATCATAAATTCACCAGATTAAATCATCCATGTTAAAATATCAACTGATTTTGGGTGGTTAGGTTTTATGAGTTTAAACTGTGAACATAATGTTCTTTAAAATAATTTGGTTGCATATTCAGGAAGATTCTGTTGTATGAGAGAAGATTTAGGAAGATTTAGTCTTTCTTTCGCTTTTATGATCGTTTAGTAAGTCCTTTACTTATATAAATCATAAGGATATGGCTACAATAGATAAAAAAGGGATGGTACATGGAACTGCAGGTTCGGTTACCTACCGTGAGTACCGGGGGAAGAACATCATCCAGGGGAAAGCAAAAGCATTTAAGCAGACTGAAAAAACTAAAAGGAGTGCTGCCGAGTTTGGCCTTTCAAGTTCTTCTGCAGCAGTGATTAGGACAGCATTTGAGCCGGCTTATTTTTTTAAGGATGGAACGGCGGCTTACAGGAGTACGCAAATGGTGTACCGGTCGATATTGAATAATTTGAGTGGAGAGAAAGGGAAAAGGGATTTACATGATGGGGATTTGTCTTTTTTACAGGGACTAGATTTTAATGCGAACAGTAAATTGCATGAAGTGTTGCAGATGAGCCATTCGGTAAGTAAAAGTGCGGAAGGTTTGGTGCGTGTTATCTTGGGTCCCTTGAACACCCAAATAGGAATCAAAAGGCCTAAAAATGCCAGCGGCGCCTATATGAAACACCGCATCAGGTTAATGTTAGTTGCATTTAACTTCAGGCAAGAGTATTATGAAAACCTTGGGTTTAAGGATGTTGATTTGGAAGGATATCAAAGTATTGAAGATCAGGTTATCACCTTTAAAGAAGCAGTTCCTGCAGACTGTTTGGCAATGGTAAGTATGTCGCTAATGCTGTATTCCACTTTAGATCACACCAATGAAAGTGTTTTGTTGAATAGTGCAGCGTTCAGTCCTTGTGCTATAATTGGAACATTTCAATCCTTAAATCCTTCAGATTACCCTTTAAAAGAGGTTGATATGCAACCATCCAAATATTCGGGTAAAGAAGAAAAAATCAAAGAGATGTTTTATAAAGGCAATCTCCTGATGCTGAGGCTGGATTCGCAATTCGGTAAACAGGCTAACCTGTCCACTAAAACGGTAAAATCAAAGCAGATGATTCCGGATGTTGTGCCACTAAAGCGTGTTTCGTTCAAAAAAAGTTGAGTGGGGGCAAGATTTTTGATTAATGCACTGAGTATATGATATCCGATAAGGAAATAAGGTCAAATTAACATCCAAGAGAAGGTATTTACCTGAAGCTGTGGGGTGACGATCTAACCTAGTAATGGATGTCTTTGCTGTACCTTGAGCCAAGATTTTCACCAGCTGCTAGAGGATCTGTGGTACAGAAGATCAGAGTTTGACGAAGTTGTTATCGAAACCACCGGAATAGCCGATCCAGCGTCAGTAGCTGCACCATTTCTCACATCGCGCTCAATCCCGTATTATTATCAGTTGGAGCGGGTAATCTGTCGATAGATGCACACCATATCGAGACACAGTTAAAGGAAACAATGGAGGCTCGTCAGCAAATTAGTTTCAGTGAATGCCAGTTTAATTATAGAATACGGACAATAATGGGAAGAGGGGGAGCTGCCACAAAGTCGTATGGTATTCATTAGAAAAAGTCTTAAGCCGGAAGGATTCGAGCGTATGCTAAAGCAATGTTTGAAAGCTCCGCAGGATTAATATTCAAAAAGACATGCCCAACGATCAAAGCAAAGCACAACGCCCGACAAAACTGGACAGGCGTTATGCTAATGCTACTAAAGTCTTAGTTTAATGCCTCCATTGATTACAAAGCCATCAACAGGGGCATAAATATCCTTAAAGACAGGACTGGTAATGCTTCCAGTATAAATAGTGTCAAACTTTGTTTGGCGGGTATCCGTAAAGTTTTCGAAGTTTATGAAGAGCGAAAACCTCTCCCAAAGCTTTTCTGCCATTAGGCCAGCCGTCCAGTAACTCTTTCCAGTTGCACCGTCGTTCAGTTGCTGTTTGGAGAAATAGTAGGCCTCCAGGCCAATTTTCCACTCATCTTCCACTTCGTACATCAACACATTGTTCAGACGGTGCTTAGAAACCAGCGGATAAGTGGTACTGGCGCCTCTTGTGTGCTGGTTTACATCAGCCAGGGTATAACCAATGAATAATTTAAAGTCACTATAGGTGATCTTGGCGTTGGTTTCCATTCCTTTGGTATCCAGATTGCCCTTAGGCTGTAAATAAGCAAGGTTACTACCAGTCGCTGCCGTTAACAGTAAGGGATTATTAATACGGGTATAAAAGAACATTTGGTTTATACTGAATCCAACATTACCATCAAAGAGTGAAGTGTGGTAATTGACATCATAATTGGAACCATAAGAACGCTCTGCTTTAGTGTTTGCTACATCAAGAGGCAATACATTTCTGAATTGGATGCGTTCGGCATCTTCAGTAAATACTGTCGGGGCTTTATAGCCCAATCCGCCACCTAAACGGGTCGAAAAATGTTCATTGATCTTCCATAACCCGGAGATTCGTGGCAAAAAGAAAAATCCGTATTCATTGTGATAATCCCCCCGGATGCCCGATTCGATACTGAATTTTTCCGATAGGTTCCAGGTGTTCTGCGCGAAGGCTCCAATGGTATTATAGTTGTAGCTCCTTAACGCAGTAGCACTATTTTGATCTTCTTTGAAACTGTCAGACAGGAAATTGACACCCAGTACCCATTCTGATTTTTCTCCGTTACGGCTATAATTGGCCTCACTGTAGGTAGATACCTGTGTACCTGAAAACAGGTAGTTTGGCAGGCCGATACTGCGGTCGTAATAGCTTACTGAATTGCGCAGGGTTAGCTTTTGGTTTTCACCTATTTTGTTATCCAGCTCGAGCTGGGAACTATAGCGCCCGGTTTTGTTCTCTTCAAAATAAGAGTGACTTGCGCTGCCGTTTCCTTTAACATATTCCACATCGCCGCCGATCCTTTTTTCTGTTGTTGCATTAATCCCAGCTGAGAGGGTGGTCGCATCATTGAAATAGAAATACAGTTTCGGGTTCAGGGTAAAGCGGTCAAATTTAGGAATGGCCGTCAGGCCGATATCGGCAGGATCATAAGCCGTTCCTTTATTATATGCACCGTAAACGGTAATACCAAATTTATCAAATTTTTGCGCATAAAAGCTGCTGGCATCCAGTCCCAGTGCTGAAGTTCCGTTCAGCAGGAAATTAAGCTGCCGTTCTTCAGTCGGTTTTTTAGAAACTAGATTTACAAGACCGGCAATGGCACCACCACCATACAGCGTTGAGGATGATCCTTTGATCACCTCGACCTGTTGCAAGTCCAGCGGGGCGATCTGTAACAGGCCAAGTCCACCGGAGAAACCGGAGTATAAAGGAAAGCCGTCACGGATGACCTGGGTGTATTTACCGTCTAGTCCCTGAATACGGATGGCCGAGTTACCACTTGTAGCGGATGTTTGCTGGGTCTGTATACCTGTACTTTCTGCTAGTAGCATACGGATATCACCCGGCTTCATGTTTCCTTTTTCGTCCAGTTCTTCACCTGCAATAACTTCTACACGCGTGGGGATATTATCTATTGTACGGCTGCTTCGGGTAGCGGTAATAACAACTTCTTCAAGATGTTCATCTTCTTCGTTGGGTTCTAATGAAACAATCAGCACCGTGTCCTGATTTAAAGGAAATGTTAAAGTATCCATCTTTGTCTGGTACCCAATGTAGCTATACTGAATGATCTGACTACCTGATGGGATATTGCTAATGGATAATGATCCGGAATCATCTGATTTCGCGGTAATATTAGCTGTAGTTACTTTTATTGTAGCCCCTGCTAGCGGCTGATTTGTTTGGGCATTTTTAATAACTGCCTTGTACGTATTCTGGGCAAATGCTACTGAGGTAATCCATAGCATAACCACTAATACAAATAATTTTTTCATGATATTATTTATAATAAGTGTTTTCAAAAAAACAGTCTACATAGACTGCGATAGGAAAATCAACTTAATTTAGGCGGTTGCCAGATAGAAGATAAGGATTTCGGTAGTTCATCATGAATATGGAGGGTCTTATGCTGAACTGGTATAGCTTGCAATCCAAATGTTATAGCCGACACTATGTTAAGTGAAAAGCCAACACATGCACCACATACATAAAACGGTGAGCAGTCGCTGCACCTGTCATCGCAACTATGACTTATTTTATGCCCAATTTCTATTGAATGCACCTCAGATACCTCATCTAATGCACAGCAAGGTATTAAAGTCAATCCAAGAACGATTGTCGACAGAAAGAAGGCGAATAATTTCACGGGTTAAATTTAAAAATCATAATTGAGAAAAGCACTAATATAAATTCAGGTAAAGGTCAAGCATCTGTAACAGTTCTTTCTAGGTTTGACAATATCCATTCTGCAAAAATTTATATCTATCACTATTCCTTCATTTTTTTGTAGAAAGCAATAGACTGTCTCTGTATTCCACGGTTTAATGATAATTTATTTACTAAAAGAACTTCTTGATAAAAACAAAGTGGCGGTAACAAAAATGAAGGTGCCGAATACTGATTGCATTAGTAGTCCTACAGGAACCATTGCCGATACAATTTCACCAAACCAACCGAATAAATAAGAGTAAGTATTAATTATTATATCAGTGGCCATAATTGCAATTGCGAGAAGAAGACCTTGCTTCAGTTTAAACCAAAATACTATCGAAGCAAAGAGATCAAGGAGGGTTAGGCTGTCCCAGTAAAGATTTACGTACCAAGGAGCAAGGTGGGATACAGATAAAAAGCCACTAACAATAATATTATATAGATGGGTAGAGGTTCCAATTAAAAATCCGACACTATAAAAAATAGGATAACACGCCGAGTTCGATAGTTATCTATCTGATTAATTTTCATCGTTTGTTGAGACTAACGGTTTAGAATTTGAATTGTTTTCGATTTAGAGCACCTCATTGTCGCCCGAGTATATACGTTAAACTCACGGCGAGGGGTTTCATTTAAGGTTAATTAATCCTAAAAGGCATAACAATCTTTACCCTCACACTTTCACCTTTAACAAGGCCAGAAGACCACTTTAATTGCAATCCTTTAAAAGTTTTAATAAGCTCCTTATCAATATTTTCATCTACCCTTTCAACTAGATCGATATCTATCAATTCGCCATTATGATTAACAATAAAGCTAATCTTAATATCCCGACGCCGAAATTTTTTAAATACCAGATTAGACTTTATACTTTTATACCATGCATTATACAGATGCTGTATACCTTTTACTGGTTTAGGTTGTATATCTATCTCCTCTGCCAAATAAACTTTTGTCAATGAGTTATGTAACTTCTGCAACGAACTGGCTTTTAAATTTGAAAAAAAACCAATAAAAAAAGTAGAATCAAATAAGGTCTTAAAATTCATTTAAAATTCAATTAAAAAAATCATCAGTCAAATAGATATGTATTGTCATTCAATAGATTAGATATTGCTTTTTAAAAACTTTTAATATACTGGTACCTTCGATTTTTAAGAGTATACTTGATGATTTATCAGCCGAATATACTTAATAATTTCACTTGTACGAAAATTCATTATAAAAAGGAACGTAAAGAATACAGACTGGATCTTTTCTCATTATTCCCTCGTTTTTTGATCAAGTTAAATTTTGTTTATAATTCCACCGTTTAATGACTATTATCATCAATAAATTGGTTCTTCACTCCGTATAGTGTATATTTACGCCATACGGTCTATTATGATTGAAACTATTAAGAGTATGGCCTTAAGGCTTCTTTGGGAGAAGGGGGGTGGTAGTAAGCTGCCTCCGCTGCAGTTAAAAAAAATAAAGCTCATTTTGCAAATTATTGATGATTTAGAAGAAGTACCGGAAGATCTTGCAAATTTAGTTTCATTTAGGCCGCATCCTTTAAAGGGCAACCTTCAGGGATTTTGGAGCTTAGATGTTACAGGTAATTATCGAATTGTCTTCCGCTTTGAAAATAAATCTGCTTTTGACTTAGATTATTTAGATACACACTAATATGAAAAGAGAAATGGAATTAATCCACCCAGGGGAAATATTAAAGATTGAAATTGTTGAAGGACGTAATTTAACCATTGCTAAAGCCGCTGGTCTGTTAGGCGTCACCAGACCTACATTGTCTAATATAATAAATGGTAAGGCTTCTATAACACCCAATATAGCCTTAAGAGTTGAAACAGTGTTTGGAGGGGCTGCAAGATTTTGGGTTCGTTTGCAATCATCATATGACCTATCATTAGCTAAAAAAGGGTTTATGGAGAATCCACCTAAAATTGCACGCTATAATTTCGTATGATGGCAATCATACCATTAATCTCTAGGGAGGTGGAAATTCATAAGGGGGCTTCCAATAACCTACCTTAATTTATGAGTACAAAAAATCGAATAAGCGCGCATAAATGATTAAATTTAGATATGAAAAAACGGGAAAAAACTCTCTTTGATTTTATGGATCATCAGGATAAATTAGGCAATTATAAAGACCCTTTAAAAACACTTGATGAGCATATAGATTGGGAGGGATTCCGTGAATTAATCAAGAGTGGTTTTGCTACAATAGATTATAGTAAAGGAGGCCGCCCACCTTATGATAAACTGATGTTGTTTAAGATCCTGGTGCTGCAGAACCTATATGGTTTATTGATGCCCAGACCGAGTTTCAGATCGTAGACCGTCTGACTTTCATGCGTTTCTTAGGTTTAGGGCTGAATGACCAGATCCCTGATCAGAATACAATCCGTAATTCCAGGGAAGCATTGATCATTAACAATGTACTTGATTCCCTGTTTGTAGCCTTTAACAACAGGCTAGAAAAAGCAGGCATGTATACTAAAAAAGGGAGTATGGTAGATGCCAGTTTTGTCACTGCTCCTAGGCAACGTAACAGCAGGGAAGAAAACGAGCAACTGAAAGAGGGCGATCTTCCTGAAGACTGGAGCTTAAACAAGATGAGGCATAAGGATACCGATGCGGACTGGACAAAGAAGAACAATCAGGTCTATTTCGGCTATAAGAACCATGTAAAGGTTGATATTGGCTCTAAACTGATCACCGGATTTGAGACCAGTTCTGCAAGTGTGCATGATAGTGAGGTACTGCAGGATCTGCTTACTGAAGAAGA